>CAVHXU010000020.1:0-206207 GCA_963640185.1 Lachnospiraceae bacterium | reverse complement strand
CGACCCACCCCCAGTCACTGCGTGACAGCCCCACCGGGGCGCAGGGGACCGGATTCCCCTGAACCCCTTGGGTCGCTGCGCTCCGAATAATGACTGAGTCAGACTCCACTGGCTGCGACCCACCCCCGGTCACTGCGTGACGCCCCACCGGGGCGCAGGGGACCGGATTCCCCTGGACCCACAGATGCACAGACTTTTGCGGAATAATTGGTTATTACCAGCCGAAGACATTGCGGGTAATCCACCAGACGATGACAAGAATCCCGACGGTGATGATGGCCGGAGTGCTGTTGAGGGCGTTATAGAACTTCGGGCAGCGTGTCTTGATAGGGATGGAAACCAACAAGGCGATGATGTATGGTAGGCTCATCACAAGGAAGGCGTTGGCTGCGAATGCTTTGTGAATATTCAAGTTCAACAGGTTGTGGACGGCCCTTTGGCTGCCGCAGCCCGGGCACTTCAATCCTGTCAGTTGCTGGAATACGCACTTGGGAAACCAGACACTGCCCTCTGGACTGAAACGTAAATACACAAACACCAACCCCGCACACCCTACCGTAAGCAGAATGTACAAGATTGGCTTCTTGTAGAGATCTTTGTCCATCCGCAATATGGGATATTTCCAGATGATGCGACCTTGAAATTGTAGTTTGCTGATTGTCTGTTCCAATGAATTACGACAGAACTCAAGAAGTGTTCGCTTCTGAAGACAGTCCTATTAGTCAGGACCTTTTTCTAAATGTCCGCGAGGCCGGCCAATGCTCAGCCGGCTACATGAGGATGATGCAGATGATGTAGATAATGTAGATGATCACCCATAACGAACCGCAGCAGATTCCGACAATGCTCCAGGTCTTGGCTTGTTTGCTGGCCTCCTGCGCCCCGGCGTAGTTCCCGGAGGCATATTCCTTGGAGACATTGTTTGAGTTGATGATGCCAACGATTCCGAAAGGAAGGCAGCAGACCAAGGTCACGATGATGGACAGCGCCAGATAGGTCGGCGGACACGGCGGCACGGCTGATGGCCGGTAATTCTGTTGCAGAGGAGCGGGTGCTGCCGCGTCCGGAATGTTGATTCCGCACTTTGGACAAAAAGACGCTTCATCAGGAATTGCGCTTCCGCATTTAGGGCAATACTTCATGAAAGGCGGGATAAGGTATTTTTTGTCATTTTAAATGCTGGCCGTTGCCGTCAACGTAGGTGTTGCATGCGATCATAATCAGGTCTATGAGAGTCCATATTCCGCATCCGCCGAAGGTCAGGAGCATGATGATGCCGGTTGTGGTGTTGCCGGTGTAGAATCTGTGAATGCCCAGACCACCGAGCACGACGCAGAGGACGAGGGAGATAAGCCAGCGGTCTTCTTTCTCCTTGATAGTCTGGTAGTCGTTGTAAACTCGACCGTTACCAGACTGCATATTAAGCGGTCTCCCGCAGTTTGGGCAAAAAGAGGAGTCCGGCGGCACCGGCGCTCCGCAACGAGGGCAATAACTCATATCTGAAGATAACAATAAAGGTTGTCGCTCTATAATCAGAATCGCTTGCTGACTACAGATGCATAAAGGTAATCATTATTGTCGAAGAATCCAAATAGGCTTATTTCGGGATTATTCCATTTGACCGGTTTGACCCAATATATGGCCAGGTTGAGATGGAGGTCTCTGGTGGAGGGCGTTGTCATATCCACAAGAATATGTCAAGTTTTTTGCGTAAATAACTTGACGTTTGTGTCTTTGTGCTATCAGAATACGCTGTGTCCAGGTTGTTTGGAGCGCCTCCGGGTTACGTTGGCTACGATCAGGGTGGCCAACTCACCGAGGCCGTACGATGGACTAAATAAGCGACTGAATCACAGCCGCTTATTTGCTATTCTATTGATGAAACTGGTTCCCCGGAGCTCGTTTGTGAGCCAATTGTGAGCCCTTTGGCTATTGCAGCAGGCTCTTCAGGTCAAAGAACATCAAAACAGTCTCATCCTCCGGCTCCGGTTTGACAAGAAACTTGAAATCACATTTCTGATAGAATCCGACAGCGGAGCGATAGGCGTCGACAGTGATAAAACGGCAGCCGGTGGAAGGATTGGATATGCAGCGGGTCTGGACATAGTTGATGATTTTTGTTCCGATGTCCTGACCTTTCATCGAAGCGCTGACAGCCAGACGGCCCATCTTCACTGCAGGATAAGAAGAACGGCGTTTGGCATTGGGGATCTTTCTGGAGAGGTTATTCCAGATGGTAGGGTCAGCGAAATCACGGTCCACTTTGTCGTTCAGTAGACTGAAATAGGCGGCAATGTCGCCTGTGTCCGTGTCTTCCAAGACA
This sequence comes from Lachnospiraceae bacterium, assembly GCA_963640185.1. GTDB lineage: Bacteria > Bacteroidota > Bacteroidia > Bacteroidales > UBA932 > Cryptobacteroides. The sequence continues at coordinate 203,884 of CAVHXU010000020.1, read as the reverse complement.
TAAGTGACAGCAAGGAGTTCCTCGGCAAAGAAGGTGGCATTCGGTGTACCGGTGGACACCTCAACCAAAAAACCGTTCAAGTCTGCATCGGCGCAGTCGAACGGCTTTGTGGTATCAACTCCGGGACGGAATTTCCTCAGTTTAAGGTTCATCGCACATCAGCGGCACACCAACTACGGACTTCTTCGTAGTTGCGGAAGATAGCTTCCCGTTTCTCTTCAGAAAGGGGAACGACATTGTGAGCCGCCATTTCGAAGCGGTAGGCATCCTCGTCGTACAGGACGGGAGTTTCTTTGATAGGCTTTGCCATAATTCGTTTCTCCTTTTTATAATCCTTTGCATAAGGGATGCAGACCCGTTTGCAAATGTAGCAATTTTCTTTCAACGAATTGCAAATAATGTGTAAATTCCTCATCTATGCCCTTTTGTCAGGAGCATTTCGCGCTGATGATTGTCCATGTAGGCACGCCAGTCCGGGAGGTTTGTGATGTACTTCGTGCGCTGCTGGACATTACTTCTGATGTCGTAGATTAGTGCGGACTCTGAGTAATACGGTTCCAGGGCACGGCCATAATCATCGAGGCGGCGAAGGCACTCCTTCCAACAGTATTGGCCAGTATTGTTGCGGCAGATACCGGCAGTGTAGCAGGTCGTAGAAGTACCGCTTGGGGTCTGGCTCGGCAAGGGCGTCATCGACCCACTGGTTAGCGCTCTTGATGGACATGATGCCGATTTTGTCGGCACTGCGGCGGGCCTTGTCGGCCTCCGCGTTGATGGCGGCGATGGGGTCAATTGTTTTCTAGGTCTGGCTCATTATTGCTCCTCCTGCGGTTTTGGCGGCTCTTCTTCGTCGAGGAAGTGGGAGCCGTGTCCTGATAGAGTTTGCGGAATGCGCGGGCGAAGTCGTCATTGGATTGGAGAAGGTATTCGCGCATGATTTCTCCGAGTTTACGCGGCTGTTTCATATCCAGCCCTCCTCGATGGTTGCGATGTCAGATTCATTGTAGAGGACTTTGCGTCCGAGGCGGGTGGGAACGAGATACCCGTCCCTTTCCCACCGCCAGAGGGTGGATGGGTCAACGACACAATCGGCAAAGGACTTTCTCGGCTTGACTGCTTTCTTTAGGTTTGGTTTTGAATCCGATGTCCGTTCTTACTGAGCTTCCGGGCCGATTTCGGCGAAGTCCATTTCCGGAAGGTCGCGGAGGAAGCGGGCTTGTTTCTCTTCCATCATTTTCAGGAGCTCATCCTGGACACCTTCCAGCGCTTCTATCCGCTTCTTTGTGGTGGTGGGGTTGATGGTGCCTTTCTTGACGCCCTTGGACAGGACATCTTCCTTGTGCTCCTCAATGATGCCGGAGATGACTTCGGCGGTGGTTTCTATCCACTTGTCCATCTGGTCGATGATTTCGCCCACGGGGTACTGCCGGGATTCGACCAGGCGGTTGATGTAGTCGGTGAGGAGATAGTCCAGGCGACGCTTGTAGAGGTTGAGCAGGCCGGTCCAGTTGCCGCCGTTGCTGTAGCCGATGATGATGTAGCGGTATATCTCGCCAAGGCGGTCGGCGGCTTCGGCGGCAAAGCTGCCTATGTTGTCGTCTATGCTTACGTACTGGCGTTCGATTTCGGCGAGGATGAATTTACCGGCAATCTGGTGGCGTTTTTCCTGTAGGACACCTTCCTTCCAGATATTGTAGAGGACTTTCTGGGATATGGCTATGCGTTTTCTTCAATGATGTTCAAGTCTGCATCGACCTTGTAGGGCTTCTGGCCGAAGGCCACGTTGAGCAGGGCGAAGTGGTCCTTGATCTCCATCTGGGTGTAGCGGTTCACGGCGGAGCTGACTTCGCGGTGGAGACCGGCGGCGTACAGGTTGACCTGCACCTTGCTCATCATGTCCACGTGGGTCTTGCGGGCCAGCTTGGAGGAGGCTTCCTCATAGAGGGGGACGTAGATGTTGTCGTACTTCTCCTGGTCGTAGATGGACACCTTGCGGTCGATGCCGGCGAGCTTGATGATTTCGCGGACCTTGTTGTTGTAGAAGTTCGCTCCCGATTTGCTGAGGTTGACCCCGAGGTCGAAGCCGGTGCGCTTGATGATGTCAAAGCCGAGGCGGATGATGGGCGTGACGATTTCCTTGTTGGTCTCCTGGGTGCCGCTGGTCTTTGAGGGGATGTAGTGGACATACGGTATTCCTTCCGGGCTGACGGACACTTTGTCCATGGAGAGGCGGCTGAAATCGCCGAGGCGGCAGCCGAAGCAGCAGTTGAGAATGAAGGCATCCTTGGCTCCCTGGAGTTTCTTGGGGACTTCGGTGTCGATGACTTTCTGAAACTCTTCCTGCCGCAGGAATATGGGGATGTCGTACATGGTGTGCATGACGGCGCGTTTCTTCTCCGTGGTGAGGCGGCGGAAGGGAGACTTCATGATTTCGTCCGTCTTCTCCAATTCATTGAAGAGGGACTGGAGGTTCTTCATCGTATTGACTACGGTGTTGACGGAGACGCGGCGCTCGGGAGGGCGGCGGCCACCGCGCTGCCTTTTGGCCGGGTAGAGTTTGGGATACTTGGCGACATACTGATATTCGTCGAACACGAACTGCCGGTACTCCAGAAGGAGGGCGGTATCGAATTCGACTGGGGAAATCTTGGAAAGGCCTTTGATGATGAGGAAGCGCTTGAGTTTGTCCGCCTGGCCGATAATCATCTTGAAGCGGTCCGCGCCGATGATGCCGTCGCGATGCTGCTCTTCGGCAAAGCGGACGTAGCGCTCGCAGAGGGTTTCGACGGATGCATTGCGGACTTCGACCACAGGTGTCAGAATCTTCTCTATCTCTTGCTCCATCACGGCGGAAGTCATATCCATGCCGAGGTCTTTCATGCGGGCGTAGGCCTTGCCCATGGCGAGGAAGTGCTTATTGATTTCGGCCTTCAGCTCCTTGTTATAGACGGTGACTTTGGGCCTAAGGTCTCCTTCCGGGGTAAACTTCTTCAAGTCTGCTTTTTTGGCGCGGATGCCGGTGCTATGATACAGGGTCACGTCTCTTCCATCGCTGAGACGAAGCCGGATTCTGATGGTGTCTCCCTTGGAGGTGGACCGGTTGTACATCAAGATTCTTTCCATAACTCGTTCAAATATGTCGTTGTGCAAATTTAAGCATTTCGCACAACAAAAAAACAAGTTTGAGTGAAAGAATCGTAAAAGAAACGGCAAGAAAGAACGCCATTACAACGCTCTATATTAGATATTCGCAGGAATGTTCTTGCGTGATTATTTTATTTATACAATCCCAGTAGAATTAGTCTATGGTAATCGGAGAACAGATATCCGGTCACCATAGTCACCGGTGTTGCCGGTGCCGTCAATCCCGGTCAGATTCTTCTTGACAGCCCCACCGGGGCGCAGGGGACCGGATTTTTCTAATGTGACAGCCCAGCAGGGGAGCCGGCAAGTGAGTTTTCAGAGATCCTGAAACTCGATTTTTTCACCGTCCCAGCAGAGATACTGGGAGTTCCTGAACCAGTCCTTGAGCATCAGGAAACGCGCCCCGCAGGGAAGCTGGACATCTACCCGGCAATGAAAATGCCCGAAAATGAAATAGTCGATGTGGCGCTGCTCGCCGAGACGCTCGGCAAACTGCCACAGAGGCTCCGATTCGCCTCGGAACACATATTCAGTCTTGTGTTTCAAGCGGTTGCGCTTCGACCAGGTGTTACCCAGACGGAAAGCGAGCCACGGATGGATGGTGCTGAAAAGCTTCTGAAGCGGACGGCAATGGAAAATGCCGTAGAGAATGCGGTAGCCGCGCGGAACAGGCCCCAACCCGTCTCCGTGCCCCAGACAAAAGACCTTGCCGTCGAATTCCGTGACATAGGGCTGATCCAGCATCTTCATCCCGATAGACTCAAAATAGGAATAGCTCCAGACATCGTGATTGCCCCGGAAGAAATAGACGCTGACCCCGCGGTCCATCAGAGCCGTCAGGGCCGCGAAGACACGCACATAGCCTCGGGGAACGACATCGCGGTATTCGTACCAGAAGTCCCAGATGTCGCCGAGAAGATACAGTTCCGCAGTGTCCTCCGGCAGTCCGCGCAGAAAACGCACGAAACGCGCCTCACGCCCTGCGGGGTCAAGCACATCACATCCCAGATGGACATCAGCCACGAAATATCTCAGTTTACGCTCCATAATATCTCAAAAATCCTGCAGACCCGCCGGCCTCTCGGAACAGCATCCGGAGCAGCGACGACAGCGCGGATCACAGCGTATTGGCGACAATGACCGCCACTCCGACCACGGCACAGTAAATAGCGAACCAGTACAGTCTCGCCTTCTTCACCAGCGCGATCATCACCCTGCAGGCGAAGAGTCCGCTCACGAACGCCGCGATGAACCCCAATGCCAGACAGAGAGGAGAAATCGACGATGCGGCCATCTCCCCGCCCACAATCTCCAGAAAGGCCTCGCCCAAAATCGGGATCAGCACCATCAGGAACGAGAACTTTGCCACATCCTCGCGACGCATTCCGCAGAGAAGCCCCGTGGAAATGGTGGTGCCGGAACGGGAAAGGCCCGGAATCACGGCGACGGCCTGACCGAGCCCGACCACAAGAGCCTGCCACCAGGAGATGCCGTTTCTCGGGGACGGGGCCGGAGACACCGTCGAACGCCTCCTCAGATAGCCCGGAAGCCAGTCTGAGAGCACCAGAAGCAGCGCTGTGGCAATAAGGGCGCAGCCGACAGTCAGCACTGATGAGAACATAGACTCCACACTGTCCTTGAAGAACATCCCCACTATGAAAACAGGAATCATAGACACGCAGATCTTCAGAAAATAGTCGGTGCCGTCATTGAACGAGGAAGGGTGCGCTATGCCCCTGAACAGACCGTCCTTAAGGAACAGTGCCCGGATGACCGACCATATTTCCCTGCGGAAAACGATGATGGTACTCAACACCGTGGCCGCGTGAACCGTCACCTCGAACACCACATCATCGGATGCCTCAACCCCGAGCAGCTCCCGCCCGATTATCAGATGGCCGCTGCTGCTCACCGGCAGAAACTCCGTCAGCCCCTGCACCAGACCGAGTATTATAGCCTCAAACCACTCCATAACGAAATGCAACGCTTGCCGGGTGCCGGCTATTTCTTCCTGTCCGCCCCGGAACTGTCGCCACCCGTGGCATTACCCCCGGTCTTGAACACTCCCATAATGGCGACTATTTCCACCACAATGCCCGCTATGATCACCAGCGGAGCCGCCACCAGTCTGCGGAAATCAAATATGGCATAGCTGAATACCTGCGGATCGCTGCTTGCGCCGCCGCACATAAGGATATATCCCGCAATCATCACTGTCAGTCCCGCCAGCATCAGTCTCAGACCCTTCGGAGTAATCGCGAACCCGGTGCCGCCGTCAGTCTTTTTCTTATTGTCCATAACCATCAAGGATTCAGTAATATAGTTCCGATCTCCCGAGAGAAACCAGTTTGTTGACCACAAAGTATGTACTCACAAGGCATATCAGCAGCCCGGAAGCCGTCACTATGCCGATGACCGCCAGCAGCAGATCCAGACGGAACACCGTGAAAAGCTCCGCGAACTGCCCTTTCAGCACAAAGAGCATCGCGATGAGTGCCAAAATGGCTAGCAGCGCAGAGAAAAGCCCTTGAAACACAGCCTGATACATAAACGGCCTGCGGATAAATGACCGAGTCGCCCCCACAAGCTGCATAGTGTGGATGGTGAATCTGCTGGCATATACGCTCAGACGCACCGTATTGCCGATGAGCACCGCCGAAATGAACAGCAGCAGGACTATGAACACGCTTATGAACAGGGAAATGCGGCTGAGATTGGCATTGAGCGCATCCACAAGCGACTTCTGGTATTCCACGCTGTCCACCAGAGGCGAGGACTCCAGCCGGGACTTGATGACCGATAGGCTGTCAGAGGACACATAACCGGCATTGAGAGAAATGTTTATGGACACAGGAATGGGCGTGGTCTCAAAAGCCGACAGAAAATCCTCTCCCAGCAGCTCCGACATCTCCCGCGTGCCCTGTTCGCGCGACACCAGCCCGGAATTGCGGATGAAGGGCTCCCGGTCCACCTGTTTTTTGTAGGTCAGAGCCTCCTCTTCCGTGACATTGTGCTTCATTATCACGGACACCTGCATATTCTCCTTGAAATAGTTGGAGACGCTTCTCGCATTGACCAGCAGGACACTGGCGATACCGACCAGCAGCAGCACAAGACTGATGCTCACCACCGAGGAAATGAAGGAATTCACCAGCCTCCGCCGTATCAGTCTATTCTCCGAATCACCTTTCATCTGTCTTGTACATAAGCATTTCCGAACACCGGCCCCGGCGTTCAAGGGGTCAAAGATAGTGAAATTAAAAAAAATATTATTAACTTTGTGGACAATTTTGCTTAGAAGACACTATTATGGGCGCTCCTGTAAAACGCATTCTTTTTGTCAACTCGGAGATTTTTCCCTACCTGCCGGAATCGAGGATTTCGACAATAGGCAGAAACCTTCCGCAGGGCATTCAGGAGAAAAAACGCGAAATCCGTTCCTTCATGCCGCGATACGGCTGTGTCAACGAGAGGAAGAACCAGCTGCACGAGGTCATCAGGCTTTCCGGTATGAACATAGTCATCAACGACTTGGACAGACCGCTCATCATCAAGGTGGCATCCATCCCGTCCGCCCGTATGCAGGTGTACTTCATTGACAACGAGGACTATTTCCACCGCAAATACACCGACCGCGACGAGAACGGGGCGTTCTTCGCGGACAACGGAGAGAGAGCCATTTTCTTCGCGAGAGGCGTGCTTGAGACCGTGAAGAAGCTCCGGTGGGCTCCGGACATAGTGCATTGTCAGGGGTGGATTTCCCACATCCTGCCGCTGTATCTCAAGAAAGCATATATCGAAGACCCCATCTTCTCCGGCAGCCGCATCGTGACAAGCCTGTACAACGATGCCGACGGGGTGCAGTTCCAGAAGGACTTCGCCGGGATCTCCCTCTTCGGCAATGTCACGGCCGACGACGTGAAAGAGCTCGAACACCCTGACGGCATAAACCTTGCTAAACTGGCAGTCCGCTACTCCGACGGTGTCATCATCGGCTCGGAGAAGATTGACGGCGGGCTGATGCAGTACTGCGGTGAGACCGGGCTTCCGGTGCTTCCATACAATGCCGCGGCTCTGGAGGACGGTTCCTACATCGAGGAATATAACAGTTTTTACGACAGCTTATTGTAATGGGAATTTCTAAGGCTATACGCTTTTCTGTCGCCGCCGCGGTGGCGCTCGGAAGCGTTTCCTGCGTCTATATCGATTCAGAACTGGGTTCGGGGATGATCCCGACGGACCAGCAGTGGAAGGTCTATACTACCGACAATGCCGACAATCCTCTCGTGTTGGAAGACATCGAGATGCAGCCGGTGAACAACCTCGGGGCCTACAGCTCCAGAAGAATCACCGTCGGAGGCATCGAGGACAGCGATTTCGGACTTGTCAGGAAAAGCACCGCCTTCACGCTTCTGCCCACCTCCAAAGGCAAGATGGATCTCGGCAAGAACCCCCGCAACATCCGCTTCCACCTCGGACTTGAGCTGGACACCATCAGTTTCGTGAACGATGCGGACAGATATGTGGTGCAGGGCATCGCCGCATACGCCCTCACGGACACCCTCGGGTCCAACTACCTCTACGCCGCCCAGATACCGGAGTTCGACGGGACTCAGATCGTCAGCAAGGGATACCAGTACTACGAGGGAGGCGACTCGCTCACGATAGATTTCTCCACCGACTTCGCGCTGAAATACTACAACGCCCTCAACGGCCTGCAGATCGACACTCTCACTGATGTCACCGTCAAGGTGCCTGGAGTCTATCTCAGGGCGGAAGGCGGCACAAGCAGGAGACGCATCAATATGTTCAAGATAAAGATGACGTCGGACGACTACGGCTATCTGACCGGAAACTATGCCTCGCTGCGTTTTACGGCCGATTTTGACGACAGGACGGTGGATACTTCGATCGTGCTGATGGTCGGAGGGGCGTCGCTCATGGACTCCACCTCCACTTCACTGCCGACCCAGTATGCCTTCAATGTCATTGAACACGATGCCAAGGCGGAAAGCCTCGCCGGCGTGGTCAGGGAAAAGACGGGAGACAAGCTCTACATAGAGGGAGGCATCGGTCTGAAACCGGTCATCCGCGCGAAAGAGCTGAGGACACTGGCTCTTCAGGAGCTTGACAGGCAGGGCCTTGTGGGGCTTGACGCCAGCGGGGAGCCCAAGGATACCAACAAGCTGAAGGAAATCATCGTGAACAAGGCGACCATTATGCTGCCCTACACAGTGCCCGCCGATATGGACGCGATGAATTTCTACCCTCCGGTGCTGAGCCCTACCATCCGCAAAGTCACCACCTACGACAATGGTACGAAGGAGTATGTCAGCTTCGCTGGACTCACCGACGCGAGTGTGAGCACCGAGAATCAGGGCGACATCAACCGTTCGCTCCGGTGCTACTGCCCGGACATCAGCCATCACCTGCAGGAGCTTCTCAAAGTCATCCCGAAGAGCGGCGAGAGCGCGGAGGATTATGAGAAAAGGCTCTCCGGCTACGACATCTGGCTGCTTATTATGCACGACGAGACGACAACGAGCTCCAACAGCAGCAGCTCATCTTCATACAACGACTATCTGAATGCCCTCGCCTACAGTTCGTACTACAACAATCTGTACGGATACGGCGGATACGGCTATGGCAGCTACGGCTACGGGAGCTACGGTTACAACAGTTACTACAACAACTACTACAACTATATGATGATGGCCGCGATGTATTCTTCAAGCAGTTCATCGACGACCACCACTTCTTCCGAACTGGACAAGGACAGATTCTACAAAGCCTGCCTCAACGGCCCTGCGGCCGTCGGCGGCAACAGCGCCCTGCCTAAGCTTCAGATGACATTCTCGGCTCCGAAGACCTCCGTAAGCGGCGAGTAATCGTCCGCCGTTCCGGGCGCACCGGACTTCCGCAAGCTGCGAGTAATCGTCAATTATCGTTCAAGACGCACCACTATGCTGAGCGGCAGAAGTTTGCCGAAATCATCCCTCAGCACGAGTTCTCCCGACTGAATCTCCCGGAAGGGAGTGTCGATGCAGAAGTTCCGCCTCACCACGGTCTCGCCGAGCACCGCGCTGAAACCGTTGGAATAGAGGTTCAGAACCATAAAGCTGTCTGCCGGCGCCAGAATGGCGTTGACGCACTTGAGCATCTCGTTCAGACACTCGTCCAGCTTCCATTTCTCTCCGTCAGGACCGTGCCCGTAGGCCGGAGGATCGAGAATTATTCCCTGATAGACATTGCCTCTGCGGGCTTCCCTGCGGGCGAACTTGAGAGCGTCTTCCACCACCCAGCGTATGCCGGACAGACCGCTGTTCTCCATATTGCCGTTGGCCCAGGTCACCACCTGACGCACCGAGTCGAGATGGGTCACGTCCGCTCCGGCCGCCTTTGCGGCAAGGGATGCAGCCCCGGTGTAGGCGAAGAGATTCAGGACTTTGGGAGTCGGACGGCCTTCACACTTTGCCTTTTCGACCAGAGCGCGAGTGCGGGAGTAGATGTAGTCCCAGTTAGAGGCCTGCTCCGGGAACACTCCAACGTGCTTGAACGAAGTCAGTCCGAGACGGAGACGGAACGACGGCTCCCTGTAGGAGATGTACCACTGGTCGTCCATCTTTTTGAGCCGTGTCCAGGTGCCGCTGTCTTCCTTGCCGGCCTTGGCAAAGCCCGCCCCGGGGGCGAACCTCGTGTGCATCATCCTGTTCCACTCGGCATCGGACAGGGATTTGTCCCAGATGGCCTTGGGCTCAGGCCTCGCCATCACGATCTTCCCGAAGCGCTCAAGCTTCTCGAAGTTGCCGCAGTCTATTAGCTGATAGTCTTTCCACTGTGGGCCTGGGCTCTCTATCCTCATCCGGGAACATCCCGTTTCCATACCCTCACTTTCCAAAATCATCGCAGTCGCAGAATTCAAAATCGCACAAAGTTAGTGAATTTTCACTATGTCTTCACCGCAGGGCGCGCATCGCGTTGAAGACGGCGAGGACAGTGACGCCCACATCCGCGAACACGGCCATCCACATCGTCGCAAGGCCGAATCCAGCCAGAGCGAGGACCGCCACTTTCACCCCTATCGCGAACCACACGTTCTCGGTGGCGATTCTGATGGTCCTGCGGGCAATCTTCACAGCCACGGCTATCTTCGACGGCTTGTCGTCCATCAGCACCACATCCGCCGCCTCGATGGCGGCATCGGAGCCGAGACCTCCCATAGCAATGCCCACATCGGCTCTCGCCAGCACCGGAGCATCATTTATCCCGTCACCGACGAACGCCAGACTGCGGCCGCGCTCCTTACTGGCGAGCAATCTCTCCACCTCCTTGACCTTGTCTGCAGGAAGCAGCTCCGCACGGTATTCATCCAGACCGAGCTGCGTCGCCACATCACGCCCCACGTCTTCGCGGTCGCCGGTCAGCATCACGATTCTGTCCACGCCGAGAGCCTTGAGAAACCTGATCGCCTCTGCGGCATCGTCCTTCACCCGGTCCGAAATCACGATATGGCCGGCATATTCCCCATTCACCGCAACGTGGATTATGGTACCCACCTTGTGGCAGGGATGCCATTTCGCGCCGATGGAATCCATCATTTTCGTATTCCCCACACAGACTTCATCACCGTTGACCCTGGCTCTGATGCCGTGCCCCGAAATCTCCTCCACATCCTCCACACGGCAGTCGTCAGACTCGTTCGGATAGGCGTTTTTAAGGGAAATGGCGATGGGGTGCGTGGAATAGCGCTCCACGTGGGCGGCCAGATGCAGCAGCTGAGTCTCGCTGAGAGTGTCCGGATGGACCGCATTCACCTCGAACTGCCCCTTGGTGAGAGTGCCCGTCTTGTCGAAGACGATCGTCCCCAGTTTCGCGAGAGTGTCCATATAGTTCGCACCCTTGATCAGCACGCCCTTGCGTGAAGCGCCGCCGATGCCCCCGAAAAACGACAGGGGCACGGATATGACGAGGGCGCAAGGACAGGACACCACCAGAAAAGTGAGCGCACGGCTGAGCCAGACCGGGAAACTCGCGGAGAAATGCCCGCTGAGAAGAGGCGGAATGAATGCCAGCACAAACGCCATAACCACCACTATCGGAGTGTATATGCGGGCGAACTTGGCGATGAAGGTCTCGCTTCTGGACTTGTTCCCGGACGCGTTCTCCACCAGATCGATGATTTTGCTCGCCGTGGACTCCCCGAAAGTCTTGTTCACCCTCACTTTCAGCAGTCCGGAGATGTTGACGCAGCCTGAAATGACGCTGTCCCCCTCCGCCACGTCACGGGGCAGGCTTTCGCCGGTGAGAGCCACCGTGTTGAGGCTGGAAGTGCCTTCGATGACAGTCCCGTCGAGAGGGATCTTCTCTCCGGGTTTTATGACTATCACATCTCCCACAGAGACCGTCTCCGGGCTGACCGTCTCCAGTTCGCCGTCACGAAGCAGATTGGCCGTGTCGGGACGGATGTTCATTAGGCCGGAAATGGACTCGCGGCTCTTGCCCTCGGCATAGTCCTCGAAAAGTTCGCCGACCTGAAAGAAGAGCATCACGAACACCGCCTCGGGAAACTGCGGCTCCGTACCGGGCAGAAAGCCTATGCAGAGAGCGCCTATGGTGGCGACGCACATCAGGAAGTCCTCGTTGAAGACCTCGCCGTGAAAAATGCCCTCCAAGGCCTCGCCGATGACATCGTAGGACACCGTGATATAAGGGACGAGATAGATGAGGAGAAGTTGCCAGGTCTTCAGGGGGAGAGTCTTTCCGATGACGAACGCGGCAATCAGGAGCAGTGCGGCTCCGATGATTCTGCAAAGTTTCTTTTTGTCCATATCTTTGATCTTTTGTTTTCAGATGACGGCTGCAAAGATATGGAGACTGTTATGCAACCTGGTTGCAAATGATCATTTCTCCTGATTATTTCCCCTGTGCCTCGGTGGCCTGACGGCGTTTGGCCCGCTGCTTCTGCGCTCTCGCAGCCCCCTGCTTCAGATAGGCCGCCCACTGCTCGTCGGTGAATATCTTTCTGTAAGTCACCTCGATGTGATCGGCCCATTTGTCCTGAACGGACTGATAGAGGGAAGTGTTGGACACCTTGGACTCGCTCAGCTCCCTTATTTCACTCTCCATTGCCTGATAGTCGTGTACCAGAGTGGAGTCCACATAGAAAGCCTGCCAGTCTTCCAGATGCAGGAGATTCTCCAGACGCTCCGCCTCTTTGGAAGCGAGTTCGGCCACATCGGGCTTCCCCTTTTCCTGCGCAAATGTGGAAACTATTGACATAGAACAGAATACAAGGACTGTCACAAAGAGCGATTTCATCTTGACGCTTTTCATTTTTTCAGCACATATAATATTTTCAAAATCGATCAGACCTCCTCCGGCCGTTTTGGCCGTTCCGGACAGCATTTACTGCCGGCATTCCGAACAACTTCCTGCCGGCATTCCGGACAGCGCTTCCGCACAGCGTTTCGCCGTCTCCTCCGGCCAGGGAGGACCTGACCACAGGGCAAAGTTAGGAATTTTTCGTAACTTTGTAGATTGCGCCCGCCCAGACTGGGAACCGGGCCAAACAAGGCACAAACCGAGAAAAGCACCAAACTGAAGAAATATATGAAAATCAGAACCTCACTGGCGGCATTGCTGGCCGTCACCGCCCTGGCTCATCCGCTTTCCACCGATGCCTGCACCAATGTGCTCATCACCAAGGGAGCAAGCGCCGACGGCTCCTGTATGATCTCCTACGCGGCGGACTCGCACCAGCTTTTCGGTGAACTTTACTGGAAGAAAGGCGGTCTGTGGGACAAGGGGACTATGCGCGAAATCGTGGACTGGGACAGCGGAAAGAGACTCGGAGAGATCCCGGAAGCGGCGCGCACCTGGCAGAGGACAGGCAATATGAACCAGAGGCAGGTCATCGTGGCCGAGACCACCTATGGCGGCAGGACCGAGCTGTGGGACAGCACCGGAATGATGGATTACGGCTCGCTCATCTACATAGCCCTCGAAAGGGCGGCCACGGCGCGCGAAGCCATAGAAGTGATCACGGGGCTTGCCTGCGAATACGGCTATTACTCTGAAGGAGAGTCCTTTTCCATCGCCGACAAAGACGAAGTCTGGATACTCGAAGTCATAGGCAAGGGTGTCAGGATGAAAGACGGCCGGAACGAGCGGAAAGGCATAGTATGGGTGGCGAGAAGAGTCCCGGACGGATATATCTGTGCGCACGCCAACCAGGCCAGAATCAGCACCTTCCCGCTTGACGACCCCGGCAACTGCCTCTACTCCCCGGATGTGATTTCCTTTGCCAGGGAGATGGGCTACTTCAGCGGCGAGGACCGGGACTTCAGCTTCTGCGACGCCTATGCGCCGCTTGATTTCAGCGGTATGAGAGCCTGCGAGTCACGCGCTTGGTCCGCATTCAACATCCTGTGCGACGGCAAGTTCACTTTCGAGGATGAGAACGGTAAAGAAATCACCAAAGATGCCTACGACTACATCGACTATGCGATGGGCTACGATGCCTCCAAGAGATTTCCGCTGTTCGTGAAGCCGTCCCGCAAAATAACCGTCAAGGATGTGGCGGACGTGATGAGAGACCATTTCGAGGGCACTCCTATGGATATGACGCAGGACATCGGAGCCGGCGGAAACTCGCTGCCGTACAGATGGAGACCAATGAGCTTCACCGTGGATGGCAAGACTTACATCAACGAACGTGCGATTGCCACGCAGCAGACAGGATTCTGGTTCGTGGCCCAGTCCAGAGGATGGCTCCCGGACACTATCGGGGCGCTGGACTGGTTCGGCTGTGACGATGCCGCGACATCCTATCTCACACCTGTCTATGTCTGCACGGCAGAGGTGCCGGAGAGTTTCCGCGAAGGCAACGGAAGTATGCTCGAATACTCCCCTACATCTGCTTTCTGGATGTGCAACCGCGTGGCAAATGCCTGCTACAAGGCCTACAATCTGATGGCTCCGACAGTGAGGAAAGCCGCCGACGAGTGGGAGCGCGGACAGATGGAGAGAATCAAGAGCGTGGACAGCACGGCGCTCGTTCTTTATGAGACGGCTCTTGAGCGTCCGCAGAGGAAGATAGCGAGAAACGACCGTCAGAAAGCCGTGATGAACCCCTATTCCGCAGTGGTCGAATACCTCACGCAAGAAAGCATTGCCGCCGCAGACGAGATTTTCGCCAAATGGGTGGCTCTGGAGGAGTTCCTGCTGGTGAAATTCATCGACGGCAATGTCAAGGCGCAGAACCCGGACGGGAGCTTCGTGACCAATCCATATACCGACAACATCCCGGACAGAATTCAGCAGCCGGGCTACACTGACAAATGGAAAAGAGCCGTTGCCGCCGACCACGGTTCTGTGATTGAGGCGAGATAGACTAAAATGTTCAAGATATGGCAAGATATATGGGATTTCTAAGAAACTGGCCCAAGCACCTCCTGCAATGGGGCGTGCTGCTTACACTCATACTCACTCTGACAGGCGTCATCCATCTGGGCAAGGATGCGGCCGACCCCGAGGCCTGGTGCCCTATGGGAGGACTGCAGGCGCTGGCGACATTCGCGGCAAAAGGCACTCTGCCCTGCTCGATGTCATCCGTACAAGTGATGATGGGCCTCGCTCTCGCCGTGGCTGTCATCCTGTTCAGCAAGTTGTTCTGCTCCTACCTCTGCCCCATCGGCACCGTCGAGGACTTCCTCACCGGTCTGCGCAAGAGTATGGGATGGAAAAAGGGATTGCAGATACGCAACGGCAGCATCCCGGACAAGGTGCTGAGGATTTTCAAATATGCCCTGCTGTTCGTGGTTTTCTACTCCACGGTCTCGGCAAGCGAGCTGTTCTGCAAGCACCTCGACCCCTATTACGCAGTGGCCACCGGATTCAAGGGCGAGATCACGCTGTGGATGTCCATCACGTCTCTCGTTCTCGTCGTGCTTGGAGGATTCCTGATTGACCGTTTCTGGTGCAGGTACATCTGTCCGCTCGGAGCCGTTTCGGACACCCTAAAATACTGGGCGGCCGTGCTGCTGTTCTTCGGTCTGACCCTTGTGGCCGGGCTCTGCGGGGTGAACGTCAACTGGGTGGCCGTGCTTGCAGTGTTCTGCCTGCTCGGATATGCCCTCGAAGTATTCTACCCGCATCCCAAGCTACAGGTACTCAAGGTGGTAAAGGACGAGAACCTCTGCACCCGGTGCCAGGCTTGTATGCACCACTGCCCCTACCACATCGACATCGCGGACTGCGGCAAGAGCGTCTGCAATGTGGACTGCAATCTGTGCGGAGAATGTGTCGCCGCCTGCAGGACCGGGGCTCTGAACATCGGGCTCGGGAAAAGGGCTAAAGGAGGGTTCTGGAAATATGTGCCGGCCCTGCTCACGGTGGTGATTACCGCTGCCGGCATCTGGGCCGGGACTCTGTTCGAGCTGCCGACCATCGACTTCAGATGGGGAATAGAACAGACCGACTCCACCGGGACTGTCACAGGCAGGCTCGTGCCGGAGGAGAATATCGCGACCTTCCGGCTGGATGGGCTGCGTTCCGTGAAATGCTACGGAAGCTCGATGGCCCTCAAAGCCAAACTGGAGAGAATCGACGGCGTACACGGAGTCAAGACATATGTCGGACATCACCGGGCCGACATCCTCGTGGACAAGACCAAAATCGAAAATGAGGACAGGCTCAGGGAACTGATGTTCACTCCGTCGATGTTCCGTGTAGAAACACCTGACCCAAAGACGGTCAGCACGGTCAAGGTGGTGACCATCCGCACGGAAAAGATGTACGACAGGATGGATCTCAACTACCTCGGCCTTCAGATGAGAAATGCCGGCAAGGGTATCTACGCTTTGGAGTCGGAGTTCGCCTGCCCGCTGATTGTGAGGGTGTATATGAACCCTGAAAGCAGCGTCGATGAGGCCTGGTTCAAGGAAATGGTGGAGATGAAAGTGCTGGCGATGCCTCTCCACGGCGGCGGAGTGAAGGAGATTCCGGTGGATTTCAAGTTCGTCAGGATGGAGCCGGAGGTGGAGACTGTCGGAGTCCGGGAGTTCCTGCAGAAGCTGTTCGAGGCTTCGGGGGCTTTCAAGGCGGAGTTCAAGAGCCGCGTGGCTCAGTACGAGGGGCAGCCGCAATATATCTATGAGATTGCCGATCAGAACTATGAGAAGCCGATAGTCCGCAGGAGCATACCTTTCTTGAGCAACCATCTCTCCAAGGAGGAAGGCATCATCGGGGTCTACATCGCGCTCAACAAAGATCTGGTGCCGTCTATCCAGATCCGTTTCGCCGCCCCTATGACCGCCGACCGCATCTGGGAACTGATGACAATGGAGACCTGGACGGTGAAATATGCCGAAGATGATGTGCGCGAAGTCTCGGCCAAGCTGACTTTCAAGCACAAGGGTATAATGTACCGCCTCCGCTGACATCCTGACTGAAAAGCGGATCCCAGCATCAGTGAAATGCGGGCTGCCACGGGGCAAATCAGGACGAAACGGGTCCAAATACGGACCGCCACAGGCTGTAAAATACCAAAATATGGTGACATCACCGAGCCGCGGAATTCCCTATCTTTGCGGCTCGGTTAGTTTTAGAGAAGTTTTCAGGGCAAAAGCCCGACGATACCTGGGCGTTCCGCCGCTTTCCGCAGCGCACTGCCCTGAAGCATAAAACAGGCTGCGAAAGCCTGGAAAGTCCCGATATAGATGAAGAGAATCGCCGTCATACTGCTGTTCATTCTGACCTCCGCCGCTTCGGCCCTGGCGCAGTCGTACACCATATCGGGCACAGTGCTCGACAAAAAGACCGGCGAACCCGTCGACTATGCCACAGTTCTGATGACCCGTACAGAACAATGGGCAATGGCGGATGCCAAAGGACATTTCTCGATCAAAAACGTGCCAGCCGGCAAAAACATCATCAGCATATCCTGTCTGGGATACGTCACCGATGAAAAGGAAATAATCGTTTCAAAGGACATCGACAACTACTGCGTCAGACTCTCGGAAGACAACCTGACGCTGGAATCCGTCGTGATAACGGCTCAGGAAAACACATCCGGTGCTACCACAAGCCGCACTATGGATCGTACGGCACTGGATCATATGCAGATGACCAACCTCGCCGAGGCATCTTCACTTATGCCCGGAGGGACCACGGAGAACTCGAATCTGACAAGTTCCAAAGTCCTCTCCGTCAGATCCGAATCCGGAGAAGGATCGCTGTCCACATTCGGCACTGCGGTAGAAGTGGACGGAGTGAGGCTTTCCACTAATGCCATGCTCGGTCTTGACCCCGTCACCAACGGCATCAAAGGAGCTTCGGTCAACAACATAGCCACATCGAACATCGAGTCGGTGGAGGTGATAACCGGCGTGCCGGGCGTCGAATACGGAGATATGACTTCAGGAGTAGTGAAAGTCAACACACGAAAGGGAAGAACTCCGTTTGAGGTGACTATGTCCACCAATCCCAAGACCAAGCAGATCTCCATCAACAAGGGCTTCGGACTCGGAGAGACCCGGACGGGCAAGAACAGGGGCGTCATCAACGCCGGTGCGGAATATACCAGAGCCATAAGCGAACTGATGTCTCCGTATTCTGCCTATAACAGGAGACAGATCAACCTCTCATACACCAACACCTTTGTTTCGGGAGGCCTGTCCGATATGCCCCTGAGGTTCACTGCCGGCATCACCGGCAACTGGGGCGGCTACAACAGCAAGGCCGACCCCGACTCCTACGGCAGCAACTGGGCAAGCACCAATGACAGCGCCGTGAGGGGCAACTTCAGTCTCAGCTGGTTGTTGAGCAAGTCCTGGATCACCAACATCGAATTGAACAGCTCCCTGTCCTACTCCAACAAATTGTACAGATATAAGTCGTACGACTCCAGTGCTTCCACCAAAACGGTGCTGCACGGCACCGAGGAGGGCTATTTTATGGGAGAGAGCTATGAGCAGAATCCCGATGCCGCGGTAATGCTGATTCCGCCGGGACAATGGACTTATGTGATGAATGAGGACAACCGGCCCCTAAACTGGAAGGTCGGTCTCAAAGCAAACTGGGCCAGAAAGTTCGGCATCGTCAACAACAAACTGAAAATAGGCGCCGACTGGACAGGCGACGGCAATCTGGGCAAAGGATGGTATGCGGAAGACCAGGCTTACGCACCGACATACCGCAAATGGGACTATAGCGCAGTACCGTTTATGCACAATATCGCCGTTTATGCGGAAGAGACCGTCCACATACCCATAGGCAAGACAAAACTGGATCTGGTGGCCGGCATACGAAACGAGAACACCGTCATAAAAGGCTCCGCCTACGGCACGAAATCCACCTGGTCGCCGCGTTTCAACGCGAAATACACCATTTTCAACAGCAAGGATCGCAGGCACAATGTCGTCAAGGATCTCTCGTTCCGCGCCAGTTGGGGAGTGGCGATGAAGCTGCCGTCATTCTCGATTCTCTTCCCTGTCCCGAGCTACAAGGACATCAACGCGTTCAACACCCACACGACATCAAGCGGAGAGAACCTCAGCGCATATTACATCCTTCCGAGAACAATCGAATACAACTCCGGACTCAAACTCCAGAAGACCCGTCAAAGCGAGGCGGGTGTGGATATCAACATCGGCGGATACAAGATCTCGCTGGTCGGCTTCTACAACAAGACGCTCAACGGCTACAGAATCGACAGCGGCTACGAGGATTTCGTCTATTACTACACCCCTGTCACAGCCATAACCGAAGCTATGACAGGAGACAATCTCATCACGGAAGAGAACCGGATCTACTCTATCGACAGATCCACCGGCACGGTCACCGTCTCCGACAAGACCGGCGCAAAGGCTTCCGTACAGCTGCAGGGCAAGGAAAAGAAATCTGTCAACACCACCAGAGTTCCCGGCAACGATGTCAACCCCGCCACCAGATGGGGACTCGAATGGGTGGTGGACTTCAAAAAGATAAAGGCCATCAACACCACCGTCCGGCTGGACGGGACATATTACCGCTACAAGTCCGTGGATGCCAACACCGTGGCAAACTGCCCCACGAACACCAACGATGCATATGGGGAGCCTTACACCTACATAGGCTACTATTATGGTGGATCGAGCCTGTCCAACGGCCGGGAAAACCGGGCGTTGAGAACAAACCTCACCGTCACCACCCATATTCCTAAGGTGCGTCTGATAGTGTCCGTCAAGCTGGAGGCATCCCTCTACCGGTACAGCCACTATCTGAGCGAAAGGGCGGACGGCAGCGCCAGAAGCTATCTCATCGAGAACAGAGAGGACTATTTAACGGACAACAGCGCATCGATCTACGGCCAGAAACAGTACACCGTCCTATATCCGGACTACTACACGGTCTATGGCAGCAGCGAGAAGATTCCGTTTCTGGAAAAGTTCAAATGGGCGAAGGAAAACGACACGAAGCTCTTCAACGATCTGGCAAAACTTGTCCAGAAGACTTCGTACACCTACTTTTTCCTTGACGATGTGATAAGCCCGTATTTCAGTGCCAACATCAGTGTGACCAAGGAAATCGGGGACATAGCGTCCATCTCTTTCTATGCCAACAATTTCTTCAACAACCACGGAAAGGTAAAGTCCTCGAAAACCGGGAAATACACATCGCTCGCCTCATCGGGCTACATCCCGGATTTCTTCTACGGACTGACATTGAGATTGAAGTTTTAAAGTTAAAAATAAAGAGTTATGAAAAAGTATCTGATTATGTTGCTCGCCACCGTTATGGCGGTTGCAGCCTGCAACAAGGAGCCAAAGCAGGTGAAGACTTACGACCTGGCAATCCGGACAGAACTCGGCGGAGACAATTTCCAGAAAGCCGGACTGACGATTATTCTGATTGACGCCAACACCGGCGTTTCTTTTGAAGAGAAGACTGACGAGACCGGGGCCGCCACATTCAAGGTTCCGGCAGGAGTTTACACGGCAAATGTCCAATACAAGGAAAAAACTGAAGGCTCGGCTTACAAATATACCATCTACAATGGAGTAAACTCAAGCGTCGTTGTCGCCGCCGGTGAGCAGAATCAGGCTGTCCTGCAACTTGTGACATCACAGGCCAGCGCAATCGTCATCAAGGAATTCTACGGCACAGGCTGCTCCTACACCGCGACTGACGGAAGCACGAAGCCATACTATCATGACAGATATGTCATTCTCTACAACAATACCGCAGAATCAGTGACACTCAACAACTTCGGTCTGGCTATGCTGTCCCCTTACAATGCGCATCAGGACAGCAAGTTCAAGGGAGCGGACGGTGTCCTCTCCTATGAAAACGCAGACTGGATCCCGGTAGGGGTGGGAGTATGGAGCTACAACAGCGCTTACACCATACCAGCATATTCCGAAGTAACGATCGCCATCACCGGGGCCATTGACCATACTGCCACATACTCGACCTCAGTCGACCTGTCAAATGTGGATTTCGTATGCTATAATCCGGAAACATCTTGGAATAATACATCTTACTATCCTGAACCTAATGCCGGCATCCCGTCAAGCCACTATCTCAAGGCCTCCATTTTCAGCGGAGCAACGGCGAATGCCTGGCCTCTCAGCAACACTTCCCCCGCATTTGTCCTGTTCCAGGCGGAAGGACGGGAAATCGCCGAATGGGCAGCGGACGTCACACTCAATGATGATACTCAAACAGCTATCGTTTCCCATCACATGCCCAAGAGCTGGGTCATCGATGCCATTGAACTTTACAGCACTCCTAAGCTCGACAAGAGCGGCAAGAGACTTACAGCCGACCTGGACGCCGGTTATGTCAAGATCCTCAACAACAAGGGCTACTCGGTTTACAGAAATGTCGATGAGGATGCCACGGTGATTCTCGAAGAAAACGAAGGAAAACTCGTTTACAACTATTCCGGAACAATCGGAGAGGAGAACGGCTCCACGGATCCTTCAAACATCGATGCGGAGGCTTCAATCAAGAACGGCGCCCACATCATCTATCTCGACACCAACAATTCAAGCAAAGACCTTCACCAGAGGGCGAAAGCTACGTTAGCCAAATAATCCGGCTCAGGGATAAGGATTGTACATTGAACACTCTCAAACGATGAAAAGAACTGCCGCGACAGTCATCATCCTTTTAAGTTTCCTCTACGGATCGGGCCTTGAGGCTCAGTCCGTAAAGGGGACTTTCTATGACTGCGACTACATCATCCGCAATTCACAATGGCTGACCTCAAGCAACGCCGCCGGTCTCACCGTGAATCCTGCGGGCAGAATAGCCGTCGCGGAGCTTTCATTCGGCAAACAGGACGGCGGACTCATCGACAACGAAGCGTCTGACAACAGCCTCGACTACGGCATCGGCGCCAAATCCTTCTACAGGCTTTCCGACAAGATAGCATTCTCGGGTGCATTCAGCTACTCGGGCTTTCACGGAAAGAATATGGGAGGGTCGGTACTTGTCAATCCGGACTACAATCCTGTCAACTTCTATGAGAGCACAGGAGGCTACAGAGGCGTGGTCAACCGCGAAAAATACGGAGTCAGCGGAGGCATTTCATACAGTTTTTCTCCACAATGGTCCATCGGAGCCAAGATTGACTACAATGCCGGCAACTCCACCAAACGGAAAGACCCGCGGCACCGCAGCACCTTGATGGATATGGACATCAGTCTCGGAGCAAGATTCGCCCCCGGCGAGATCTTCGAAATGGGACTGAATTTTCTCTACCGCAAGACTACGGAGTCCATTCTCGGCAGACTCTACGCGGACACGAGCATAAACTATTATATGCTCATTGACTACGGAGGATACTGGGGTAAGACCGAATTGTTCAGCGGAGATCTGGGTTATGTGTCTCTGAGCAGTCAGCGGACTATGTTCAACGACTTCTACGGAGGGGCGGCTCAGTTTGTTTTCCATTGGGACAAAGTCTCCTGGTTCAATGAGTTGAGCTACCTCTACCGCAACGGCTATTTCGGGAAAAAATCCGAGAGTTCTGTCCTGTTCAGCCATCACAACGGAAATGAATTCGCCTATTCCGGCAGCATCAACATTCTGACCCGGGCAGGAAACAGACACTTCATTGACCTCGGCGGAGAGATGGAGACTCTCAAGAGTTTCGAGAATTCATACAGATATGAGACTCCGGCGGGAGAAGGTACCATCATCAAGTATCTCGGTGAGAATCAAAGGCTGAGCCGCACTCTTATCCACGGAATGCTCGGGTGGACCGGAAATTGGGGTATCGAGAAGAATCTGCCCCGCTGGGAAGCCGGGGCTTCGGCTGACTACGGGTTCAAGAAGAGCTATGCCACACTCTATCCCGACAGCCGCAGACAGAATATAAGCAGCATTGCCGCCAACATCTTCGTCCGTGGCAATTTCATAGTGAAAGAGAAGAATATGCTTTCCGGAGGGGTGGACCTGATCTGTGGTGGAGGCTTCGGAAATGCAAAAACCGACGAGAGGAGCGCCTCAAGTACATCCGCCGCGCCGAAAAGCTCTGACGAATACCTCTACACCGACTTCGAGTACCGAACCCTGGCGCGTCTGGGCGGCGGACTTTCCTTCAAGTACACGAGGCTGTTTCCCGGCAAGGGCATCGGAGCATATATTCTGGTGAAAGACAACTTTCTCCATTCCCTGAAGAAAGCCGAATATATGAGCGGAAATTATCGTAACTTTGTCGAGATAAGGATAGGTTGTACATTCTGACGGCTTCCTCATTCGCGGACAGCTATCACAGTGACGACAGACAAGACTATGAGACATTTCAGATTTTTGACAATCGTCCTCCTCGCGGGGACGGTTTTTTCGTTGAGCGCGACATCCGCGAAGGGCGGGAATGCCTCCGATGACATTGCCGTATGGCAGAACAGCGTACAGACGGATCCGACGGCAGTCATTGAAGGCGACCCGCAACTCATAAAGGGACAGCTCGCAAACGGGCTCACCTACTACATCCGTCACAACGGCAACCCGGCAAGCTGTGCGGATTTCTACATTGTCCACAATGTCGGTGCTCTTCAGGAGGAAGATTCACAGAACGGACTCGCACATTTCCTTGAGCATATGGCGTTCAACGGCACACGGCATTTCCCCGGTAAGGGCATCATCAGTTTCCTGGAGAAAGAGGGAGTGCGCTTCGGCTACAACATCAACGCCTACACCAACCGGACTGAAACCGTCTACAACCTCTCATCTGTGCCGCTAAGGAGGGAGAGTTTCATCGACTCGGTGCTGCTCGTACTGCACGACTGGTCCTGCGACATCACCTGCGACCCCGTGGAGATTGACGAGGAGAGAGGAGTCATCAGCGAGGAATACCGGCGCGGCAACGATCAGAGGTCAAGGATGGCGGCAAAGCAGGCTGCGCTTCTCTACAACGGTTCCAAACACAGCCGGCGATCCGTAATCGGCACGCTCGACATTATCAACGGTTTCAAACCGGAGGAAATCCTCGCCTTTTATCATAAATGGTATCGCCCGGATCTCCAGGCGGTCGTGATTGTAGGGGACTTTGACCCTGCGGAAATGGAGACCAGAGTCCGCAAGGCATTTTCAGACATAGGAGCAGCGACGAATCCCGCTTCGAAAGGGTTTTACGACATCCCGCCCATCAACGGCCCTCTTTTCAGGAATATGACAGACCCGGAAATCAGCATCCGCACCCTCAAAATGATGATCCGGCAGCCTTTCCCGGCAAGAAGCCTCAGAAATACGGAGTTTTTCTACCGCGACTGCTACTCGCGGCTCATCGTCACCCGCATTCTGTCGGAGAGGTTTTCGGCGGCAGTCAAACGGGAAGGCTGTCCGGTCAAGTCTGCAGTAGTAGTCACCAACCCGTATGGCACTGATTTCTACAACACCCTTTTCACCCTGTTGCCCAAAGGGGAGAGTGAATTTGAGGGCAGTCTCGAATTTCTGGAAAGAGAACTCAAGCGTTGCAGGGAATTCGGGTTCAGCGATGACGAAATCGAGGCTGCAAGGTTTCAGGTGGGTAAGAGACTGAGAATAGACAAAGAGATGGATGCCGATGCGGTCACCTCGGAAGAACTGGTCAAAACCTACATAGACAGCTGGCTCCAGGGATTCCCAGAGTGCAGTCCGGCAGATCTCGCAGAGGTCAAGAGGGGAGTTCTCGGCAGCATAGGGAATGAGGAAATCCGCCGGATGCTTCGTTCCATTCTTGACAGTCCGGAGAGAATCTATTCGTTTGTCATCAACGAGAAAGAGACGAGTCTGCTTCCATCGGAGGCACGGATGAGGGAGATAATCGGCTCGGTGGCTGCTGAAAACATTGAACCGCAGTATATTAAATACGACAGAGTTGACCTTTCAGCGGAGGTGGATCCCGGCACGATTGCAGGGGTGCAGACCCTGAAAGGAAACGCATCGGAACTGTGGACACTCGGCAACGGGGCGAAAGTGTGGTTCACTCAGTCCGCTCCGGTGCGCTCTGACTGTCACATAGCAATGGACATCTATTTCAACACCGGGCACAAAAGATGTCCCGCGAGTCCTGCAACGGAGGTTTTCGTGAATGATTACATCCCGCGCATTGCCGGTTTCAGGGGGATGACCGGCAGCGCCTTGAAGAACCGCCCGGAATGCTACGGGGTGAACTGGCTCATCAGCCGTCACACCTGCGACAAATCCGTCATAAACGTCACTGCAGACAGGAACAACGCTGAGAAAGCCTTTGAGATTTTCCACCTGCTTGTGAGCGAACCCTATCTCGGTTCCGAGAAAGATCTGGCGAAAGCCAAGGAGAACCGCATAGGGGCTCTCAACAAAGAAAAATCCAGGCTGAACGCCTTTCTTGACGAGTACAGGTCAATGGTCTATGGCGGCAATCCCTATGCTGCAGAGACCGACACGGCTGCCGTGAATGTCGTCACTATGGCCACCCTGCGGCAGATTTACGACAGCCATTACACCAAGTTTTCCGATATGCGGATTTTCATTTCAAGCGATCTCGACAAGGAAACCGTCAAGGAATATGTCTGCAAATACATCGCCTCCTTATCAGGCGATTACAATTATTCCACGAAGAAGGTCCGCCCTCTTGACCCCGCCTATGACGGAAAGACACAGAAAGAATGGAACAGTTCTCAGAGTTCTGCGCCAAAGACTCTGATAAAGTTCCGCAGCAGGGCTCGACTTGGAAATTCTCCTGCAGACAGGGCAACAGTCGAGATCCTCGATTACATTATGTCCGCACGCTATCTCGCACAGATTCGCGAGGCAAGGGGCGGCACCTATTCCGTGGCGTTTTCCTCCGAACATTTCGGAAAGAAGAATGCCTATGTGGAGTCCTTGATTGACTTTCAGACGCGCCCGGAACTGAAAGACATCCTTCTCGCGGACACCTACGCCGTTTTCGAGAAAATGTGCGCCCAAGGCCCCACTGAGGAAGAATTGGATGCTGCGAAAAAGTATCTGATCAAGGCGGACCGGGAAAAAGACCACAAGATGAGGGATTCTCTGCAGGAAAAGAACAGGGTGGCTGAAAAGGCTGTTTTCCTCGGCGAGTTTCCGGATCCCGACTTCGCCGCCACCGTGGAGACTGTCAGTGCGGCAGATGTCCGCAAAGCTGCCCGAAAGCTCTACAGCGGTGACCGTCTTGTCGTCATCTACAATGAGACGGAGTAATCGTCAGCCGTTTCCCCGCCCAACCGTGAAATTCCCATAGCCGAAGTAGCATACAAATGAAAAACCATTAGATTTGCACCTGTATTCCCGAATTTTGTACAAAAATCGGGAATGCACTCCCTGAATTATAATAGATTTCAGTTCATACTTTTATTAGTTTTACCTAATAAAATTATTAGGTTAATCTAATAAAATTATTAACTTTGCCGAAGTAATAATGTAACCAACTACTGCTCAGCCGATATGATTCGACGGAAACATCTTCAGACAATCGAGAAACGGATGGATGAACCGAGAAAATTCATTCAGGTTCTCTATGGACCGCGACAAGTCGGGAAAACAACGATGATGGAACAATACCTCTCCACCACTGCACACAATCACCTGTTTGTCACTGCGGATGACACTGTGCAGGCGGAAGGGAGCTGGATTCGTGAACAGTGGGACAAGGCGCGACTGCTCCTCAGACAGAGCGGAAGCTCCGATTTCATCCTGGTGATAGACGAAGTTCAGAAGATTTCCAACTGGAGCGAAACCGTAAAGAAGGAATGGGACTCCGACTCCAGGGATAATGTGCCGATGAAAGTCATACTCCTCGGGTCATCGTCACTGCTCATTCAGCAAGGCCTCACAGAGTCACTCGCCGGCCGGTTCGAGAGTCTGTTCATCCCGCACTGGTCGTATCCCGAGATGAGAGAAGCTTTTGGATGGAATTTGGACAAATATCTATGGTTCGGCGGATATCCCGGGGGTGAAGGACTTTCAAACGACGAAACACGGTGGAAGCGATATATAAAAAGTTCACTCATCGAAACAAGCATCTCACGAGATATCCTTATGCTCACGAGAGTCAACAAACCGGCGCTGCTTCACAAACTTTTCGACATCGGCTGCTCCTATTCCGCCCAGATACTGTCTCTGACAAAAGTCCAGGGAGAGCTGATGGAAAAGGGCAATCTGACGACCCTCGGCGACTATCTCGCGCTTCTTGATGCGGCCGGTCTGCTCTGCGGCCTCGAGAAATACGCCGGCGACATCATCCGCAAACGGGCGTCCAAACCGAAGTTTCAGGTCTATAACAACGCCCTTTTGAGTGCGCAGAGCGAGTTTACATTCGATGAAATCATCGGCAACGGGAAAGAATGGGGACGCATCGTCGAATCCGCTGTCGGCAGCTACCTGCTGAACAAGGCAAGGGAGGGACATTTCGACCTATATTACTGGAACGAAAACAGCCGTGAGGTCGATTATGTCCTTCAGAAAGGCAGCAAGGTCATTGCAGTTGAGGTCAAAAGCGGCAAAGACTCAAACAACGAGGGAATGGCTCTGTTCGATTCCAAATTCCACCCGCACCGGCTATATACGGTGGGCACTGACGGCATTCCCCTCGAAACCTTCCTCTCCGTCAACCCGGAGGACTTGTTCTGACAAAGAAATCTATGACAATGAAACGGATAATTTCAATTCTGGCGCTTACGGTTTTCGCGGCGCTGTCGGCGTCGGCGGACGAGGGAATGTGGATGATCAACGCGATTGACAGGGCTTTGGAGAAGAATATGAAAGCCAGGGGACTCCGGCTCGGGGCACGGGAAATCTATGACGCGGACGCGAAGGGGACGACGCTGAGCGATGCCGTGGTGGCACTGGACTTCGCGTGCACGGGAAGCATCATTTCGGACAAGGGGCTGCTGATCACCAACCACCACTGCGCCTACGCCGATGTACACCGGATGAGCACCCCTGAGAAGAATTACCTTGAGGACGGATTCTGGGCCTTCAAGAGCGAAGAGGAAAAGCCTATACCCGGAAAGAAAGTGTATTTCCTGAAAAAGGTGCTCGATGTCACGGATGAGGTGGAGGAGTTGAAACAAAGCTGGCGCCATCAGGGAAAGGCATTCGGAATGAGAAAGTTGGGATGGATGATGGAGAAGAAATACAGGGAAGAGCATCCGGGACTGGAGGCGAGTCTGGGGTCAATGTGGGGCGGGGAGAAATACTATATCGCCCTCTATGAGGTCTATGGAGACATCCGCCTCGTGGCCGCTCCCCCGGTCAGCATCGCGGCATTCGGAGGCGACACGGACAACTGGGAATGGCCTCAGCACAAGTGTGACTTCGCTTTGTACAGGGTCTATACCGCCCCGGACGGAAAGCCTGCGGTAGAATATTCTCCGGACAATGTGCCCCTGAAGCCTCTGAGGAAACTGGACATATCGCTCAAGGGATATGGCGAAGGCTCTTTTGCAATGGTTCTGGGCTACCCCGGCACCACATCGCGCTACAACAGTTCCGCGGAGACAGCGTTCGATGTGAATGTCAGTCTCCCGGTGTCAAACAGGCTGCGCGCCGCCCAGATGGAGATTATCCGCCGGGGAATGGACTCCTCGCCTCTGGTGAGGCTTCTCTACGCCGACAGATTCTTCAGCCTGAGCAACGTGCAGGAATTGAAGGAGGGAGAGGTACAGTGTATCAAGAGGTTCGAAGTCGTGCAGAAAAAGGCTGAGGAAGAAGTGCTTCTGAACGGGTGGATCCGGGAAGACCCTGAAAGGGAGGCGAAATGGGGCACGCTTATCAGTGACTTGTACGGAACATATTCGCGGATTGCAGACGCCGAGCGGGATGTGACCTATTACCGCGAGACCCTTGTGAGGGGAAGCCAGATGGGGATGGCGGCCGTGAGGGTGGCCAATCTTCTCGGGAACGCCGAAAAGGAGAGTGCTGACAGCATCACCGGACGGGATTACCCCCAGGATATGGAGCGCATCCGAAGGCTCTACGACGGCATCGACCTCTCTGTGGAGCGGGCACTGTTCACCCTTTCGCTCCGTGAGTTTTTCAGCAATGTCTCCCCTGAGATGTTCAGCGCCTATCAGAAGGAGCTGTATCGGAAGTTCTGTCCCGGATACGGCACTGTGGCGACGGAAGCAAGCGGAGGGGAAATGCACGAGGCCGTCTGCAGGGGGCTTCAGGAGATGGCGGACTGGATGTGGGAAAACAGCTATCTCAGCGACCGGAGCCGGCTGGAAACATTTCTGAGCGGGAATCACAGTCCCGAGGAATATGCCGCTGACCCTGTTTACAGGTTCTACAAAGAGATCAAGGTTGTGGATTTCAATATGAGAATCAGAGATCTGGAGGGAGACATGAAACTGTCGGATCTCAGGCGGGAATACACACACGCCCTCTACGAAATGAGGTGCGCGAAGGGGCGGACGCAATACCCTGACGCGAACTCCACCCTGAGGCTCACCTACGGCCGCATCGGGGGAATAAGCCCAAGGGACGGCGTGCGCTGCGGATATATGAGTTCTGTCGCCGGGGTGCTGGAGAAGAACGACACCTCCTCCCACGATTTCTGTCTCAAGGACGACTGGAGAGAACTGCTCGAAAGCGGCGATTTCAGCCGTTGTAGAGGTGCCATAAAAAGCACCGGCAAGGCTGGCACCGCTGACAAGGGTCAGGGGTCATCTTCAGCGACCTTGCCGGTAAATTTCCTCTGCGACTGTGACATCACCGGCGGCAACTCTGGTTCACCTGTGCTCAACGCCCGGGGTGAACTCATAGGACTCGCCTTCGACGGCAACAAGGAGTCACTCGCAAGCGATGTCTCCTACACGGACGGCTACAACAAGTGCGTCTGCGTGGACATCCGCTATGTACTCTTCGTCCTCGACCGCTACGCCCGTCTCGACCGCATCCTCTCCGAACTGGGGTTGTAGCACGAGATGCGCGAACCCGACCTCCGGACAATCATTATTCGTTTCCTCAGTCGGCCGAAATCTGCGAAATAATCCAGAGCCGGAAGAATGGGTCTTCGAATTCGAAGCCGTCCGTGCGGATGACATAGCCCTTTTTCACAAGCCGTTGGAGGGAACTGAACAGGGTACTGGACGGGATTTCCCGATGGATGTCACTTTTCCCGCCACGGCAGAGCGAATGCAGGGTTTTCCGGTCAGTAAGGTTGAAGTTCAGCCACAGGCGTTCATAGTCATAGTCGTGCGAAGTGACTATTTTACTGATTGCGGCATCCACGATGTCCCGGTCCGGCGAATCGTATGCCGCCATCTCCCAGACCTGCGAAGACAACTGCTGGGTGTAGTAGGGGTGACAGGAGGTAAACTCCAGGATTTTCCCCGAAACTGCGGCGGAGGCCTCCCCCATTACAGGATTCAGTCTCTCATTCACATAGTCATAAAAGTCCTTGTAAGGAATCTTTTTCAGGTACATAAGGTTGCCGAAATGATAGAACGGGGATTTCTTCCGCTCGAAAATCTCCGTCATCATCGACTCCTGACTGCCGAGAAAGATGTAGTTCACATTCTTCTGTTCCTGCATCATAGCCCTCAGTTTCCTGTCGATTCCGTTTTCAAGATTGAGAATGTCCTGAAACTCGTCAAGAACCACTATCGTCCTATTTTCCGCAGATCCGACTTTCTCCAGCAGGCTCATTACATCTTCCAGAACAGCCGTTTCGTTTGTCACCACCGGAAAGGAGAGGTCTATCGCTCCGGTCACCGGGTTTGTCGAAATCGTCGGAATCACTCTGAAATGGGTCATCTTCCGTCTTATTTTCTCGAACGGATGCAATCGGAAAATCCCTTTCAGAAGCAGAGCGGAGAAGTCGGCCGTCGAGGTCATCTGCTGGATGTTCAGGGATATGTAGGGACGGCTCGCCTGTGTGAGGGCCTTTCTCACAAGACTCGACTTTCCGAAACGCCGCGGACTGATGAGAATAAGATGATTTGGGCTCTGTAGAACCTTCTGTATAACCTGAAGTTCAGCGGTTCTGTCGGTAAAATATGTCTCATCGACAATAGTCCCGAATTTGAACGGATTTTCCATCATAAATCGTTATTCTTTAAGCTATTATCTGTATCCGAAAAATTTCGGAACGAAAAATTTCGGAACAATTCTTCCGATTATTTTCGCAAAGATATATGTTTATTTTCAAAGTTTCCTCAGTCGGCGGTCAATTCCGACAGAACCGGGACTACTTTTTCTTCACAGCGACGGGAATCAGCCCGAAATGACTTTAAGTTTGTTGTTTCGGAAGTAAAGTCCTACCTTTGCCGCCCCTTTGACATCAAGGGCAGGTTTATTTTTAATGATTGCTTAAAGAGTTAAAAAAAACGAAGTATGAAACAGTTGAAAGACAATATCGATTTCGGAAAAGACAATGTCCGAATGCTGTTCAACAGACTTTTCTATCCGACGCTGCTCGGAATGGTGTTTTCCATGGTGTTGAACGTCACCGACGGCATTTTCGTCGGGCGCGGGATCGGTTCAGTCGCTTTGGCTGCGGTAAATGTCGCGGCACCGCTTTTCACGATCTCAGGAGGCATCGCGCTGATGCTCGGAATGGGAGGCTCCGTGGTGGCTTCCATACACCTTTCAAAGGGGAATGAGCGCACGGCGCGCATCGTGACCACTCAGTCCGTGGGAGCTGCCGCAGTGATACTCATACTCCTCAGCGCCGTGCTCCTGATTTGGCCGGAGCCTGTCCTGAGGCTGTTCGGCTGCTCGGACACAATGCTGCCCTACGCCAAGGACTATCTGCTGACCTTTTCCCCGTTTATGTTCGTCAACGGGGTGATACTCAGCTCCTCATTCTTCATCCGTCTGGACGGAAGCCCGAAATACGCGATGACAGGCAGCATAATCGGGGCTCTGCTGAACATCGTCCTTGACTACATCTTCATCTTCCCGCTCGGTTGGGGACTGCACGGAGCGGCTCTCGCCACAGGTCTATCAATGGTGGTGGCGGCGGTCTTTCTGGTCACCTACCTGTTCAACCGCAAACACGAGGTGCGCTTCGCCTCCTTCAAGGTCAGCACACTCCGCGCCTGGATGCACACCCTGCGCAACTGCGGCTATATGTGCAAACTCGGATTCTCCACGATGTTCGCCCAGTTCGCCGTGGCGCTGATGATCATCGTGGGAAACAACATCTTCGTGCGGCTCGGCGGGGACACTGCGGTGGCGGCGTTCAGCGTGGTCTGCTACCTGATGCCCATACTGTTTATGGTCTATGATGCCGTGGCAATGGCAGCGCAGCCCGTGCAGAGCTACAACTACGGCACCGGAGACTTCTCCCGCGTGCGCAAGGCGTTCAGGGTGGCCATCACGACCGGTGTGTGCTATGCACTGCTGATTGTCCTGTGCGGGACACTGCTCGCCCCTGGGGTGGTCTATCTCTTCATCGACCCGGCAGACCCTGCCAACCAGCTCGCCATCAAGGGACTGCGGCTCTCCAGCATAGCTTTCGTGCCTATGGCGGTCAACATCATAGTGATGAGCTACTTCCAGAGCGTGGAAAGGGTTGCGCCTGCGGTTGTCATCTCGCTTCTGCGCGGGATTGTCCTGATGCTCACCTGTATGTTCACTCTATCGCACTTCTGGGGGATAGACGGCGCGTGGCTCGCAATTCCCGCTTCCGAGACCCTCACGATGCTGTTCACGCTCACACTGCTCGCGGCGGTCAAGCTAAACCGCCCGTCACGGCGGCAGCAGCCTCCCGCGCAAGAGTAAGCTTACCGACATCTGCGCAGAGCGAGATCCGGACATAGTCGTCGCCGTTGGAGCCGAATATGCAGCCCGGAGTCACGAACACCCCTGCGGTGTAGAGAAGGCAGTCCGAGACCAGTTCGCCGGCAGTCTTGGCCACCCCGTTCTCGGCAGCGCTGAGACTCGCACCCATCCGCCGCGCCGCAGCCTCCGCCTCCGCAGACCGCAGGGTCAGAGGATTGTCGGGACGCAGACGGCCCCACACGAAAAGCCCGGTGGAGTCACGCTTGCACTCCGCTCCTATCTCATCCATTATCCCGCAGGCAGCCTGCCTGCGGGCTTTGTATTCAGCATTCAGGGCGGCAAACCACTCCGGTCCCTGATTCAGGGCGGCGATGCCGGCCATCTGCACCGGCTTGAACATACCCGAGTCCATCTGAGACTTGACTTTCAGCACGGCCGAGATATGCGCCCCGGCTCCGGCTACCATACCGATGCGCCACCCGGACATATTGTGGGACTTGCTGAGCGAGTTGAGTTCTATGCAGATGTCCTTCGCTCCGGGGATTTCCAGAATGGAAAGCGGCTGGTCGGTGAGTACAAAACTGTAGGGATTGTCGTTTACTATCAAGATGTTATGCTTCCGGCCAAACTCCACCGCCCTGGAGTATAGCTCCAGAGAGGCAGCCTTGCCCGTAGGCATCGAGGGATAGTTGAGCCACATCATCTTCACCCCTTCGAGCTCCAGACGCTCCAGAGCGTCGAAGTCCGGACACCAGTCGTTCTCCGGAAGTAGGTCATACTGAATCAGTCTGGCACCGACTATCTTCATCGATGAACTGTAGGTGGGATAGCCCGGATTCGGGACAAGCACCTTGTCGCCCGGATTGACAAAGGCGAGCGCGAGCAGCAGAATCCCCTCCTTGGAGCCTGCAAGAGGTTGAATCTCGCTGTCGGGGTCGAGACTCACATTGTAGTAGCGGGCATACCAGTCGGAAAATGCCTGTCGGAGCTGCGGCAGCCCCTTGTAGTTCTGATATACGTGGCTGTCGGGCAGATGCGCGGTCTCGCAGAGCTTTTCTATGGCAGCGGCGGGAGGCATCCGGTCCGGAGCCCCGATGCCGAGATTGATGACGGGGCTGAGATTGTGGGACTTGCGCCAGGAGTTGACCGTGGCGAGTTCCTTGTTTTTACGGGAAAAATAGTATTCCTTTACACCCGATGTTCTTTCTGCAGGAGTAATCATATATATATCTGTTCTGTCTGTTTCCAAAATCCAAACCTGTATCTCCAAATCTACAGCCTGTAATCTACAGCTTGTATCTCCAAATCTACAGCCTATATCCCCAGCCGGACAGGACGCGCAGAAAACGGGCTCTCAAGTCTTCGGGAGCGGCATCGTTCACTATCACGGAGTCAATCCGGTCTCCGTGGAGCGCCGCGCTTCCCTGAAGACGCATCCTCCGCAAAGCCTCGTCTCCGGTGCAGCCGCATCTGGCGCAGACCCGCGCAACCCGGAGGCTTTCCGGGGCATCCACATACACACATCTGTCCCACAGAGGGGCGAGATGCGGTTTGTCAAGGGCGGTGGCGGACTCGAAAAGCACGACATCGTGGCTGCGGTACTGCTCGTCGCGCCAACTGATAAAAGCCTCGGTGAGGGCGGGGAACACTATGGCCTCGACCCGACGGAGGCTGTCAGGGTCACTGAAAATCACTTCAGCGAGTGCTTTCGGAAAGAAATTGCCGTCAGTATCACGGAATTGCCGGCCGAGAGCATCCTCCACCTGCGGAAGCAGATAGGGGGCATCAGACGAGGGACTGTAGAATGCTTTGACTCCGGAGTCCGCATCGAAGCAGGGAATCATTCCGCCGAGCGCTTTCACAAGAGTGGATTTCCCGCTCCCCATTCCACCCGTCAGAAGTATCGATGTCTTGTTCATCTGGTGTACTGCCCTGTCCGTATGGCGAAGTCAGCAGCCTGGCTTTGGCTCGGTCTCCGGGGCTGCGGTAGAAGAGTCGTCAGCACCAACTGCGGCATCATCCGTGGCCACCACAGCAGATGCACAGGAAGGCTGACGATGGCGCGCCATTCTTTCCGCCAATTTCCGGGAAATCTTCTCCGACATCTCGTTCTTCTTGTCCTCGAATTTACGCAGCAGCACATCCTTGATGTAGATGGCGAGGCCGATCAGCGTCTCAGAAAAGTCGAACGCCACGCCCCTGAAAGCCGCCCTGACCAGATTGTCGGGCTGATATGAAGTCCTGAGGTGCTCCCAGGAAGACTTGACCGCCCTGCGCTGCGAAGCCAGAGCGCCCTTGATCTCCGAGCGGGCTGCACGGAGCTGGTTTATGTCGGTGATGTTGCTGTAGTCTTTCATCTCACGAAGGCATCAGTCGTTGCCGAAAAATATCTGCACGAAAAGTTTGACAAAAGAATTGACAAACAACTTTTTGCGGAAAATCAGCAGCAGTATCAGCACTATCAGGAACACTCCGCTCACGATGAACGCTCCGGCCGCATAGTTGTCCAGAAGCTTGCCTATCAGCAGGATACCGCCGAAAGAAAGAGTCGTCAACACCAGCGACAGCACCATCAGTATCACCAGAACGGCGCACAGCCGCCCCAGACCCACGGAAAGTCCCTCGGCCGCCTTCAGTTTGGCGTCCGCAGACTTCATCTCGACATATTCCCGAACTTCACCGGCCAGATCCTCCGCCGGCTTGGCGATATCTTCCAACATACTCTACACTGTCATTATTTCCTTTTCCTTGACGGAAGCCAGCTCGTCCACCCGGGCAATCCATTTGTCGGTCTCCTTCTGGACCAGAGCCTCGAAGTCCTTTTCCATATCCTCCGGCAGACCATCTTTCTGAGCCTTTTTCAAGGCCTCGATGGCTGCACGGCGGGCATTGCGCACCACCACCTTGGAATTCTCTCCGGCCGAGCGGGCCTTTTTGATGAGCTCGCGGCGACGCTCCTCGGTGAGAGGCGGAATGGCGCAGCGGATGACCTCACCGTTGTTCTGCGGTGTGAGGCCGATGTTGGCGTCCATGATGGCCTTCTCTATGACAGGGATCATCTTTCTCTCCCACGGCTGGATGGCAAGGGTGCGGGCATCCGGAGTGGTGACGGAAGCCATCTGCGGCACAGGAGTCGGCACTCCGTAATAGTCAGCCACCACATTGTTGAGAATCAATGGATTAGCTTTTCCCACGCGATAGGTCTTGAGATCCTCCTCGTAGAAGTTCACTGCGTCTTCCATTTCCATCTTGGCCTCTTCCAAGATGTCGTTTGCCTTGTCTATCATAATGTTCGGATTTAGTGGTATTTGTCTTATATAGTTGTGTCTCTGCGAATTAAAATCGAACAACGAATTTAATCATCTGATTATGAATGCACTCATCTGATTATGAGTGTACTATGGTGCCTATCTTCTCGCCGGCGATGAGCCTGGACAGATTGCCGCTGACATTCATATCGAAGACGATCACGGGCAT
Source organism: Lachnospiraceae bacterium (assembly GCA_963640185.1). Classification (GTDB taxonomy): domain Bacteria; phylum Bacteroidota; class Bacteroidia; order Bacteroidales; family UBA932; genus Cryptobacteroides. The sequence continues at coordinate 168,061 of CAVHXU010000020.1, read as the reverse complement.
ATTCCCCTCCCGGCACAGCGCGAATGCAGTCTGATCCATCACCTTGAGATTGTCCTCGAGAGCCTTGGTGAAAGTCAGCTCATCGTATTTCACGGCATCTGGACATTTCTCCGGGTCGGCGGTATAGACGCCGTCCACGCGAGTCCCCTTCAGCAGCGCGTCCGCCCCTATCTCAAGGGCTCTCAAGGCCGCACCCGAGTCAGTAGTGAAGAAAGGATTGCCAGTGCCGCCCGCCAGGAGAGCGACTCCTCCCCTTTCGAGAACTTTGACGGCATCGTCACGCATATAATAGTGTGCGACAGGCTCCATCGGAGTGGCGGTGAAAACCTCGGTCTCCACGCCCTCTGTACGGAGAGCCATCGCCAGCCCCATAGAGTTGATGACAGTGGCGAGCATACCCATCTTGTCACCGTTGACCCTGTCGAAGCCCTTGCCCACACCGCTCAGGCCGCGGAATATGTTTCCTCCTCCCACGACTATCGCCACCTGCAGACCACCACGCACCGCAGCCGCTATCGAGGCGGCATATTCGGAAAGACGGTTCTCGTCCAGGCCCTTGCCCGAAGGGCCTCCAAGGCTTTCTCCGCTGAGTTTCAGCAGCACGCGACCATATTTGCAACTTCCCATTTTCTGCGAATTTTCAGAGATTTGTTCAAGCGAACAAAAATATCGAATAATTATGAAAGTTACAAGAAAGAGTATATCTTTGCAGCGCAAAACCCGAGAATCAAGTAAAAGACAACATATGGCCAACATCCTCACCTCATCTATCGGAAAGAAGCTTATCATGAGTATTTCCGGCCTGTTTCTGATAGTTTTCCTCCTCCTGCACGGGACGATCAACTTCTTTTCAGTAATTGACGCCTGCACAGGCAAGTTCGGGGCAGAGGACGGACTTTTCCAGATCGGATGCGACTTTATGTCTCTCCCCATCGTCACTATGATGGTGCCGATTCTGGCTCTCGGATTCGTCATCCACATCATCTACGCCATCTACCTCACGGCCTGCAACCTGCGCAGCAGGGGCGGCTACTGCCGGTATGAAGTCTCAAGCAAGGCCCGGACCGAGTCCTGGGCTTCCAAGAATATGCTGGCTCTGGGAATCATAGTTCTGGGCTTCCTCGCGTTCCACCTCACGCACTTCTGGGCTCATATGCAGCTCCCCGAAGTGACCGGCATCGGCACCGAGGAGAATCCTTACGACCTCCTCACAGGCACGTTCGGACACTGGTGGATCACGGTTCTCTACCTCATCTGGTTCGGGGCTCTCTGGTTCCATCTCTCACACGGCTTCTGGAGCGCGTTCCAGACGCTCGGATGGAACAATATGATCTGGATCAAGAGGCTCAATGTCATCGGCTACATCTTCGCGACCCTCATCTTCTTGATTTTCGCTACGGTAGCCGTCACAGCCTGCATCGTCGCCAACTGTTAGCCTCCTTTATTTTACTTAGCACTGCGGACATCATCTATAATGGCGTTGATGTCCCCGAGTTCCATATCTTGTAAACCACTTGCTGCCGCATCCTGCCTCATCTGACTGAATGCACGCAGCGCTTTGGAGCGAATCTCCTCATCTGAGTCAACTTTAATCTCAAAAGGAATGCACCGTTCTCTCACCACCGCTTTCATAAAAATCGTGAAAGCCGCAGTATTGCTGAACCCGAACTGGTCGCACAGGTTGTCAAAACTCTTTTTGAGATTGTCGTCCACCCGGATCGTTATTGTTGACTGTGGCATATATTCTCTTTAAATTATACTGCAAATATACTGCAATAATCAGTACATCTACAATTTTCCGGAACGAATTTTAGTTTATTATTTTTTTGTGTTCGTGCACAGTTTAAAATAAAATTCATATATTTGCGGATGCTGCGCGTTCAATGTCAGCGGGATAACACTATATATCAATATCATAACACTATGATCAAAAAAACTAACTCAGACACCGTGCGGGGGGGGGCGTATTCCGCTCCTCGCATTGAGATGACGAATGCCGCCATCGAGGCCGGCTTCGCAGCTTCGGACTGGAACGACGGTTCCATCCCTGACACCGAGGATAACTACAATTACTGGGACAACCTGTAGAAAGGAGGAATGATTATGAAAAAGACATTTATCACAGCACTCGCCATTTCTGCAGGCGTTCTCGCATTCTCTGCCTGCCAGAAGGACCTCACGGACACTGAAAACTCACAGACAGCCACCATCACCCGGACCGTCACCGTCTCTGACGAAGAATGGACCGGCGACACCAAGACCGCTTTCGTCGAAGGAGAGGGCATAAAAGTCACCGGGACGGAAAATATGAGCGTGTTCTACTATGACGGCACCAAAGAAACCACTGTCTCCGGTCTCGCGAAAACTGTCGCCACTCCGGACGGGAAGGGCAACTTCACATTCTCCCACGACGCAACGGAAGGCAACACCTACAATTATTGGTTTGTACTTCCCAACACCACAAGAAATAAAGAAACAACGGATGCCCACACATTCTGGCTCTATCCGACACAGCACCCTGCTGCAGATTCGTTCGACCCCAATATGGACTGCCTGGTAGGTCAGGCACAGTTCGGGCTGTCGGCACAGTCTTCCATAGAAGGGCTCAAGTTCCGGAGACTTTTCTCCCATCTGAAGCTCGAACTCACTGACGGAGCATCAGTCTTGGGCGATGAAAAGATTCATATTGTGACTTTCGCCGTTAACACGACCCCGGACAAGGCCACCGCTCTCACCGGCATCGTGTATCCTGTCCACAGTGACGTGTACTCTGATCCGCAGAATACGATGGAAACCCCGGGCAACGCCGTGACGGCTCACTACGGAGACGGACTGGCGAAAAAGGACGGGAAGTACCCTGTCTGGTATGTCGTAAACCCTACGGAGATCGCAGCCGAGACCGATATCACAATAACAGTCACCGCTGACACCAAGACCCTCACCAGGACAGTTACCCTCCCTGCCGACGGCAAGATCGAGAAAGGCAAAATCAATGTCATTCCTTTCGACATCAGCGGCACGGGCTATTCGGTCACCGAATCTGCGTACTACAACTTCTCTGTAGCCTCCATATCCGATCTGCCTTCTGCATGGGCGGCCGGGACAACGACCGAAATCAAAACTGACAACACGGATTCATATTATCCCAACTCACTTTACCTCGCCGCAAAGAAAAGTACATCCAGCATTACATACACTGTCCCTGAAGGAAAGACTGTCAAGGGCGTCAATCTCTACATTCACCCGCAAAGTCCAAATGCCAATACTGGCCTTCTGCTGACCTGCAATGAGACCGAGTGCGGTACTTTCAATCTGAATTATGCAGCTGATGGCGGCGGCCTGTCGGGATATAGGTATTTTTACAATGGTATGAGTACAAAATATCAGTGGCCGGATAATGTTAGTACCATAAAGTTTGCGGCAAGCAATAGTTCGACGTATAAGAACTCCTTAAGATTTGTGGATGCCGTCGTGCTGTTCAAAGGCGACGAATAAGGTAATCGTCTCCGGGATACCGTAGATGGTAATAAAGAGAGCAGGGTCGTTCGCCCTGCTCTTTCTTTTCCCCACGGTCCGGAGGGGGTCACTCGCCGGCCTAACACCTCCGCTTCCTGTCCGAGCATTTCGGTTGCAGCCATAAATTTGGGGGAAATCATTCGCCGACCAGCGGGAACATAGTCAGGCGGTACGCCAGGAAGCCGTAGGGGTATAGTTTGATGTCGATGCCCTTTTCCAGAACGGCAGGAGCCTCAAGCGGCATCACAGGGTCGCCCTTGTCCGGATTCCAGTCCACGAGAGAAGCCTTCGCGTCCATCACGAGCGGAGCATTGGTCCATCTCCAGTCGAACGGACTATGCATAGGCAGGTCGGACAGCGAAGTGCCCTCCAGACTCTCGGGAGTCAGGGCATAGCGGTACTCCGTCCAGTGCTCCTCGTTGATGTCGTAGCTCTCGCGGTTGGCTTTCTGCATGGACATAGCGAAGAGGAGCGGCCCGCAGGTCACCCAGGCACAGCGTCCCTGATCCACAAAGCCGTCGAGCCTCATCCCGCCGTTGTAGTCCACCATAATGCCCCAGGACGGAGCCTTCTTGCCCTCGAAGTAAGGGAACTTCTCATTGCCGGTCACGAGCTCCGGCTGCATTGGGAAGGTCAGACGGATTCTGTCCCCGCTCTTCAGTTTCACTGCGGAGGACTTCCCTGAGGACGATTTCCCTCCGAGGGTCACAAATCCATCCTCCACAATGAATTTCACCGCCTTGCCGTTGACTGAGACCGACGGCTCGCTGCACCAGTCAGGGACGCGCAAACGCAGAACCTGATTGCGGGGAATGGCGTTGAGAGTGAAATCGAGAGTCTCCCTGAACGGGTATGCCGTCTCGCAGAGTATGTCGAAGCGTCCGTCGCGGGTCTTAAGATGCGCAGGGCCGTAGGTGAGCCACATAAGCTCGTCCCTGCCGTTGAGCATGGCCATATTCATAATGAAGTTTGGCAGCGCACGGTTGATGTTCGACGGACAGCAGGTCGGCCAGTGCATACACTTGAAGTAGGAACCGTCGTCACGGATGCGCAGGTGGAATCCGGGGATGCGGTTCGGCGCCTGAGTATAGACGCACTGGGTGAAAGTGTAGTTCAGAGCCCCCGGAAGCGCGTTGAACGCGTCCCTCTCGATCCTGTCGCCGTAGCGGGAGTCTCCGCAGGCACGGGCGAGCCAGATGTTGGACCACATAAAGTCCGACACGTCGCAGCTCTCGGCCGCCTCGAAAGCGCCGATGCCGTGGAGATGTTCGTTGGACGAATTGACTCCGGACGGGAGCATAGAGTTTTCCTGCAGGAACTCGTAGTTGTTGACCGAAGCGGCGAGATACTCGGGGTCGGAGTTGAAGATGTAGCCGATGGCGGGAAGCTTGGACGCCTCATTGAAGCTCACTCCGTGGCTGATGGCCGTGCGGAGGAACTCTTTTTTACGTGCCCAGTTCTCGATGAAAGCTCCGTCGAAGTTGTTCAGGACAGTGAGAGCCTTGTCGGCGAAACTCATATCCCCGGTGATGCGGGAGAGCTCGAACAGGTTTTCGAGACCGCAGAGGCAGCGGAGCCTGTCGAGGTCGCCGCCGTTGAACGGATAGCCGCCGTCGTCATAGACGAAGATAGGATACTTCTCATAGACCCTCTTCACCATATCGAGGATCTTCTCGTCACCGGTGGCGCTGTAGTATGCCAGAGCCGCCCGGCAGAAGATGGCTTCGCTCCAGTAAAGTCCGCTGTCGGCCTCCGTCGTGCCCCATTTCTCGACATATTCGGGGGTGTTCGAGTGGATGTAGCCGTTGGGCTTCTGACGCGCGGCCACCGCCTCCATCACCCTGCGGCTGCGCTCGACCAGAAGCGTGTCATCGAGGAGAAAAGCCAGACGGGTGAAGCCGTCGGTGTAGTAGGCCGTCTGCTCATAGTGCCACCAGCCCGGCTCATCGGCCGAAGCCCAGCCCTTGACGAACTCGGTGTATTCCTCACCTATGGTCTTGGTCATACCCTTGGCCGCCAGCTGCGCCCAGTCCCTGAGCCATCCCTCCGGCTTCAGCTCCCCCAGGTCAAACGGCCTGTACGCATCCTGACGCATCTTCGCGTTCTGAAGAAACGGCTGCTCCGACTCGCGCGAAGCATCTGCTGTCATAGCGTCTTTAATGTCTTCCGGAGTCACTCCAGCACGCAAAACGACAGCACCGGCACCGCACATCAGTGCGGCCGCTACAAGCGATATTGTTGTAAACTTTGTTTTCATCTTTTTTGTCATCTGTCGAGTACTTCCAGTACACTCTGTCTCCCGAATCTGAAACTGACTCGAAAATCTATCATAACAGAATTCGGGAACCATTTCAAAACAGCTTCTTAAAAAAACAGGGAACGACTCAAAAAAGTTTTTTCATCATTCCCTGTTGATCATTAAGTCTATTCAATAGGGGCGGCCCGCAAATCATCGGACTTCCGGGCCTCGCCCTCTCTCCATCATCTCTACCTCTTCACGACGCGAAGCAACATCGCGCTGAGGTCGAATTCGATGGTGTAGTCACCGTCCACATCCGGCTTCCACTTGTAATCATTTGATCCGGTGCTGCTGTCTCCTGTCTCGACGACCGCGTCGGTCCAGGTATTCTTCGGATCCGCCCCACTAGTCTTGGAGTTATACCCTCCATATGTGAAATTATTCTTCTGAGGAATCTTGAAACCTTCATTTCCTCCAGTCTTGAATGTCACATTAAACCTGTAAATATGAGGTTCACGAAGTTTATCTGTTGGTACAAAGAATCCGCCGTGATCTATACAATATTCGTATGCTCCTCCAGCATCCCAGTTTCCGACAAATCCTCCCCAGTCAATCTGATCCCCGCAAGGGAAGCAGGTGTCGGAAAGCACGCAGATGTCCTTGACTATGCAGATTCCGTTGCCGAGGCTGAACGAAACGGCGCACTTGTTCGCCCACTGGTTGGCCGTCGGAACGGTGTATGTCCCGGCGGATGCACTGCTGACGCTCTTGAACGAACCGTCGCCGTCCGGGATGTAGGCAGGATAACCGCCGGAAGACTTGGAGATTCGCACCGTCTTGCCGGCAAGCGACTTGTCGAGACGGAGATAGTAGCCGCCCTCTGAAAGCTCAGGCAAATCATATTTCTCCGATGTTCCCTCACCCACATAGAGAGTCCAGGTGACTGTTCCGCTCTGCGGCTCAGGCACATACTTCGTCTGTCCGAAGTTCGCCGCGTTGAAGCGGAAGATTTCTTCGTGGAGACCTGAGTCTTTGTAGAGAAGAATCTCGGCGTAGTCCTTCCCGTCAAATGTCTTGGTCTCGCCCCAATCGAGGAAGAAAGTACCTGAAGACCAGTATGAACGGATGCTTTTGAGATCCGCTGCATTCGATGCGCCGCCCATAATGTCGATGATTTCTCCCGGCTTCATCCCCTGATTGGTGACAGCCCAGGCATTTTCAGGAACGAAAGCATACTCATCGTCCCCGACAGGCAAGAGTTCAAAGAATCCGTCTCCGTCATCTTGGAGCTTGTAGCAGAATCCGCCGACGCGGTTGGCCTCCTTAGGCTTGTTCTCGCCCACAGTGCCTTCCCTCCATACGATATTCTGCACCATAATGTCAGCATCGTTCACAACGAATGCAAGCTCGCTGAAAAGTGCGGCATACTTCGAATCGTCGCTGTAGGAAGTGAGAGCTGTGTTCCACCATTTGCGGAAATTGCTCTGGATGTCGGAAGCGGCCTCGGTAACATATTGGCTGTCGCTCCAGCTGCCGTCCTTGACCGGACCGAACTCGCAGAGGGATTGGAAATGGCTGTAATCGTCTGCGAAAGTGCCGTCCGTAATCAGATTGTCCCAAGGACTCGAAATGGTCGTGAAGGTCGTCGTCGGACCATAGACGATCTCGCCGTCGGTCTGTTTCACATAGGCGCGCACATAATATTTGGTTTCCGGGACGAGCGCGAAGCCTTCTCCCTCGGTGTCCGCGCACGAATTGTGAAGAGGATTGACTTTGACCTCCGTCCCATCCGGCACTCCGCCTTCAGAATCGAAGACATAGGTGATGGCGCTGTTGTAAGTCAAATCGAAGTCAGACTCGTCAAGGCACACTCCGGCCTCGGTCACAGGGAAATTCACGGTGTAGACGAAATCAGCCTGATATGCCTTTATGTTCTTCACCTCTATCGCGCTGTCGAAGGTGGCCTTAATGAACACCTCCACAACATCTTCAGTGTAGCTGCGGGAGCCGTCGGCCATTTCGAGCCAGCCTGTGAACCAGTAGGTGAATCCGTCCTTGAAGTCCTTGACGGTCACTTCTGTATCACCGGTCTTAGGAGCTCCCTCGATGATGATGTCAGTACCCTCCGTGTTGAGTTTCTCCCGGTCTGTCGACCAGCGGAGACCCCATTTGACGAACTTGTCTATGTCCTTTTCAGACACGACGTTGAGATTGAAGACATATTCGCCGCTGACTGCGGAAACCTTTGTAAGGGTCGCTGTCATCTCGATGGTGCCGGACTCCTGACAGAGCGCGAAATTGGCGTATTCAGACCCGCAGCGGAACTTGAAGAGCGCTGCGCGTTCCTTGCCGCCCGTGTTGGCGGAGCAGGTGAAAGTCACCTTGTCGCCGGACACGCCTTTGGTCGCGGACGGAGTGACCCAGGTGTAGTTCCCCTCCACAGTCCACTCCCCGGAGGAAATCACGGTAGTCTCAGCCGTGGCCGGAAGAAAACCTACAGTCGCCGTTTCGGGCTCAAGCTGCACCGAATCCTTCACCGCCTCTTCTTTCTGACATCCGGCAAAGGCCAGCGCCGCGAAAGCTGAAACCAACAGTATTCTTTTGAATTTCATATCTTTGATCTTTTAAAGTTGTTGTAAAGCAGAATCTTATAACTACTGTCCTTCTCAGAGGCTACCACTCGGCCTTAGGCCGGTAGCCAGTGTCGACGAGGTTGTCGTTGAAAAGATAGTATGCGATGTTCTGCAGAGATGACCACTGGTTCGCCCAGGTATCTATCGCCCAGTCGAGACAGTACACCATATATCCGCCCCAGCCCTGACTCGTGAGAGTGCTGAGCGTGTATGGTGTCGCTGTCCAGCGTTGAGTTCCCGGAGCGCAGTTCACGCTGTTCGGAGTCATCTTCGACAGCGGCATTCCACCCTCATAAGAGCCGGTGGACCACGAGCCGTAGTCGGCGATCACCCAGTCGATGTAATCCTTTGGATAGACACCGTCAACCGCATTCAGATAAGCCGTGTTGCTGTAATTGTAGGCAATCACCTCTTTGTCCGGCATCGCCTTCTTGGTCTCGTAGCACAGACGCGAAGTCAGGCGGGTCGAAGAGGACGGAGCAACTCCGGGGATGTCGCTGCGCCTCTGGCCGTACTCCTCATCGAAGAAAATTCCGTCGATGTGGTAGGTGTTGCAGTAGTCGGCGAGCATCTTCGCCACTTCCTTCGCGGTATCCTCTTCGATACAGGACATCGTGAGACCTGTACCGGGACCCTGACCGTTTTCGCCCGTGGAAAGCAGGGACATTATGACCTTGATCCCACGATCGTGGAGAGGCTTGACGAATTTCTCGTAATTGGCGTTAAGCGCCGCCTGACAAACGTTCGGACTGACCTGAATCGCCATCTCGTCCGGATTCCAGCTCAGCGCGGAGGAGAAGACTATTACATAGTCGAAAAGCGGCTCCCCGGTGCTCTCGAGTTCAAGCGCGAGATGGAAGAGCGGGCTTGCGGTACCTGTCTCCTGACAACTGAAGATGTGGTATTTCCTATCCTTGGAAATCGGCGTTATGCCTTTCCTGTTCTTGACGAAGATGATGTGCGGCTCTCCCGGAAGGGTGACCGAACTGTCGTCAGTAGTCACTGTGACAGGAATCGCATAGACGATGTCTCCGGAGCCGTCCTTGTAGTTTTCGGAAGGGAGTATGGAATCATCGACCGTGATTGTTATATCGGCGTCGGTTGAAACCTTTTTGCCGGCAAAGACCACCGCCGGGTCTCCGAATGACACTTTCTCCGCAGGGAATGTCTTGTAGGACGTGCCGTAGGTCGCGTTATACTGAGTGATGACAGAAGCGTCGCCATAAGCGAGCGTTCCCGAAATGTTTGAGGCGGAAGCCTTGGAAAGCTCGAGGTGCAGGCTGACCGTAGTCTCGTCATCGAAAGCCTCGATCGTGGTGAAGTACGCCGAGCCGGATTCGTTGCGCAGCTGGGCCTTCGGCAGCGTCATATTCTTTATCTTGTCCTCCGTCCCGCCGTCCACTTCAAAGACATCTTTCTGGCAGGCTGCCAGAGAGAGAGCGGCGGTGAGCAGAAGAAAAAACCTGTATGTTTTCATTTTGATTCTCTTTTTGGTGTTTATTCAGCTTCCGGAAGAGCGACCTTGCGCCAGTCAACCGGTTTGACTGCCTTGAGGTCGTTGCCGTTACCTGAGCGGTCAGCTATTACTTGGCCTGACCCTTCGTTGAATTTCCAGTAGGCGACAAGTCCTTCGGAATCCGGCTTCACGAAGTACGGATGGGTTTCCTGATCCTTTATCGTCTCCTCGTCAAGGACCTTGTTCCAGATTCTGACTTCTGAGAACATCGCCCCGGCCGTCCTGATGTTGTTGTAGGCAGTGTTGATGTGGAACTGGTGCCTGACATTGTCTTCAGTGTAGAAAGTGACTCCGTCCGGGAAGTTTCCTGCCGTGGATGACCCGACCTCTTCGCCATTGACATACATCACAAGCTGCCTCGTGGAGCAGTCGTAGGTGACGATGAGGTTGAACCACGTGTCGTAAGGCATATCGCCGAGCATAGGCTCGCCGTTGTTCGTGCAGATCTGAAGCCGGTTGTTAGGATTGCTGAGGTCTCCGGTACGGAAGAGGAAGTAGCCCTCGATGCCGAAGAAACTGTTGTTCTCCTTGCGCTCCTTGTTCTTGTCCCAGTTGCAGTTCAGGAGCATCTCGACGGTGAGCTGCTTGAGGTTGCTGACCGGAGCCGGGTTATTCCAGGTGACATCGCAGTAGTTGTCCCACATATATGGCACGTCATTGATGAGGTTCGCGCCCTCGAACACGAAGAACTTGGTGTCGCGGGAAGCGAGCACTTCTATGTCGTCGGATTTGAGCGAAACAGGAAGAACATAGAGGGTCTTCTTGTCAAGGGTGAGCACGTCCTTGAAGCTGATGACGCATTCTCCGGAACGGACTCCGCCCTCGCTGATGGTGAATTCCGTCGCGGAGAACGAGTAGTTCGCCTCCGGAAGCATCACGGCCTCGGTGCCGAACTTGTCGTTGTAGTAGTCCAGCTGAGCCGCGTCAGGGGATATCGCCACCTTCAGAGGGGACTCTGCCGGCTGCGGTATCGCGGCGACAAGAGTCTCGGTGTAGCTGTCCTCGATGGATATATACAAGGTCTTGCTGCTGACATAGTTATCCAGAAAAACCTTGTTCTCATAAATCTCCGACGCACTCTTCTCGCAGGACGACAAAGCCGCGAGAGCCGCGATGGAGAGAATCGTGTATTTGAAAATCTTATTGTTCATCTTGACGTCTGTTTATGAGTTCGGGTTCATATTCTTAATCGCATTGCGGAGCTTGCTGTAGGTGTTGCGGTTGGCATCGTAGAACGAAATCCGCATATCATACATCACAAGCCCTTCCTTGCTGAATTCCGAGGAGACGCTCATCCACTTCGATGCGAGAGGTATCTGCTCGCCGGCGGTGAAGCATCCCACCTTGTAGTCGTCGGCGGAGGTGTTCGTGACAGAGTAGAGGAGTTTCGCGTCCGGATAGACGGCGTTTGTCCTGGTTCCCAGATAGTCCATATCCGCTGTTCCCGTCAGGTCCTCGCAGGACAAGATGATGTACTCGGCAGCCTTGACATATTCTTCTGAGACGATGTACTCGGCTCTGGTGTTGAGCAGAAGGCTGACCCCCTCGCGTGAATTGAACTCCTTCAGCACGGTGTCGAAGAATGCCTTCTCTTCCGCCTTGTAGGCTTCAAGCTCTTCTGGGGTGAGATGGTAGGTGTCCTTCACCTCTGCATACTGCACTCTCACGGCATCAAGTCCGAGAGCATCGACATAGCCGAAAACCGTGGAGAGCTCGTCCGTGAAGAAGCCCGTGATTTCAGGGTAGGCCGGCTCTTCGGGATAGGTTGGCGCCGGCACGGTGTCCGGGTCTTCGCCAGCCTCCTCGGCAGCCTTCTTCGCGGCATCATAAGCCGCCTTTATCGCGGCACATTCTGCATCATAAGGCTCCTTGAGCGCATTGCAGGCGGCAGTCCATGTGGCCTTCACCTTGTCGTAGGAGAACGCCACTGCGAACTTGAACGCCTTCTCGGAACGGAGCTTTTCCATCTGAGGGAGAAGAACCCCGGCGATTTCCGGATTCGACAGTTCCACGAAATCGACGCTGTCTGGAAGAGAAGTGAGATTGTACGACTGATCCGGGAACGTCTCCTGATTGTCGAAAGCGATGTAGCTTATCTTGTGATCCGAAGCCTTGTAGTCGCGTATCATACTGCAATACTCGGCATACAGCTCGGGGTTGTCCTTTTCCAGGGAGGACACCTCTATCTTAATGGACTCCGGCTCGGTCCAGTCGCTGCAGGAGACAAGAACCGCAGCGGCCAAAGCCATTGTTATCATTGATTTTGTTTTCATTTTCCCTCCACGCTTATTGTGTTATTCTCGGATTGCAGTCCCACCAGGTGCGGGTCGCCATATTGTCGGCTCCCTTGAGAAGCGAAGACAGTGCAGCGTTGTAGTTGTCACCGTTGCTGGTCAATTCGTTCACAGGGTATTTCAGTCTGCGGGCATAGCCGTCTTCGGCAATCGTTCCGCCGCTGAGGTTCACACCTGCGGTGAAAAGACGCGGATAGCCAGTGCGGCGGAATTCCGACCATGCCTCGACTCCGGTGGCGCGCCAGTTGGCAATCCATTTCTGGGTGATGATTTTCTCAAGATTGGTTTCAAAGTCGCCCGAGTTGTTCCACGCGATTGTAGCACGGCTCGCGTAGGAGGCGTCATACCCCTTGCCGGCCGGATCGGTGTAGTCTTCAGGTACGGAAACGGCATCGGCGACGTAGCTGTCCGCGCCTTCCACGCCCCACTGCTCGAAGGAGAGCCTTATGCCCTTCTCGTAGAAGTCCTTGGCCTCACCTCCCATATTCCAGCCACGGAGTGCGCCCTCGGCCTTGAGGAACATTGCCTCGGCGGCATTCATCCACATCATCTGGTCGCTGTTATCGACTTTCATATTGGAGCATTGGTCTCCGGAAGTGGAGTCTCCCATACGCGTTCCCCTGCGCCAGCCGACATAAGGTTTCGCCTTATAGCCGGAAGTCGTGAAATAAGCCGTGCGGCGCGGGTCGGAGTAGCCGTTCATATAGCAGACGATGTCGGCCGCAGCCCTGTAGTCACCCCATTCGTTGCAGAGGCGGCTGTAGAGGTTCAGCACGGAGTGGGTGAACACCGCATTGTCTGAGTTCGACTCCATCGTCCCGTATTGCTGCGCCACAGCCTCCTCGGCCATCTGCTGAGCCTTGGCGGGGTCTGCATAGACAATCCTCATCGCCATACGGAGTTTCAGGGTGTTGGCATACTTGATCCATTTTACGAGGTCTCCGTGGAAGACGATGTCGGCGTTGGAGTTGATTGTTTCCATACTTCTTCCCGTGAGGGTCTCCACCGCTTCGGTGAGTTTCTCGAATCCGATGGAATAGACCTCCTCCTGGGAGTCGTAAGGAGCCACAAGCGAACCGTCAGCACCGATATGCTGGAACGGGACAGGTCCGTAGAGGTCAGCAATCTGCGCGAACACGGAAACTCTCACTATCTCGGCAACGGCGAGAGCAAGAGGGTCGGTGGTTGAGTTGCGGAGCTGGTTGTAGGCTCCGTAGAAGCCCGGAATGACCTTCTCGAACGTATAGGCGCACCATTCATCGTTCGGGTTGTAGGTGGAAATTTTCTGATCCCAGCCTTTCTTTTCAGCGAGGTAGCCCCCGAGCGTGCTTCCGCACAGGACATCCATAAACTGGAACTGGTGATCCTGCACAGGAACGACATAGCCCAGCATATTCTTCAGAGCGCCCTGGATGACATAGTCGTCCGCGGCAATCTGCTCTTCGGTGGCCTCATAGGGATTGGTGTTTATCTCCAGATACTTCCCGGTGCAGGAAGCTCCGGCCACACAGATGAGGGCGACACCGATTATGTTGTATATTTTCTTCATATCCATTCATTTTAGAATTTGAAACGGAGGCTCAGAGCAACCGAACGGGTCGAAGGCATCATAAAGCTGTCGATTCCCTGATAGTAGTTGCCGGCGCTCGCTATCGCCTCGGGGTCGAACGGAGCCTTGCAGTAAATCATCCAGAGGTTCTTACCGACGATGGAGACATTGAGGTCGAAGAGGTTTCCGAGAAGCTTCCTCGGAATGTTGTAGCCGATGTGGGCTTCCTGGAGGCGGACATTGGTCGCGCTGTAGGTGTAGTACTGAGGAATGCCGCCGTCAGCAGCGACTACAGAGTACCAGGAATAAGGATTCACCATACAGCCTTCCACGTTCACCCCTCCTTGGTCGCGGGCTGCGGCAGTGGCCTCTGACACGCCGAAGTTGTCGAGTCTCGCCTGTGTAGCCGAATAGACGATGCCGCCTATGCGGGCTGAAACCATAAAGCCGAGGTTGAAGTTCTCCACGGAGAAATCGTTGCTCCACGCCATATTCGCCTTAGGGAAGACTGAACCGAGCTTCTTGTAGTCGGTCGCGCTGCTGCTGATTTTGCCGTCCGCATCGATGTAGATCTTGCCGTCGCTGTCGCGGTTGAGGTCTATTGTGGAGTAGAGGTCACCGAGCGTACCGCCTGGAGTGAGGACGAACGCTGCATTGCCGAGTCCTCCGACCTTGAGACGGTCGAGAGTGATGACTTGGCCGGTCTCAGGATGCACGTAGTTCTCCATCAGCTTCTCGACCTTGTTCTTGTTCGCGCTGAAGGTGAAAGTGGAGTTCCATCCGAAGATGCCCCACTGGTGGTCGTAACCTGCGGTGAGTTCGACACCCCGGTTGATTACGCTGCCGGTCTGGACATAGAGCTTGGTGTAGCCCGAAGACACTGAAAGCTGGGAGTCGAAAGTCTGGTTGTAGGTCTTGGTGTCATAGTAGCTGACATCGAGGCTGAAGCCCTTGAATGCCTTGAATGTGAGGCCGACTTCCCAAGAATCTGTCCTTTCGGGTTTGAGATCGTACATAGGGTAGCTCTTGGAAGTCTCCCACGCTCCGGTGCTGCTGTTCCACGAGTAGGTAGGGTTCGCGATGAAGCGGGAGAAAGGAAGACCCACGGATGCCCAGGAGCCGCGCACCTTGAGGAAGTCTATGGCTTCAGGCATAGGAATAATCTGCGAAAGCACGATGGACGCGCCGACAGACGGATAGAAGAAGCTCTTCTTGGAGGAGTGCGGGCCGGCAAGCTGTGAAGGCCAGTCGTTGCGGCCGGTGAAAGTGAGGTAGTACGCGCCCTTGTAGCCCAGCTCGGCTGAACCGAGAACGGACTGGGTCTGCTCCTGCCAGCCGTCGTTGTGGATGTCGGCCTTGCTCTTGTCGAGCTGCTGCACGGCGAATACGTTAGGAAGTCCGTCCGCGCGGATACCGCCGCGCACCTGCATAAGCCTGTACTTCATATCCGAGATGGATGCGCTGAGGTTTGCGCCGAGCGACCAGTCACCCCAGGTCTTGTTGAAGCTCAGGAGCACATCGGCGTAGATCTGACGCTGGGAAGACTCCTCATCGTAGAAGTAGCCGTTGGAAGAGCCCTCTGTGATGGTGGTGTTGGTGCTTGCGTAGGACTTGTCGGTGTAGGTGTTGTCGGTGTTGTCAATCTTGACGCGGCCGGAGAGTTTCAGACAGTCGAGTATGTCCCAGGTGAGTCCGCCGGAAATCATATAACGGTCCTTGTCATTCTCACGGAGACGGCGGTACTGTGTCCAGTAAGGATTGTCCCATTCTATGCCGCCCTTGCCCATCAGATCCCAGTTCTGCACATAGATCTTTCTCGTGGCGTCGTACTGCTCGAACATCTTCGCATACTCCCAGTCCTCGCCTCTCGGATAGAGGTAGGCGGCGACGAGAGGGTTTCCGTAGATACCCTGATTGACCATATTGAGGTCCTTCTGTTTCACGTACTGTGCGCTGATGTCGAGGTGGAGCTTGTCCTTGAGGAAGGACGAGGTGGTCCTGACGGCTGCGTTGTAGCGGTGATATCCGTTGTTGGGAATGATTCCGCGTGAATCTACGGCACCTGCGGAAGCATAGACCTGATTCCTCTTGTTTCCCACTGAAAGCGAGACGGTCTCAGTGCCTACGATGCCGGTGCGGAGAAAGTCCGATCCCGGGTTGTAGTTCATCCTGTCTTTGGAGTAGAGGAGAGAACCCCAGCTGACGGCCTCGCCCTCGACATTGCCGTAGCGGTTCTGAAAACGCGGAAGCACGAAGGCGTTCTGCATCTCGGTGTTGCTTGTCACGGTGAACGAAAGCTTGCCTTCCTGGCCTTTCTTGGTGGTGACGACAATCGCGCCGTTGGAGGCGTTGCTTCCGTAGAGGGCCGCAGCGGCCGCTCCTGTCAGAACGGAGATGGATTCGATGTCCTCCGGGTTGATGTCGGCGATGCCCTCGGAACGTCCGCGTGAGCCGTAGTCGGTCTCACCGTTGTCGGATATCGCGTACATAGGGATGCCGTCGATGACATAGAGGGCGTTGGAAGATGAGTTGATGCCCTTGGTACCGCGCATCACGACTTTTGTCTCGCCGCCGACTCCGGAAGATGAGGAGTTGATGGTGACACCGGCGATCTTGCCGTTGAGGGAGTTGACGAGGTTAGCGTCCTTGACGGCGGTAATCTTATCACTGGAGACCTGCTGGACATTGTAGTTCAACGCTTTCTCGGAACGCTTGATGCCGAGTGCGGTGACAACGCCGGCGTCGAGCAGCTCCGTGTCTTCCTCGAGCACGAGGTCGAAACGCCTCTTGTCGGTGAACTGCTCTGAGACAGTCTTGTAGCCGAGGAACGAGACCTCGATGACATCGGAGGTGAAGCCTTTCGGCAGAGAGATGCTGAAAAGGCCGTCCAGATCGGTGCTGACACCGAGTTTGCTGTTCTTCAGGAGAATCGCCGCGCCTGGAATCGGCTCGCCGTTCGCGTCCTTCACGACACCGGACACTGCATTCTCCGCCTGTTTGCGGATCTTGCTCAGGATGATGTTGCGTCCGGAGGTGATCGAGTATTCCACATCTGTGTTCCTGACCATCTGGTCAAGCGCATCGGTGACGGAAATCCGCGTTCCTTTCACTGTTACAGGAGTCGAGACATCGACATCCTGGTTCAAAAACAAATAGGTTGTCTGAGATTCGATTGCCTTCATCACGCTGGACATAGGGACATTTTCCATATCCAGGGTGACCTGCGCAGACTGTCCGTACGCTTTCCCTGTGCTTGAGAGCAGCGCAAGAACCGTCATCAGGGCGAAGAACAATCTGAATCTGCAAGACAGATTCGTTTTGTTTGCCATAAGCGGTTTTTTAGAGTTATTAATTATCCTTTATCTTAATGTGCCCGGCTAACGCCGGACATCCATTAATCAAACTATCTTATCTCCACGACGCCGGCATCCTGATTCCAGGTATAGTCGAAGTCGCAGCCCTTCTGCAGCGTCCTGAGCGCATTCTCGATACCCTCGCACACATACATTTTGCCGGAGATGAACTTCACTTCCGGCATTGTCTGCCTGTCGATAAGGATTCTGACGCCGAACGCCCTTTCGAATCTGGCCATCAGTGTCGCGAAATCCGTGTTTCCTATGCTGATGATGCCTTTGTGCCATAGGTAGTCCGCATCATCGGTGATGCCGGTGCGCTGCAGCCTGTTGTCACGCATATAGACCATCTGGTCAGGCTTGAGGAAGAGGCAGGAATTGTCCCGGCGGTCAGTGACTTTCACCGAACCTTCGAAAAGAGAGGTCGAGAACTCGCCCGTCTCCGGATTGGACATCACCTCGAACTCCGTCCCGAGCACGGTCACGTCGCACATACCTGCACTCACGACAAAAGGCCACTCCTCGTTGTGGGCGACGGAGAATCTGGCCTGACCGGAAAACTTCACCGCTCTCCTGTCCTCCCCGAAAATCACCGGATATTCCAGACGCGAGCCTCCGTTGAGAGTGACCATAGTGCCGTCGCTGAGCGCAAAATCCACGACCTTGCCGCAAGGGACTTCCAGAACATTGTACACCGATGCCAGATCGTCTTTCTGAACTTTCTTTCCGGTGCTGAACGAGAAGAAGCACAAGAGGGCGGCAGCGGCCACGGAGGAGACAGCCGCGGCGATGCGGCGGGACATCCGTACAAAACGCTTCCGCGCGCTTCTGCGGTCGGCCTCAAGGTGAGCCTTTCTGATCTCGGTCAGATTGAAAATCTTGTGTGCGGAGTCCAACTGCTCCTGCGCTGAGGGATCGGAGAGCAGCCAGGCCCTTATCCCCTCTATCTCGGATGAGTCGGCTTCTCCCTTGAACCATTTGTATAACTGTTCGTCTCTCATTTTCCTGTTTCCCGATACTGCGCCATCACCGTAATCGCGCTACCATTATGGACGAAGTAAAATGCAATCCTTACAAGAAAAACCATTAACTTTGCGATGCTATTCTGACCGCGACACGCGGAACGGACATCCATATATGGACTACAAGGAGCATACTGGCCCTCTGACTGAGAGAGACTTCAACAGGTTCTACGAGAATTTCCGCAATATGTACATCAATATTGCCTATTCCTACGTACACGACCTGTGCCCCGCCGAGGACATAGTCAACGAGAGTTTCATCAGGCTATGGCAGAAACGCGACGAGGTGCGCACCGGCAACTACGAGTCCTATATGTTCAAGATAGTGATGAACCGCTGCCTGGACTGGCTGAAAAGCCACAAGGCCCGCACCAGAAGTCTGGAACAGATGCAGGATCAGGGGATGGCTCTGCTGGATTTCGAGATAGCTTCGCTCGAAAGCTGCAATCCGGCGGAAGTGTTCAGGAGCGAAGTCTGGGGACTGCTCAACAAGAGTGTGGAGAGGATGCCGGAGAGTACGGGGAAAATATTCATAGCAAGCCGCTACGAAGGTCTCACCTACGAGAAGATAGCCGCGAAGTTCGGGATACCTGTACGAAAGGTGACCGCAGAGATCCAGGCGGCTCTGCGCTTTCTCCGCGCCGACCTGCACGACTACCTGCCGATGACTCTGATAACGCTGGTGCTGCAGGCGGCTCTCAGCCTATCTCCCGATGAAGCCTTTGGCGAGAAGCAGTTCCGCTATCTGAACCGCGTTGGTGGCGGCACCCTTACGGAGGTTGTCGGAGACGCACCACAGGTTGAGGCCGTTCTCCACGGAGTCGTCGCGGCGGATACGCCCGACGAACACCTCGTCCCGGCCGCAGGCGTGGAGCGGAGTGGGATAGACATTGCGTGAAGGGTCGTCCATCAGGACCGCGCCGGGGAATCCGGCTATGAGACTGCGCACTTCCTCCAGAGTGAAAGGCTTTTCAAATTCGAGGTTGACGGACTCGGAATGTCCGCCCTTGACCGGCACCCGCACGGTGGTCGCGGTGACCCGGATGGCGGGGTCGAGAATCTTGTGGGTCTCGTTCACCATCTTCATCTCCTCTTTGGTGTAGCCGTTGTCCAGAAATGAGTCGATATGCGGAAGTATGTTCATGTCGATGGGGGTCGGATAAACGGCCGGGTACTCTCCCCACTTTCCTCCGGCACGCTCCGCATCCATCTGAGCCACAGCCTTGTACCCGGTGCCGGTGACCGACTGGTAGGTGGACACGACTATGCGGCGTATCCCGTAGGCGCGGTGAAGCGGAGCTATGGCTATGAGCATCTGGATGGTCGAGCAGTTGGGGTTGGCGATGATCATATCCTCCTCAGTGAGGACATCGCCGTTGATTTCCGGCACGACGAGCTTCTTGGAGGGGTCCATCCTCCAGTAAGAGGAATTGTCCACGACCCGGCAGCCCGCAGCGGCGAACTTCGGCGCCAGCTCTCCCGACGCGGCGCCTCCGGCTGAGAAAAGTGCGAGAGAGGGCTTCGCCGCGATGGCCTCGTCCGCGCTCACCACGGTCACTTCCCGTCCGCCGAATCCGACTTTGCGTCCCACCGACCTTTCCGAAGCCACGGGCAGCAGCTCCGAGACCGGAAAACGTCTCTCCGCCAGCACTTCCAACATCCTTGTACCCACGAGGCCCGTAGCCCCCACGACTGCCACTTTCATAACTCTGTCCTTTTAGTTCCCGACATATTGAAAAACACCACCTCTGCAATGGCATACAAAGGTAGTGTGTTTTCGGGGATTATCGCATCATTATTCCTCAGTTCTCAGGCGGCAGACGGCCTTTTTCAGTCCATGGGCGCTCACTTCCACGGAGATGTCCCCTCCGGAGCGCCCGCTGCACACGATCACCGTGAGCCGGCCGCTGAAAAGATGCATCTTCGGCTTGTGGAAGAGTTCGAGACTGGTGGGGTCTCCGTTGGCCATAGCCTTGAACGAGCCCGCACCGCTCACTTTCACCGACACCGCGCGGCTGTCGGTCGGGACAGGATTGCCCTCCCGATCCTCCACGCTCACGGTGACGTAGCAAAGGTCGCGGCCGTCAGCTTTCAGACTCACGCGGTCGGGACTCAACTTCAGGGAAGCTGCCTTTCCCGCCGTGCGGACGCATTTCTCCGCAGCGGCATTGCCGTTCTCATCGTAAGCCACCACTCTGATTTCACCGGGTTCGTAGGTGACATCGTTCCACATCAGGCGGAACCGCGGCATAGCCTTTTCCCCGAGGCATGGATATGGGCCGTCATAGTCCGCACGCCGGCGCACGCCCTGCGAAACTCCATTCACGAACAGCTCGGCAGATGGGTAGGAGGTATAGACAAACACCGGTGTCAGCTCTCCCTCGCGCCCTTTCCAGTTCCAGTGAGGAAGTATGTGCAGGGTCGGAGATTCGCTATTCCAGATGCTGCGGTAGAGCCAGTAGCGGTCCTTGGGCAGAGAGGCGAGGTCTATGGCCCCGAAGAGAGAGGCGTGGTTGGGCCAGGCGTCTGTGTCATAGGGCGACGGCTCTCCGAGATAGTCGAAGCCTGTCCACAGGAACTGCCCCAGACACCAGCCGAAGTCCGCGTCAGCGGCGAAATCATCGTCGGGGATGTTGGACCACTGGCAGTATTCCGTGTCGTAGGAGGAACTCTGGTGGTCGGAATGAATCTGGTCGGGGCCGACTTTCACGGGGAAATGATAAACCCCGCGCGAACTGACCGTTGAAGCAGTCTCGCTGCCGAGGATGAGCCTCTGGGGCAGCACGCCGTAGGCCTGGAGGTAACGGTCTGTCTTGTAGTTGAAACCGGCAATGTCGAACACGGCCGCGAAACCGTTGTCAAGCACGGAGTCGAACTGATCCATCCCGCAGGTCACCGGGCGTGTGGGGTCTGTCCTGTGACAGATGTCCTGAAGCCACGCGGCGGTCGCCGCTCCGTCCGCACGGGACTGCGACGGCACTTCATTGCCCACGCTCCACATCACCACTGAAGGGTTGTTGCGGAAATGCAGTATCATATTGAGAAGATCCCTTTCAGCCCATTTCATCCCGTCGCCGCTGTCCTCAGAGAACCATCTGTTGTAGCCGTTCGCACATTTTGCGACATCCCATTCGTCGAAACTCTCGACCATAAGCATAAGGCCGAGTTCGTCACAGAGAGTCACCAGTTCTTCGTCCGGCATATTGTGTGAAGTCCTGACGGCATTGCAGCCCATATCCTTGAGCATTGTAAGCCGATGACGGATGGCGGAACTGTTGACCGCAGCCCCGAGCGGGCCCAAATCGTGGTGCAGGCACACTCCCCGGAACTTGATCTGTCCGCCGTTCAGGAAGAATCCCCTGCCGGGCCTGAGTTCGATGTCGCGTATGCCGAAACGGGTGCTGACCTCGTCAACAAGCTCCGCCCCCTCCTCGGTGTGGGTGGTGTAGTGGCGATAAAACCCGTCGGCCCAGTCTGTCCACACTCTCCCCCCGGACAGTACCTGCGTCACCGCACGGTAGAGCACGGGAGTCTCGGGAGACCACAGCTTCGGGGAAGGGACGGTGAGCGTCTGGGAGAACTCTCCGCCCTGAATCTTTCGGGTGTCGCGGCACTCCGCGACAGTATTTCCCGCACTGTCAATGATTCTGGTGTACAGAGTGAGCGCCTCGCCGTCCCCGACGCCCTCGATGCGGGTGTTGACTTTCACCACCGCGTACTCCGCCCCGACATAGGGAGTCGTGATGCAGGTGCCCCAGACGGGGATATGGATCTCGGGCAGGGTGATGTAGCGTACCTTGCGGTAGAGTCCCGCCCCGGGATACCAGCGCGAAGACTGCGGTCTGTTTTCAAGCAGGACCGCAATCTCATTGTCCCCGCAGCGGATGCAGTCGGTGATGTCGCACCAGAACGAGTTGTAGCCGTTGGGCCAGAAGCAGACCTGCCGTCCGTCCACGAACACCCGTGCCTCGCTCATCGCTCCGTCGAAAAGCAGGATGTGCCTGCGGCCGTCTATGGTCCCGGCGGGGACGGAGAGAGTCCGGCGGTACGTACCTTTGCCGACATAGGGCAGACCTCCGGTACGTCCCGTCTTGACCGAGGCCGTGGTCTCGCCGTTCTGTGTCACCGCGACTGTCTGCAGGTCGTTGTTTCTGTCGAAAGGCCCGAAGATGGCCCAGTCGTGGGGAATGGTGACCCGCTGCCAGCCGTCTGAGGCGGTGACATCGTGCCCGGGACGGAATTCCCATTCTTCAAGCAGCTGCTCGCTTCTCGTCACTCCCGCATAAGAGGAAACGGCCAGAAGCGACAGCGCCAGCAGAGAAAATATTCTTTTCATTCTCAAGAACTTGCTGTCCGGAGATGGTTTCACTCCCCGAACGGATCGAGAGCCACGGTCGGTTTGCCTCCGGAGAAAGCCCCCATAGCATAACCGTCATTGTAGCCGTCCGGAGCCTCCGGCTCCCAGTAGAACACTCCCTTGCAGCAGGACAGAGCCTGAGTCTTCTCCAGCAGATAGCTGAGCATCGCTTTCGCCACCTCCGGGTTCGCCACCGGCATACCTGTCTCGCAGATGATCACATCCTTGCCGTAGCTCTTGTTGACTGCCTCTATGTTGGAGAGACAGGCGTCCGTCCTCTCCTTCCACTCGGTGTCGAATGACTGGGTGTCATCGTTCCACCAGCAGGGATAAAGCGACATCCCTATGATGTCATACTTTCCTCCGTTGGAGTTGAGGACCGGGAAGATGCGGCTGTAGAGGCTGAGATTGTTGCCGGAGTCCAGATGGACGATGACTTTCGCTTCCGGGAACACCGATTTGACGGCATCGTAGCAGGCCGTGGTGAGCTCGGAGTAGTTCTTTCCTCCGTTTTCCTTGTAGGCGCCGAGAGGATACAGCATCCCGGAACGGGTCTCGTTGCCGGCCTGCACCCATTCCACTTCCACTCCGTATCTCTCCAGGAGAGTCAGCACCTCGGTCGTGTGGTCCGCGACAGCTTTCTTCAGCTCATCCAGCCCATAGGCGGCCCAAGCAGCAGGAGTGGCCTGATTGGCCGGATCGGCCCAGGTGTCGCTGAAATGGAAATCGATCATAATCCTCATTCCGAGCTTCTGGGCCCTTATGGCCTTGACAAGCACATCGGATGCGGAATTCCAGCCGTCGGCGGGGTTTACCCAGACGCGGAGACGGATGGAGTTCATACCTATCTGCTTCATCAGCGCCGTGAGTTCGGTTTCCTCTCCGGCTGCATTGTAGAACTTCATACCCTTGCTTTCCATCTCCGTGATCCAGCTGATGTCCGCGCCCTTGGCAAATGCCGTGCGGTCGATCACCGTCGGCTCATCCGGGACTACGGGAGTGTGCGGGAGCGCCTCTGAGGTGCAGGAGCAGCAGGAAACGCTTGCGAGAGCGATGAGGGACAGCACCGCCACCAGCATATTCTTGAATTCTTTCATACTCTATTCAAATTTAACTGTCATATTCTGAGGGTCATTGAGGGAAATGGAGATGGTGTAGGCGCCCGCTTCGACAGACGGCATAAAGTCGGATGTGCCTGTCTCCAGCACACCGTCGCCGTCGGAGTCGGTAAAGCACCAGGTCCAGTCGGAGTTGACCACGAAGTGAAGACCGTAAGTCCCCCAGGAAGATGCCTCCACCTGCGCAGACCAAGTCTGGGTGCTGCTGTCGAAGGTCATCTTGTCACTGTCCAGAGACCATTCGTTGAAGTCACCCACGATGCTGATGGTGCTTACAACTTCGTATTTCCAGCTGCGTCCGGCCATATCCACAGTCACTCTGGTGTAGGCGGCATCGGAGCTCGGGAACCATATATTCCAGCGTGATGACCCGCAGAAGAGTCTGTAGAGCCCGGTATCTGACACCGGTGCCGAGCCATATACTTTTGAGGAGGAGGCCACGTCGCTGTCACCGAACACGAAGTTCTCCCATCCGGTGAAATAACGGTAGCCTTGATATACGTCCCCTGTCAGGAGAAGCTTGCCGTTTACTGATACAGGATTATTTTCGGAGTCAATGCTGTAGATGTAGAGCAGGTCACCGGTGGCCGCGACAAAGTCAGGGTCAGGATAGTCGGCCCACGGGTCGGTCTCTCCGCCCTCATCCCCGCCGCTTTCTCCCTCAACCACGCTCCATGTGCAGTCAGTGACGTTGAACGTGAGCGTATAAGTACCTGCAGCTCCGAGCGTGACTGTGGCGTCGCTTGTGCCGGCCACCAGTTCAAAAGTGTTGTCGGCTGCCGGAACGAGGGCAAACGGATATTCTATTCCGGTGACTCCGGAGTCTGTACCGGTGGTGGTGTCGTAGCGGGCGCCTGTTCCGTTAACGGAGACTGACGCATCAGCCGTTGCCGATGTGACCGTGCCGCTGAATCCGCCCGCTGATTTGCTGTATTTGAGTTCATACACAGTACCGTCAACCGTGGCGTTCACTGATGGGATATAGACCTGCCACCAGAGATTGTTCTGAGTGTCGGCATAGACATACTGACAGCCTGAAGGCTCCGCGAACCAGCAGTTGTTGCCTGAACCCGCTATGAGAGAGAATGTGGTCCAGTCGGCATCACAGCCCCAGGTCACGCCGTCGGCAGCCACGAAGAAGCAGTTGTACCATCCGGACGGAGTGACTGCGAAGCCCTCGAAGATCGACGGAGTGGCATCCTTGCAGCGAAGTGTGGCGAGGATGGTTTCCTTGTTGTTCTTATCGACGATGTTCATATAGCCGGTCTCCACCGCATACGGAGTGATGCCGATGACGAGAGTCTCGCTATATGCCGCAGTCTTGCCCATAGTCGTGGCGAGACGGACATATACGCTGTATTTCTGCACCTCGGTGAGACCGAGCTTGACCATAAGCAGGCTCAGTTCGTTGCCGGTGAACTGGAGAGACGGTTTGTCCTTGTCCACGGACACTTCCGCATATTGTGCGAAGTCTTCAGTGGCGGAGAACTGGACGGCCATGGAAACCAGATCGTCCGGGAGAGCCACTGTCGGATCGCTGACGGAAGCGACCGCTCCCTCCGTCCACACAAGGGTGAGGGCAAGGGCGGAGGCCCCGGCGGATGAAAGGGTGATGTCATAGGAACTTGCGCTGAAATCAGACGGAGTCCCCGGAGGCGTCACTATGAGCTTCTCCCCATCCTTTTCGCAGGATGCGCAGAGGAGAGTGACTGCCAGAATGCTGTATATGATTTTTTTCATTTCGCTGTATTTTCACAAGTGTCCGGAGAAAATTTTCAACGAGGCACTCAATAGATTGCTATACAATAAGTTATAAGGGTGTGACCATTTTACGATTAGAATCCGTAACGGGCGTTGATGTCCTTGAACTGAGGATTGGCCGAAAGCTCAGCCTCGGGCAGCGGCAGATACTGATACTTGCTGTCCACATCCTTTCCGTCAAGAGTTCCCCCTTTCCAGTTCCAGTTGTAACCGGAAGTGAATTTGCCGAAGCGGATGAGGTCCGTGCGGCGCGTACACTCGGTATAGAGCTCTCTCGAACGCTCCTCAAGAAGGAATGAGAGCGTGAGATCCGCATCGGTGATCTGTCCCTTGCCGGCTCCGAAAGCGCGCTCGCGGACGCGATTGACATAGCCCAGAGCGTCTGCCCTGGAGGCTCCCGTGCCGCCACGGAGCACCGCCTCCGCGAACATCAGATAAACGTCAGCAAGTCTGAACACGGGGAAGTCGGTCTCAGCTCCGTTCACTCTCGTGTCGGAGGCCACTTCGCCGGCGTCGGTGAGATTGCTCCATTTGTTGATGAGCCAGCCGGAAGTGGTCTCGTCGTGACCGATGATTTCCTTGGCGCGATCTTGATAGACATACTTGGTGTCGCCTTCCACTTTGTACCAGCCCTCGTCCGGGGATTCGGTGTAGGCCGCCCTGTTTCTGCTGCCGAACATCGCTCTGCCGTCACCGTCCTCGAACCTGTCGATGAGCTGAGGGCGCGCTCTGAGGCAGTTCCAGTAGGTGGCCACGCCGAAGTCCTCAGTCATTCCGGCATCGTTGTCGAAACGGGTCGCGCAGACGAGGTATGTGCCTGCTCCCCAGGCCACGGTGCTGGTGGCGCTGCAGGCGAGAGCGAAGATGATCTCGTTGCCGCGCTTGTCATTGTCGGCGTTGAACAGCTTGGCGTAGTCGTTCTCCAGACTGTAGCCTCCTGCCATCACTGCCTTGCAGGCGTCTATGCATTCGTCGTATCTGGCTTTGCCGGTATAGACTTCGGCATTGAGATAGAGTCTCGCAAGCAGGGCGGAGGCGGTGCCGGAGGTGACGTGACCATAGCAAGTCTTGGGCAGAGCGCCGTCTTCCGAGAGGGCGGACAGTTCACTGACCAGATAGTCGAAAAGCTGTTCGCGGGTATAGACCGTAGGAATGTAAGAGCCCACAGGGTCGTTCTCCGTCACGAAATTGACCGCAGGAAAGAGGTCGAGAGCGTGGGAATACGCTATGGCGCGGAGGCAGCGCGCCTCGTTCCTCCATCCGATGATGCGGCTCTGCTCCTCGGCGGTGAATTTCTTGATATGGCTGTCCGAAGAGTTGCGTATTAGCTCGTTGGACAGGGCCACTATGTTGTAGATGTGATAATATATCGCAGAAATCCAGGCGTCTCCCGCAGTCCAGGAGAGGTTGTTGAGGTCGGTGGTGCTTTCACCTGCCGCCCAGACATTGTCGATGTTGTCGGTGGTAGCCTCCTCGAACATAATCAGAGAACGGGTGTAGTTCTGGAAACGGTCGTCGCCGGAGATGCTTGACAGGTTGACAATCATCGACGTGTATATGCCTGACAGCACAGCCTCGTAGTTGGCCGCCTCGGCATAGACATTCTTGGAAGTGGTCTCAGTGTGAGGATATTGCTCAAGGGAACATCCCGCAAGAGCCAGAATCGCAAATGCTGTTGAAATGATCTTTTTCATAATCGTTCTCCTCCTTTAGAATTCAAGTCCGAGACTGAGTGAGACAATGCGCGGACGGGGATAGAATGAACTGTCGAAGCCGTTCGGCACCTCCGGGTCAACGCCCGAATACTTGGTGAGCGTGAACACGTTCTGCATCATGGCCGACAGTCTGATGCCCACGATGTCCTTGACCCTGCCGAAGTTGTAGCTGACGGTGAGGTTGTCCATCTTGAGGAATGAAGCGTTCTCGACATAGTGGTCGGAATAGAACTGACGTGTCTTGAATCTGGTTTCAAGGTAGCTTGAATGCAGGTTATTGAGCTGCGGGGCGCTGTACTTCATAGTCTCGAGAGCTCCGGTGTTCACTGCCATCGCGTTATAGACATAGTTGCCGATGCTGGCGCGGAAAACGGCGGACACGGAGAGGTTCTTCCATGTGAGGGCCGTGTTGAAGCCGAGCAGCACGTCTGCGGCCGGAGAATGATAGCAGTAGCGGTCATCGATGGTGATGACACCGTCGTTGTTGAGGTCGGCATAAGCCCCCTCGATCGGACGGCCGTCAGTGTCATAGAGCTGCTTGTACACGAAGAAGCTGTAAGGCGCCTTGCCCTCGGTCATCACCTGTACATATTTCTGGTCAATGGTAGGCCCCACGAGCGTCTGGGTCACCTTGCCGTTGTCCACAAGTGTCAGATTGGTGATCCTGACATTCTGCCAGGTGACATTGCCGCCGACGGACCAGGTCCAGTCCCTTGTCTGTACAGGTATCAGGTTGAGGCTTGCCTCTATGCCGTAGCTTTCCATATTTCCGACATTGGTGGTGACGGTCTTGGCGAAGTTGGTGCCGCCTGCGGCCGGGACTGTGGCGAGAAGGTCCTCAGTCTTGCGGGTGTAGTAGTCGAAACTTCCGGAGATGCGGTCATTGAGGAACCCGAAGTCGAAACCTGCGTTCCAGGACTTCGTGGTCTCCCATTTGAGGTCGGAAACATAGGCCGAAGGCAGCCAGGTGTTGATGTATGTCCCGTCCGCGCCGATATAGCGGCTGTTCTCCGTGCCGGAGTAGTACACCGGCAGATAGTTATAGTCTCCGATGCCGTCCTGCTGGCCGGTGACGCCGTAGCTGGCTCTGAGCTTGAGGTTGCTGACCGCGTTGCTGTCTCTGAGGAACGGCTCTTGAGAAATGTTCCAGGCCAGTGCCACTGACGGGAAGGTGCCCCAGCGCGTGTCGGAAGAGAAGCGGGATGTGCCGTCGCGGCGGACCGTCGCGGTGAGAAGATAGCGTGAATCATAGGATAAGTTCACACGGCCATAATAGGACATCAGGGAGTGGCGGTAGTCCGTGGCGAGATATTTCCCGTTGAGACTCTCGTGAGCCGCGTTATAGACGTCTCCTGCGGCTGTCGTGGACTTCCAGTACTGAGAGTCGTAGCCGGCCGTGACATCGATGCGGAATTTACGGATGTCGGTGCTGTAGTTGAGATAGGCTGTGAACAGGCTGTTGTGCTTGCGGGCGGGGCCATAGGGGGCATAATAGCCTTTCTGGTCGTAGTTGGAAGCCGCAGTCTCGGGGATTGA
Organism: Lachnospiraceae bacterium; assembly: GCA_963640185.1. Taxonomy (GTDB): domain Bacteria; phylum Bacteroidota; class Bacteroidia; order Bacteroidales; family UBA932; genus Cryptobacteroides. The sequence continues at coordinate 139,452 of CAVHXU010000020.1, read as the reverse complement.
GGTGTATCCGCTTCCCTGCGCGTAGTCGTAGCCGTATGCGAGATGCAGTTTGAGATCAGGCAGGAAATGCATCCTGTAGTCAGCCTCCGCATTGGCCACTATTCTGTACACGGTGCTGCGGGCGTTTGTCTGGTTGATGAGTCCGAGAGGGTTCTTGACGGCATCCGGGTTGGGAACACCGGCTGTCTCTATCTCGGTGTAGCCGCCGAGGACATCCTTGCCCGAGCGGACAGGGAGAGTCGGGTTGAATGTGGCCGCATTCCAGATGGCTGCCGTAGGGGCGAAACGGTTCCGGTTGAACGCGCCCTTGACATTGAAGTTGAATTTGAGGTAGTCATCGAAGAATGTCGGAGTCAGAGAGAGGTTTGCGGTCGCTCTCTGCGCATTGTCCGTCTTGAGAATACCGTTCTGGTTGTAGTAGCCTGCGGAGGCGCGGAACGGAAGATGGCTGCCCATCCTGCCGGAAACGCTGACGAGGTTGTCGGTGCCGAATGCCGGGGTGTAGATCTGACTGTTCCAGTCTGTCCTGTCCGTGCCGAGGAGGGACGTGTAGCTCTCGTCCAGGCCGTTCACCACATCGATGAATTCATCCGTGGAGAGCATATCGGCGACGCGGCTCTTCCACTGGACTGACTGGGTGGAGTTGACGTTGACGGTGATCCGGCTGTTCGAGCCTTTCTTGGTGGTGATGATGATGACGCCGTTGGAGGCTCTCGAACCGTAGATGGCTGTGGATGAGGCATCCTTGAGCACCGAGATGGACTCGATGTCGGCAGGATTGATCATTGACAGGAAATTGCTGTCGTTGCCGCTGATGCCGCCAATCTCAAGCGGAATGCCGTCGAGGACGATGAGGGGGTCGTTGGATGCGTTCAGCGAAGCGCCGCCGCGGATGCGGATTGTACTTCCGGACGTAGGGGAACCGCTGTTGGACATAATCTGGACACCGGCCACTTTGCCGTTGATGAGCTGCTCCGGAGAGGAGACGAGGCCGTTGTTGAAGTCCTTGCTGCTGACTGAAGCCACCGAACCGGTCATATCCCGCTTGGTGGTGGTACCGTAGCCGATGACCACCGCATCGCCGAGAACCTCAGTGTCAGGCTCAAGGCTTATGTCAATACGGGTTTTCCCATCAGTGGGGACCACCTGTGTCTTATAGCCCAGATATGAGAATGTCAGTGTCGCACCGTTAGGCACATTGATGGAATAGCGCCCGTCCACATCAGTGGCCACACCCGTCGTAGTGCCGGTGACGACGACCGTCAGTCCAATCATAGGAGCGCCCGTCTCGTCAGTGACGACTCCGCTCACGGCGCCGGTCTGGGAGAAAGCGGCGGCTGCCCCTGCCAGAAAGCAGGTCACGAGAGCCGCTGCTCTGAAAAACATCTGTCTAATGTTCATAAGGTTATCAGTTAATGTCATTATCCTGTTGCCGCTCTGTCGCAGCCCCCGCCCGGCGGGATTTTCTGTTGCTGTCCATACGGTCCGGAGGCTGCCGCGACTTCTGCAGCGGCAAAATTAGACATAAGCGGAATACGGGGCTGCAACAAATCGGACATAAGTTGTCTGAAATCGGACACTCCCCGATTTTTCGCCGCACACCGGCCGAAGTTTCCGCATTTTCCGACAGATTCTTAACTTTGCATTGCTTGAAACACTGACAATGAAACTGCTGATAACCGGTAAACTGCTGATTGCCATCAATATGGCATTGCCCGCCATTCTCGTTTCCTCCGGCATTGCCTCTGCGGAGTCTCTTCCGCGCCACACGGAGCCATATTCTCCCGCCGCCCGTTTCCGCGACGTGGTCCCTCCTTCGGGGAAAGTGACTTCGGTGTTCACGGTAAGCGGAAGTCCGGACGGATTCGTGTGGATGGGGACGGATGACGGCCTGCTGCGATATGACGGCTATGATTTCCGCTGCTACCGCCGGAACGGAGAAGACAGTCTGGCACTAGTCAACAACCTCGTCAACTCCATAGTTTTCACTGGCTCGGGGGCCTCGCCATGCTGGAAGACCCCGCGCGGCGAATACGGATCTCCTTCCGGAGACGGAACATCTGATGACACCCGGAATCCCGGACCGGATAGCTGGCTTATGATAGTCGGGACAGACAGTGGTCTGTGCGAATACGACCCCGCAGCCGACAGATTCCACACATTTCCCGACAGTTTCGGCAGACACGTCAAATCCATATTGATAGACGGAGACCGGCTCTACACGGCCACGACCACCGGACTTTTCGTCTATGACAGGACTGGCGGGGACGGGCAGGACTTCAGGAGCGTCAAGGCTGTCAGGCTGATGGACGGGCATTTCACCACGGTGCGCAAAATCGGCGGCAGCATCTGGGCGGGCTCATACGGCTGCATCTATGAGTTCCCTTCTGACGAGGCTGACAATATTGACAATGCTGGCAAGGCTGCCAGTGAAAGGAGCGGGGAAAAGCAGCAGACCTGGAAGAAGCACAATCTCACCCGGATGCTTCCGGGCAGAAACATTCTTGTGCTGGACATCTGCGAGGACATCTGCGAGCCCGGGACACTATGGGCGGGCACCGAGGCGGGACTCTTCCACTACCGTCCGGACACCGGCGCCGCCGACAGGCTTCTGATGAGGAACACTCCCATCAAGACTTTCCACTATCGCGGACACGATCTCTGGATGGGCACCGACAATGGAGTGGCGCTGCTTCGCGACGGCCGGGAACTCTGCATATTCCGTCACGATGTCCGAGATCCCGCATCCATTCCGAATGATGTGGTATGGGATGTGTCGGAAGACCTCAACGGCAATCTGTGGTTCGGAACCGACCACGGCGCCGCCATCTGCGATATGTCCCAACCTTACAGGTTTACGGGGGTGGACAGGATTACCGGCAGGACCGACGGACTCGACATAGGAGTGATGGAGCCGGGAAGCGACGGATGTCTGTGGATGGGAGGGCGCAACGGCCTGATCTGCAGCCAGCCTGATCTCAGCGGAGGCTTTTCGCTCAAGGCGGATTCTCCCTCGTCCAGAGGCAGGCTTTCACACAACAAGGTGCGCGGGCTCCACGATGACGGCCGGCACCTGTGGATAGCCACCGACGGTGGACTTGACTGCTATGACTACGCCGCAGGCAAGGTTCTCAACTGCCACATATCCGAGCCCGGCGGAAAATACAGTTCCAACTGGATGTACAGCATCGCCGAAGACGAGGGGGGCAGGCTGTGGCTCGGCACCTACGACGGCGGCCTTTTCGGAGTGGACAAGGACAGGATTCTCGCATCCGCCGCTTCTGGAGAGGGCGGCAGCATATTGTGCGACATACATCTGAGCCGCGAATCCTCGCCGGGGCTTCTCAGCGACGTAGTCAGAAATGTTCTCTGTTTCAACGGGAACCTCTACATAGTCTATGGCACTGCCATAGATGTCATAGACCCCGCTTCCCTCGAACGGATCCGCCGCATCTCTATGCCCGAAGACTGTTTCATCCTCACGGTCGAAGCGGGGGATGACTGTGTCTGGGCAGGCACTGACCGTGGTCTGTTCCGGCTCGGCACAGACGGCGCTCTTGACAGGATTCCCGGGCTCGATGCCTACATCATCTCCCTCGACATACGGGACGGCAGGGTGTGGGTGGCAGGAAGGTCCGCCCTCGCCTCATACAACCCTGCCGACGGCGTCTGGACGCACTATCCCACGGAGGGACTGACGCTTATGAGCGTATGTCATATCGGAGATAAGATGTTTTTCGGCACCGTGGACGGGGTGCTGGAGTTCTCTTCAGAGGCGCAGAAGGGAACGGCCCGCAGGCAGAGGCCGGTCAGAATCACCGAACTCCGCACCAACGATGAAACGGTGCGGCCGGGGGTCAGATATGACGGTCGTATAATATTGGACAGGGACATCCGGTTTGCCGACAGGATAGAACTCCCCCATTCGCGCAATTCCTTCACACTGTCGCTGTCCGCGTTCTCGTTCGGCAGCGCGGATGATGTCATCCTGTTCAGACTCAAAGGGTTCGATGACAATTGGCGCAGACTGGAGGACAATGCCAACGAGGCTGCATTCATCAATGTCCCGTCAGGAGACTACCGCTTCGAGTATGCTCTCGCCGAAGATGCGGACAGAGAGACCCCCGCGTCCATCCGGCTCCGCATCGCTCCTCCCTGGTACGGGAGCGCCGGAGCATATATCGCGTATGTCATCCTTGCCCTGGGACTTGTCGCGGCGGCATATTACGGCTGGAGTATCCGGCATCGTCTGAAAATGGAACACATCGAGAGGGAACGTGCCATAGCCACGGCCGACAGCAAGACCAGATTCCTCGCCGACATCGCCCATGACTTCAAGAGTCCGCTGAGCATAATCCTCGGATTCGTGTCGAGAATGAGTTCCGACGAGTCAGATGCCTTGAAAACGAGAGAGTTGCAGACAGTGCAGAAAAATGCGGAAAAGATGAATCTCCTGCTGCACAGTATGGTCGAGTTCAACGCCGACGGTTCATCGGGACTTTTTGTACCGAGCCCAGTGGTGATAGAGGACTTCGTCAGGGATGTCTGGATGAGGTTCTCGCAGACTTTCGCGGACAAGGGCATCAATTGCCGTTTCGTGGGGGATGAGTTCGGCTATATGTTTCTTGTGGACAAGGTGCAGATGGAATCGGCTCTGCAGAATCTGCTTTCCAATGCTCTGAAATTCACCCCATCGGGAGGCAGCATTCTGATGTCCGTCACAAGTGGAGGGGAAACCTCCGATATGGTCTATGCGGACATAAAGGTGGAGGACACCGGCTGCGGAATACCGGAGGAGGAATTGCCGAAGATTTTCAACCGCTATTATTCGGGACTCTATTCCAGACAGATGAATCCGGGAGGGACCGGCATAGGTCTCGATCTGGTGAAACAGGCTGTAGAGCTGCATAGAGGGCAGATTACCGTCAGTTCCGAGGTCGGAAAGGGCAGCTGTTTCACCATCCGGCTTTCCACGATGAAGTCCGACTCTTTCGCCGTCAGAAAGTCCTCCGATGAGGATATGTCCCTGTACAGCCTGTCCAGGGTCTGGCAGCACAACCGCAAGCCGATAATCCTGCTTGTGGAGGACAATGCCGACATCCGCGACTTCATAATCGCTTCACTTGGAAAGGACTATGTATTTCTGACGGCCGATGAGGGGGCTGCCGGGCTCGACCGTCTTAAAACGGAGAAAATCGACCTGGTGGTCACGGACATAGCTATGCCGGGAATGGACGGTCTCACTATGAGCCGACGCATCAGAAACAGCCTCGACACCGCCTTTCTGCCGATTGTCGTGCTGACGGGGCGCGATGATGCCAAGACGCGGATTATGGCCTGTGAATATGCGGACGCTTTCGTCGCAAAGCCGTTCGATCTCAACTACCTCAACGGGGTCATCATCAAGCTGCTTATCAAGCACGAACAGTATCTCGACCAGCTCCGCAGACAGAAGATGACCACGCCGCAGACGGAGGAGGTGGAATCCCCTGACGACAGTTTCCTCAGGGAAATGATGAAGATCATCACTGACCGCATCGATGACAGCACATTCAGCGCGGCCGTCCTGCACGAGGAAAGCCATTGGTCGGAGAAGCAGATCTACCGTAAGATAAAGCAGCTCACGGGAAAGACCGTCTCGGAGTTCATCCGGGACGTGAGAATGGACAAGGCCGCCGCCTATCTGTCGCAAGGCAAGCTGACCGTGAAAGAGGTGATGTACAAGGTGGGGTTCACCACTCCTTCCTATTTCACCAAGTGCTTCCGGGAGAGATTCGGCGTCCTGCCGTCGGATTACCCGGGGCAGAACTCCGGAAACTGACGCCTGAATGCCGCCGTTCCTCAATGCCGTGTCTCAACGCCTCAACGCAGCGGCGAGATCCGCGATCAAGTCGTCGATGTGCTCCGTGCCTGCGGACAGGCGGAGCATATTAGGATAGACCCCGGCTGCAATCTGTTCTTCCGGACTGAGCTGGGAATGGGTGGTGGAGGCAGGATGCACGATCAGGGACTTGCTGTCGCCCACCGAGCCCACGTGAAGTATCAGTTCCAGACGGCTCACGAGTTCGGCGGCCGCATCGAAGCCTCCCTTGACGCGGAAGGTAAGCACTCCCCCAAAGCCGTGTCGGAGATATTTGCACGCGAGGGTGTGATACGGATTTGATTTCAGACCCGGATAGTTGACCGACTCCACTGCGGGGTGGCCTTCGAGATATTCCGCGAGAGCCAGCGCGTTGGAGCAGCAGCGTTCCGCCCTGAGCGACAGGGTTTCGAGACCCTGGAGAAGCAGAAAGGCATCGAAAGGAGACTGCGCAGGGCCTATGTTGCGGAGTCCGTCCACTCTCACGCGACCGGCAAATGCGGCCGCTCCGAAGACCTCCTTATAGACGAGGCCGTGGTAGGACTCCGACGGGCAGGCGAGAAGCGGATATTTTTCAGGAGTCCAGTCGAAGTTGCCTCCGTCCACCACTACACCTCCGAGAGTCGTGCCGTGGCCGCATATCCATTTAGTCGCTGAATGTACCGACACGTTCGCGCCCCACTCTATCGGGCGGAACAGATAGCCCCCGCAGGCGAAGGTGTTGTCCACCATCACGCATATTCCCTTTCTGCGGGCCATTTCCACAATGGGCTCATAGTCAGGGACGTTAAAGGCCGGATTGCCGAGGTTTTCGAGATAGATCACCTTGGTTCTCCCGTCCGTGAGGGCTTCCAGATCCTCCGCCTTGTCCGACGGCGCGATACGCACGTCGATGCCGAAGTCGCGGAGCGTCACTGCAAACATAGTGAAAGTGCCTCCATAGAGGAACGGCTGGGCCACCACATTGTCGCCGGGGCCGCAGACATTGGTGATGCTCAGGAACACTGCCGACTGGCCCGAGGCTGTCGATACGGCGGCCACACCTCCCTCCAGTGCCGCCATACGCTTCTCGAACACATCCGATGTGCTGTTCTGCAGGCGCGTATAGATGTTGCCCGCCCGTTTCAGCGCGAAGAGCTCGGCTCCGTACTGCATATCGTCGAACACATACGCGCTGCTCTGATAGATCGGCACCGCCGTACCCTTCGAGACAGGATCTATCTCCTGCCCGGCCCTCACCTGGAGGGTCTCAAACTTGTATTTTCCCATATTTCCTGTGTTTTTGTCTTATGTTGAGTCTTTTTGCTCCGTCAGGCTGCCGCCACTGCTACCTCAGGATGTCATTGAGTATGCCCCCGGCTGTCTGGAACGCTCCTGCCCCCGCACCCTGGATGACCATAGGAGACGGGTAGAAATCCGTGGTGATGATGGCCGAGTTGTCCGTGCCGCAGAGATTGTAGAGAGGGTGATTCTCAGGCATTTCCCTAAGCCCTATACCCGCTCTGTACTCTCCTGTCCCGTCCTCCTCCAGAGAAGCCACGAAGCGCAGACGGCATCCTTTCGCCGCAGCGGCGCGATACCTCTCCGAGAAGACCTCCTCATTCTCCTCCAGCAGCCGATAGAACGCATCTGCCTTCACCCCGAAGAACTCCGGCCCGAGCACCGGACTCATCTCCACATCCTTTTCATCCACCGCCACACCTGCCTCGCGAGAGAGAATCAGCAGCTTGCGGAGCACATCCCTGCCGCTGAGGTCAAGACGGGGGTCGGGCTCAGTGTATCCCGCCTCCTGCGCCTTGCGGACCACCTGGGCGAAAGTCAGTTCAGCCCCGCAGGCAGGGCCTCCCCGGTAGGTGCTGAATATGTAGTTCATCGTGCCGCTGAGCACGGCTTCGATGCTGTGGATGCGGTCTCCGGCATTGATGCTCCCCGACACGGCCTGCAGTATGGGCAGGGCCGCTCCGACCGTGGTCTCGTATCTGAGCGACGCGCCTGTCTCCAGGGCGGCTTTCTTGAGGGCGGCATACTGGACATAAGGGGCGGAGAAGGTGATCTTGTTGCAGGCCACCACCGAATATCCACGGCGGAACAGATTGATATATTTGTAGGAAATGTCCGAACTTGCAGTGCAGTCCACGAAGACCGGATTCTCCATCGAGATGCCCGCGAGAGCCTTGAAATAGGCGTCATCGAGAGCGGACTCCCCTGCGGAAAGCAGAGCCTCGACCCTGTGCAGAGCCGACTCGGCATCTCCGACGGCACCCAGAGCGATACCCTCCGGCGAGACGACGAACTTGCGGCTGTTGCTGATGCCTATCAGGTTGAGTCTCTTGCCCGTACGTCCGGCTATCCCGTCGCGGTTCTCCGCTATGATCTTCACAAGTGCCTTGCCCACGGTGCCGAAACCCGCGATGAACAGATTGATGTCGCGGATGGAGGAAGTCTCGAAGAACTCCCCGTGGATGTGGCGCACCGCCGACGGCACGTCCTCCGACGGCACTATGACCGAGATGTTTCTCTCCGAAGAGCCCTGCGCGATGGCCCGCAGCGGGATGCTGTGGCGGGACAGGGCCGAGAGCAGACGCTCCGTGGTGCCGTACTGGTTCATAATGTCATCGCCCACCAGACAGAGTATCGCGAAGCCTTTCTCCACCTTGAGCGGATTGAGCTTCCCGAGGGAAATCTCGTATGCGAAACACTTGTCCGCCGCTTCCTTTGCCTTGTCCGCATCGGACTCGGACACCGCTATGCACATTGTGTGGACTGACGATGCCTGGGTGATGAGTATGATGTTGATGCCGCTGCGGCTGAGGGTGTCGAAGAGTCTGCCGGAGAATCCTGGAATGCCCACCATCCCGCTGCCCTCCAGCGAGATGAGCGCTATCTTGTCAGAGTTGGAGATGCCTATGATCTTGTCCTTGCTGCGCGGAGGGTTCTTCTCTATGAGAGTGCCCGGTGACTGTGGGTCGAAAGTGTTCTTGACATAAATAGGTATCCCCTGTGCCACAACGGGCTGGATGGTGGGCGGGTAGATCACCTTGGCCCCGAAATGGGAGAGTTCGAGCGCCGCGCGATAGGAGATGTTGCGGATAGTGCGGGCCGCCGGGGCAAGTTTGGGATTGGCCGTCATCATACCCGGGACATCGGTCCAGATCTCCAGAAGACGGGCATTGCTGCTTACGGCGAGGAGCGAGGCGCTGTAGTCCGAGCCTCCGCGCCCGAGAGTGGCTGTCCTGCCTTTCGAGTCGGAGGCTATGAATCCCGGCACCACGAAAAGTGAAATGATGGGGCTGGATTCGATGAGGTTCTGCACATTGGCGACAGTAGTCTTGAGATCAACCGGAGGGGCGGCAGGTGCAGCCACCTCGGCGGTCTCGGAGAGGGCGACCCTCCTTTCCAACTTTATCAGGCTGCGGGCATCCGCCCATTTGGTGGAGATTCCCACGGAAGCGAGCTTGGTGGCGATGATTCTTGTGGACAGCAGTTCTCCGAATGAGGTGATGGCGTCGAGACTTGCCGGGCTGAGTTCTCCGAGCAGATAGACTCCATAGGCGATGCTCCGCAGGGAGGAAAAGCTCTCACGGCAGAGATCCGTAAGCTCTTCGTGCTTCTCCGGAGGCAGCAGGTCGCGGATGATGTCTATGTGACGGTTCAAATATTCGTCTATGACCTCCTCATAGGCTTTGTCTTTGGCCTCGGCAAGGTGGCCGATGCGGATGAGCGCGTCCGTGAAGCCGCTGATGGCCGAGCAGACGAGGATTGTACGGTCTTTCTCCACGGCTGCGGACACTATGTCCACAACTTTTGCCATATTCGCGGCATTGGCGACTGAACTGCCACCGAATTTCAATACCTGCATATCTCTAAACTGTTGGTTGTTAATCGTTTGTCATTCTACACTCCGGTGCATCCGGCCGCGCCCCGTTTCCTGCTGTTTCCGTTTTCCTGCCTATACGCCTCGTCTTTCGTCTCCGCTCCCCTGCCTTACAGATTCTGCAGCATATCCCCTAAGATTGCTGCTATCTGTTCATTTTCAAGAAGGAAGCCGTCGTGGCCGAACGCCGAGGTCATCTCCCTGTATTCCGCTCCCGGGATTAGCTCTGCCATAGCGCGCACTTCTACGGGCGGGAAACAGCAGTCGCTGTCTATGCCGGCCACCGTCACTTTCGCTCTGATTGTTGACAGCGCGGCAGCAACTCCGCCCCGGCCCCTGCCCACATTGTGGCTGTCCACCGAGCGGGAAAGCGAGTAATAGGAGTAGGCATCGAAACGGTCAGCGAGTTTCCTGCCCTGATAGCGTTCGTAGGACGCGGCGCGGGAGGCGAACAAGGTGTCTTCGGACTGCTCCTGCTGGGTGCGGTTGTAGCCCTCATAGCTGCGATACGAGATGAGCGCCAGAGCCCTGGCCGCCTTCAAGCCCTCCCTGCCGCCGCTGAGCGGAGCCTGTTCCGCAGCCGCCATCAATTCCGGATGTCTGAACGAGGCATCTGCCTCCAAAGCCATCCTCTGGGCCTCCTCCCAGGCGCTGAGCCACGGAGTGACCCTCGCGGAAGTGGCCATAAGCGCAGCACGGACTATCACCTCCGGCTCCGTCACCAGCCATTCCACAGCCTGGAATCCACCTATCGAGCTGCCTATGAGCAGGTCTATCTTCTCCACTCCGAGATGCTTGCGTATGAGGATATTGGCCTGAATCATATCCCTCACCGTGACCGCAGGGAAATCCAGCATATAGGGTCTCCCGTCCGACGGCTTCGGCTCCGACGGTCCCGAAGATCCGTAGCAGGAGCCTATCATATTGACACAGACCACAAAATACCTGTCCGTGTCGATGACCTTGCCGCTGCCGACCATTCCCGGCCACCAGTCTTCCGCGTCCGAATTGGCCGTGAGCGCGTGACATATCCATATCACCCTGCGCCCTTCAGCCGATCCCGCCGAGGTGTGATAGGCCACTTTGAGATGAGGCAGCTTTCCGCCTGCTTCAAATGTAAATTCCTGATTGTAATCGTATTCGTGATATTCCATTGATTCTGCTCCACATCTGCGTCATCCGTCTCCCGGCACTCCTCCGGCGGGAGAACCACCCGGACAAGGACAACCGCGACAATATCGTCCGCGACGCAAAAATTAAAGATTGTGAAAAACTGGGAGGTATCCGAACCGGCATCCTGCCGGGCTTGCGGACAAGGGGAATACGATGCAACTTAGCGTTGCATTCGCATAGACATTACAGATATGAATGACTCTCCTCTCATAACGAGGGGCAAAGATAGAAAGAATATTTCGAAGAAAAAAGTCAGCATCAATAGATTATGCCGACAGAGACGGCTGAACGGATTCTACACCTCATTCCTCTGGTATCCTCCCCGCCCTGCACTGCGGTGGAGGCCCTTGATGAACCCGCCACGACGTAATACTGATTTGTCGACAGGCGACAGTAGAATCGGAACTTCCGGACAGATGCGAAAATGTAGCCGCAGTCCAAACCGAAAGACAGGCTGCTGCGACCGAAAACCGCCGCATCCGGGAGACTTACCCTGTCGCGGATCAGAGTGAGTTTCTCTGCGTCGAGATCGCCGTTGGGGGAGTAATCGGAGAGAAGACATTGATGCCAACCTATATGCCCGGATAGATTTATTTCAGAGCCTCCGCGCCGGAACAGATTGCCGCCTCCGGTAATGGCAGGCTCAATGAATGATGTCCTGAAAGAAGACTCAGGCAGAATGTAGCGTGAGGAATAGAACTCCGCTGCCGTCCTCAACCCGGCATCCCAGAGATATCTTCCGCCGCGCAAACCTGTAATCTGCCAGACTGCTGTGCCCGAAACGATGGAGTTCCTGTACCGGACATTCTTCATTATCGTATTCCAGTAGCTGTCCACCAATCCTTGCGCGGTGGTTTCCGTCACCTGTTCCTGAAGACATTCCTCCGCCGTCCCGGATGTACAGGAGACCGTGACAGCAGCCTTGCTGCGCAACGTCCCGCTGCCCCAAAGCGAGGAAAACCCTCCATAACAGTCCAGAGACCTGTAGTTGCCCGGATTCTCCCTGCGCTCGCCTATCACATCCTCATAACGATGCATTGCGCCTCCCCACATCAGCATCGACCACGAGGTCCCCCGGTGTGCATACTGTACTTCTCCGCCGCCGTAATGGCCTATATATCTGCGCGTGAAGAACAGCAGGCCGGACTCCGAGTATTCTGAAACACCCTTTTGTGTGTAATAAGTGTATTTGTCGAGATTTTCGGATTTGGCAACCGGTTTCAGCATTTTTTCTTTGCGGTAGCGATAGGTCCCCGACAAACCGAGCCTGTCGCAGGACGACAATTCCACGGTAAATCCAGAGGTAACGGAGTAATCAGCGAGCTGAACTCTTGAACGGGGGTCGTTGTAACGCGACTGATCCCCCACAGTGTAGTCCGCAGAAATACCGAAACGCACTCTCTGCCACAAGCACTTTGAAGACGCAGCCACCTTGAACTCGAACAGTTGTTTGGTGTAATTGCCTGCAAGCGAACTGCCGACGATGTATGGATTGCCGTTGTACGGCTCATAATTCTCGGAAAAGGTCTTGCCTTTGAGGCTCTGCTGAGTGAATGAAAAACTCCCGTACAGGTCTATGTTTTTGAGAAAGTTGTAGCTGTCGGCCGAAAATCTGAAGTTCAGGTCTCTGTCCGGATCCATCGCCCTGTGATGCTTTCCCGAGGTATAGTCGGACGATAATTGCGCTGATCCGCTTGACTCGGCACGGAAATCACAGAACGACATTGCGGAGGGATTCCGGGTAAGACTCCATAGATTACTCTCCACTGCCGTTTTCCTATCACTGTCCACAAAGCACCCTGACTCTGCAGAGTGAGCCGTAAAGGCAGGCAGGACAAGCGACTGAGCCGCCACCGGCAAAACCGGCAGCGACACAATCATATAAACAACAGTCCTTTTGAACTTCATTTCCGCAGATGCTACTGGATCTCCGGCTTCGTATAGTCACGAGGGGTGAGATTGGCAGGAGTGACCATCGCCCCCTCTTCGTTGTCCACGGGTGCGATAAGCACGAAATCCGCAGCCGAATTGTTGGTGTCCCTAAGTACAATTCGGCCGTCCGGAGTGGTGTAGGCTATCTTTCTCTCGCTTATGCATCTCTGGTCACAGGCCGCATAGGAAGCGTCCACGCTCAACGGAAGATGCTTGCCCCTTCTCGACTCGTAGCCCTTTCTGTACAAATCCACGCCGTCGAGCACCCGGTCCGCAGGAAGCACCTTGCAGTATGGCGCATATTGAGGGAAAGTTTCATATCCCGCTCCCATCTTGGTCTCAAGAGCCTCAAACTCGGACGCAGTCATCCGGAAGATTGTCAGCACTGTCCCCTGCCCTGCAAAGAATTTTGCCTGAGCTGACGATGCACCGAAGATTTCCTCGATATTTGGAACATCTGTGTTGTCGCTTGGGAACATAGACGCTGACGCGCCCTCCACATAGCACTCGAAGTCCGCATCGCTGAGGTCAACGGTGTTCGTCACCACATCGGCCACTATGTGATTCATGGCATTCTGGGCTATCACAATGCTCTTGCCCGGCGCGATGGGATATTGTGTGCCATTGCCGGGGATGCGCACCACCCTCTGGAGATACACCGCATCGCCATCCTCTATGCCGGGATAAACAGTGGCAGGACTGCTGACGGCAGATCCGTAAGCCTCAGCGAGGTACAGACTGTCAGCATATTGAACTTCATCTGAATTGTTGAAGATTTCGACATACTTGTCGATGTTGTATGCCTTGCCGGCGAGAGTCTGCGTGCCGAAGTTGTAGATCTTGCTTATGACAAGACTGCTCGGGACTGACCAGCTGAGTGTCAAGTCCACAGGGCTTGCGCTGCTTGTCTCCGAAGTCACGGTGACAGATGCGACATAGCCGTTGAGATTGACGGAGGATGTGATGCCTCCTGCCGTCTCCTCCGTTGCGATTTCCCTGAACTGCTCATTCGTAAGCGTCAAAGAGGCGGATGCATCGTACACTCCGTATGCCACTTTCGGAAAAACCGCCACTCCTTCGGAGGCCGTCGCCGTGTAGGATTTGGCGGAGTTGCGGTCTTTCAGGATGACATTCCCCGTGTAGAAGGCTTCGGAAGAGAAGCCCTCCGGTAAAGCCACATTCACTGTGACGGAGGCAGTGGAGATCTCAGGTGTCTTGTTGCAGGACAAAAGTGCGACGGCGGCAATTGATGCCAGAACAGTCGCGATAATCGGTCTTTTCATAAAAATTGAACTTAACATATTGATAACTAAAAATTCAGATACATTTCTACTCCGAATGAGAACAGATTGGAATTGCGTTCTGTCACCGAGGATGACACAGAGGATTTTTGCCACGGCTGAGAAAAGAACAAATTATTGACATAGAAGGACATACCCATAAACTTCGCTATATCCTTCGTTACTCTCAGGTTGAACACCCATAGTGGCGGCCAGATCTCGGGAACATCGCTGTAGGCCGTCTTTTCATAGATCTGATCCGCCAGAAGAAAGCGTTCACTCTCCGCCCACTGTTCGGGGAAAGCATAACCGGCGTCAGCAAACTGCCCGTCAGTGAACTCATAGTATTGAGCGTCCCCCAGACCGGTCTGGGGAGTCACTCCATCTGATGCCAGCATATATCCGAGCGGAGCCGCCGTATGGCGGGAATACAGATTGTAGTCATATAATATGGCCTGCACCGTACCCGACAGTACGAAGTTCAGTTTCGGGATGGACTGCACAACTCTCAGCACCAGCGTCCCCCGGCGTCTTTCCGAACTGTTCATACCCTCGGGGTACACCAGATAAACGGGGCTGTAGGTTTTGGACCAGCCTCTCGGCAGAGCGTATGTCCGACGGGTGGTGGAACTCGTTGTCACTGTGTAAGAGCCGGTGAGATAGAATGATGTTCCCGTGCGACGGATGCGTCCCAGATTGCAGTCGAGTTCCAGCCCGTTGCTGATATGGCTGTCGGTGTTGGCAGGGAACAGGATGTTCGTGAGAAAAGTCTGGACATAGGAGGGCGAAGAAGCGTCATAATGCGCTCCGTCTTCGTCGAAAGTCACGTCGGACGCATTCCAGCGGTTGAACGAGACTGTTTTCCAGACACTGTTGTCCGAACCGAAGCCACGACGGGTCTCCTCGCGGTATGCCACGATTGAAAAGGATTGTCCCCAGGGGGTCTTGAAATCTCCTCCCAACTCATATTTGACATTCCTCATAGGTCTGATTTTCCGGCCGTTGCGTTCGAATATGCGGGTCGTATAGACCGTCAGATAGTTGTCCTGACCGTCTGTGGCATTGACATTAAGATAGTCCAGATAAGTTCTTTCGGGATAGAGCGAAAGCAACGACGGCATCTTTTCGGAAAGGCCGTAGCCGAAACGGAGGCTTGCCCATTTGCAGCACTCCAGAGAGGCGTTGATGCGCGGAGACAATGTGGACAGCTGTTCGGCACGCCCCGGCTGAATCATAGACCAGCGGAGGCCCAACTGCATATTGAGATACGGCCAGTCCCGATTTTCAGAAAATTTTAGGACAATGTTGTCTTCCGCCCAGACGGACATCTGATTGAGGAAAGGGATTTCCCTGAATGATCGTGGCCGGTAACCTGATGTCGACAAGGGCTGCTGCGGGTCATCGTCCCGATAGCCTCGTCCCACATTGCCGTCAGAACGGAATTCAGCCCCCAGATTGAACCTGTTTTTGAACAGGGAATTGCGGGTGTTGAGGTAGAATGAGTCCGACACTTTGGCGAAGATGGACATCGGTTCCCCGACGGTGCCGCCGCTGCCGTAATAGGCGACGGGAAGCATTGCCGTCTCGTGCATACCTTCTTGTGTGGCATTCTGAACCGGCTTGAGTCCCGTCAGATATGACCTTGTGAAGGACTCGGATCTTTTGTAGGAATAAGACAAATCATATTTCAAAGTCCGGGCGAACAGACGGTTGATGCTGAGACTGCCGCTGTGGGAGAGTTGGAACCCGTTGTTCCTGTCGGTGGACCAGATGTCTGTGACCTTTTCATCGGGATCGGGGCCTGACCATTCAAAGGTGTTTGTAGTGGAGATCTTGGTCGTGAAACTACTGCCCTTGCGGGTGTTGAACGAATGGGTCACGGAAGCCAGAATACGGTCGTATGTGTCAGTTTTGTAGCGGGGATCTGACTTTCCCCGGGCATAGTCGGCATTTATATTGAGAGTGCCAGACTTTCTGAGGTTTATTCCCTTGCCGGCATAGAACTGACAGATGCCCGGATAGATTTTAGCCCGCACCTTCAAGTCCGTCACTCCCACCTTGCTCTTCACTATCATTGTCCCTGAGGACAGGTCTCCGTACTCGGCGGATGCCACTCCGCGAATGACTTCCACGGATTCGATGTCATCAGTGCCGATGCTGCGCATATCCACTCCGCTGCCGGCCATAGAGCCTGTGCCGGCCTTGGTGTTCATATCCGCATTGGTGGAAAGAGGGACTCCATCGACGATGACTGCAGCTCCGAATGAATTGTTGCTGTCATAGCTGTCCAATGTGCGGTTCCGGAATGTGCCGGCCGAGGTCAATGAGGGATTGGAGGTGATGACATTTCCCGGAAGAAGTTGGAATATGTCCTTCAGACTTGTGGCCTGCACGTGATCAAGGGCCTGACGTCCGATCAGGGAAGATGTCGCTTCCCCGGCGCTGCCCCGCTCCGCCACTACCACGACGTCGTCAAGTGCCAGACTTTCCGGTTTAAGTCTTATGGCAACTGTCCCGGTTGGCTCTGAAGAGACGGGGATGGCCAGAACCTGCTTCACATAGCCGAGCAGTTCAACTGACACCGTGCATTTCCCGTGCGGGAGATTCTTCAGCACGGCTTCACCATCTGCATCTGTAACGGCGTAAATTCCAAGTTGTTTAGCAGAAATCACCGCCGAGACCAAGGGCTCGTCAGTGTCCGCATCCACGACTCTGAACTTGATTTGCGCAGCTTGCCCATCCTCCATAGGCAGGAACAAGCCCGACAAGAGAATATTTACATACAGAAAAGCTGTCAGCACCATCTAACTGCTACGACGGCGGAGTCCACCCCCACACTACACCTATGGTTCAACATCTGCTAACCGGGACGGGATTGTGCCGCCCGCAACAGTCAGAGCGGGAATACAACCCTTCCATCAGGAGCAAAGGTAGTGTAAAATTGCCGCCGGGCAAGGGAAACAGAGGGGTCACACCTCCAAAATCACCATTTATAGGTATGTCCGATGTCTATTCGGATTTGGCGGTGGAGACGAGACAAAGCTCGTCCATCTGGGTCTTGTCGATGAATGAAGGGGAATCGATCATCACGTCGCGCCCCTGGTTGTTCTTCGGGAAAGCGATGTAGTCGCGGATGGTCTCCTGCCCGCCGAACAGAGAACAGACGCGGTCGAAGCCGAATGCGAGACCTCCGTGAGGCGGTGCTCCGAACTTGAAGGCGTTGATGATGAAGCCGAACTTGTAGTCCGCGTCCTCCCTGCTGATACCCAGAACCTCGAACATTCTCTCCTGCACATCAGCCTCGTGGATACGGATAGACCCTCCTCCGAGTTCCGTTCCGTTGAGGACGAAGTCGTATGCATTGGCGCAGACTCTCTCAAGATCTTCCTTTCTGTCGCTGTAGAACCAGTCGAGGTGCTCCGGCTTCGGCGCGGTGAACGGATGGTGCATAGCGTAGAAGCGGCTGGTCTCGTCGTCCCATTCGAGAAGCGGGAAATCGACAACCCAGAGCGGCGCGAAATTGTGCGGGTCTCTCAGGCCGAGCCGGTTGCCCATCTCTATGCGCAGCACTCCGAGCTGGGTCTGGGTCTTTCTCTTCGGTCCGCAGAGCACGAGGACGAGGTCTCCCTTTTCCGCACCGGCCTGCGCCGCGATGCCCAGAAGTGCCTCCGGCGTGAAGAACTTGTCAACGGAAGACTTGACTGTGCCGTCGGCGTTGAGTTTTATATAAACCAGCCCTTTCGCACCCACCTGAGGCCTCTTGACCCATTCGGTGAGCTCATCAATCTGTTTGCGGGTGTATTCCGCGCAGCCTTTGACGGCAATCGCTCCCACATATTCCACACCGTCGAATACGGAAAAGCCGTGACCCTGAGCGAGAGCAGTTATCTCGTGGAGTTCCATCCCATAGCGGATGTCCGGCTTGTCGGAGCCGTAGCTGTCCATAGCGTCGCACCATCTCATCCGCGGGATAGGGTTCGGGATGGTCACATCGAGCACATTCTGGAAAAGCGTCCTCATCATCCCCTCGAAAGTGTTCAGCACGTCTTCCTGCTCAACGAACGACATCTCGCAGTCTATCTGGGTGAACTCCGGCTGACGGTCGGCCCTGAGGTCCTCGTCGCGGAAGCAGCGCACAATCTGGAAGTAGCGGTCGTAGCCGGCGACCATCAGGAGCTGCTTGAATGTCTGCGGAGACTGCGGGAGGGCGTAGAACTGCCCAGGATTCATACGGGACGGCACCACGAAGTCGCGCGCCCCTTCGGGAGTGGATTTGATGAGATAAGGAGTCTCTATCTCCAGGAAATTCTGCGCGTCCAGATAGTTGCGCACCTCGTGAGCGATTCTGTGGCGCAGTTCGAGCGCCTTGCGGAGAGGCGTACGGCGCAGGTCGAGGTAGCGGTATTTCGCACGCAGTTCCTCGCCGCCGTCGCTGACATCCTCTATTGTGAACGGAGGGGTCTGGGCACGATTGAGCACCCGGATGTCCGTGAGGACAATCTCTATGTCGCCTGTCGGCATCTTAGGGTTCTTGCTGGCCCTTTCAACGACCCGGCCCGTTGCCTGGATGACGAACTCTCTTCCCAGCGAGGATGCTGTCCCGAGCAGTTCCTCGGAAGCGGTGGCTTCCACAACGAGCTGAGTGATGCCGTAACGGTCACGCAGATCGATAAATGTCATTCCTCCGAGTTTGCGGCATTTCTGCACCCAACCTGCCAGAGTCACCGTCTTTCCGGCATCGGCAAGTCTCAGCTCACCGCAAGTTTTTGTCCTGTACATATTTAGTCGGTTTTATATTTCAAGTCCGGTCCCGATTCCCCGTCTGTCTCACCACAATCTCCCGGGGTCTCGGACGCATTTGGCATCACGAACCAAAAATCCCGCAAAATTAACAAATAATTGCGCGATTTTCAGTCAATTTTAAGATTTTCTTATAATCCACATTTCACCGATTTTTCATATAACCCATTGATTGTAATGATAGCAGCGGAGCAAATGTACCACCCATATCACTTTGAAATGTACCGCCTGCAGTGGAAACAAATGTACCGGGTGTATCACAATGAAATGTACCGCCTGCCGAAGTAGAACCAGTGCCAGTTATAGAAGGCAATCAGGAGGATCGCTTTGAGTTATGCAAAACTATCTTTGTGGAAAAGAAAATCAAATCCACGAAGATATGGCTCAGAAAAGCGACAATGACAGATTTAAGAATGATCGTTTACGACAACTGTATTAATCTTCAGTGATTTCTACAAATTTTTCAGCCTTCGTTTGGCAATTTGGCCGATGATCACTTGGCAATTTGGCTGACGATCACAGACTGAACCTGACTCCCAGATTGACGAAACCCTTGTAGCCGAAACTCAGGTCACAGAAACCGGAGACCCTGTCATTGCCCATCTGCACGCCGATAGGGACGACATTGAGGACAAAACCGCACTGGTTCTTGAACACAGGGGACAGTTCGGCCAGATTGTAGCTATAGACGACACCCAGATCGAGAGCCCCGTAAAGCTTGCACCAGCCGCTGCGCTTGTAATAGCAAGTCGCACCCGTGGTCACGAACAGGAGATGGTGGGTGGTCTTCCTGTCAGACAGCGAAGTCGTCTTGCTCCCATCATCCGCAGTGCCTGTAGAGGTGGACGACCCGTCCGTGCCGCTTCCGGCGGAAGCGGAATCATTTTTTTTCTGAGGAGTCCTCGTCATCAGCGAATATGAGAGATTTGCGCCTACAGCGAATCTGTCCTTGGGCAGGACGTAGCGGTAGCCGATGTCCAGAATCCCGTAGGAGTTGAAATCCCTCAGCTTTATCGCATCACTTGGATTGCCTCCGAACATAGCTATAAGCGGAGCCGCAATGATAGACCCGATGGCCGTGCCGAAAGCCTCACCGACATAACAGCCGATAGGGAGGCATTGACCGTCTCCGTAGGAAACGGAAATCTGATTCCTGTTCGGGAAGAATGTCCGCGGAGCCGTTACCTCCGATGACGAAGTCTCGACAGTCTGCGCCGCTGCCGTGTCGGTCTGAGCCCCGGCATTGAAGCCAAAACCAAGAAACATTACGGCCGCAGCCGCTGCCAAAACGATGATTTCAGTAAGATGTCTTTTCATAAATTGTTCAATTTCAATTCGCCGCCCTGTCGCAGATGTCTTTCATGAGGCAGGACGACTGCCACACAATGGGACTATAGATGCATCCAGGACGGGAAATGTCAACAAGACAACTTCAAAGTCAGCGAAATGAAGTCGTCCACCGACAATTTCTCAGGCCGCAGGTCAAAGACTCCGTCCTCCAGAAGCCCCGACACTTTCTCCGTACTCCACCCCAAAAGTCCGCTCCGGGACTGCATCAGAGACTTCAGCGAATTGCGAAGCGTTTTTCTGCGTTGGTTGAAGCTCGTTTTCACGATGGTCTTGAACAGATTCTCGTCACACGGCAGCTCTGAGCGTGTATTCCGCTTCAGCCGTATCACTGCGGACTTCACCTTGGGAGGAGGATTGAAAGCTCCCTCGCCCACCGTGAAAAGGTACTCTATGTCGTACCAAGCCTGAAGAAGTACGGACAGGATGCCGTAGGTCTTGCTGCCGGGCTTCTCGGCGATGCGCTCGGCCACCTCTTTCTGTATCATACAGACCACCTGCGGGATGCTGGCCTTGTGGTCGATGATGCGGAAGAAAATCTGGGAAGATATGTTGTAGGGAAAGTTTCCTATGACGGCGAAAGTGCCTGTGCTGCACCCTCTTCCTCCTGTGTCACGGACACTTTCAGGGAAAGTGCCGTACTCCCCTGGGAAAAAATGTGACAGATCCATCTTCAGAAAGTCCCCCTCTATGATCCTGCCGGATGCTTTCGGAAAATGAGTGAGGAGATAGTCCACCGACTCCCGGTCAATCTCGATCATTTTGAGATCAATATCCTCCCGCTCAAGCAGATACTGGCTCAACACCCCCATTCCCGGACCGATCTCCAGCACCGGAAGAGGATGCGCCATAGGGGCTTTCGCTGAGCATCCCCCGTGGATTCCCGCCTCGCCGTCTTCCGCCAGACACTCAACGGCAAGAGCGTCCGCAATCTTCTGCGCGACGCTCAAATCCGTAAGAAAATGCTGCCCCAGAAACTTCTTCGGCCGCACCAGATCCCCTCTGTTCCTCATCTGCCGGAATTGTCGATGTTACTTCAGATATTTATCCAGTTCCGCAAAAATGGCTTCCCCGCGAAGATCTCTTTTGAGTATGGTGCCGTCCGGGCCGAAAAGCATAATCTGCGGAATGCCCTGGATGCCGTACAGTTCTGTCGGGATCTGCCCGGCATTGATAATCTGGCTCCACACCACACCGTGCTCCGCCGCAGCCCTTTTGGTGTCCTCCGGCTTGTCCCAGACAGCGACGCTCAGGACTTCAAGGCCTTTCGGGCCATAGGTCTCATAAGCCTTGCGGATGTTGGGAATCTCTCTCTTGCATGGGCCGCACCAGCTTGCCCAGAAATCCACGAGCACATATTTCCCTTTGCCAACATAGTCCGAGAAAGAAACGCTCTTCCCGTCTGAGTCGGCGATGGTGAAATCCGTAAACATCTTGCCTTCCTCTGTCTTGAGGCCCTTCTCGGCCGCCTCGACTATCTTCTCCACGACGGGATTTGCCTGAATAGAATCCGCAAGCCCGGCAGCGAGGTCGATAAGTTCCTGATTCCCAAGTTCTGAATAAATGTTCTTGAGGGCAAGGACAGCGATATTGTTGCTCTTGTTCTTCTCAAGGGCGGCCCTGTTGAAGGCTACATATTCCTTGGTGAGTTTCTCGTCAACGGCTACCGCCTTGTCGTTTTTCTCCTGATCGGTGAGGGTGGAATCGGCATAGATGGCCTGCATCTGAGAGCGATAACTGTCCTCAAAAGCCTGCACCTCGGCATTGAAGGCTTCTTCCTTTTCCTGCTGCGATTTGCAGCCTACGGTGAGCGCAGCCGCGATGGCCACTCCGAGAATGATGTTCATCTTTTTCATATCTATAAGTGTTTGGAAAAGCAAAGGTAATGATTTTTAAACAGTCGTCATCAAAAGGTGCCGGGCAAAATCTTTAACACATGCAAGTTCCGCATCAGCGGGACGAAGCAGATTGTGGGAGGGGCCGAAGTGAGCATCGCGAACGGAGCCTCTCCGAAGTCCGACTGTCTGCCCGGGGCTTTGCCCATTATACCGGGCTTTGCACAAATAAAAGAAAAGAGAGGGCAACTAATCGGTCCTTCGACTTTTTAGTCTCCCCTCTCTTTTAAAAGATGGAGTGATGGGAAGGAAACTATTCCTCCGCTTTCTCCTGCTCCATATACGCCTTGAGAAGCTTGTCCTGCACATCTCCCGGCACAGGCTGATAATCAGCGAACGACATCGAGAATGTCGCGGCACCGGAAGTCAGCGAGCTCAGCACGGTCGAGTACTTGTACAGCTCGGCAAGCGGCACACGGGCCTTCAGTACGGAGAATCCCTTGTCGGTGTCCATTCCCTCGATGATGGCGCGGCGGTTCTGCAGATCGGACATGCAGGCTCCCATATAGTCGGACGGGGTGAGCACCTCGATGTTGTAGATAGGCTCCATAATCTTCGGTCCGGCATTGCGGAACGCCTCCTTGAATGCGTTGCGGGCTGCAAGGACGAAGGAGATCTCGTTTGAGTCCACCGGGTGCATCTTGCCGTCATAGACATAGACCCTGATGTCCCGCGCGAGCGAACCTGTGAGAGGGCCCTCGCTCATCTTATCGTTGATACCCTTGAGTATGGCCGGCATAAAGCGGGCGTCGATGGCACCTCCGACAACGCAGTTGACAAACTCCATCCTGCCACCCCACGGCAGGTCGAACTCTTCCTTGCCCTTGACGTTCAGCACCAGTTCCCGTCCGTCCACCTTGAACTTGTTGGTCATCTCCTGACCCTCCACGATAGGGCAGATGAGCAGGTGCACCTCGCCGAACTGGCCAGCACCGCCGGACTGCTTCTTGTGGCGGTAGGAAGCGGCTGCCACCTTGGTGATGGTCTCACGATAAGAAATCTTCGGAGCGAACATCTCAATCTCGATCTTGTTCTCGTTCTTGAGTCTCCATTTCACGATGTTGATATGCTGCTCGCCCTGTCCCTGCAGGATGATCTGCTTCAGTTCCTTGGAGTATTCGACGATGATGGTCGGATCCTCGGCAGAAATCTTGTTCAGCGCCTCAGTCATCTTCTCTTCGTCCTTCTGGTCCGCAGCCTTGACGGCAGTGCGGAACTTCGGCTGAGGGAATGAAATAGGCTCAAACACTATGTCGGAGCCCATCTGCGACAGAGTCACATTGGTCTTGGCGGCACGAAGCTTCACCGTACATCCGATATCTCCCGCCGACAGCTCGGTGACCTTGTCCTTCCTCTTTCCGGCGACAGCATAAATGGCGGTGATGCGCTCCTTGTCTCCAGTTTCGGCATTTTCCAGATCCATGCCCTCGGTGAGCTTTCCGGACATCACCTTGAAATAGGCGACCTCGCCGAGATGCTGCTCCACTGCGGTCTTGTATATGAACAGCGAGACCGGACCGTCAGCCTCACAAGGAATCTCCCTGCCGTCCTTCGTCACGGCGACGTCCTTTGCAGGAGACGATGTGGCGCGGATAGTGAACTCCATAAGTCTCTTCACGCCGATGTCCTTCTTGGCAGACAGGCAGAATATAGGATAAATGCGCCCCTGGCGGATGCCGATATTGAGGCCCTGGCGGATTTCGTCCTCCGTGAGGGAACCCACCTCGAAATACTTCTCCATCAGCGTGTCATCGAACTCGGCAGCCCTCTCGATGAGTTCTCCCCTGAGTTCGTTGGCCTCATCCGCCAGATTCGCAGGGATGTCCAGATCCTCGCGAGTGCCGTTCTCGTCCTTGAAATGGTAGTATTTCATAGTCAGGACATCAACGAAACCGTCAAATTCCGCCCCAACTTTCACCGGGTACTGGATGACGCAAGGTTTTATCCCGAACACCTCCTTGAGTCCATCAAGAGTACCCTCCCAGTTGGCCTTTTCTCCGTCCAGCTGGTTCACTGCCAGGATCACCGGCATCTTGTATTTCTGAGCATACCGCTCATAGGTCTCCGTACCCACTTCAACTCCCTGCTGGGCGTTCACCACCAGAATGGCGGTGTCACACACCTTGAAAGCAGAAACGGCGCCGCCCACGAAGTCGTCGGAACCCGGAGCGTCGATGATGTTCAGCTTCTTCTCCTTGAATTCGGCATACATCGCAGTGGCATAGACAGACCTCTGGTTGATCTGCTCGATCTCGGCATTGTCGGAAACGGTATTCTTTGCCTCGACCGAGCCGCGCCTGTCGATGACCTTACCCTCATAGAGCATAGCTTCAGATAATGTGGTCTTACCGGAGCGGGAGCTGCCGATCAGAACCACATTACGGATTTCTTGTGTACTGTAGTTTTTCATCTTGATATTGTTATTAGTTATGTGTATCCGTTTTCAGCCCGGGCACAAGGCCGCGGCTGAAGTAATCTCCGCAAATTTAGAAATTACGCAGAAATAAACAATACCTGCGCGGGAATAATCGCCTCTGCAGGCACATTTGCCGGCCGCGACCGGAGATGAAGCAGTTTCAGAAATAGAACGAGCCTCCGAGCCCGGCGAGAATGCCGGTCCGGAAATAGTTGTCGCTGCTGCAGGAGAGAAAGGACTCGCTCTCGACAAGCGCCTTCAGCTTGAAATGGTTGGAGAGTATGAGATTGAAGGCGAATCCGGCATTGAAGCCCAGATTCTTTACGCCAGGATATGACAGGCAGGACTCGCTGACCTTGCCGCGATATGCATACCCGAGAAGCCCCGACACCTCACCCTCGAAACGGCGGGTCAAGGGAAAGGCGTAGCACAATCCGCCCAGAACCGAATAGAGATTGTAGTGCGACGCGGCGCTGCTGATGCCCAGACGCGCTCTCAACCTGAACTTCGGGAATGCTCTGACAGACGCCTGCACCCCGACATAAGCGCCCGACACCGCGTTCTTACCGAGTCCTGCACTGTAACCGTACAGATGTTCGACATCGCAACGGAGAGCATCGCAGTCATACTCAAACTCCTCTGGGACATAGTGCCTGCCACGGTGTCTGTGCCGGAAAATGGCATCGTTGGCCAGATAGCCCAGTTCGGTGCTCGCGATGCCTATCAACGCTCCCGCGAGAACATCCGTCCCCCAATGGCGGTTGTTCAGTATTCGGGACAAACCTGTGAATGATGCCAATGTGTAGCCGGTGAGGCTTACCAACGGGTATCTCCAGCCATACTCCTTGTGCAGCATATGCGCAAGGCAGAAGGCCGTGGCGGTATGTCCCGAAGGGAAAGAATTGCGCCGTGAGCCGTCGGGCCGCATCCGCCTCGCCGAATATTTCGTAGCATTGACTATTCCGGCCATAAAGGCCAGCGAGAATGCGTCGGCCGCGAACATCCGCCCCCAATCGCTCCGCCCTTTCAGACCGCAGGCCTTGGCGATCACCATAACGGCCGCCGGAGAATACTGGATATAGTCGTCCACCTTGACGCAGTATCCGCTGAAATCATTCATCCTCAGCGAACACATCCATGCATCGAAGCCGTTCACCCAGGACTGCCGGGACATAACGTCTTCCATCTCGGCATATTGAGCATACGAATCGACACATAGTCCAAAGAGGAACAAGGAGACAAGAATCAGTTTTCCTTTCATAGTTTCAGAGCGGCAGCGTCTGAGGTCAACTTTACAATCGGTGCTCCGGACGGGGATCGAACCCGTACGCCCATTGCTGGGCAAGGGATTTTAAGTCCCTCTTGTCTACCAATTCCAACACCAGAGCGAAAGTATGCGCAAAGATAAGGCAAATTTTCAATTATTTTGTATCTTAGCGCCCCTATCGGGATTCAAACGGACCCTTGAAGAACAGGTAAATTCATTCAGAACCGGAATATGGAACACGACTATCTTCTTTCCAATCCCTACTATGTGAAGGCATTGGAATACATCAAGGAACACAATCTCTTCGCTTACGAGCCCGGCAAGTATGTCATTGACGGAGACAATCTGTGGCTGAACATCAACGACAGTGTCCTCAAGACTCAGAAAGAGGCGCGGCTCGAAGTGCACGACAGGTATATCGACATCCAGATTCCGCTTTCAGCCCCCGAGACTTTCGGAGTGGCCAGGCGTTCCGACTGCAGCCAGCCTGTCGGAGAGATGGACAGGGAAAAGGACATCCTCTTTTTCGCCGACCCGGTCAGGAAAACAGAGACCGTCGATGCGGGGAAATCCATCACTTTCGCCCCGGACGAGGCCCACGCTCCGCTCATCAAGGCGGACGGTTTCGCCTATCCGGTCGATGATGACGGCAGACTCATCATCAGAAAGGCCATCTTCAAGGTAAAGGTCTGCTGACTGCAATCGTAACAACTGACAAAGAGATAGTACTATGGGAATGTTGGACGGCAAAGTCGCTCTCATCACCGGAGCGGCACGGGGCATCGGCAAGGCCATCGCTCTGAAATTCGCCTCGGAGGGCGCAGACATCGCTTTCACCGATCTGGTCATAAATGAGACGGCTCAGGAGACCGTCAGGGAACTGGAAGCACTCGGTGTCAGGGTCAAGGCCTTCGCCAGCGACGCATCGGATTTTGAACAGGCGCACGCCGTGGTGAATGAGGCGGTCACGGAGTTCGGCAGGATCGACATTCTGGTCAACAATGCAGGCATCACCCGCGACGGGCTGATGCTCAGGATGTCTGAGGCGCAGTGGGACGACGTGCTGAGGGTCAATCTCAAATCGGCATTCAACTACACTCACGCCTGCACACCTGTGATGGCACGCCAGCGGAGCGGCAGCATCATAAACCTGTCTTCGGTGGTGGGAGTGTCCGGCAATGCGGGACAGTGCAATTACGCGGCCTCCAAAGCGGGGCTCATCGGTCTGGCCAAGTCCATAGCCAAGGAAATGGGCTCGCGCGGAATCAGAGCCAACTGCATAGCTCCCGGGTTCATCATCTCGGATATGACGGACGCTCTCCCGGATGCCGTCAAGGAACAGATCATCAAGACCATACCTCTGCGGCGCGGAGGCACGGTGGAGGAGGTGGCGAAAGTGGCGCTGTTCCTCGCGGGCGATCTGTCCTCGTATGTCAGCGGACAGGTCATTCACTGCTGCGGGGCGATGGACTGCTGAATGCGGCCACCGGGACCCTAAAGAGAGGAAAGGTGGTTGGGAAGTCCGAAGGAGGGTGAACAAAACACTTTTGGGTCACCCTCGGGAAATATTGAGAGAACGGGGATGAGAGATGTGACAAGATATTTCAGTGCCGTGGGAGATCTGCTTCTTCCGCGGCATTGCTGTGTCTGCGGGACGGTGTTGGGGACGGAGGAAAGGGCCATCTGTCTGGGATGCCTTGCGGATATGCCTCTGACCCGGCACTGGACTGCAGCGGAAAATGATATGTCCACCCGCTTCAACGCGCTGATTGCAGACAATCCCGATATGCGGAGGGACGGCGGCGAGGTTCTTCCCTATGTCCGCGCGGCGGCTCTGTTCCGCTTCAGCAAGGAGAACGGCTACACCCACATCTGCTACAATCTGAAATACGGCCGCGACCTGTCCGGGGGACGGTTTTTCGCCGGCATGCTGGGAGACCGGCTCGGGAGCGACCTGTGGTTCAGGCATGCCGATGCGGTGGTGCCGGTGCCGCTGCATTGGACCCGAAGACTGCGCAGAGGCTACAATCAGTCCGAAGTCATAGCGGCGGAGCTGGCACGGAAGCTCGGAGTGAGGATGCTGCCCGATCTGCTGGTGAGAATCCGCAGGACTCAGACTCAGACGCGGCTCGATGTCGCGGCCAAAAGGCTCAATGTGGCCGGAGCATTCGCCGTCAATCCGAAATATGCTCCCCTGTGTCCCCGAGGGGAGGGCTCGACAATGACTGAGGTACAAGGAAGCCAAAGGGTACGGAAAGCCAAAGAGGAGACTGAAAAGTCAAAAGTTCGGAGCAAAGCTGTTCAAAGGGGTTGGAATCTTGAAAACCGAAGAGGGCGGAAAGCCAAAGGAGGGTCGGGGGACAATAAAGGCCGGCCAAAAATGGACCTTGGCCAGCCTCCTATACGCAGAATAATACTTGTGGATGATCTCTTCACCACCGGGGCCACACTCCTGAACTGCTACAAGGCTGTAGTTCAGTACTTCGGGACGGATGTTCAAGTCGGCATAGCCACTCTTGCCGTCGTGTGAAGACGCCCGAGGCTCCGTCCGGACACGGATTCAGGAGAATCTCATTCCGGAAGCTGGGCTCCGTAGCCGGACACGACTCCGAAAAGATCCAGAGCCTTGCGCCACGGATAGCGGTTGGCGAACATCGAAGCGCGCACGATCTCCGTTCCCTGCTGATTCATACCGAAGAGACGGTTGATCTGATTGGCTGCGGAGTTGGGGTCGTAGCTTGACGAAGACTTGATGTTGATCCCCATATATCCTTTGAGATAGGCCGCATCAATGGCATTGACGAACGCCTCGTTGGCACCCATCTCGCTGTTCCCCTCATACTTCTTGAGCTGCTCCGCGTCCTCGAACTGCGAGGCCGCCAGGAAGAGCCATTTGCCGCCGCCCGAAGGGAGGACAAGGTCCGCAGCACCGTCGGTCATATTGTTGCGGTTCATAAAGAAGAGGTTGTCATAGACATTTGTCTCGCGGGCAGCCTCATTGGCAGCCTTGGCATCGACGAACGTGCGCTCTACAGCCCCGAGATTGGAGCATCCGAAGATGTTGTTATAGACATTGACGGTCTTGAGACCGGTCATAAACCTGAAGCCCACTCCCATACTCTCCTGCACCTTGGTGCGGCACCAGGTGAAGAGGACCGTGTTGTCGTGGAAATCCATGGAGCAGAGGCTCTGGTCCGGGTTCATTCCGCGAACCTCGCACGCAGACATCCTGTTGGCCACGAACACATTGTTGCAGATGTCGTAATGGCCGGCGACGCAACCCATCTCGATGGCGAAATGGTAGCCGTTGATGAAAGCGCAGTTGCGGACAATGACATTGCCCTCGACTTCTCCACGGAGAAGAGGCTTGCCTATAGGCGCGCCTCCCACTTTCGGAACAGGAGGATTCTCGCCCTCGATGAGAAGACGTCCGGTCTCGCAACCCTCCGGCGAGCCCGTCCTGGCATCATCCGGAGCATAGCTGCAGTAGCTGTTGTAGTCTCCCTTGTCAAAGACGATTCCGTCTATGAGGACTGTGGCATTGCGCTTTCCTCTCACATACACTTCGAGGCTGGCGTGGCTGCCGCTCGTCCCGACCTGGGTCGCTCCCGGACGGATGGAGGTGATGTACTGAAGCGGATTGCGGGCCGAGAAGTCGCTGTTCCATCCGCCCACAAGGGACAGATATTTCTTGACCTCGACATATCCCTGATCGAGCTTTCCGAGATAGTTGCCCTCCGCGATGCAGATTGTGGAGCCCTCGTCGGCGAGGTCAACGGCCTTCTGCAAGTCCTTGATCGCCGTCTGAGGGGTCGTGCCGTCGTTACGGTTGCTCCCGGCCGGAGACACATAGTACACCTTGCCGGAGATGTCCTCGACAGAAGACACTGAAGCCGCGTCCGAAGCGGAAGACTTCACCGCGGAAGAAGATGTGGAGCCGCTTGACGAAGAACTGTTCTGCACGGTGTTCACTGTGCTTTCCACCGCTTTGGTAGTTCTCTCGGCCGACTTGGTCGTGCGCTCTACTGCATTGGATGTCTTTTCGACAGAATTTGCGGCATCCTTGATTTTCTTAAGAAAACCCTGACCGTTTGTCGGGACTGCCACGAGACAGGTAAGTAGTGCCATAGACAATAGTGTTATCGAGTGTTTCATAGTGGTCTGAGAAGTCTAAAAGTAGTAGTTGAGAGAGAGGGAGAAGCCGATATTCTCCGTACCATAGAGCACCGCGCTGCTGCCCGGAGACACGAGTTTGTTGTACTGCTCCACCTTGCCGGTGATGTTTGAGAATCCCTCGAAAATGGTGTAGGTCTGAGGCTGCCACATAAACATGAACGGAGTGAAGGTCAAAGCTCCGCCGATGGACATCCTGTCGAAGCAGAACCATTCCACGCCCATATCCACAGAGACGCCGATTCCCTGCACATAGTTCACGTTGGCCCGCTTAAGCGGACGGCCATAAGTGATGCCGAGGACGGAGTCAAACTCGTTGAGGGACTCTGTCGCGGTGCCTGACGAGGAGGACGGCATTTCAAGCATAGGCATCGTGCTCGGCGCCTGATTGTACTCGTTGAGCACATTGCCGTATTTGAAGCTCATAGTGCCTCCGGCGATGGAGTACATAACCCCGAAGCCCGTCACGAACTTGAGCGCGCCCTTGCCGAACTTGCGCTCCGCACCGACGATGAGGCTACCTCCGTTGAGATGCGAGCTTGCCTGGTCCGCCACCTTGTTCTCGGACAGCGGATTCACCATCTTGGCGGCGTCATCCTGCACGTACTCGCGATAGTTGACATTGCTTCCGTTCACTCCGAGGGTGACTCTGAGGGCCCAGGATTCGGTGAAATGGTACTTGAACCTGAACGCTGCAAGAGGATCCTGCGAGAGGATGAACATCTGCTTGTTGTTGGAGCCGAGCTCCTGGATGTAAGCCCCGGCGAAAGTGCCGGCCTTGGGCTGAAGCTGCTGCTTGTAGGCGAGACTGACGGGGTTGAAGGAGAACCCGATGGACCAGTCTCCCGCTTTAGGAGAAAAGCGCGCGGATTTCTCGCCGGTCTCCTGCCCGACCACAGTGGCTGAAAGGGCCAGAAGACAGATTGAAGTGATTAAAAATCTTCTCATAGGGACAATCTTTTGGAGACCGTTAATTCAAAGTCAGCTGCTCGTTCAGCACGGCGCCCGGATGCAGCGACACCATCTTTGCCCCGGATTTGGAGCCGGCATAGCACTCGAACTGGACTTCCAGGGTCCTGTTGGCAGGGCAGTGGAAAGGAACGACCACGGCAGGCTGCGCCGCGATTTCCCTCACCGCATAAGAATCTCCCGGGTCGATCCTGTATTTGACAAGAAGTCTGGCCCCCTGCTGGAATCCGCTTATCGTCAGACTCACCGAGCAGTTCGTGTCGCCTGTGATTTCAGTAGGCTGCACTTTCGAGCAGGAAACGGCAGTGAACAGCGCCAGAGCGGCAACTGCCAATAGAGTAAAAATCTTTTTCATCGTTTGAATAGGTTATTAAGTTAATCCTAAGTTTTACTGTTCAATTCTCCATCGGGACGGGAATGCACCTATCGGCATTTTGCGTGAAGATAGGTAAAATAAGTTTAGCTCTCGGAGCAAAAGACACAAAGAGGTCTGAAAATAGGTGAAATTACCTACGAAAACAGATTGTTTTCCATCCCGTATCTCACCAGTTCGGCGATATTGTTGATTTTGAGTTTACGGAAAATATTGGATTTATGAGCATCCACGGTGCGTACGGAGATGTTGAGGACTCCTGCTATTTCCTTAGTGGACAGGCCCCGGCAGCAATAGACGATGATCTCTCTTTCCCGGGCGGTCAGCCCGGTTGATGAGGAAGCGGACCTTATGGCAATCTCGGACGCGATGGCCTTCAGCTTGCTCTGTTCGTTCTTCTCCTCGATCCGGGGAATTACGGAGAGAAGGTGATCCTTCACTTCGCTGTTGCTTTCGAGCAGTTTCATCCGCTTGCGGTAGGAAATCTGCAGAAGCAATGTCAGAGCCAGCAGCAGCGCCGTCAGCACCAGAGCGAGAGACAGTGTCAGGATATTGCGTTGACGCTTCTCCAGGTCAGACTTGTACTGTATGATCTGTTTTTCCCTCTCGGCGGTCTCATATTTCACCTTGAAGTCGGCGACCGCCTTTTCTGTGTTTTCCCGGAACATACTGTCCTTGAGTGCCGAATACTCTTCGAGCCATTTCAGAGCCGCCTTGGGGTCTCTTTCCCGGCTGCATCTCCACAATCCGCTCAGAGAATGGCTCCTGATATAGTCCAGGCTCCTGCCCTCGGTGCATCGGAGAGCCTGCCAATAGTTGTTGGACGCGTCCGACAGCCTCCCTGCATCACAATCGAGGTCGCCCAGCGAATTGAGACTGATCGCCAGAGACATCGTCGCTCCCTTTTCTCGCAAAACAGGGATCGCCTCATTCAGACACTCCACAGCCATCGCCCCATTCCCCAGCGCCCGGTACACATCCGCCATCTGGGAAAGCCTTACAGCCGCCTTGGTTTCCCTGCCCGCTTCCTTGTCCAGAGTGTATGCCTCCCTGACGAATGTCAGCGCGGAATCCGGCTCATCGAGTTTCTGATATATCTCGGACGCCATCCCCAGCCTTATGGCCAGAGCCTTGCTGTCTTCAAGCCTCCGCTCCAGAGCGATTGCCTTCAGTATGTAGCCTCGCGCCTCCGACGGCTGGCCTATGGACATATAAAGGCCTGCGAGAGAGTTTAGCGTGGAGGAAAGCCTCTCATTGTCACCGCTTTCGGAGTCCAGCTCATAGCATCTCTTAAGATATGTGAGAGCCTCGTCGAATCTGCCGCCGCGCTGGCAGCATACGCTCAGCAGGCTCATACAGTCCGACAGGAGATTCCCGTCGCCCGCCTTTTCACAGAGAGGGAGAGCCTCCCCGGCGCATTCATAAGCCTCTGTGACCCTGCCTTCTCCGTACAGCCAGTCCGCATACAGGTACTTTATCCACGCATCGACCGCCTCTGAACGCAACACTTCACTCACAGTGAGACTGTCCACCAGGTCGAGGTCCTGCAACTCGGAAAGCATCTCAGCTGCGCGCAGCTTCCTGTCTCCGCCGCGCGCGGCTTCATATTTTATATATAGGGAATCCGGGGTGTTCGCGGAGAGATAAAGCGAAGCCAGAACCAGAGTCGTCAGTATGGAAAATATCCTTTTCATCTCCCAAATATAGGCAAAATTTTAATATCTTTGCTTGGTATGGGGCTGACCCAAAAGTCATAAATCCGAAATCAATTTTACCGATATGTTTGAGAAAAGTGTGTACATCGCAAGACGAAAGAGACTTGCGGAGCTGATGAAAGGCAAATATTGCTGCGACGGAGTGATCCTGTTTCTCGGAAACGCCGAAGCTCCGCAGAACTATCGCGGGAATGATTATAAGTTCAGACAGGAGAGTTCGTTCCTGTATTTCTGGGGTCTGGATGAGCCTATGCTTGCCGCCACGATCGACCTGGACAGCGGCTGCGAGAGGCTTTACGGCAATGACGTTGACATCGACGACATTGTGTGGATGGGGCCTCAGGAAGCCGTCGAGCACAAGGCCGGAAGCATAGGGATATGCCCGGGAGCCGACGGCCGCAGATCATCGGCTTATCCGCGTCTGTTCGAGGATATGGAGAAAGCTGTCGCAGCGGGGCGGAAGATACACTTCCTGCCGCAGTCGAGGTATTACAATGCGATGACACTGAGTCAGTTGACAGGCTGCAGTCCGGAGCTGGCCCACAGCAATGCGTTCTCCGACAAGGACGGCGGGGCTGCTGACGGTGCAGCCCTCAACGGGGTTCGCCCGGGGCCATCTCTCCCTTTGACCAGAGCGGTGATCGAAATGCGGCTTGTCAAGGATGCCTGCGAAATAGAGGAGATAGACAAGGCCTGCGAGATCGGTTATCTGATGCACAGCACAGCGAGAAGGGGCTGCAAAGCCGGAGTCCCGGAACAGGAAATCGTGGGAGCGATGGAGGGAGCCACCCTCTCCAAGGGATGGGGAGTCAGCTTCACCACCATTCTCTCCCAGAACGGCGAGACTCTGCACAACCACTCTCACAATCAGATAATCACCCCGGGGCGTCTGTTGCTGGTGGATGCCGGCGCTGAGAGCAACACCCACTATGCTTCCGACTTCACGAGGACTTATCCCTGCTCCGGCAAGTTCACTCCGCAGCAGAGGGACATATATGATATAGTGCAGGATGCCAACGACTACGCCTTCTCTCTCTGCCGCCCGGACATCACCTACCGTGAAGTGCACATCGCGACGGTGACCCGTATGCTCGGCAGGCTCAAGAGTCTCGGTCTTGTGAACGGAGACCCTGCCGAACTGGCTGCAGAGGGCATCGGAGGCCTGTTTATGCCGCACGGACTCGGCCACAATATGGGTCTGGACGTGCACGATATGGAGGATCTGGGCGAAGATCTGGTCGGCTATGACGACAACCAGAAACGAGAGGGAGGCATCGGGCTTGCGAACCTGAGGATGGCAAGAAAACTCAAGCCGGGCAATGTCATCACCGATGAACCGGGAATCTATTTCATCCCCGCACTATGGGAGCACTTCAAGGCCGTCGGCTGCGGGTCGCTCAGCGGCGATGCGGTGAAGTCCGCGGTGAATTTCGCCCGGCTCGAACGCGACTACTCACACTTCGGCGGCATCCGCCTCGAAGACGATGTCCTGATCACTCCGACCGGCGCCCGCCGCCTCGGGACTCGCCGCCTCCCGATCCTTGCGGAAGATATCGAGTCCACAATGGCTTTGGAAAAATAAAGCATCAGTTGATGACGACCTGGCCGTCACGCACACCCACCTGCACCACACTGCCCCTCTGGACAGTGCCTTCGAGGATGGCCTTGGCGATCTGATTGACCAGTTCCCTCTGCATCAGCCTCTTGATAGGACGGGCTCCGTATGCCGGATCATAGCCCTCCGTGGCCATATAGTCTTCGAACTCCTTGCTGAACTCGATGCCCACACCGTTTTCCGCAAGCTTGTCGCGAAGCAGATTCATCTGCAGACGGAGAATGTCGCGGATGTTGTCCGGAGTCAGCTGCTCGAAAGTGATGATCTCGTCGATACGGTTCAGGAACTCCGGACGCACATTGGCACGGAGCTGTTCGATGGTGGCGTTCGAGGTCATAATCAGAATCGTGTTCTTGAAATCGACCGTGCGGCCCTTGTTGTCCGTCAGACGGCCGTCGTCAAGCACCTGAAGCAGGATGTTGAACACGTCCGGATGAGCCTTCTCTATCTCATCGAGCAGAATGACGCTGTACGGCTTGCGGCGCACCGCCTCGGTGAGCTGACCGCCCTCGTCATAGCCTACATATCCCGGAGGCGCACCCACAAGACGGCTCACTGAATGACGCTCCTGATACTCTGACATATCGATACGGGTGATCATATTCTCATCGTTGAACAGGAACTCCGCCAAAGCCTTGGCAAGTTCCGTCTTGCCCACACCGGTGGTGCCCAGGAACATAAAAGACCCGATAGGCCGTTTCTCATTCTGAAGCCCTGCACGAGAACGGCGTACGGCATCGGAAACCGCCTTGATGGCCTTATCCTGACCGATCACCCTGCGGTGCAGCTCGGACTCCATCCTCAGGAGCTTCTCCTTCTCGCTCTCAAGCATCCTGTTCACAGGTATGCCCGTCCAGCGGGCCACGATCTCCGCGATGTCATTGGGAGTGACGGCCTCCGTAATGATAGGGTCCTTGATGGCTTTCTGGCGGGCGAGCAGATCATCTATTTTCTTCTGAGCCTCGGCCATCTTGCCGTAACGGATCTCCGCCACCTTGCCGTAGTCGCCGGACCGTTCCGCATTGGCCGCCTGCAGCCTGTAGTTCTCCAGATCCGCCCTTGTACTCTGCAACTGTGACAGTATGCCTTTCTCCGCATCCCAGCGCTTCTGCAGCTCCGCCTTCTCAGCATTGGCCTTTTTCAGGTCTTCCTCGATCTTGTCGAGCTTGAGCGAAACGCCCTCCCTCTTGACGGCCTCTTTCTCGATTTCCAGCTCTCTGATCCTGCTTTCAAGCTCCGCGATAGGCTCCGGCACGGAATTCATCTCCAGACGAAGCTTAGATGCGGCCTCATCCACGAGGTCAATCGCCTTGTCCGGCAGGAAACGCGAAGTGATGTAACGGTGGCTCAACTCCACCGCGGCAATCAGGGCATCATCCTCGATACGCACCTTGTGGTGGTTCTCATAACGCTCCTTCAGGCCCCTGAGGATGGATATCGACTCGGCCGGAGACGGCTCATCGACCATCACCATCTGGAACCTCCTCTCAAGAGCCTTGTCGGTCTCGAAATATTTCTGGTACTCGTCCAGGGTGGTGGAACCGATGGTTCTCAACTCGCCCCTGGCGAGGGCAGGTTTAAGGATGTTGGAGGCATCCATCGCGCCGGAAGAACGCCCCGCACCCACAAGAGTGTGGATCTCATCGATGAAAAGGATCACCTCTCCGTCGCTGTCAACAACTTCTTTTACAACACCTTTCAGTCTTTCCTCAAATTCTCCCTGATACTTGGCGCCTGCAATCAGCGCACCCATATCCAGAGAATAAATCTTTCTGTTCTTCAGATTCTCAGGAACATTCCCGTCCACTATCTTCTGGGCTATGCCCTCCGAAATCGCCGTCTTTCCGACTCCCGGCTCTCCCACGAGAATCGGGTTGTTCTTTGTCCTTCTGCTCAAAATCTGAAGGACTCTACGGATCTCCTCGTCACGGCCGATGACCGGGTCGAGCTTACCCTGCAGCGCCCTCTCGTTGAGGTTCACCGCAAATTTTTCCAAGTTCTCAAATTTGTTCTGCATAAAATTCTCTCCTTTTTGTCCCTCACAACTGTCCCGGCCCGGAGGCCGCTGCGGCTCAGCCATCGCCTGAAAGTCTGAACACAGACTCACGGACACACAACAGAAAACCGCCCGTTCCGAAGAACAGACGGTCTTTTTTCAAATTATATTCCCAAACTCAAGCGACTGCCATTATGGCAGTTCACCAGATTGTCCATCAAGATAAATCTATGATTCTGAACAGATAACGCCCGACGGGCGAGAAACTCGTCCCGGACTATTTGAGAGAATCCGCAGGAGTGGCCACCTCCGGAGAAGGGAACTCGACCTGCTCAGCGGACTCGGTCGCCTCAATCTTGTCGGTGATGTCGGTAGTCTTGCTTCCGAGGGCGAAAGTGGACACTATGGAAACGACAAAGATGAAAGCCACGAGGCCCCAGGTGATCTTCTCGAGAATGTCGGCGGTCTGACGCACGCCGAAAGTCTGGTTGCCCGCCACGAAATTGCTTGCGAGTCCGCCTCCCTTGCCGTTCTGGAGAAGAACAACTATAGTCAGAAGCACGGCCGCTATGATGACAAGCACTGCGAGGATTGTGAACAGAACATTCATAATATCTAACTTTTTATTTTTTCGAAATTTTCGATAAGGGATGCAAAGTAAGCACTTTTTTCGGGATATGCCAAACTTAGTTTGGAATAAATGTTTTTCGCCTGATCATAATAGCCCTGATCCGCATAAATCTGCGCCAGCGTCTCGGTGTACATCCCCAAGTCTTCGACTATCCCCCCATTGTGCTCGGGAGCCGATTGGCGGGCGGTGAAACTAAAGTCGGAATCACTGTCACGGCGCACCTCATCGTACTCTCCCTGAGAGAAATAATCCCCGCCCACCACTCTGGCCGAACGGTTGGCGGTATAGGCTCTGACCAGCTCTCCCACGGCAGCATCCGCACAGTCCGCACTCTCCCTCCTGCGCAAAAACCTGCGTATCCCGGCTCTGGACGGCAGATACATAGCCAGATCGGCACACTGCTCGTCGCTCAGAGAGCCGCTTTCCGCCATTCTGCGGCAAAGTTCCATTCTGGCGAGAGCAAACCAGGGATAGATGTTGACCACACCCTCCAGCTCTTCCAGAGTCAGTTTCTTGAGATCGATGTTTCCTTCCATAGGCCTTACCATTGGGCAACGGTAGCGTTGAATATGTCCTCGCAGAGCTTCTCGATAATCTCCTCGCACAGAGAACTTTCCACAGCGTCGAGAATCTGGGTGGAATCGTAGTCCGCATAAGACGAGAACGACTTTTCGAAATCGTCCTCGGGATATTTTCTATTGGTGAAATATATCTTCACGTTGACTGTCAGACGGTTCTGCGCCGCCTGCTCATTGGCCGTCACGGAAGACGCCTTGACATCGTAGCCCGTGATTTCCCCGACAATCTGGAGATCGCCGTCAACATCCACCTGCTCAAGCTTCGTGAGACGGCGGAACTTCTCCTTCAAGGCCTCCGTCATATCATTCGCCAGAGAAGGATTGACGCGGAGAGCCTTATATTCGAAATACTCTATGGTCACCGTCTTGACGTCAGGCTGAATGGAGGTGCCGGTGAACGAATATATCCCACAGGACACAAGTACCTGTGACACAATCAGAAGCAGGGTGATTATCCTGAGTTTCATTGTTTCTGGGCTTTTAGTTTGTCCAGCTTGCGGTAGAGGCTGCGCTCGGAGATGCCGAGCTCCTGGGCGGCAAGCTTGCGGTTGCCGTTGTGCTTCTTCAGAGCCCTCTCTATCAATGACATATTGGACTTCTCTATAGACAGGGGATCATCGTTTTCCTGAGCCTCGATAATCTGCTCCTCAGGCGCTTCCACATCTTCCCTGTCAACGACACGGCCGTGAATGTCAGGCGCGGTGATGGACTTGGTCTGCTGCATACCCGCAGAGGCCGCACCCACGGAAGCCCCGCCCCCCAGGACCACGGATTTGAGATAGTCCACATCCTGACGAAGCTGATACAGAGCCCTTATTATGGCCTCGTGCTTCTCGCTGTCCTCCGGAGACTCGGAGCGGACAGGAGCCACGGACGGCAGCAGTGTCGTGTCCTCGGACGGGAGATAGCGCTTCAATGCCGCCGAATCCACTATGCATTTGTCCGAGCGGGAAGACATATTGTAGGTCTCCAGCTGGCAGATGACCTCCGCCACATTCTTGAGCTGACGGATATTCCCCGGCCAGCGGTATTTCCTGAGCATAATCGACGCATCTTCTGACAAAACGACACGGGGCACGCCATATTTTGCCGAAAAGTCAGAAGCGAACTTGCGGAAAAGCAGATTTATATCCTCCGGCCTTTCGCGCAGCGAGGGCAGGGAAATGGTGACGGCGCTGAACCTGTAATACAGGTCCGAACGGAATTTGTCCCGCGAGATCTCGTGGGGGAGATTCTTGTTGGTGGCCGCGATAATGCGCACGTCCGTAGTCAGGTCCTTGGACGAACCCACTCTTTTGAACACGCCGAACTGCATCACTCTCAAGAGCTTGGCCTGTACGGACATCGGGAGCTCGCCGATCTCGTCGAGAAACAGCGTTCCGCCGTCAGCCTCCTCGAAATAGCCTTTCCTCATCTCGGTGGCTCCGGTGAAGGATCCCTTCTCGTGGCCGAAAAGTTCTGACTCCACAGTGCCCTCGGGAATGGCCCCGCAGTTGACGATGAAATATTTTCCTGTCCTGCGGCGAGAGTTTTGATGAATGATGCGCGGAATGACCTCTTTCCCGACACCGCTTTCGCCGGTCACGAGAACCGGAATGTCGGCGGGCGCTATGGCAAGTGCCAGAGAGATGGCATTGTTGAGGGCGGGGTCGTTGCCTATTACGTCGTATTTATTTTTGATGATTTGCAGTTGCTCCGTGTCCATAATGTGACAAAGTTACGGAAATTTGGGGAAGAAAAACAAAATAATGACTATATTTGCGGCGAGTACGCCCGCGCGCGTGACGCGTGTTTATGTATATGGAAAAGTAGATTTCATATAAACCATTTAAATTTTCAAAGATCAATGAAAAAGAGTTTAAAATTCATTGCCATCGCTTTGGGTTTCGCTGCTGCGGCCTGCAGCTCTCCCGAGAAAATGGCAGAGCAGGCGGAGAACGTCATCGTTACTTGCGATCCTGCTGTTCTTGAGGTCGTTGCAGGGGAAATCAATGCCACTGTGACCGTTACCTACCCTGAGGACTACTTCAACAAGAAGGCTATTCTCGAAGTTACCCCGGTAATCGTTTACGAGGGCGGTGAGCAGGCAATGGAACCATATATGTTCCAGGGCACAAGCGTCAAGGACAACTATGAGGTTGTGCCTTCAGAGGGAGCCACCATCTCAAAGCCGGTACACTTCACCTATGTCGAGGGTATGGAGAAATGCCATCTTGAGCTTCGCGGTGTCGCAAAGCAGGGTAAGAAGAGCGCCACTCTTCCTTCAAAGAAGGCTGCCGACGGTGCCAACACCACTTATATGCTTGCCTGCAAGGCTGGCCGCGTTGACCTCAAGGCTGACAACTATCAGGATGTCATCGCTATGAGCGAGGAAGGCCAGATCATGTACACCATCAACAGCGCCGACGTAAGGAACTCCGAGCTCAAGAGCCAGTCCGTAAAGGATTTCCTGGCAGCAGTAGAGGCTGTGAAATCCAACGAGCGCAAGACCATCAAGAGCACTGACATCGTGGCTTACGCTTCACCTGACGGTGGTGAGGAACTCAATGCCAAGCTTTCTGACAAGCGTTCCACTTCAGCGGAAAAGGCTTTCGGCAAAGTGACCAAGAAGGCTCCTATCGACGCTCCTGTAAGCGTAACTTCAGTCGGACAGGACTGGGAGGGATTCCAGGAACTGGTTGCCGCTTCCGAGATTGAGGACAAGGATCTCATCATCCGCGTTTTGTCAATGTACAGCGACCCTGCTGTCCGTGAGAAGGAAATCAAGAATATGTCCGCTGTTTACACCACTCTTGCAAAGAAGGTTCTTCCTGAGCTTCGCCGCGCAAGGTTCATCGCCAACGTAGAGTTCACCAACTACAGCAGCGAGGAGCTTCTCAAGCTCGTTGACGACAACATCGACGTGCTCGACGAGGAGGCTCTTCTCCGTGCTGCTACTCTCGTGGAGAAGTCTTCAGACAAGATCAACATCTACAAGAAGGCTGTAGAGAAATACAACAGCACACGTGCTCAGTACAACATCGCAGCCGTTTACGCCAAGGACGGCAAGGATGCTGACGCCAAGTCCGCTCTCGAGTCCTGCGACAGCAACGACGCTGACGTTCAGAACATTCTCGGCGTACTCGCTCTCCGCGCAGACGACCTCGCAACCGCTGCCAAGTATTTCGAGTCTTCCAAGACCGAGGCTGCTGTCGAGAATGCGGCTGTGGTTGACATCTGGAACGGCAAGTACACTGAGGCTGCTGCCAAGACTGCCGGCAAGGAAGGTCCTGTTGCGGCTCTCGCCTGTGTCCTCGTCAAGGATTATGACGGAGCGCTCAACGCTCTCAAATGCGATTGCCCATACGCTGCATATATCAAGGCTGTCGTAGCTGCCCGCAAGGGTGACGCTGACGGTGTCAAGACCAACCTTGAGAATGCGAAGAAGTGCGACAAGCTCGCCAAGAGGGTTGAGAACGACATCGAGTTCGCTCAGTACAAATAGGTCGTAACTTACAGATATACGAAAAGAGGAGGGGTTGACTCAAAAGTCAGCCTCTCTTTTTATTGTGCGGAGTTTCGTGGTGGGTTTTCTCTCACCGGGGGATTCTGACAAAGTCAGATCCCGGAGCGAAGCGACCCAAGGGGTCTGGGGAATACGGTCCCCAGTGCCCCAGTGGGGCTGTCACGATAGTGACTGGGGGTTGGATAAATGAAAAGGGACTGCCCAAAATCGTTTTGGTCAGTCCCGGCAACGAGATTGCAGAGACCCTCTCACCGGGGATTCTGACAAAGTCAGATCCCCAGCCGCCTGCGGCGGGCTTTGCAAAGCAAAAGAAAGGAACCTGAATATTCAAGCGAGCTTGGTATTCAGGTTCCTTTCTTTTGCTTTGCGGTGAGAGGGGGATTCGAACCCCCGGAACCCTAACGAGTTCGGCAGTTTAGCAAACTGCTGGTTTCAGCCACTCACCCATCTCACCAGTGTTGTACCAATCTGTCCGCAAAGGGAAGACAAAGATACAACATTTTTCGAATATTCCCGATTTTTCTCAAATACTTTTGTCGGTGTCATTCTCAAGGACACAATTCCGTCTGAAAATGCCTAACTTAGCGGCACATTTGTATGACTGAAATGGGAACAGGATTGGATATAGTACCTCTTGAAGAATGGGGGATGTTCAGCCCCTTGCCGAGACCCCGTGTCATAGCGGGCCCCTGCAGCGCCGAGTCCGAGGAACAGACGCTTGAGACCGCCCGCAGCCTCAAGGCTTTCGGCATCAATGTGTTCAGGGCGGGAATATGGAAGCCGCGCACACATCCCGGATGTTTCGAAGGGGTCGGTCTCCCGGGGCTGGA
The DNA here is from genome assembly GCA_963640185.1 of Lachnospiraceae bacterium. GTDB lineage: Bacteria > Bacteroidota > Bacteroidia > Bacteroidales > UBA932 > Cryptobacteroides. Next base: position 97,223 of record CAVHXU010000020.1, on the reverse strand, counting down.
GTGGCTTCAGAGGGTAAAGAAAGAACTCGGTATGCGTGTAGCCACAGAGGTCGCAAGCGGGAAGCACGTCAGAGAATGCGTGGAACGGGGCATAGATCTGGTCTGGATAGGAGCGAGAACCACAGCCAATCCGTTTCTGGTGCAGGAAATCGCCGATGCCCTGAGGGGTGCCGACATCCCGGTTCTGGTCAAGAACCCCGTAAGTCCGGACATTGATCTGTGGATCGGGGCGTTGGAGAGGCTCAACGATGCCGGGATCCGCAAACTGGGAGTAATCCATCGGGGCTTCTCGACCTCGGAAAAAATCAAATATCGCAATGACCCCCTGTGGCAGTATGCGATAGAGCTCCGCAGCCGCTATCCGGGACTTCCGTTCTTCTGCGACCCGAGCCACATTGCCGGCGACAGGAAATACCTGCTTGAGATTGCCCAAAGGGCGATGGACCTGGGCCTGGACGGTCTGATGATAGAAAGTCACAGGGATCCTTCAGCGGCTCTGAGCGATGCGGAGCAGCAGCTCACCCCGGAAGCGCTTGAGAATATGCTCCGACACAAGCTGGTTGTAAAAGACAGCGACTCCTGTGATCTCAGATATCGGGAGACCATCAGCCAGCTCAGAGCCAAGATTGACATCATCGACGAGAACATCATACATCTGCTTGCGCAAAGGATGGAAATCAGCCGCAATATCGGCCAAAGCAAGAAAGAGAACAACATCGCCATACTCCAGACCGGCCGTTGGGATGCAGTGCTCGCCGATATGATTGAAAAAGGCAACGCCGCAGGACTGGACGAGGCATTTGTCCGTGCAGTCTTCAACGCCATCCACGAAGCCTCAATACGGGCCCAGGAATAAACTTGGACGGCTTTTATTCGGCTTTCAGCAGCGCCGTTATATCCCTGCAGGTGTGGATGTTCATCTCCTCCCTCTGGTGACGAATCATCCTTTTGCGCTCCTCTGAGTCCGGACGGCTGAGCTCGAGCGCCATTCCGGTCTGCTCCGCGATGTCTGTGGTCGCGTAGGAAAGATTGTGGTAATGGAAGAACTGCGCATTGCAGGTCTCGCAGCCCGGAATGGGAGCAGTGTGAATAATAGGTATGTGCTTCGCCGCGGCCTCGGTGCTTGAAAGACCTCCCGGCTTGGTGAAAAGCACGTCGCAGGCGTCCATCAGCACCGGCACCTGATCGGTGAACCCGATGATATGCACATTGCCCGTCTCTCCGAATGCTTCCAGAAGCTGAGTCCTGGTCTTGACATTGTTTCCGCACACGATAAGCAGTTGAATGCCCTCTCCCGCCTTTTCAAGCATAGCCCTTACGCTGTCCTGCAGATTGCCGAAGCCCATACTGCCGCCCATCACCAAGAACCATTTGTCCTCCGGACGGAGATTGCCCGCATTGCCCTGTGCGAACAAATCTATGCAGGTCTTGCGTGCAGCGGCCTTGTCTCCGTGATGATTGAAGAAGGACTTCACCGGGATGCCGCAGGGGTAGAGCTTCTCCCTCGGAAGCCCCTTCTGAACACATTCCTCGATCAGATGTCTGTGAGGCACTATGTAGTAGTCGAGTTCCGTTTCCTGAAGAAACGGGATGCAGGTGTAGTCCGTCATTATGAAAACGCTCTTTGCGGAAAGGCTCCCGCGCCTTTTCAGCGCCGTGAGAGCCTCTGCGGGAAAGAGATGCACACATACCACCACATCGAAGCCGTTGTCGTTGATGTACTGCTCAAGTTTGTCGCAGTACATTGCATTAGCCATATACACGGCTGACTTCACTTTCTTGCTCGAACTCTCGCTGACTTTCGCACCGGCCCTGTAGGCGAACTTGAACAATTTGGTGCGTGTCGAGAACAGATAGAAATCGGATGCGTATTTCGGTGCTTCCGTGCTTACAAGCGACATCGTATCCTTCACTTCGGAGGTGATGCCCTTGGCGGTCAGATATTCCATATATGCCTTTGCGGCAGAGTTGTGACCCTCTCCGGTGGAGCAGGACAATATCAGTACTTTCATTCTGCAATCCTGTTAGTCGGTTATCGGACAAAAATCATATCCCGCAAAGATACACATTATTGTGTAATACCCGCAATGCCGGACCGACTGGCCGGGACCTGTCATTTCAGAGAAGTCTGATAGACGGTGATGGCCCGTTCCCGTCCGCCGCAGTCGAGGACGATGCACAGCCCGCGTACCGAGCCGGACACGTTTTCTTCAACATTGAGGACAATGGCATCTGCCCTGATTTCCACCCTGAACCAGGGGGCGTCGATGGACCAGCTGCCCCCGGCTGACTGAACGGCATTCACCCTGCTCCACTCATCCTGAGACGGAATATTCTGATATGAAGCATATTTGAGGCTGAAATCCGAACCATAGCCGCTGACATACATATACTCGTTCCTCTCGCCCGAAACCCGTCTCGGCCCCTCGAAAAAATCCGGATTTCCGGAACTGCTTTTCGCGCAGGAAGCGGCGATGACGGCGCATAAAACCAGCAAGACGCCGCAGAACACTGACAATGTGACTTTCTTCATCTTTTTCTACCTGAAAATGTTAGTTAAAGATGCGGAAAGCCTCGCTTTCGTTGCAAAGGCGGACAGGCGTAATGTGACAAATGGCCAAGGGGCGGATTCACTCCCGGCCGGAAGCCATGGACTTCCGGGTGAAGACAAAGTTGGTGGAAACTCCGGCCACCCTGCGGTCGGCGGCTTCCACGGCCTTGTCCGCATCGATGAACACCCCGTTGAAAAGGAACTCCATCTCTATTTTCTGCAGCGCCGCACTCGCCTCGGCATAAGCATTCTGGAGTCTCGGCAAATCCTGCTCCATCTCACGGATTCTCACAGTCAGTTCCTGCCGTCTGTCCACATCGTCACTCATCACGAATTCCTCGCGCAGCGCATCCGTTTCCGCACCGTGAATGGCGATGGAATCACGCAGCGAACGCACCAGTTCCATCTTTTCGCTGTATGCCCGGTTCTCGACATTGTCCTGCACCGACTCCCCCGCCACCGCCGCAGTCTCGACGGCCGACACATTCTCAGGAGGATCGAGTCCGGCGATTCGCCTGAGCTCTTCCGGGGACTCCACGGCAGTCTTCAGCGGCAACGGGTCATTTTCAAGGACATAGACGCAGACACTGTCCCGGGGGCAGTCCCTGTCCGAAGCGAAAATCATATACCGCTCATCCAGAGTCGTCGTCAGGAGATAGTCATTGGCCGGAGAAGAAAACGGGAATCCCATATTGACAGGTATCGACCAGCTGTTGTCATCTTCCTGATATTCACTGCAGTAAAGATCGTATCCCCCAACTCCGTAGAGTCCTTTGGAGGCAAAATACACAGTCCTGCCGTCCTGCGAGAACATCGGAAAAATCTCATCCGAGCCCTCTGTGATCTTGCCGAAGAGGCTGCTCCGACCGCCCCATTTCCTGCCGCAGAGCAAAACCGCCGCACTGTCCGCCGGGGTGTCAGCCTCTCCTGCCGGGTCACGCAGTTCATTCATACCGTAGATGCTCCTGTTGCCGGAGCTGTCCCTCGCAGAAAACAGTATGCGGTCGGAATCTTCCGCTATGTAGCATAGATTGAACGGCGATCCTCCGCAATGTGAGACGCTGTCGGGAAGCTCTGTCCATGATCTGTCAGGCAGGGGATACCAGAGAAAAAAGTCCGACAGTGAGAACATCTGGCGGGCGACGACTTGAGGCTCCGCCACATAGCGGCTCATATTCATACCGTTCTCGCACAGAAGCAGTTCGGACTCGACGGCGGCAAATTCGAGAGAATCCCCCGAACACAGCTTCAAGGCATCGCGAAGAAGCGAATCGGCGGAGGCAAATTCATAGTCGAGCCTGCAAGCCCGAGCCTCAGTGAACAGGGACTGGCGCAATGCGGCCGAATCGGGCCGGACGGTCATAAGCGTATCCTGGCCCACAGCCGGATGCGCTATGGATAAGGAGACGGCGAAGATGATTGAAAATATGCCGGATATGCGTCCTGTCATTGATAGAGTCTCGGTTTGAGAGTGCAAAAATAAGAATTAGTTTAGAGAAAGTTCTTTTGTAAGAAAAAAATAGTAAATTTGTGCCCTATTTGCCCGCCCTTTTCTTCAAAAGGTGAGCCAAATCGCGCCCTGTAGCCACATACACGGTATGCAGGAAGACTGAAGCCATAACAGGCGGCGCGGAGGAAAAGCGAAGAAAAACAGGCGGAAAAGCTACGGTGGAAAACAAATTTAAACTATAAACACTATGCAAAGTAAAGGTGCAATCAGGCTCGTGGCGATACTGCTGGTCATTGCCTGCATCTGGCAGCTTTCATTCACCCTTGTATCCGGAATACAGGAGAAGAAGGCCGACAAGTACAGCGAGGCGGCTGTAAATGCAGCAAAACTGGAATCTGCTTTCGAGCGCATTTCTGATGACGAGAAAGACGCCTATCTGGACTCCATCGCCAATGCCCGGAGCAAATGGTATCTCGACTCGCTCTCTTCCGAGAAGATTTATCTCGGGTACACTTACAAAGATGTGAAAAGCAAGGAGATCAACCTGGGACTTGACCTCAAGGGCGGTATGAACGTGATGCTGCAGGTTCAGCTCGAAGATCTCGTCAGAGCCCTTTCGGACCACAACCAGGCCCCTCAGTTCACCAAGGCCATCGAACTTGCAAAAGAGCGCAGCGTGAACTCAAGGCTTGACTTCATTTCACTTTTCGAGGAGGCTTGGAAAGAGACCTCCGACGGGATGAGCCTCTCGCAGATCTTCGGAACTTATGAGATGAGAGACAAGATCACTCCGGAGTCCACGGATTCACAGGTCATCGGCGTCATCCGCAAGGAGGCCGAGAGCGCAGTTTCCAACTCGTTCAATGTGCTGCGTAACCGTATCGACCGTTTCGGAGTGACCCAGCCGAACATCCAGAAGCTCGGCAACAGCGGAAGGATCCTCGTCGAGCTCCCAGGCGTCAAGGAGCCGGAGCGTGTGAGAAAACTGCTCCAGGGTACGGCATCACTCGAATTCTGGGCGACATACACTGCAAGCGAGCTTGACAGCTACCTCACGGAAGCCGACGCGACTCTTGCAACAATCCTTGCATCTGACGAAGACAGCGCCGCCGACGACGCAGTAGTGGCAGATCCACAGGATTCTCTCCTCAACGCCGCTCTTCAGAACAGCGATGCCGAGAACCTCCAGGCCTACAAGAAAGAGCATCCTCTTTTCGCAGTCCTCCAGCCGTCGGGCTACAGGGACAACGCCTGCATCGGTTTCGCCAACTACGCGGACACTTCCATCATCAACAAATATCTGGCGATGCCTCAGATCCGTTCCATCTTCCCGCCCGACTTCAAGCCGATGTGGGGTGTCAAGGCTTCTTCACTTGACAAGAGCGGAAACACTTTCGAACTCGTTGCCATCAAGGCCACGACTACGGACGGCAAGGCTCCTCTCGACGGAGGTGTGGTCACCGATGCGCGTACCCAGTACGGCAATCAGGGCGGCCATCCTGAAGTGTCTATGACAATGAACGCCGAGGGTGCCAACACCTGGGCCAGAATGACCAAGGACAACATCGGACGCCAGATAGCCATCGTTCTCGACGGTATGGTATATTCCTATCCTACCGTCAACACGGAGATTTCCGGAGGTTCTTCACAGATCACCGGACAGTTCTCCCTCGAAGAGGCTGAAGACCTCGCCAACGTGCTGAAATCAGGTAAGCTGCCAGCACCTGCCACCATCATTCAGGAACAGGTCGTGGGACCTTCTCTCGGTGCCGAGTCCATCAACGCGGGTCTCATCTCATTTATCATCGCGTTCCTGCTCGTGCTCCTCTATATGGCCGTCTTCTACAACGGAGCCGGTCTTGCGGCAGATGTGGCGCTGCTTGTCAACGTCATCCTTCTGTTCGGTACGCTCGTGTCGTTCGGAGCCGTGCTGACATTGCCAGGTATAGCCGGTCTCGTATTGACACTGGGTATGGCGGTCGACGCCAATGTCATCATCTATGAGCGCATCAAGGAGGAACTCCGGGGAGGCAAGGGACTTACGAAAGCGGTCGCCGACGGTTACAAGAACGCATACTCAGCCATCATCGACGGTCAGGTGACCACCATCATCACGGGTATCGTGCTCCTCATCTTCGGTTCAGGTCCGGTACAGGGCTTCGCGACCACCCTCATCATCGGTATCATCACCTCTGTCCTCACCTCCATCTTCATCACCCGTCTCATCTTCGAAGACAGGCTGGCGAAGGGCGGAAACATCACTTTCGACAACAAGTACACCCGCAATTTCCTGCAGAACACTCACTTCAACTTCCTGTCGAAGAGAGCCGTCACCTACAGCATTTCAGGTGCACTCATACTCATCTCCATCATTTCCATCTGTGTCAAGGGCTTCACCTACGGTGTGGACTTCAGCGGCGGCCGTACCTATGTGGTGAGATTCGACCACAATGTCACAGCCGAGGCTGTCCGTGAGGCCGCTCTCAAGGTGTTCGACGGTTCTGTCGAGGTCAAGCAGTTCGGAAGCGAAAACCAGATGAAAGTGACCACCGCATACGGCATCGAGAATGAATCCACCGAGATGGATGCCACTGTGGAGGAAATGCTTTACGAGGCTATGAAGGGACAGTTCGCGAATGAGATCTCATTCGAGGAATTCCGGTCAACCCTTGAGAACCCTAACGGTATCATTTCTTCCGACAAGGTCGGCCCTACCATCGCCAACGACATGAAGAGGGATGCCATCATAGCCGTCATCGTGGCTCTGTTCGCCATCTTCCTCTACATAGCCCTCCGCTTCAAGGACTGGACCTGGGGACTCGGCGGTGTGACGTCTCTTGCGCATACTGCGATCATCGTCATCGGATTCTTCTCGCTGTTCACCGGAATACTGCCGTTCTCCCTTGATGTCGATGCGACATTCATCGCCGCCATCCTGACCATCATCGGTTACGCCATCAACGACAACGTGGTCATCTTCGACCGTATCCGCGAATACAGGAGAGACCATCCTAAGGCAGAGCTCAGGGACAATGTGAACCAGGCGCTCAACAGCACCCTGTCACGTACGATGAACACCTCTCTCACCACCCTCATCGTTATGGTGGCAATCGCCATCTTCGGAGGTGAAGTGATCAGAGGTCTGGCAGTCGCCCTGATTCTCGGTATCATCATCGGTACTTACGCATCCATCTTCATCGGTACGCCGATTATGTACGATGTGACCAAGGCCATCGAGAAGAGAGCCGCCAAGAAACAGATCGCGAAATAGCGGAATCCGGTCCCCAGTGCCCCTGAAGGGCTGTCACGACAGTGACCGGGAATTGACGCACAAAAAAGAGGATGACCCTTTTCAGTCATCCTCTCTTTTTTGTGTATCTTTGCATTCTTCCAAAAAGAATCTGCATACTATGTCCTTCGTTCATCTGCACGTCCACACGCAGTATTCCATACTCGACGGCCAGGCGTCCATTCCCGGTCTCTTCTCCAGAGCCAGGGAACTCGGTATGCCGGGGCTCGCCATCACCGACCACGGCAATCTCTACGGCGTCAAGGAATTCCTCAAGATCCAGAAGAAGAAATTCCCCGACATCAAGCCGATCATAGGCTGCGAGATCTATGTCAGCCGCCACTATGATCACAGGCTTCACGACAAGGACCACAAGGGCTACTACCACCTCATCCTGCTCGCCAAAAACGAGACAGGCTACAAAAACCTCATCAAGATAGTCTCCATAGGACATATCGAGGGTATGTACTACAAGCCGAGAGTCTCGCACGAAGTGCTCGAAAAGTATCACGAGGGACTGGTGTGCTGCTCGGCCTGCATAGCGGGGGAAGTGCAGAACAATGTCATTGCCGGAGATATGGGGGCGGCGGAGAAAGCCGTGCTGTGGTTCAAGAGGGTCTTCGGAGACGACTACTATCTGGAGGTCCAGCTCCACAAGACCGAGGTGCAGGGCCTGTCCGGCGAAGCGTATGACCGGGTGTGGGAAGTGTATGAGAAACAGTGCATCTCCAACAGGGGACTCTTCGAACTCGCAGAGAAGACCGGCACCAAAGTCATAGCCACCAACGACATCCATTTCGTGAGAAAGGAGGACGGCCCCGTCCACGACCGTCTCATCTGCCTCACCACCAACTCCGACATCGACGACGAGAAGCGCCTCCGCTACACCCAGCAGGAGTATATGAAGAGCGAGGAAGAGATGGCGGCCCTGTTCCCCGACCATCCGGAAGTCATCGGGAATACGATGGAAATCTTCGACAAGATCGAGACCTACAAGATAGACAAGGATCCGATTCTGCCGAAGTTCCGCCTTCCTCAGTCATTCATCGACAATGTGGACATCTATCTCGACAAATACAAGTCTATTATAGACGAGGGGCGCTGCAACAAGGACGGCTCCGACAGAGGGGAGGAATTCACCCGCTCGGTGGCCTACCTCTGCCATCTATGCTATGAGGGTGCACGCCTCAGATATGGTGACACGCTCACCCCGGAGCAGGAAGAACGTCTCGATTTCGAGCTCCGGACCATCTGCAAGATGGGATTCCCGGACTACTTCCTCATCGTTCAGGACTTTATCGCGGCGGCCCGTTCCAGAGGCATCTCAGTGGGGCCTGGGCGTGGATCGGCTGCCGGTTCCGCCGTGGCCTACTGTCTCAAGATCACCAATCTCGACCCCATCCGCTACGATTTGCTGTTCGAGCGTTTCCTCAACCCGGACCGTATCAATATGCCCGATATAGACATCGATTTCGATGATGAGGGGCGCTACGACGTGTTCCGCTACATAGAGGACACCTACGGCAAGGATCACGTCTCGCACGTCATCACTTTTGGCACTATGGCGGCCAAGTCGGCCATCAAGGACGTGGCGCGCATCAGCCATATGGAGCCGGCCGATTCCACCAGACTCACCAAGATGATCCCGGACAAGAAGTTCACTGTCAGCGAGGATGTGGAGGAGGAAATGAAGGAGGGAGACGAACTGGAAGAGGGTCAGAAGGAATTCTTCAAGGATGTCGAAGACCCTGAGAATCCAGGTCAGACGATTCACAAAAGGTTCAGAAAGTACACCAGGAGCAAGGAAAAGGACATCACTCTCGAAAACTGCTTCAAGTATGCTCCCGAACTGAAGAACGAGCTGGAAAACGGGCCGGAGATGACCCGCGAGATACTCCGCTATGCCGAAAAACTTGAGGGAAGCATCCGGCAGACCGGTGTCCACGCCTGCGCGATGATCATCGGCCGCGGCGACCTCACCGACTACATCCCCATCACAATGGCCAAGGACAAGAAGACCGACGAAGAGATGTGGGTGTCGCAGTATGACGGCCACTACATCGAGGAGGTCGGTATGCTCAAGATGGACTTTCTCGGTCTGAGCACGCTGTCCATCATCAAGGAATGTCTGAGGCTCATCAAAAAAAGGCACGGCGAGGATATCGACATAGAGAAGATAGACATAGCCGACCGGAAAACATACGAACTGTACGGCCGGGGAGACACTATGAGCGTGTTCCAGTTCGAGTCGCCGGGGATGCAGAAATATCTCAAGGAGCTGAAACCCACCCAGTTCTCCGATCTCATCGCGATGAACGCCCTGTACCGCCCGGGGCCTATGGACTACATCCCGGACTTCATAGACAGGAAGCAGGGGCGCAAACCTATCACCTACGACATCCCGGTGATGGAGAAGTACCTCAAGGACACCTACGGAGTGACTGTCTATCAGGAGCAGGTGATGCTTCTGAGCCGTCTGCTCGCGGGCTTTACCAGAGGTGAGTCCGACACTCTGCGCAAGGCGATGGGCAAGAAGATAAAGTCGATGCTGGACGAATTGAAGCCCAAGTTCATCAACGGAGGCATCAGGAACGGCCACGACGAGAAGATTCTGAAAAAAATCTGGAGCGACTGGGAGAAGTTCGCCAAATATGCGTTCAACAAGTCGCACGCCACCTGCTATGCCTGGGTAAGCTACCAGACAGGCTGGCTCAAGGCGCATTATCCTTCCGAGTTTCAGGCAGCCAACCTCAACAACAACTTGTCCAATATGGACGAGATGAAGAAGATTATGAAGGATGCGCGCCAGCACGGAATCAAAGTACTCTGTCCGGATGTGAACGAGTCCGACGCCGCATTCTCCGTCAATGCCGAGGGGGATATCCGTTTTGGACTTAAAGGGATGAAAGGCTTTGGGGACAATGTGGTCAGGGCCATCATCGCAGAGCGCAACTCCAATGGTAATTTCACTGACATCTACGACTTTATGGAGAGGATGGCCGGCAGCGTCAACAGCAAGTCAATGGTCAGCCTCATCTATGCGGGAGCCTTCGACAGCTTCGGCATCAGCAGATCCCGATTCTTCCTCAAGGGCAGGAGCGGCGACGCCTTCATAGACGAGCTGCTGCGCTACGGGGAACTGTACCGGCAGGACACTATGGCCAGCGCAGTGTCGCTGTTCGGGGATATGGAGGAGATGAAGCCAACCCGCCCGGAGATTCCAGAACTGATGGGTGAGGAGGACAAATTCGCACTGCTCAGAGAGGAGAAGGAGATTGTGGGAATGTATATCTCGTCACATCCGCTGGATATATATGAGTTTGAAATAGAGAACTTTACCAACTGCGGGCTCAAGGATCTGAAATCGGCCATAGAGGAGTGTCAGCAGAAGAAATCCGAGAAGAAGATCTCCCTGGCGGGGCTTGTGACCAAAAACGAGACTCTGGTTTCGCGCAACGGCAGACCGTACTGCAGAGCCACCCTCGAAGACTTCAACGGCGGCACGGAGCTGTCATTCTTCGGCAAGGACTACGAGGCCTTTCTCCCGTTCCTGCAGGAACACAACACCCTGTTCATAGAGGGGGACATACGGCCCAAATTCAGACCGGCCCAGGGAGAGGAACAAAAGGATGTTCCCTATGATTTCAGGGTGAGGAAGATGTCGATGCTGGGCAATGTGACAGATGAAGTGCTGAAGGAGTTCGGCATCTACATCGACACGGCCCAGCTCACCGATGCGTTCAGAAAACGGCTGCTGAAAGTGGTTAAGGACAACAAGGGCAAGACTCCCCTAACACTGCTGCTGCACGATGCGGAGCACAACTGGAACATAGAGTTTATGTCCAGAAAGTTCAGCATAAGCGTGTGCGCCGGGCTTCTGGCGGAGCTCAAGGAGATGGGGTTGATCTATAAGATCGATAAAAAATAGCAGCCCGCTTTTTATTCAGCCTCTTCGAAAACGAGGGTGGCCACAATAGGATAATGATCCGACACGAAAGGCTTGTCCGCAAACCTCTCAGTCACCCTGCGGAAAGATGCACAGCCCGAGAATCCGGAATAATAGATATAGTCTATGACAGACTGACGCTCGTTGCCTGACTTCTTTCTGCCCCAGTTGTGATAGGTGACGCCGTTGTCGTGCGGAGCGGGAGCTGCCTCGCGGGCGGAAATCATCCTGCCCTCAAGGGCTTTCAGACAAGGATCGCCGGGGGTGACATTGAAGTCTCCTGTCAGCACCATCGGATATCCGTGCGGGTTGATCGAGTCTATCCTGCTGACTATCAGATTCAGTCCGTTGATTCTCGCCTCTGCGCTGACATGATCGAGATGAGTGTTCACGAAATAGAATTTCCGTCCCGTGCGCCTGTCCTTCATCAATGCCCAGGTGGCCGTACGCCAGCACGCCGTGTTCCAGCTTCCGGAAGGCTTCTCCGGAGTCTCTGACAGCCAGAAAGTCCCCCATTTCAACATCTTGACGGTCTTGCGGTTCCAGTAGATGGCAGTAGCCTCACCTTCTTTCTTGCCGTTGTCCCGTCCTACGCCCACTCCCTTGTAGCCTTCCGCATATTCGTTGAGCATAGCCTTCTGGAGCGGAAGCACCTCCTGCATTCCCACCACGTCGGGATGGAGCTGGCGGAGCATTTCAAAGGTTGCCGGATAGCGGTACTGCCAGGAATTGGTGCCGTCATTTGCTCCGCAGTTGCGGATGTTCAGAGACATAACTGTCAGAGCGTCAGACTCGTTGTCCTGCGCCTTGACGACAACAGCACCGGCGCAGAGCAGCGATGCGGCGGCTGTGGCCATAATCAGAAAACTCATTCCTTTCATTGTCAATGTTACAAAGTATTATCAAAAGTGTCGGAAACGCTGCAATTTACAAAACTTTTCCGGATATTGGCGATTTTGCCTACCTTTGCGGGCATAATATACAGGACAATGGAAGAGGAAAGATTCGCAAGTTTAGGCAGGATAGAGGCCATCGGCAGACTATATGAGGGAAGCGGCTACAAGCCGTTTGAAAGCGCCTGGTTCGAGACCGCGGGCAAGGCATACGCCACGATGAAGTCGCGCTGCCTGATAGAGGGAACCGATTTCGACCTCACCTATTTCCCGCTGAAACATCTCGGCTACAAGAGTGTTGTAAGCGTCACGGGAGAGCTGTACGCCGAATTCGCCCATCCCCGCTGTCTCAGCGTCGTGCTCGGGGTTTCTTCCAAACTCGACTACAGCCAGATAAAGTTGCTTTGGGAAGGGATTGTCACCGCCGCCCGGGAGCATTCCTACATCCGTGTCAATCTGGAACTCGTGCCTTCGAGGAACGGCCTGAGCATTTCTGTGAATGCCGTCGGAGAGACTTCCATTCTGATGGCCAAGCGCCGGACAGGCGCAAAATCGATGGATCTTCTTTGTGTGACCGGCAGTCTCGGAGCGGCATATATCGGTCTCAATGTGCTCGAAAGGGAGAAAAAACAGTTCGATACGCACAATGACGACAAGATTCAGCCTAATCTGGATAAATACAAGGCGTTCGTCGGAGCCTATCTGAAGCCCGAACTGGACCCGGCGACGATCGATGCCTTCGAGGCTGCTGAGATCATGCCGTCCTATGGATATTTCCTGTCCAAGGGGCTCGCGGACGCCGTCCACTGTCTGCGGAGGGATTCCGGCCTCGGAGTGAAGATTTACGCCGAGAAAGTGCCTTTTATGGGCGGTTCCGTGGACTTCAGCAAGGAACTGGGCATAGACCCTCTCGCTGCCGCCCTCAACGGCGGAGATGACTGCTGCCTGCTTTTCACCATTCCCATCACGGCGGCCGAAAAGTTCCGCCGCGACTTCCAGAGCTTCGACATCATAGGGCATCTGGCTCTGCCGGAAGTGGGGACCGTGATTGTGACCCCGGACGGTGTGGAGCTGCCGCTCAAGGCTCAGGGCTGGCGCGACGAGGAGTAGCGTGCCGCGGACTGCGACTGCCGGCTAACCCTTTCTGTACTCGGACGGCGAACAGCCGACGTGCTGCAGGAAAAAGCGGTAGAAAGTCGTGGCGTTCGGAAAGCCCAGCGCGTACACTATGGCCTTGATGTTCATATCCGAATATTTCAGCATACTCTTGGCCTCCAGCAGCAGGAACGAGTCTATCCATTCCCGGGCGGACTTGCCGCTGATCTTTTTTATCAGCCGGGACAGATATTTCGGCGTCAGCCCCAGCTTGTCGGCATAGAACTCTATATTCCTCTCTTCCATATAGTTGTCCTTGACCAGACGCAGGAATGACTCCAGCAGGGCATTGTTCCTACCGGCAGCCGGGGCGGGCAGCTTCTGACGGCGCGCCACCTCCAGATGGTTTTTCCACAGAGCCCCCATCAGATAGAAGACGGACGACATCAGCGAAGCTATCGCCTCGCGGGTGTTCGGTATGCCGAGCCCGGATATTTCCTTGATCATATCGAAATACCTGCGGCATAACTCCCGCTCCTGCTCCGACAGCTCTATGCACGGATTGGCCATCACTCTGAGGCTCTCCTCCGACAGTTTGTTGAAATCGAAACGCGCCGTGGACATCAGGTCATTGGAGATGGCTATGAGGATGAAATGCATATCCATCATATCTTTCTGCGACGGCACTTCGGCGACGCGGACGATGTTGCCCGGAGTGTAGATGAAAAGCGAGCCCTCCCTGATGGTGAACTTGCGCAGATCCAGTTCAATCTCGAAATTGCCCTGATAGCAGTAGAACGCCAAAAAGCCCTTGAAACGGCTCGGATACTTGATTATGTCCATACCTGGCGCATAGTGCAGGTCGCCGAGGAAAAGGTCGTCTGACAAATTGTCATTCATATATGGCAGGGAGAAGATGCGATACAGATCCCTGATGCCAAGTTCCTTGTATTCCATATAGAACAGTTGTTTTTAGAGGTGCAGTGGCGGCGTATGCCGGCCGTCACAGGATACAAACAGTGTCAAAAATCATACAAAAGGTGCTTTTTTCGTCTTTTTGTAATCATAATAACCCAAAATGATATACATTTTTTGTCTGCATTGGTAAAGAATTTGGGGAAGAGCACGCCCGCCGTCACTGACAGGAGCAGCAAGAGGAAAATCTTAAGTGACAGCGACAATGGCAGGAGACACTGCCGGAAACGGATTTGGAACAAGAAAAATGAACAATATGAAGAAAAATCTGATTATCATCGCAGCAGCGCTGTGCATTCTGCCGCTTCAGGCGCAGGCGCAGCGCGTGCTCACTCTGGATGAATGCAAGCAGCTGGCAGTCGAGAACAACAACGATCTCAAGACTGCCCGGCAGAAAGAGAAAATCGCCGAATACGACAAGAAGATCGCTCTTGCCAATTATTTCCCAAAAATTTCAGCCACAGGCGCGTATATGTACAACAGCCGCGAACTGCAGCTCATAAGCGATGACGCCCAGAAGCAGATCACCAGTGCCGGCACACAGCTTCAGACCGATGTGGCGGGCCAGATCCAGACTCTACTCTCAGATCCGACAATCGCGCAGAAAGTGATGACCAGTCCTGATCTGCAGAAACTGCTCGCCTATGTCCAGAGCGTGGATTTCGCCACTCCTATCAACGCTATCGGCTCTCAGATAAGCGATGCGCTGACACTGGATATGACCAACACCTTCCTCGGGGCCGTGTCGCTGAAACAGCCTGTGTTTATGGGCGGCAAGATAGTGGCATCCAACCAGATGGCCAAAGCGGCCGCAGAACTGGCCAAGTCCCAGTACGATCAGGAGCACAACAAGATACTGGCGGACATCGAGCAGGCATATTGGCAGATAGTGTCCATCGCCTGCAAGAAGAACCTTGCCGAGAACTATGTTGACCTGCTGCACCAGATGGTCGGCGAGGTGGACGCTCTCATCGAGGGAGGTTTCGCCACGCCGTCGGATGCCCTGACCATCAAGGTGAAGACCAACGAGGCGGAAATGATGCTGACAAAGGCGACCAACGGCCTGATTCTCTCCAAGATGCTGCTCTGCAAGGAATGCGGACTGCCGCTTGACAGTGAGATAACCCTTGCTGACGAGTCTCTGGACAAGATTCCTACCCCGACAGTCTCGCCCGTAATCTCCGACGAGGAAGTCTTCGATGCAAGGCCTGAAATCAGAAGTCTGGAGCTGGCCCAGACCATCTACAAGAAAAAAGTGGCAGTCGCAAGAGCCGATATGATGCCGACAATTGCCTTGACCGCCAACTATATAGTCACCAATCCGAGTCTGTTCAACGGCTTCCAGAAGAAGTTCGGAGGATTTTTCAATGCGGGAGTGATGGTGTCCATTCCCATTTTCCACGGGACAGAGGCTCTGCAGAAGACCAAGAAAGCAAAGGCTGAAGCATCGCTGACGGATTACAAACTGGATGAAGCCAAGGAAATGATTTCGCTTCAGGTCGCCCAACTGCGGCAGCAGCAGGGAGAGGCTCTGGAAAAGCTGACGACCGCGGAGAGCAATCTGGAAAATGCAGAAGAGAACCTGAGAGTCGCTACCGTGGGTTGGGAAGAGGGAATGATAACTTCGAATGTAGTGCTGCAGGCACAGACGGCCTGGCTTCAGGCTCACTCGGAGTATATTGAGACCGGTGTGGAGCTGCAGATGTGCAGCGTCAATCTCGCCAAGGCGGAGGGACGTCTGTAGGAGCGGTTCACCCTATAATTAGGGCAACAACTATTAGGACAACAGCCGGAGCCTCTGAACGGCGGCAAAGTCAAAAGAATGGGGCATCGGGCGCATAACAGGAAATAAGAAAAAACAGAATATTATGGAAAAGACACAGAAAAAAGGCAACCTGATCGTAGGAATAATAGTTCTGGTTGTGTTGATCGCGGCAGTGGCCGTGCTTGGATTCGTATTCACCAAACCGCAGGAGGAAATCATCCAGGGAGAGGCGGAAGCCACTGAATACCGCATTTCCGGCAAGGTTCCGGGAAGAATCGAGGCATTCTATGCCGCAGAGGGGGATATGGTGCACAAGGGAGATACTCTTGTGGACATTGACTCCCCGGAAGTGAAGGCAAAGCTTGCACAGGCGAATGCGGCCTACGCGGCAGCCAGGGCTCAGCGCAACAAGGCTGACAAGGGTGCACGCAAGGAAGAGATCGCCGGAGCTTATGAAATCTGGCAGAAAGCCCTTGCCGGCAAGGACATCGCACAGAAGACTCTCGACCGCGCCACCAGGCTTCACGATCAGAATGTCATCAGCGACCAGAAATTCGATGAGGCCACGGCTCAGTACAATGCTGCGGTAGCCACCGCTGAAGCCGCCAAGTCTCAATACGATATGGCAGTGAAAGGAGCCCGCGAAGAAGACAAGGCGGCAGCCATTGCCCTCGTAGAGCGTGCTGACGGAGCCGTGCAGGAAGTAAGATCCTATCTGTCCGAGCTCAAGCTCACCTCTCCGGTAGACGGCATCATCTCCGCACGCTATCCTCACGTGGGTGAACTCGTGGGCACCGGCTCCCCTATTATGACTGTCACAGACCTCAACGACATGTGGTTCACTTTCAATATCCGCGAAGACAGGCTGCACAGCCTCGGAATCGGAGACGAACTCACGCTGAAGATTCCTGCGCTTGACGGGGCCGTCATCACCGCCCGGGTCAATTACATCGCGGCACGCGAGTCCTACGCCACCTGGAGAGCCACCAAAGAGACTGATGAGTACGATGCCAAGACATTCGAAGTGAGGGCCATCCCTACGGCAAAGGTCGAGGGGCTGCGTCCGGGAATGACGGCAATCGTGGTTAAGTAAATCATATCTGAAATGAAGAATGTATGGAGGGTAATGCGGCGTGAGTTCGGGATAATATGCCGCAAGCCTGTTTTTCTACTCGGGTCGGTGGGTGTGATGGCAGTCTCCTGCCTTTTCTACCTGACTTTCTTCAAGGCCGGAATGCCTGAAGACCTGCCGATCGGAGTATTGGACAACGACAACTCCTCCCTATCCCGTAATTTCTGCCGTCAGCTGGATGCGACACAGCTTGGCAAGGTCGTCTATTTCAGCGACTTCACTTCGGCGCGTGACGCTATGCAGACAGGCAGGGTGACTGCCCTCTGCGTCATCCCGGAGAATATGAGCACCGATGTGAGCGCCAACCGCAGACCGGTTTTCACATACTATGTCAACTCGCTCTACCTCATCGGCGGCGCACTCAGCTACAAGGATATACTGACTATGGTCACCCTGACTGGAGGAGCGGTGCAGAGGGAAGTCCTGAGGGCCAAAGGCTACAGTGACGGAGCCATAATGGGTCTTATCCAGCCTATTGTCATCGATGAGCACAAGATAGGGAACGCCACCACCAACTACGGCGTCTATCTCAACAACATCATCCTGCCCGGACTGCTCCAATTGAGCATCATCTTCGTGCTCATCTATGCTCTCGGAAGCGAACTGCGCTACGGAACATCCAAGGAGCTGATGGACACGGCGGGCGGCTCGTTCGTGACGGCCATGACAGGCAAGCTGCTGCCCTACACGCTGATCTATCTGGTGCTTGGGCTCGGACTCGACCTGCTGATGTTCGGAGTCTGCAAATACCCTCTCAACGGAAACATAGGGTGGATGATGCTCGGAATGGTGGCTCTCATCCTGTCTTCCGAAGCGGTCGCTGTGACCCTGATAGGCCTGCTTCCGACTCTCCGCTATGCGCTCAGCATCGCAGCCCTGTTCACCATTCTGGCATTCTCGTTCTCGGGATTCACTTTCCCTGTCGAGGCGATGCCGGCCGCCATCCAGGGTGTCTCAGTGCTGTTCCCGCTCAGATTCTACTATCTGTTCTATGTGCAGGAAGCCATTTTCGGCAGCGGCTTTGCGGCCTGGTGGCAGTATATAGTGTATATGCTTCTGTTTATGGTGGGACCTTTCTGTGTCGGAGGGCGGCTCAAAAGGGCGTACATCAATCAGAACTACAAGAAATAGAAAGCTATGCTCAAGGAATTGAAAAGAATATTTTCAGACTCTTATGTGCTGATCATATTTCTGTTGGGCGGTCTCATCTACCCTATAGTCTATGGACTTATCTATTGTCACGGCACTGTTGACGATATGCCGATAGCCGTTGTGGATTTGAGCCAGAGTGCGGAGAGCCGCCGTTTTACAAGAAAACTGGATGCCACGAGGGAGGTCGAGGTGGCCTGCAGATGCACTTCGATGGAGGAGGCGAAGAGTCTGCTCCAGAAACGCGACATCCACGGAATAGTCTATTTCCCGTCAGATTATGACGACCGTCTCGCCGCTATGGAGCAGGCGACAGTGTCCACCTACGCGGATATGGCAAGTTTCCTCTACTACAAGGACATCACAATGGCGGTGAACCACGTGATGCTGGACGAGCTGAGGGAGATCGAAGGGGGCAGATATGCCGCTCTGGGGATGACCGACGAGTCTGTGGCTCAGATGATTGACGCCATCCCGGCGAAGGAGGAGATCCCGTTCAACACCAATTTCTCTTTCCTCATCTTCTTCCTGTCCGCAGCTCTCATTCTGGTCATTCAGCAGACAATGTTCTACGGCATAAGCGTGAGAAACGGCACATTGAGGGAGAACGGCAGCATCAACCGCGAATCTCTGCTCGGAAGGGCGGCCGCCTATGTGGTGATCTATGTGGCTATAGCGATCTATGGAATGGTGGTGGTGCCGCATCTGTTCGGAATGCCGCAGAGAGGAGAATTGGCTGACTTGCTCGCGCTCATCTTCTTCTTCATAATGGCCTGCGTGGCATTCAGTTTCACGTTCAGCCATTTCATTTACCACAGGGAGACAGTGTTCGTGGTATTGCTGTTTATGTCGTCACTCTGCCTGTTCCTGAGCGGCTGCGTGTGGCCCGAGAGTTCATTCCCGGCATTCTGGAAAGGGGTGTCCTGCCTCTTCCCGTCCACTTTCGCGATACAGGGCTTCAACAACATCAACAACGCGGCCTGCACACTGCCTATGGTGCGTCAGCAGATACTCTGTCTGGTCCTCCAGTTCGGAGTCTATTCCACCACGGCATTCCTTCTGGAACTTGCCGAAAGGAAAAAGTTCGGTCTCAGCAAGTCCTGACAGGGATGCCTGTCAGGCCAACTTGTAGAGCAGATTTTTGATATTCACTTCCTTGTCGATAATGGACTTGAGGTCTTCGATCTTCACACGGTCCTGCAACATGGAGTCGCGATGTCTTATCGTCACGCAGCCGTCTGAAAGCGAGTCGTGATCCACGGTCACGCAGAACGGAGTGCCGATGGCATCCTGGCGGCGGTATCTCTTGCCGATGGAGTCCTTCTCGTCGTACTGGCAGTTGAAGTCGAACTTAAGGTCGTTCATAATCTTCTGTGCCAGTTCAGGAAGTCCGTCTTTCTTGATGAGCGGCAGCACGGCCACTTTGACAGGAGCGAGAGGCGCAGGTATTGAAAGCACCACCCTGCTTTCGCCATTGTCGAGCTGCTCTTCCCTATACGAATGGGAAAGCACGGCAAGTACCATTCTGTCCACTCCAATGGAGGTCTCGATGACATAAGGGACGAAACTCTCGCCTGTTTCGGAGTCGAAATACTGGATCTTCTTGCCTGAGAACTTCTGGTGCTGGCTCAAGTCAAAGTCCGTCCGCGAGTGGATACCCTCCAGTTCCTTGAATCCGAACGGGAAGTTGAACTCGATGTCAGTCGCAGCATTGGCGTAGTGGGCGAGTTTCTCGTGGTCGTGGAAACGGTAGTTCTCCGCTCCCATTCCGAGCGCCTCGTGCCAGGCCAGTCTGTTTTTCTTCCACTGCGCGAACCACTCAAGTTCGGTTCCCGGCTTGATGAAGAACTGCATTTCCATCTGTTCGAACTCTCTCATCCTGAAGATGAACTGACGGGCCACTATCTCGTTTCTGAAGGCCTTGCCTATCTGGGCGATACCGAAAGGCAGTTTCATCCTGCCGGTCTTCTGGACATTCAGATAGTTGACGAAGATGCCCTGGGCGGTCTCAGGACGGAGGTAGATGACATTGGTGTCATCGGAAGTGTTGCCCAGCTGGGTCGAGAACATCAGATTGAACTGACGCACCTCTGTCCAGTTCTTGGTGCCGGAGATGGGACATACTATTTCGCAGTCGATTATGATCTGACGCAGCTCCGCGAGGTCATTGGCATTCAGAGCGTCTGCCATTCTCTTCCTGACCGACTCCATCTTGGCGGTGTTTCTGAGGACATTGGGATTGGTCTGGCGGAATTTCTCCTCATCGAAGCTTTCGCCGAACTTTTTCCTTGCCTTTTCCACCTCCTTATTGTTCTTTTCTTCAAGTTTGGCGATGTAATCCTCGATCAGGACATCCGCACGATAGCGTTTCTTCGAGTCCTTGTTGTCGATGAGCGGGTCGTTGAAAGCGCTCACGTGGCCGGACGCCTCCCAGATTTTAGGGTGCATAAAGATGCAGGAGTCGATGCCGACGATGTTCTCGTTGAGTCTGGTCATCGCGCTCCACCAGTAGTTCTTTATGTTGTTCTTCAGTTCAGAGCCGAGCTGTCCGTAGTCATACACGGCAGCCAGTCCGTCGTAGATCTCGCTTGAAGGGAATATGAATCCGTATTCCTTGCAGTGTGCGACCAATGTCTTGAAAAGTTCTTCCTGTGTCATATCTTTTGATTTTTATATTCTGTGCAATCCTCTTTCATCGACCGCCAAGTCTTTCATTGGCGTCAAATTGCCGGCGTTTTACGGGCGTTCCAAAGCCCTGAATCCCGCAAAAGTAATCATTTCGTTGCAATACTCATAATTTCTTTCAGCGGAGTCATCACAAATTCCCTTTCACGCATTTGCGGATGCGGCACTGTCAGATCGGGTTCATTGATCTTCTCATCTCCGTAGAGGAGTATGTCTATGTCTATGATTCTTGACGAGTAGATTCTCCTGCCGTCCGCGTCAAACTGCGGCTCCGTCATTTCTCTCCCCATCTCCCGTTCTATTTCCTTGCAGATCTCCAGAACCCTGCGGCAGGAGAGGCTCAGTTCGAACATCGCGGCGCAGTTGATGAATTTCTCCTCCGCCTCGAATCCCCAGGGCTCAGTCTCGTACAATCCTGACACCGCCTTGTGCAATATTCCGGGTTCTGCCCCCTTTTCCGGCTGTCCGCAGCCGCACGGAGAGCCGGCCGCAGATTCCGCCGCCGCGAACTTCCGCTCCATCAGTTCAAGGGCCCTGAAGATGTTTTTCACCCTGTTCCCGATGTTGCTTCCCAAAGAGAAATATACCTTTTCAGTCTTCATCGAGTCCAAGCTCCACCAGCGCTTCTTCAGACATCCTGCTCTTGTCCCAGGCTGGCTCGAACACCAGATCAATCTTCACGCTGACCACTCCGGGCACGTCTTCCACGCTTTTCTGCACCTGATCCACCACATAGTCCGCCATCGGGCAGTTGGGGGCCGTCAGGGTCATCTGTATGTAAACATTGTGTTCCTCGTCCACCTTGAGTTCGTAGATCAGTCCGAGATCATAGATGTTCACCGCTATTTCAGGGTCATACACTTGTCTGAGAGCCCTGATTATATCGCCTTCTATTGCCATTTTCAAATTCCTGTTCCTATCGTCCTCTCCCCTACACGTTGTCTGCGGCGAATTCTCTGATTGTCGCAATCATCGAGACCAGTCCGTTGGCCCTTGTGGGGCTGAGGTTTTCCTTGAGTCCTATCTTTTCCACCACCGAGAAATCCGAAGAGAGTATTTCCTCCGGTTTTCTGCCGGAATAGATGCTGATCAGCAGCGAGATTATCCCTTTCGTGATGATGGCGTCGCTGTCGGCGGTGAAGACCAGAGAGTCCCCCTCCTTGCTGCACTTCAGCCATACTCTTGACTGACAACCTTTTATAAGTCTGTCCTCTGTCTTGTCCGCTTCCGGATAAGCCGTCAGATTCTTCCCGAGTTCTATGAGATATTCGTATTTGTCCATCCAGTCATCGAACAGGGCGAACTCGTCAATCACCTCCTGTTCGGCTTCCTTTATCGTTTTTGTCATTGTCCCAATCAGTCTTTCTTTTGTGCTGACTTTTATGCTGAATCTTTTTTTACACCGTGAGTTCCTGTCCGGCCAGCTGCCGCAAGCCCCGAGCCGCCCGTCATCTCAGCATCGCCACCGCTTTTTCAATGCATTTCACAAGGTACTCGGCTTCTTCCATCGTGTTGTACGGAGCCACGGACACACGCACCATTCCTGTCACGCCGAACCTGTTCATCAGAGGCTCCGCACACATCTGCCCCGACCTCACCGCAATTCTCATCTTGTCCAGCAGCGTGGCCAGGTCTTCGTGGTGGACGCCCTTCACGTTGAACGAGAACACCGGGATCTTTGGCTCCGCGGTCCCGTAGAGAGTGATACCGCTCCGGCTTGTGAAATAGTCTTCAAGAAAGAGGGTCACTTTCCTGTATTCGTTATTCAACTCTTTATCATTCAATAACTTATTAAATTCTACCGTCTCTTTCAGGGCAGATGTGGCGTTGATGTTCTGCGTCCCGGCCTCAAACTTCATCGGAATCTCCGCGAATGTCGTCTCCTCAAGGCTTACGCTTCCCACCATATCGCCTCCATAAAGGAACGGCGGCATAGTTTCGAGATATTTTCTTTTCCCATAGAGGACTCCCGTCCCTGTCGGACCATACATCTTGTGTCCTGAAAATGCGTAGAAGTCACAGTCCGTGTCGGTGACATCCACGCCGCAGTGGACAATGCCCTGAGCTCCGTCTATGAGCACCGGTACATTCCGTTCGTGGCAGATGCCGATGATTTCCTTTATCGGATTTACGACACCGAGCACGTTCGATGCCTGTGTGAGAGCTACTATTCTGGTCTTCGGCGAAAGCAGCCCGCACAAGTCTTCAACTCTCAGTCTCCCGTCGTCTTCGACCTTGAGACATTTCAGAACGGCGTTTTTACGTCTGCAGAGCTGCTGCCACGGCACCAGATTGGAATGATGTTCCGCTTCGCTTATTATCACCTCGTCTCCCTCGTCTACGAATCTTTCGCCGAAAGAATATGCTACAAGGTTGATGGAAGCCGTGGTCCCGGAAGTGAAGATCACCTCATCGGCGTCCCTCGCTCCGATATAGTCCGCCACCGCCCGTCTCGCCTCCATATAGGCATCAGTGGCCATCGAGGAAAGCCGATGGACAGCACGGTGAATGTTGGCGTTGCGGTGGATTTCATAGTATTGGAGCGCATCGATTACAGGTTTCGCCCTCTGGGCTGTCGCGGCGTTGTCGAGGTACACGACATCCCTCCCCTCTCCGTAGATACTCGACGAGAGAGCGGGAAACATTGCCCTGAGTTCTTTCTGTGTCATCTGTCAATTATTCTCTGTTTTCCTCACCGGCCATTCAGCACCGTCAGGCTTCATCTTTCTACTCCGGAAACGAATCTGCCCCGACAACGGCATCAAGTCTGAAGTAATTGTCCCCAGCACCGCCAGGCTTCATCTTTCTACTCCGGGAACGAATCTGCCCCGACAACGGCATTCAGTCTGACGCAAGTTGTCCCCACACATCACTGAAGGCGTGCAAAAATACTAAATTTCTTGCTATTTTTGCAGTCAGATCGACTATGATTGATTAGATTCCAAGCCGCTATGATTGATTACATAAAAGGACAGATTGCAGAGTTGACCCCCACCGACCTGACACTTGAGTGCGGAGGCATAGGCTACCACATTCTCATTTCCCTCCAGACCTACGACCTGCTTTCCCCGCTGTCGGAATGCAAGGTGTACATCCATCATTATCTCCGTGAAGACGAAGAACTGTTCTATGGGTTTGCCGACAAGGATGAGCGGGAACTGTTCCGACTGCTGATTTCAGTCTCCGGGATCGGCCTGGCGACTGCCAGGATGATGCTGTCCTCGCTCACCTGCGACGAGATACGCAACGCGATTCTCGCCGGAGACCTGAACAAGATCAAGAGCATAAAGGGCATCGGGCTCAAGACCGCCCAAAGGCTTATTCTCGAACTTAAGGACAAAGTTTCCCATGGCGCAGGCGCCGTTTCCGGCACGCTCTCCCTACCATCCTCCAACGCCAATGTTGATGAGGCCACCACAGCCCTCGTTATGCTGGGCTTTACGAAACCTAATGTCACCAAAGCTCTCTCCGCCATATTGAAAGAATCACCGAATGCCTCCCTTGAGGAACTGATTCGCCTCGGTCTGAAACGGCTTTAGACTTTCATACACCAAACATAATACGACGAATCATACTGGCAACCGAACTTCGGCGAGACTCCGTGCGCTACGCTCACTTCGGCCTCTCACACAATCCGCTGCGTACCACTGATGCGGAACTTACATTCTGCGGACTCAGCCCCTACCCATATCTGAGGCCGGACACGCTCACCGAAGTCCGCCTACCAGCACAATCAACAACATTTTTTAGTCATCCCTTTCTGGACATTGTTCCACATAGAACATTTAAAGACTCGGCTGCCTTTCATCCTATCCACATTTATTTAAGCAAGAACCGAGACTAAAAAGTCCCGTAGAGTCCGCACCGGAGGCGCGAGACACCCCTACAGGGTCGCAGCATCAGTACGCGTGGGTTAGAAATTCGAAGACGAAGTTAGCTAAAAGTCCCGTAGAGTCCGCACCGGAGGCGCGAGACACCCCTACAGGGCCGCAGCATCAGTACGCGTGGTTAGAAATTCGAAGACGAAGTTAGCTAAAAGTCCCGTAGAGACCGCGAAGGAGACGCGAGACACCCCTACAGGGTCGCAGCATCAGTACGCGTGGGTTTAAGAGGTGAAAAGATAGGGCTACCAAAAAGAATCAAATTTCGGAGAGATTTGACCCGAGGGGTCTGGGGAATCTGGTCTCCAGCGCCTCGTGGGGCTGTCACGGCAGTGACTGGGTTGGGAAAAAGACAAGTACCTATCTGCCAAAATACACCAGCAGCACGGCGATATCCGCCGGAGACACACCAGAGATCCGAGATGCCTGGGCAATCGTCGAGGGATTGTATTTCTTGAGTTTCTGACGGCACTCAATGGACAAGGAGGCAATCTTATCGAAGTCAAAGCCCTCCGGGATCTTCAAATTCTCCAGTCTGAGAATCTTGTCGGCAAGCTGCCTTTCCCGTTCAATATACCCTCTATACTTTATATGTGTATCGACAATCTCTATTATACTCTCGTGTAGATGCTGGAGTATCGCATCTTTATCAGACGCTTTTACTCCAGACTGCCGTGTGTCGGAATCCTCCGGTTTCCTCTCACCAGACCCCAACTCACTACACCCGCAAAACTTCGACGCCGGCCGCTCTGCGCCATTAAACCCCGCAGGATTATCCACTACCTCTTCTAAAAGGAACGGGTAATTAAAATCAAGAATGTCGCTTACTGAGTCTGGTAATTGTATTTCCGTTCCACGTGGAACAAATGAGAGTAATTCCTTTAGATGAACCTGGGGTCTTGAAGTGATATCAGAGAGTTTTCTCCTGTTAGGAATAATATCTGTTCCAACTGAAGAAAGATACGGATTGACAGCATCCGGCTTGATAGACTCGTCATAGCAGAAAGCCTCAAGTTTGGCGACCGCTTCATACTTCTGCATCGTGTAATCATACCGCTCATCACTTGCAAGCCCGATGGAGTGAGAAAGCGGTGTCAGACGATAGTCCGCATTGTCTTGCCGAAGGAGTATCCGGTATTCCGCCCGAGATGTAAACATCCGGTACGGCTCGTCCACGCCCTTTGTTATCAAGTCATCGATGAGAACGCCGATATATGCCTGATCCCTTTTGAGAACAAAAGGTTCCCGCCCCTTGACCTTCAGGGCCGCATTGATGCCGGCCATCAAACCCTGCGCAGCCGCCTCCTCATATCCTGTGGTCCCGTTTATCTGTCCCGCGAAAAAGAGTCCTTCAATAGTCTTCAACTCAAGACTCGGCCTCAACTGAGTCGGATCGAAATAGTCATATTCCACGGCATAGGCCGGACGGAACACTTTGACCGATTCGAGCCCCTTGATTTTATGGAGCGCATCCATCTGTACTTCCAAAGGAAGTGAAGAAGAAAAGCCCTGGAGGTAGTACTCGTTCGTACTCCTTCCCTCTGGTTCAAGAAAAAGCTGATGCTCGCTTTTGTCGGCAAAAGTGCGGAGCTTGTCCTCTATGCTCGGACAGTAGCGCGGGCCTATCCCAACAATCTTTCCGGTAAAGAGAGGTGAACGGTCAAAACCGCTTCTGAGAATGTCGTGAACTTCCTGGTTGGTGTGAACGATGAAGCAGGGCATCTGACGGCGGCCGTTCTGAACACTGGACAGAAACGGGAGGAAGGAAAACTTTTCCGGCCGTTCATCACCGGTCTGTACCGGCAGTCCGGAAGTATCGACAGACGAAATGTCGATGCGCGGAGGAGTGCCTGTCTTCATCCTACCAGTCGAGAGGCCGAGAGATTTCAGCTGCTCGGTAAGACCATAAGACGACAACTCCCCTATCCTTCCGCCCGTGAAACTGTTCTGACCGATGAAAAGCTTACCGTTCAGAAAGGTGCCGGCAGTCAGGATAACCGCTTGAGAATTGAATTTTGCCCCTGTAACTGTACGGATGCCCGCAATTTTTGAATCCTCAAACAGAAATTCGCAGGCTGTATCTTGGTAAATATCTAATAACCAATTAGTTTCGAGAAAGTGTCGCCATACGGAAGAAAAGTGAAGTTTATCACATTGCGCCCGCGGACTCCACATTGCAGGCCCTTTGGAGCGGTTGAGCATCCTGAACTGAAGAGTGGATGCATCAGTGACTATTCCGCTATAACCGCCCAGCGCGTCAATCTCCCGGACGATCTGTCCCTTGGCGATTCCACCCACGGCAGGATTGCAGGACATCTGGGCAAACTTGGTCATATCCATCGTGACCAGAAGAGTACGGCAGCCCAGATTGGCGGAGGCCATCGCCGCTTCACAGCCTGCGTGCCCTCCCCCGACAACTATCACATCATATCTGTCCATGGTCCCGCCAGCTATAGACTACAGAAGCTCCCGGAGCGACAGGTAGTAGTTTTCCTTGCTTCTCATTTGAGCGACGTCTTCCTCCGTGTGGTCATCGTAGCCGATCAGATGGAGCAGGCCGTGCACAATCACACGGTTGAGTTCATCCGCGAACTCCGCCCCATATTCGACGGCATTCTCACGCACGGAATCCACACTGATGAAGAGGTCTCCGGAGAGTTTCACGGCATCCTCGCAGTAGTCGAAAGTGATGATGTCAGTGAAATAGTCATGCTCAAGATACCGCCTGTTTACATCCAGAATATAACTGTCCGAGCAGAAAATGACCGCTATGTCTCCGAGGCGCCTTATCTCACTCTCGGCCACCAGTTTCAGCCATTTTCTCGTCAGGACTTTCTCTTTGAAAACGAAATTGCAATCCTGAGTGTAAAAGTTCACCATACCTTGTCGATTAAGAAATCCCGGCAAATCTACAACATTTTTATTTTTGTCAAACTTTGAAATAAAAATAATTATACATAACTTTACGCGTGTTTTGCGAAAGGGCATAATCGGAAATAAAAATTAAAGATATGGAAGTCAAAAAAACTCAAAAGGCCAACTTGGAGAACAAGAAGTTCCTCTTTCTGGAGCTGGGACTTGTTGTTTCTCTGGCTATAGTCTATTGCGCATTCGAATGGACTACCAGGGAGACCAATGTCGCCACTTTGGAGGCTGACAATCAGGTCGTGGAAGTAGAGGAGCTGATACCTGTCACACAGGAGACCGCGCCACCGCCACCAGAAATCCCGAAGATTCCCGTATTGTCAGACCAGATCGACATCGTGGACGACGAAATCAAGGTCGATGACGATATGTTCGTGAACCTGGAGGACGATGCGAGTCTCGGAGTCGAGATTATGGACTATCAGGAGGAAGTGGTAGAGGAAGTGGTAGAGGAAGAAGCCATTCCTTTCCAGCTCGTGGAGGAGAAGCCTTCATTTATGGGAGGTGATGCCAACAACTTCTCAACATGGGTGAACCAGAGGCTTGTATATCCGGAGATTGCTAAGG
Source organism: Lachnospiraceae bacterium (assembly GCA_963640185.1). GTDB lineage: Bacteria > Bacteroidota > Bacteroidia > Bacteroidales > UBA932 > Cryptobacteroides. The sequence continues at coordinate 68,920 of CAVHXU010000020.1, read as the reverse complement.
AAAACGGAGTTTCAGGGCGTGTTACGCTTCAGTTCACCGTGGAGAAGGACGGCAGAGTGACCAAGGTCAAGGTGCTCCGTGGAGTTGACCCTTCTCTGGACAAGGAAGCGGTGAGAGTCGTGTCCGAGTCACCGAAGTGGAATCCAGGAAAACAGCGTGACCGTGCGGTCCCTGTGACTTACACATTCCCGGTGATTTTCCAGTTGAGATAACAGAGTTCTATTGTCCTGCACAAGGCAATAATATCGTGATTTTTACAGGAGGTGGCGAAGTGATTCCGCTCACCTCCTCTTTTGTTGGTTTAGAGATAACGCAGCACCATTTCAATCAATATGCTGAATTCCGCACCGATAGAAATTAAAAAATATGTAGAGAAGGCTGTCTTTGTGGGAGTCATCAAACAGAATGATGACGAGAGACAGGTGAACGAATATCTGGACGAACTGGAGTTTCTCGCCGAAACGGCAGGAGTGGAAGGTCATGGACGCTTCATACAGAAGCTTGAAAAACCGGACAGCAGAAGCTATATCCGCAGCGGCAAACTCGCCGAAATAAAGCAATTCATCGATGACAACGGGATAGATGTAGCCATTTTTGACGACGAACTCTCCCCTACCCAGCTGAGAAACATCGAGCGCGAACTCAATATCAAGATACTTGACAGAACCAATCTGATTCTGGACATATTCGCCCAGAGAGCCAAGACTGCATACGCCAAGACACAAGTGGAGCTGGCTCAGTATCAGTATCTTCTGCCACGGCTCACCCGTATGTGGACCCATCTTGAGAGACAGAAGGGAGGCATCGGGATGAGAGGTCCTGGAGAAACCCAGATTGAGACCGACAGGCGCATCATCCAGGACAAGATCTCACGCCTCAAGGAACAGCTCCGGAAGATAGACAAGCAGATGGCTTCACAACGCGGAAACAGGGGTTCACTGGTACGCATTTCACTCGTCGGCTACACCAATGTAGGCAAGTCCACAATAATGAATATGCTGTCAAAAAGCGATGTTTTTGCGGAAAACAAGCTATTTGCGACGCTTGACACCACCGTGCGCAAGGTGGTAATAGAGAATTGCCCTTTTCTTCTGAGTGACACGGTGGGTTTTATCAGAAAACTGCCTACACAACTTGTAGAGGCATTCAAGAGCACGCTTGACGAGGTTCGGGAAGCCGATATACTGATGCACGTGGTGGACATCTCCCATCCGGCACACGAAGAGCAGATAAGGGTGGTGAATGAGACCCTGCGCGACATCGGAGCGATAAACAAGCCTGTATTTATGGTATTCAACAAGATAGACGCCTATAAACAGGTCGAGTACGACGAGTTTTCACTGGAGCCGAAGAAAGCGGAGAACTACAGTCTGGATGAATTGAAACACAGTTGGATAGCCAAAGAGAACACTCCCTGCATATTCATCTCGGCAAAGAACAGGGTGAATATCGACAAACTGAGGTCGGATCTATACAAGATGGTGGCGGAGATTCATGCGGGGAGGTATCCGTTCAATAATTTTCTCTGGTAGATTTTTCCAAATAAAAAGCATATAGCTGCGTTGCACGGCGGACACTGAGTTGACAGTCGGACTTCGAAGAGCGTGTCCACCCTCGGACACGGGCAGGGGGCTGGGCCCGCAAGATGCAAGTTCCGCATCAGCGGGACGACGCAGATTGTGGGAGGGGCCGAAGTGAGCGTAGCGAACGGAGTCTCGCCGAAGCCCGACTGTCAGCCCGGGGCGCTACCAACATAAAACAAAAGAGAGGGCGACTAATCGGTCTCTCGACTCTTTAGTCACCCCCCATTCATTATATTTTCTCAATCACAAAAAGATTGGAAAAGGCTTAGTCCTGGAACTTGGCGCAGAGGTACTCGCGGTTGAGACGGGCGATGTGGGAGACTGTGATGTGCTTAGGGCACTCCATCTCGCACGCCCGTGTGTTGGTGCAGGCACCGAAACCGAGTTCGTCCATCTTGGCAACCATAGCCTTGGCACGCCTCGCTCCTTCAACTTTGCCTTGTGGAAGCAGTGCAAGAGAACTTACACGCGCAGAAACGAAGAGCATAGCTGAACCGTTCTTGCAGGTAGCCACACAGGCACCGCAGCCGATGCAGGCAGCTCCGTCCATACTCTCCTCCGCCTTGTCGCGCGGAATCGGAATATTGTTGGCATCCGGCACTCCCCCTGTTCCGACAGAAATGAAGCCCCCGGCCTGAAGAATCTTGTCAAATGCCTGTCTGTCAACCACCAGATCCTTGATCACAGGGAAACCCTTGCTTCGCCAAGGCTCAATGGTGATGGTGTCGCCGTCCTTGAACTTGCGCATATGGAGCTGACAGGTAGTTACCTCGTCATCAGGTCCGTGTGCCCGGCCGTTGATATATAGGGAGCAGGCTCCGCAGATACCCTCGCGGCAGTCGTGATCAAAGGAAACAGGACCGGAAGACTTGCAGCCTTTCTCCACCGCCACCGGATCCATACCCTCGGTTATAAGCTGCTCATTCAGGATGTCAAGCATCTCGAGAAATGAGCTGTCGGGTGAAATGTTCTTGACCTTATAAGTCTCAAACGCACCCTTTTCTTTAGCGTTTTTCTGACGCCATATCTTTAAAGTCAAATCCATTTTCTCAGTCTTTATAGTTTCGGATAGCGATGTGAATATTCTCGTAGTTGAGCTGTTCCTTGTGAAGCTCAGGCTCCACATCTTCGCCCTTGTATTCCCACGCACCCACATACATAAAGTGCTCATCGTCACGCTTTGTCTCACCGTCCTCCGTCTGCATCTCCACACGGAAATGACCTCCGCAGGACTCGCGGCGATGAAGCGCATCGCGTGCCATAAGTTCACCTATCTCAAGGAAATCGGCAAGGCGGAGAGCCTTTTCAAGCTCCTGGTTGAAAGTGCCGAGCTCACCCGCAACATATACATTGCTCCAGAACTCCTTCTTCAAGGCCTGAATGAGTGCGATGCCTTCCTTAAGTCCTTCCTCGCTGCGGGCCATACCCACGTGCTCCCACATAATATGGCCGAGTTCCTTGTGAATGGAATCGACTGTTCTCTTTCCTTTGATGGAAAGAAGCTTGTTTATCTTCCCGACGACAGCTTTTTCAGCCTCAGCAAACTCAGGAGCGGAAATGTCCGTCTTCGGCTCCTTGAACTTGGAAGCGAGATAGTCGCCGATGGTGTAAGGCAGGATGAAATAGCCGTCGGCCAGTCCCTGCATCAATGCTGACGCACCGAGACGGTTGCCGCCGTGATCCGAGAAATTGGCCTCTCCGATGGCGTACAGCCCCGGAACGGTAGTCTGAAGATTGTAGTCAACCCACAGACCGCCCATAGTGTAGTGGATGGCCGGATAGATCATCATAGGCTCCTTGTAAGGGTCGGAAGCCGTGATCTTCTCATACATCTGGAACAGGTTGCCGTAGCGCGCCTTGATGACATCCTTGCCGAGTCTTTCGATGGCGGTCCGGAAGTCGAGGAACACGGCAAGACCAGTCTCATTGACGCCATAGCCGGCATCGCAGCGCTCCTTTGCTGCACGGGAAGCCACGTCACGAGGAACGAGGTTGCCGAATGCAGGGTAACGGCGCTCAAGATAGTAGTCCCTGTCCTCTTCCGCGATGTCGGAAGGCTTTATTTCGTGCTTGCGGAGCTTAGCCACATCCTCAAGTTTCTTCGGAACCCAGATACGGCCGTCGTTGCGCAGAGACTCCGACATCAAAGTCAGCTTGGACTGCTGCTCTCCGTGAACAGGGATACAGGTAGGGTGAATCTGCGCGAAGCATGGATTTGCAAAGAAAGCCCCTTTCTTGTAGCACTGCCAAGCCGCTGAACCGTTGGAGTTCATAGCGTTGGTGGAAAGGAAGTAGGTGTTGCCGTATCCGCCGGAAGCAAGTACGACCGCGTGTGCACCGAAACGCTCGATTTCGCCGGTCACGAGGTTGCGGGCTATGATTCCCTTGGCCTCGCCGTTGATCAGCACTATGTCCAGCATCTCGTGGCGCGGATACGATTTGACCGTACCGGCAGCGATCTGACGGTTGAGTGCGGCGTATGCTCCGAGAAGAAGCTGCTGACCGGTTTGACCGCGAGCATAGAAAGTGCGGCTCACCTGAGCCCCTCCGAAAGATCGGTTCGCGAGAAGTCCGCCATATTCCCTCGCGAAAGGAACGCCTTGTGCAACACACTGATCGATGATGTTGTTGCTCACTTCAGCAAGACGATAGACATTCGCCTCACGGCTACGGTAGTCACCACCTTTGATAGTGTCATAGAAAAGGCGGTACACCGAGTCATTGTCATTCTGATAGTTCTTGGCGGCGTTGATACCTCCCTGTGCAGCGATGGAGTGTGCACGACGAGGTGAATCACTGATGCAGAACACCTTGACATTGTAGCCAAGCTCGCCCAGTGAAGCGGCAGCAGACGCTCCCCCAAGACCGGTACCAATGACAATGATTTCGAGTTTCCTCTTGTTGCCAGGAGAAACGACACGAATCTCTGATTTGTGCTTTGTCCATTTCTCGGCCAAAGGACCCTCCGGAATCTTTGAAATCAATTCTTTTGCCATTATGTATAAGGTTAATTAAATTTCCGCGCGCAAATTTAGTAAAAATCGGAACAGCAACTAGTCAAACAGCAGGTTTTCTTTGATGTTGGCTCTGTCGATTCCCAGATGTGAATATGCCAGTTCCGTGACTTCGCGGCCTCTCGGAGTCCGGACGATGAATCCCTCCTTGATGAGGAACGGCTCATAGACCTCCTCCAGAGTGCCCTGATCCTCCCCCACCGCAGTCGCAATGGTGTTGGCCCCCACAGGACCTCCCTTGAATTTGGTGATTATGGTCTTGAGTATCTTGTTGTCTATGGAATCCAGTCCGCGCTTGTCGATGTTCAGGGCATCGAGCGCGTAACGGGCAATCTTGAGGTCAATGTGCCCGTTGCCGACCACCTGCGCGAAATCCCGCACCCGTCTGAGGAGAGAATTGGCGATACGCGGAGTGCCCCTGCTGCGGAGCGCCACCTCATAGGCGGCATCATCCTCTATACCTATGCCGAGTATGGATGCACTTCTCCTAACTATTTTCACAAGAGTCTCAGTGTCATAGTATTCCAAAGCGAATTTAATTCCGAAACGGGCCCTCAGCGGAGATGTCAGGAGGCCGCTTCTTGTGGTGGCTCCGACGAGAGTGAAAGGATTGAGGGCTATGCGTACGGAACGCGCTCCCGGCCCCTTGTCTATCATAATGTCTATGACAAAGTCCTCCATAGCCGAATAGAGATATTCCTCAACCACCGGAGAAAGCCTGTGGATTTCATCTATGAACAGGACATCCCCCGCATCGAGAGAGGTTAGAAGACCCGCCAGATCCCCGGGCTTGTCAAGCACGGGACCGGAAGTCACTTTCATATTGACTCCCAATTCGTTGGCGATGATGTGCGCGAGAGTGGTCTTTCCGAGTCCGGGAGGGCCGTGGAACAGGACGTGGTCCAAAGACTCGCCCCTGAGTTTGGCCGCAGCCACGAAAATCTTCAGATTCTCCACTATTTTGTCCTGACCGGAAAACTCCTGCAATTCCTGCGGACGGATAATTCCCTCAATTTCCTTATCTTTGCCCTCGTTTACGTTATGAGGGTTGAAATCGCTTCCCATCACCTTCGGTATTTGAACAGACAAATATAACTTTTTTATTTTTAAGTTTTGATGATATTACAGCTGTTGAAATGTTGATAACTCAAAATCGAATTTGAGGGTCAGAGAGTTACAACGGCGGAGATTGTTGAGAACAGGTTTGATGAATTGTGTATTTCTCAAGGCCGGTTTTCCCGCTCCGTTTTTTCCACATCTTGTGAACAGGTTTTCAACAAGTTTTCAACAGATTTTTATGGGTATATGTTGATAAGTGAAAAAAGCAGTGAAATTCTGAAAGAAAGATTGGAAAACAGCCACAGAACCTATTGCAGTGGCCTTATTCTTTCAGCAAGGTGGTTTGTGTTGACATCGGTGGCCCGCAAGGGGCTTCACTTCATAATACTTCCCGACAGGGAGACTGCCGAATACTGTTCTTCAGACCTGTATTCGCTCACCGAAGGGGACAGGGTGTTCTTTCTGCCCGATTCCGGACGCAAACTTGAAAAGAGCAACTACAAATCTTCGCTCAATGTGCAGAGAACTTCCGCCGTCAGCAGGATTCTGGACTATGCCGGCGGGCAGCGGGATGGTGCAGCGGATGATTTATGCTATATAGTGACCTATCCCTCGGCCCTCACGGAGCCTGTACCCGCCGGCAACACCATCCGGAAATCGCTCATCCACATTGACAGAAATGAGGAAAAAGACAGGGATGAACTGACCGGACTGCTTTTCAGCAACGGTTTCGAGAGAGTGGATTTCGTGTCGGAGCCCGGTCAATTTGCGGTGAGGGGAGCGGTTCTCGACATATTTTCATACTCGTTCAGCGACCCTTTCCGGCTGTCATTTTTCGGAGATGAAATAGAGAAGATACACTCGTTCGACTGCAATACGCAACTTTCAAAAGAAGAGTTCCGGTCGATAGACATCTTCCCCGACATTTCCGCAGAATGCGACAGGGACGCCTCTGACGGGAAATCCGCCGACATCGTCAACATCACCGATCTGCTTCCTGACGACACCGTCATCTGGCTTGATTCCTCTGATCTATATCAGCACGAGCCTTTTTTCGCCGACACCGAGAGATTCAGACAGGTCTTTCTTGACATCCCTCTGGAATCAGGCGAGGTGGATGCCGTCGGATTCAACATAAAGCCCCAGCCCGTATTCAACAAGAATTTTGAACTTCTGACCTCCGACATCCGCAGACATATCGAGAGCGGATACAAGGTCTGCATTTTCGGGGAGAAACAGTCTCAGCTCGACAGGCTTCACGACATTATCCGTCAGAACAACAACGGCATCATTCTGCCGGAATTCATCAGCGGTCACAACATCCACAGCGGCTTCATAGACGAAGATGACAAAGTCTGCTGCTATACCGACCACGAGATTTTCGACCGATTCCACAGGGTGATTCTCCGGCGTACGGTGGAAAAGTCTGAGCAGCTCACCATCAATGATTTGAGTTCATTTTCCATAGGAGACTACGTTGTCCACATAGACTATGGTGTGGGAGTGTTCGGAGGACTTGTCAGAATGAAGGACGACAAGGGGAGGATGCACGAGGTGGTGAAACTCACCTACAAGGACGGCGACGTGGTGTTTGTGTCGGTGCACGCTCTGCACAGGATTTCCCGCTACAAATCAAAGGATTCCGAGCCTCCGAAAATCAATAAACTCGGTTCCAGGGCCTGGGCCAACCTAAAGAACAGCGCGAAGTCCAAAGTCAAGGACATAGCCAAGGATCTCATACATCTCTATGCCAACAGAAAGGCCTCCAAGGGCTATGCCTTCAGCGCCGACAGTTTCCTGCAGAAAGAGCTGGAGTCGTCGTTCATCTATGAGGACACCCCGGATCAGGAAAAGGCTGTCACGGCTGTCAAGCGGGATATGGAGGACAGTTGTCCGATGGACAGGCTCGTCTGCGGAGATGTGGGATTCGGCAAGACTGAGGTGGCCATAAGGGCGGCATTCAAGGCTGCGACGGACGGCAAGCAGGTGGCCGTGCTTGTGCCTACCACCATTCTCGCTCTCCAGCATTACAACACTTTCCGCGAGAGGCTCAAGGACTTCCCCTGCAATGTGGATTATGTGTGCAGGATGAGGACCGCCTCGGAAATCACCGACATAAAGAAGAGACTGAAATCCGGCTCCATAGACATACTCATAGGCACTCACAAGATTCTCGGAGCGGGCTTCGATTTCAAGGATTTGGGGCTGCTGATAATCGACGAGGAGCAGAAATTCGGTGTCGGGGCCAAGGAAAAACTGCGTCAGCTCAGATCCGGAGTGGATACTCTCACCCTCACGGCGACGCCTATTCCGCGTACATTGCAGTTCTCCCTGCTCGGAGCCCGCGACCTCTCCATCATTTCCACTCCTCCGCCCAATAGGATCCCGGTGCAGACAGAGATTATGCTGTTCGACGCCGATGAAATCAAGAGCATCATCAACTATGAACTCAACAGGGGAGGACAGTTGTTTTTCCTGCACAACAAGGTGGAGGAGCTGCAGTCCATAGCGGACATTCTCCATCGTCTCGTGCCGGATATGAAAATATGCATCGCCCACGGCCAGATGGAGTCAAAGATGCTTGAAAACAGGATTCTGGACTTTATGGCGGGAGACTACGATCTGCTGCTGTGCACCACAATCATCGAGAACGGCCTGGACATCCCGAATGCCAACACCATCATCATCAACCAGGCTCAGAACATAGGCCTGAGCGACCTGCATCAGCTGAGGGGCAGGGTAGGGCGGTCCAACAAGAAGGCGTTCTGCTATCTGATTGTGCCGCCGCTGGTGTCCATTACCGACGAGGCCCGCAGGAGACTGAAGGCGATAGAGTCCTTTTCGGATCTTGGCAGCGGTTTCAGCATAGCTATGCAGGATCTGGATATCCGCGGAGCTGGCAATCTGCTCGGGGCCGAACAGAGCGGGTTCATAAGCGATATGGGTTATGAGACCTATCAGAAGATACTTTCGGAAGCGATGGAGGAGCTCGGGCTTGAGACGGGGCTCAGCAGCAGGAACATCAGCGATTCATATATCGCAGACTGTACCATAGAGACGGATCAGCCGGCGTATATTCCTGACACCTACATAGATGTAACCACGGAAAAAATCCGCGTCTATAAGGAACTGGATGCTTTGTCTTCCGAGGAGGGTCTCAAATCTATGAGGGACAAGATGGAAGACCGTTTCGGCCAGCTGCCGGAGGAACTGGAAAACCTGTTTGATGTGGTGAGAATCAGACACTTGGGCGAGAAGCTCGGCTTTGAAAAGATAATAGTGAAAAATGGGATTATGATATGCTTCTTCATATCCAATCCTCTGTCCTCCTACTACAAATCCAAGGCATTCGAGGGAGTGCTCAGTGCTTTGGGCAGATTTCAGAAGGAGTTCGAGCTGAAGCAGAATGACAACAAGCTGCGGGTTGTGTCCCGTAATGTCGAAAGTCTGAAAAAGGCCGAATCGCTGCTTGCCCGATTGTTGTAGAATTTCACTAACTTTGTCTCCCTTTGGAAAAAGGAACGGCATCTGCAAACAACGCGTAATATTGTGGCAAATCTTATCATAGACATCGGAAATACCGTCTTGAAAGCCGCGTGGGCTGATGGAGTGACTCTCGGAAAGACTTTCAGGTATCAGGGTGAAAATTACATAGACTTCATCCTCTCGCTCACTGAAAAATCCCGTCCGGACACTATGGTGGTCAGCACCGTGCGTCCGTTGTCCGCGGAAAACAGGGAAATGTTCGCCAGAGAATGCGGCAAACTGGTGATAATGAGCCTCTCTGATACCGAGATCGTGAGACAGGCCGACCTGCCGGAGTATCTTACCCCGGACAGAGCCGCGTCAATCATAGCAGTGAGACATATCTTCAAAGGCCGCGGCTGCACCATTTTCGACTTCGGGAACACTCTGACCATCGATTTTCTCGATGCCGACGGACATTTCAAAGGGGGCAACCTGTCTCCGGGATGTGTCACGAGATTCCGCGCAGTGAACCGTTACTCCAAGTCCCTTCCTCTGCTGGAAGTGCCCGAGGACTTTCCTGAAACGGGCTATTCCATAGAAAGCTCCATCTATGCCGGAATCATTTCGGGCATAATGTTTGAAATTGAAGGCTACATTTCGCGTTATCCCGAAAATATAGTGGTCTTCACGGGAGGTGACGCGATTTATTTTGCAAAACGAATGAAAAACTCCATCTTTGTAGTTTGCAATCTCGTATTGATGGGTTTGGCCTTAACAGCAGTCAGGTATGGAAATTAGAATCAGGAGAAAAATACTGCTTTCCGTCTTGCTTTCGCTCGTTGCGGGTGTCGCTTTGCCGGCACAGAACAGCGGGTCTTTCGGCGCGTATGCTCCGTACTCCATCTTCGGGCTCGGCGACAAGTCCAAGGACGGAACGGCTTTCAACCGCAGTATGGGCGGCGTCGGGATTGCCACAAGGAACCGCAGATTCATCAATATCCAGAACCCTGCGGCCGTGACGGCGCGTGACTCGCTGGCATTTATGGCGGATTTCGGCCTGTACGAGGACAACAAGGTGTTCCGTCAGGGGGATTTCAAATCGGCCAAGAACACATTCAACATCAACGACTTCGTGATGTCCTTCCCTATATGGAGAAGTTCCGCCTTTCTGGTGGGGATCACCCCTTTCAGCGATGTGGGCTACAATTTTTCCAGCAAGGAGACTGACAAGAACATAATCGCCGACACGGGCGCCATCACTTACAACTCCTACGGAGAGGGTAGCATCTATCAGCTGTTTGCAAGTGCCGGGGCCACTTTCTGGAAAAGGCTGTCCGTCGGCGCCGAGGCCATATATTATTTCGGTACCATAGACAAGGTCAGCAATATCGCCTACACCAACTCCACCTATAAATCCATCAATGCCGGCAATGAACTGACGGTCAGGGGAGTGACAGGCAAATTCGGCTTGCAGTACGACCAGAGGATAGCCGGCAATGTCTCCGTGACGCTGGGCGCGACATACAGACTTGCCACCGGTCTGAGAGGTTCATCCGACAATTACACCTACGCCACGATGTCCTCGGTCACCGACACCATCAAGAACAACACCGTCTCGCTGAAGGGCTCGGGGCTCAAGATAGGAGATGAACTCGGTGTTGGACTTGCTATCAAGGGAGGGGAGAAATGGAGTGTGGAGTTTGACTACGTCCGCAGCGGCAAGAGTTCCCGTTTCGACTGGAGTGCGGACGACTGGAAGAAAGCCGGGTATTCTCCGATCTACGGATTCGCCGCAAAGTCGGACAGCTATGAGTTCACGTCCGCCGTCGCCCATTCGTTCCGCGCCGGTTTCGAACTTGTGCCGAACAGGAACGACATCCGCTACTATATGAGGAGATGCGCATACCGTGGAGGACTGTATTACGATATGGATCAGTTCCTTGTGAACGGACACCGAATAGACTCTTTCGGTCTGACTCTCGGCATCACCCTGCCTGTGTTCAGATGGTACAACGGTATCTCTTTGGGAGTGGACATAGGCCAGAGGGGGTTGAACAAGGACTCCCTCATCCGCGAAAGGTACGCCAAGTTCGTGATAGGGTTCAACCTGCACGACATCTGGTTCCAGAAACCGCGCTACAACTGATGAATCGACACTGCGTATATTTATTGATAACGAAAACAGAACAGATATGAAAAGATTTATTTTGATTCTTGCAGCTTCTCTGGTACTTGTACCGGGACTCAACAATGTGTTTGCCCAGGGAAAATACGGGGCGGACAGCGCCGAGTGCATAAAGTATCTATCCTATTATCAGGAGTATTTCAAACAGAAGAATTACAACGACGCGCTTCCCAACTGGAGAAAGGCCTATAAGATCTGTCCGCCGACGGCGAACCAGAATATGCTCATCAACGGCACCCAGCTTATGCGTCAGCTCATCAGCAAGAATGCGAAGAATCCGATTTACAAGGCGGCTCTCATAGACACCCTTATGACCATTCACGACACCCGTGCCGCATACTATCCGAAGTATTCGGTGGTTGCCCTGAACAACAAGGGTCTCGATATGAACATCTACATCAAGGATGACGCGAAGAGGCTCTATGAGGGATATACTGACATCATAGAGAAGAACGGCGTGAACACCAAGCCTCAGATTCTCCTGTTCAACCTCAATGCCGCAGTTGACCTCTACAATGCCGGTGCTCTGGATTCTGAGACCGTGATCGAGGAGTATGAGAACGCGTCCAACATCCTCGAGAAGATCACTCCGAAGAGCGAGACGGACAAGAATATGATCTCCAAGATCAACGAGGACATAGAGAACCTGTTCATTTCCAGCAAGGTGGCTTCAGTGGAGTCGCTTGTCGAGCTGTTTACCCCGCGTTTGCAGTCAGACCCTGACAACCTCGGTCTCGCAAAGAATATCGTGAAGATTCTTTCTCTCACGGACGGCGGTGTGGACACTGACTTGTTCCTGGAGGCCGTGAACACTATGAACAGGCTTGAGCCTTCCTACACTTCTGCATACTACCTCTACAAGCTCCATTCTTCAAGAGGCAACGTGAACGATGCCATCAGGTATATGGAAGAGGCTATCGCTTATCCGGAGTCTGACCAGAGCACTGATGCCGCCTACAACTACGAGCTCGCGGTGTACTGCTACAAGAACTCCCATCCTGCAAAGGCGTTTGCCGCAGCGAAGGAAGCTGTCAAGGACGATGTCTATGCTGGCAAGGCCAATCTGCTTATGGGTCAGATCTGGGGCTCGCTCGTATGCAAGGGCAACGAGATTCAGGCGCGCGCACCTTATTGGGTGGCTGTGGACTATATGATCAGGGCCAAGAATGCCGATCCTAACCTCACAGAGGAGGCCAACAGCTATATCGCGCAGTACAGCAGGTACTTCCCTCAGTCCGCAGATGCGTTTATGTACGGAGTCGAGGACAACCAGTCCTACACTGTTTCCTGCAACGGACTCACTGCCACCACAGTCGTGAGGACTCAGAAATAATTCTCAGCTTTCAGAACAGGGAGTGAAGACCGCTCTGCACAGAATGTCGATGATTGCAACCGCGTTGGCGGTTGCTTTCGTCGTTTATTCCTGCAAGGGAAAACTCGGTGTCGCGGACAAGATCAACGTGAAGGAGACCCCCGTCCAGACAGTCGAGGATATGTATGTGGTCCAGACCACTGACAGCCGCATAGAGATGCGCACGGAGGCTCCCCTGATGGAGCGCTATGAGAATGATTCCCTGTCTATGCAGCTCTTTCCCAAGGGTTTTGCCGTCTATGGCTACACTGAGGAAGGCCTTCTTGAGACTGAAATCAAGGCGGATCAGGCGAGCCACAGGAAGTTCCGCGACGGCCGCGAGATATGGTCCGCTTTCGGCAATGTGGTCGTGAAGAATCTGATCAACAGGGAAACGATGGAGACGGATACCCTGTATTGGGACCGGAAAGCGGAAAAAATCTACACGGACTGTTACGTGAGGCTGTATTCACCCGACGGATTTATGCAGGGCTACGGGATGGAGTCGGATCAGCACGCCAGAAATTCAGTCATCTTCAACCCGTTCAACAACTACGCGATCATAGTGCAGGACAGTACGGAGGTGGTGATCGACAGTGTGAATCTTATAGGCCCGGTGCAAAAAAAATAGTGTAATTGCTGGAAAAATACTAACTTCGCAGTCCCGTTAGATTGAAATAATTAAAACTATAAATACAATGGCGGTTCTTGAAACAATTCGCGTAAAGTTCGGAGTCCTGATAACGGTGCTTATCGCCGTGGCTTTGTTGTCATTTATCATCGACCCGAGCACACTTGAGTCGGTTTCTTCCACGATGTCCTCAAAATATGATGTCGGTGAAATCGACGGTAAATCAATTTCCTATACGGACTATCAGGCAGACGTGGATAAGTTTGCCACCGTGCACGAGGTTATGACGGGCTCTTCAGCCCAGAACGAGGAGCAGCAGAAAGGCATCCAGGATGCTGCCTGGCAGTCTCTGATAGACAAGTACCTGTTCATCAAGAATGCCAACAGGGCAGGAGTTTATGTCGGTGACGAGGAGGCTAAGGATCTCATAGCCGGTGACCACGTGTCTCCGTTCATGGCCCAGTTCTTCACCGACGAGAACGGCAATTTCCGCAAGGATGCGTTCCTCGATTTCAGGGATCAGTGCAACAGCGACCCCAGCGGCAGGATGAAGAATGTGCTCAACTTTATGAGCCAGACCGTCATCACTCAGCAGTACTATGCAAAGTATCTGGCTCTGTTCACTGCAAGCAATGTCCAGAACGAGCTTCAGCTCAACCGCACCATCGCCGAGAACAATACCACCACCGATGCGGAGTTCGTGGTCGTGCCTTTCGGCTTTGTCCAGGATTCGTCCATCGTGGTGTCGGACAAGGAAATAAAGGAATACTACAACGCCCACAAGAAGTTCTACAAGCAGAACGCGAGCCGCGACATCGAGTATGTGGTGTTTGAGGTGGAGCCTTCCGAGACGGATCTTGCGGCCGCCAACTCCTTGATAGCCGCACACTACGACGAGTTCCGCAACACGGAGAACATCAAGTCTTTCCTCCTCGGATATTCCGACAGGCGCTATGACGAGACCTACTACAAGGCCGGTGAACTCAATGCGGTGGCTCCGGAAGTGAACGATTTCGTGTTTGATGCCAAGAGCGGAAAGGGCGCGGTGTCACAGGTGCTTCAGCGCAACGAGACATTCTATGCGGTGAGGGTGCTTGACACCAAGACTGAAAACGGCGTGGTAAGCAAGCAGGTGGCCATTTTCGAGAAGACCGCCGTCCCGAGCAAGGAGACCGTCGGAGCCGAATATACCAAGGCCAACGCTTTCGCGGTACAGGCTGCGGGCAGTTACAAGAACTTCCTCGCCGCCGTGGACTCGCAGGCTGTCTATGCCCATCCGGTCAACAACCTGACGGAGGGCGCTTCCCGCATCGGTTCCATCGACAATGCCAAGGAAGTGTCACGCTGGGCATTCGAGGCCAAGAAAGGTGCAGTTTCAGGCATCATCACCATCAACAACGCATATTTCATCATCGCCACTCTCAAGGACATCCACAAAGAGGGCTATATGAAAGTGTCAGAGGTCGCTCCAAGCATCAAGATGGCGCTTTACGCCGACAAGGAAGCCGACAAGGTCAAGGCCGAAGTCGCTGCCAAAATCGACGGTCTGACCGATATGAACGCCATTGCGGAGGCTCTCGGCACTACGGTAAGCACCAAAACTGGCATAGCATTCTCTTCGATGACTTCACAGGGACTTGACCCGGCGTTCATCGGAGCAGTGTCAGTGGCTGAAGAGGGCAAGATTTCAGGCCCTGTCGCCGGCAATATCGGAGTCTATGTCTTCAAGGTGACCGGCCGCGAGACAGGCGCTTTCTACACAGAGGACGATGCCGTCACGAGGCAGAACCAGATGAACCAGTACCTTGCGCAGATGATTCTCCCTACCATGATGGAGAATGTCAAGGACAACCGCGCGAGATTCTATTAGCAGACGGTTCACAGTCAACAAGGCTTCGCTGCGTGTCGTCCCCGTGACGGTGGCAGCGGGCCTTTTTCTTTTGGAAACAGCGTCAATTCAGTTTTTTCTCAGGATATGATTCAGTCTCAAGCGGAAACACAGTGCTCAAAATGCGCCGAAAAGCACATTCTGACCATATACAAAAGCATAAACGTGGCGGAATCTCCGTCTCTCAAGGCGAAAGTGGCTGACGGTTCTCTTTTTCTCTGGCAATGCCCTCACTGCGGCACCACCAATCTCGCCGCCTATGACACACTCTATCACGATCCCGAAAAGAAGATAATGCTGTGGCTGGATCTGCGTAATCAGATTTCGGAGACTCAGATGCAGGCCATCTCCAACCACACCAAAGCGATGGGAGGCTATCGTCTCAGGCTGGTGTCGGATGTGGGGTCGCTTATCGAGAAATTGCACATTTTCGAGGATGGGCTGGACGATCTGGCCATCGAGTTCTGCAAATGGGTGACAGTGCAGGAAATGGCCTCGAAATCGGATTCCAAGGGGGCAGTTGCGCCGCCGGATCCGCGCAGTCTGCACTATCACCGCCGCGAGGGGGAAGGGGAGACGGGAGTCCTGTGCTTCAGCCTTGCCGACAAGGGCAATATGTCCGAACTGCGGGTGGGCCGCAATGTATATGAGGATGCCTGCGGCATAATAGAAAGAAACCCTGCGGTCAGACCGGCCGAGGGTTTCTGCAAGATAGATGCCGACTATCTCGACAAAATAATAAAAGGTTGACCGAAAGTCAAATAGCGGTTATTCAAGTCTGCGGGCGCCGTCGGAGATGACGACATCATAGACTTTAGGCTCGTGACCGAACTTCCCGTTGAACTTCTCCCTGGCAGTCGCGATGAACTTGTCGTAGAGTTCGTCCTTCACGAGGTTGATCGTACAGCCGCCGAAGCCTCCGCCCATAACCCGTGAGCCCGTGACAGCGCATTCTTTGGCGATGTCGTTGAGGTAGTCGAGTTCTTCGCAGCTGACCTCATACTGCTTGCTCATACCGTAGTGGGTCTCGTACATCTTTTGTCCCACCGTCTCGTAGTCATCCTTTTCGAGAGCGGCGCACACGTCCAGCACGCGCTGCACCTCCCCGATCACATATTCGGCGCGAAGGTAGTCCTCGTGTGAAATCTCGTTCTTCACCTCGTCAAGCCAGTCCATAGACGCGTCGCGGAGGAACTCCACCTCCGGGTGGTTCTTTTTGATATGTTTGACGACATTCTCGCAGGACGCACGACGCTTGTTGTAGGCCGAAGACGCGAGCTCGTGCTTCACCACTGAATCGAGAAGAACAAGTCTGTAGCCTTTAGGATGGAACGGGTAGTACTTGTACTCCAGAGTCTTGCAGTCCAGCCTGATGAGAGAGCCGGCTTTTCCGAAAATGGACGCGAACTGATCCATAATTCCGCAGTTCACGCCGCAGTAGTTGTGCTCGGTGCTCTGGCCTATTCTGGCGAGCTCGAACTTGTCGATGCCATTGCCCATAAGTTCGTTGATGGCATAGGCAAATGTGCTCTCCAACGCTGCAGATGAGGACATTCCCGCTCCGAGAGGGACGTCTCCCGCAAATACGGTGTTGAAGCCCTCCACCTTGCCTCCGCGCTTGATGGTCTCGCGGCAGACACCGAAGATGTATCTTGCCCAGCTCTGTGACGGAGCATCTTCCTCACGCAGACCGAACTCGCAGTATTCGTCAAGATCAAGTGCGAACGCGCGGACCTTGTCCGTGCCGTTGAGCTTGATTTCCGCGATCATTCCCTTGTCGATGGCTCCGGGGAAAACGAAAGCGCCGTTGTAGTCGGTATGTTCTCCGATAAGATTGATTCGGCCTGCTGAAGCGAAGAAATCACCTTTACTGCCGAAAAGCGTCTCGAATTTCTTTGAGATGGCTTCTTTCATTGTAGTATTCATAATTGTGCTGTTAGTATAATTCTTCAAAAGTACCAAATTATCTCCAAACGGCAAGCATTTTTCCCTCGGATTTAATCCTATTTCCTGAGCAGGACTATCGGCAGATGGTCGCTGACGCCTCCTACGTAGCGGGGACCGGAATAAGTTCTCCGCGGTTTCTCGCCCGTATGCGCCTTGTCCCTTTCAAGGAGGAAAGGGGCGGTGAAGACATCCATTTTCAGGAGAGTGTCAGCCGGTGCCGTGACGATGAAATGGTCTATCATCTCCCATTTGCCGTTGAAGCGGATGCTGCCCGCCCCTGCGGATGACAGGGGAGCGGCGAGGTTGATTCGGTGTCCGCCGAGCATCCGGAACTGTTCTCCGTCCGGGGTGTCATTGAAGTCGCCGGCCATTATGACGGGGGCGGAGGAGCATCGTTCCACTGAATCGCACAAAGCCCGCAGAGCTGCCATCGCCGCATTTCTTGCCGCGGCGGAAGCCCTGCTGCCGGAGTATTTCGAAGGGTGATGATTCACAGCTATGTGCAGAGTGTCGGAGATCCGCCCTTTTCCCCGGACAACGAATTCCGAATACAGGATGTCCCTCGTCGGCATCTGTTTCCCGTTGTCGTCATAGATATGCACGGCTCTGGAGCACAGCAGAGTCAGCTCCTCGTTGCGGTAAAGCAGCGCCACGTCTATCCCTCGTCTGTCCGGTGACTCATAATGGACAAAAGTGTATCCGCATTTTCTCAGCACGTCCGAACTCACGATTCTTCTCAGGACAAAGCGGTTCTCGATCTCTGCGAGACCTATCAGGGCGGGCAGGTTGCCATATTCCGATGCTGCCGCCAGAATCGTCTTGCCGAAAGCGTTGCATTTGGCGAGGAAACGCTTCTTGGTCCAGTGTCTGGTCCCAAAAGATGAAAAATCGGCATCTGACGTGCCCGCTCCGTCATCGAAATAGTCGAAGAAGTTCTCAAGATTCCAGAAAACCATCAGCAGGGAGTCCCGCCTGCCCGCTTCTTCCGCCGGAGCGGCATCGGCTTCCATAACTGCGGCTTTGTGGACGGTGTCTGCCCGGGAAACGTCTTCTGAGCCGTCTGAAGCGGTCTCAATGCCGCCTGAAAGAACAGCGGCGGCAAGCGCAATCATCAATAATCCCCTCATATCTCCAAAATTTTCGTAAAATTAACTAATTTTGCACCGCTTCGGAAGAATCGTCCTCCGAAATCTAATGTTTAGAAAATATGTCACTTAAATGCGGTATAGTCGGACTTCCCAACGTCGGCAAATCCACTCTGTTCAATTGCATCAGTTCATCAAAGGCCCAGAGCGCCAATTTCCCGTTCTGCACGATAGATCCCAATGTCGGTTCGACAGTGGTTCCCGACAGGCGGCTTGAGGTGCTGAATGAGATCTGCCATCCGAAATCTCTTGTTCCGGCGACGGTGGAGATTGTGGACATAGCGGGGCTCGTGAGAGGAGCAAGCAAGGGCGAGGGTCTCGGCAACCAGTTTCTTGCGAATATCCGTGAGACAGATGCCATCCTGCACGTCCTCCGCTGCTTCGATGATCCCAACATCGTTCATGTGGACGGTTCGGTGGATCCGGTGAGGGACAAGGAAGTGATAGACCTGGAGCTCCAGATAAAGGATCTGGAGACTGTGGAGAACCGCCTCGCGAAGGTGTCCAAACAGGCTCAGGCTGGAGGTGACAAGACTGCCGCCAAGCTGATGGGCATTCTGCTCCGCTACAAGGAGGCTCTTGAGCAGGGTAGAAACTGTCGCAGCGTGGCTCTGGAAAGTGCTGAGGAAAAGGAACTTGCAAAGGAACTGTTCCTGCTTACGGACAAGCCCGTGATGTATGTCTGCAATGTGGACGAGGCTTCGGCCAAGAACGGCAATGCCTATGTCGATGCCGTGCGTGAGGCTACTGCAAACGAGGGAGCCGAGATTATGGTGATCTCGGCAAAAATAGAGTCGGACATCGCTGAGCTTGAGGACCCGGAGGAAAGGGCTATGTTCCTGGAGGAGATGGGGCTGGAGGAGTCGGGAGTCGTGAGGCTCATCCAGCACGCCTATTCTCTGCTGAATCTCCGTACATTCTTCACCGCCGGGGCAGACGAGTGCCGTGCGTGGACCATTCACGTCGGCGACAAGGCTCCAAAGGCCGCCGGAGTGATACACACGGATTTCGAGAAGGGTTTCATCCGTGCCGAGGTAATCAAATATGACGATTTTGTGACTCTGAAATCCGAGTCTGCCTGCCGTGCCGCCGGAAAGCTCGGCATCGAGGGCAAGGACTACATCGTTCAGGACGGTGACATAATGCACTTCCTGTTCAATGTCTGAGGGCAGGCGGAGTGATATTCAGCGCCGGCGGTATTCGGCGAAGTGGAAATTGACTCCGGTCTTGGGGTCGGTGAAAGTCTCGGAGCGGGAATGGATAGCCCAGACAGCGGGAGAGATCTCCGGGAAAAAGCTGTCGGCGTCGGGGGCATTCTGTCCGATATGTGTGATATGGAGCACGTCCGCGTCATCTATCGCCGAAGCATAGACCATCGCCCCTCCGATGATGAAACAGCGGTCCTCGGCTGCATTGCCTGCAATTTCCTGATTTTCGGCATTCTTCCCGCCGTCACAAGGTCCTTCGGAACTCTGTCCTTGGGCATCCGGTACGGACAGTCCCAGCATCCTCTCGGTAATGTCTGTCTCCGCCACCGCATAAGCCTCCTCAAGATTCGGCACTATGTCCGCGAAACCGGGAAAGGTGTTGCTGCCCGGCACGACAAGCCGGCTCATTGTCTTGGACAGGGTCGGGGAGATGACAATGTTGCGGCGGCCGGGAAGAGGGCGGCTTCCCATTGACTCGAAAGTCCTGCGCCCCATAATCAGAGGACAATGACCGGTCAGTGCCTTGAAATGGCGGAGATCCTGGGAGATGCGCCACAGAAGAGCATTGTCTCTGCCGATTGCACCATTGGCCGCCACGGCCGCTATCATACATTTTTCCATAACTCTTTCTATGCTTGCTTCCCGGGATGTACCTTGCATTCTGACGATTATACGGCTACAGGCGCCTTGATGCCCGGATAGGGGTCGTAGCCATCAAGGATGAAATCCTCATACCGGAAGTCGAAAATGCTCTTCACTTCCGGATTCAACTTCATCTGCGGCAGCGGGCGCGGAGTGCGTGACAGCTGCTCGGCCACCTGGTCGAAATGGTTGAGATAGATGTGGGTGTCACCCGTCGTGTGGATGAAGTCTCCCGGACGGAGGTCGCAGACCTGGGCAATCATCATCGTCAGAAGCGCGTATGAGGCGATATTGAAAGGCACTCCCAGAAAGACATCTGCACTGCGCTGATATAGCTGGCAGGAAAGCCTGCCGTCAGCCACATAGAATTGGAAAAGGCTGTGGCACGGAGGCAGCGCCATCTTTTCCACCTCGGCAACATTCCACGCGGACACTATCATCCTGCGGGAATCCGGATTGTTCCGGATGCTGTCCACCACCTGCGACAACTGGTCTATGCAGCGTCCGTCCGGGCAGGGCCAACTGCGCCACTGATGCCCATAGACAGGTCCAAGATCACCGTTCTCATCCGCCCATTCATCCCATATCGACACTCCGTGATCCTTGAGATACTTGATGTTGGTATCCCCCGAAATAAACCACAGAAGCTCATAGATGATGGATTTTAGATGCACTTTCTTGGTGGTGAGCAGCGGGAAGCCCTCAGAGAGATCGAATCTCATCTGGTAACCGAAAATGCTCTGCGTGCCCACTCCGGTGCGGTCGTGTTTCATCACTCCGTTTTCGCGGATATATCGCAATAAATCCAGATATTGTTTCATAGCATTTCTTCTAAAAGCAGCCGTGTAAATGCTGTCGGGAGCGAAGTCGCCGCGGCTTCACCCTATCTGACGCCGAAAGAGAATATGATGGCCTGGGAATAGACCTGCCCCGGCCTCAGCACCGGTGAAGGATATTCCGGCTCATTAGGAGAATCCGGGAAATTCTGGCATTCGATGGCCACCCCCTCATAGTCGTTGTACGGGCGGCCGCATTTGCCGACAGGACAGCCGGCGAGCCAGTTGCCCGTATAGACCTGAACTCCCGGCTGGGTGGTATAGACCTTCAGGACACGGCCCGATGCCGCGGAATAGAGCTCCGCAGCCTCCTGAATCTGATCCGGCTCGCCGCCGTCGATGACCCAGCAGTTGTCATAACCCTTGCCGTACTTGAGAGCGGGAAAATCCTCGTTGATGTCGCGCCCGAGCTTCTTGGCGTTGATGAAATCCATCGGAGTGCCGGCGACAGGCACGGATTCCCCGAGCGGAATCAGGTTCTCGTCGGTAGGCAGCCATTCTGAAGCGTTGAGACTCAGTTCGTGGTCGAGGACAGATCCTGAGCCCTCGCCGTTGAGGTTGAAATAGGCGTGGTTGGTGAGGTTGACTATGGTCGGAGCGTCACTCTGTGCGGTCAGCGTCAGACTGAGCTCATTCTCTTCGCTCCATACATAGTGCGCCACCGCTTTCAGAGCGCCGGGATAGCCCATCTCGCCGTCTTCCGAGTAGTAGAGGAACTCGACGGAATTCTCTCCGCTGCGGCTTTCCCACACCTTGTTCTGGAAGCCTTCAGGGCCTCCGTGCAGATGGTTCGGCCCGTTGTTTATCGGCAGGCTGTACTCCACTCCGTCCAGAGTGAACTTGCCAAGAGCCACACGGTTGGCATATCTTCCGGGCACTTTGCCGGCGCAGGGACCGTCCCCGAAATAGCTTGCGCTTTCAGGGTAGCCGAGCACTACATCGGCAATCTTCCCGTCCCTGTCAGGCACGCCGATCCCGACTATGCCTGCCCCGACGCTTGAGAGTTTCACCCAGGCTCCATTGTCATTGGTCAGGGTGTAGAGATAAATCTCCTTTCCGCAGGGGCTCTTGCCCCAAAGTTCTCCGGTAATTTTCATCAGTTTATCGTTTATCAATATTTTCTGTGTTTTCGTTTTCTGTGTTTTCCGTCAAAACCTGTCAATAAACGGCCGAATCCGGACAGGATGGCAGGGTCATTCTCCGAACACTGCCGCAAAGAGCTTTTCCATCGGCGCGTCTTTCATCAGCACGGTGTGGTTTCCGTCCAGGAGATACAGCGACGGAATAGCCCTGACATCGTAGAGATTCTCACTTCTGATGATGTAGTCCGGGTCGTAGCCGTTGTACCACGATGCTGGATAGATGGGCATATATTTGTACCAGTCGGCGGTGTCTTCGTCGATGTAGATGTTCAGCACGGCAAGCTCTCCGGAGGCGATCATCCGCTCCATCTGGGGGTAGGACTTCATCGTCCCGATGATCTCGGCACAGGCGTGGCATCCCGGATTGGAGAAAAACAGAATGATCCTGTCCGCCTTGATACCGTGCAGACGGTAGATGCGGCCGTTCCTGTCTGAAAAACGGAAATCGGCGGCCGTTGTGCCTACGCGGTTGAGCGAACAGTTGTGCGCGGTCCGGGCGAAACCTTCCCTCGCGACTTCGGCATATCCCCGGTACTTGGCCTTCCCGGCCACGAAAGGCTGGTAGAAGTCTTCGTTTCTCAGAGGAGAATTGGGGTCATAGAGATAGCGGTCAACTATCTCCACCATCTGTTCAAAGACATTGGACGTGCTGTCGGCATCCTCGCAGGATACGAGTCTGTCCCAAAGCCTTTCCATCCCGCTGCGGGCCTTGTCCAAAGGCACTTTTTCGAGGACGGCGCAGTAGTTGGCGAAGTTCTGCTCCACTTCTCCCTTCGCCACGCCGCCGATGTGGGTGCTGTCGCAAAGGTAGGCCGTGCCTGTGCCGGCCGACGTGAATCTGTCGAAATAGTGGTCTGCGAGATAATCTGAGACTTCGTCCGCGCTGCCGAGCACTGCCGGGACGCTCACCATCGGGAATGCACGGGTCGCCAAAGCGGGTTCTGCATCCGGTGAAGTCTTCCTGCCGCCGCGCTGACCGCAGGACAGGACAAGCGTCACGGCTATCGCCAGCAAAGCGGCTGACACCAGCCTGACAGTCCGCGTATTAGGTGTTGCATCCATTTTCACTGATTCCCATTGGCTTCCGATTTTGCGGATCTTTTCTCCGGCCCTAAAAGTCGGAAGAACGACCGGCAGGGCTGATTCCGGACATGCCCGTAAAACCCGACAAATTTAATAAAAATTTGTCTGATTCTTCTGTCGCAGACATCATCCTGCGGACGCTTCCACCTCCGGCCGGGAAGACGGACATCTCCGGAGCGCACAGGCGGAAAGACAGACATAGATGCTTGAGTTGTTTTAAGGATTGTTAACTTTGCAGTCTATGAAGAAATTGCTGCATATCACGGCTTTTGCGATGCTGCTCCTGCCCGTGGCCGCTTCCGCACAGTTCTACACTGCCGGAGACGATCCGGCGGGGAAATGGTATTCGATCGAATCCCCGAATTATAAAGTCCTGTATCAGAAAGGGATGGACTCTCTGGCAAGGGAGTATGCCAAGTCTCTTGAGAAATATCGTGTCCCAGTGTCGTTGACTTCGGGATTTCTGCCGGGGCAGGCGCTCAAGGTGAAAATGCCGGTGGTGCTCCACTCCTACAACGCCATGTCGAACGGTTCGGTGGCTTGGGCTCCCAAGAGGATGGATGCCTACACGCTGCCGGATATGTACGGTTCCGAGGCTCAGCCGTGGATTGACCAGCTTGCCGTGCACGAGTCGCGCCACATCTCTCAGATGCAGTTCGGCATAAGCCGGGCGTGGAGACCGTTCAAATACATTTTCGGGGAGATGTTCAACGGCCTCAGCACAGGCCTTCTGACGGAAATCTCATTTCTGGAGGGCGACGCCGTCATTGCCGAGACCGAACTGACCCGGACCGGACGCGGGAGAAGCGCCGATTTTCTCAACTACTATATGGTCTGCTTCGACCAGGGAGACCTGAGGGACTGGGACAGGTGGAGGTACGGCTCGCAGAAGTATTACACGCCGAACCACTATGCTTCAGGCTACTTGACCTACGGAGGCATCAGGTGGTACTATGACGACGCTGACTTCACTGCCCGCTATCTCGACACCGCTTCACGGAAACCGTATATGCTGTGGGTGAGGGAGGTCATCTCCAGGCAGACAAGCGGGATGAATGTGGCGAAGACTTTCAATGTGGTGGTGGACAGCCTCGCCCGCGCGTGGAAGACCGGAGCGGACAGAAGAGCCCCGTATATGCCTATGCAGCAGGTCACGGCGGAGCCGCGCAAGCACGCCGACTACACTGATTTCTGTCTGATTGACGGTGAACTGTACTGCTGCAAGGAGGGGATGAACGACAGCAGGATTCTCATAAAAGTGCAGACCTCGGAGGAGGACCTCGGCAGAGAAAGATTCGTTTCGAGAGTGGCAGCCTACACTTCCCACCCGCAATACGACAGCCTCAGCGGCAACATCCTATGGAGTGAAAGCGTGAGTGACGGCAGGTGGAGCCTGAAAGCCACTTCCCAGATACGCAGAATGACCCCGAGAGGCAGAAGAAAAGCGGTCGTGACCCGGGGCGGCTGGATGTACAACCCTGTCGTGTCACCTTCGGGGAAGCAGGTGGCGGCAGTGGAACTTCTCCCTAAAGGAGGCTCCAAACTTATTGTGATAGACGAACCGACCGGCAGCAGAGCGGGAGAATTCGCTGCTCCGGACTCCCTGCAGCTTGCGGAGCCTCTTTGGGCAGAGGAGGGAATCTTTGCTACGGGACTTTCGGCCGGAGGATACGGCATCTACAGACTTGTCGTCAAAGACCTTGACGATGGCGGAGGTCATTGGGAAACGGTGCTGGAGCCACAGCCCGTCCACATCACCAATCCCGGGATGCACGGGGGGCTGCTCTGCTTCACTTCCGACCATAACGGCGTGAACGAGCTGTACGGGGTGAACCCGTCAGGCGGCGAAGTGCTGCAGCTCACATCCACCCGCTACGGAGCCACGGACTACCTGTTTGCGGACGACGGCTACCTCTACTACTCCTCGCAGACCGTCAAAGGCAGGATGATATTCAGAACCAGTCAGGACAGCCTCCTCACGGCAAGGCCGGTGAACTGGTCCGACAGGGCGCGCTGGATCATCGCCGACAAGCTCTCTGAGCAGGCCAGCAGGCGTGCGGAACAGATCTACGGGACCGGAGACTATATGGCCGGCGCTGCAGCTGCAGCGGACACCATCTCCATTTCAGCCCCGCGGCGGTGGCGCAAATTGCCGCATCTGCTGCACTTCCATTCCTGGGCTCCATTTTACTTCAGTGTTCCCCACATTATGAATTTCTCCGGAGAGCAGATCTATGACTACATCTCTCTCGGAGCGACGGCGCTTTTCCAGAACAACCTCGGAACAGCTTATGGCAGTGCTGGATACTCGGCTCACAGAGTGCCGGACGAGAACTACAGGTGGACACATTCGGGGCATTTCTATTTCAGATATTCGGGCTGGTATCCGGTCATAGAGGGAGAGGTCAATGTCGGCGACCGCAGGGCGAAGCAATATGTCGTGAAGGAGAACACCGCCTACACTTCGGTGCAGGGAGACAGGATTCTGGGATATGTAGGGCACTCTGCCGGGGTGTATTCAGTCCCTAAAACCCCGTACACAGAGGCCAAGATGACACTGTCCATTCCTTGGAATCTCTCATCCGGAGGATGGTACAGGCAGCTGAAGCCTTCCGTTTCATATCGCTTCACCAATGACCGGCTCGACACACGCCTGCAGCATTATCTCGATGACGGCAGTTGGTGGGATCTGGACAGGGGGGACAGGAAGGCGTTCAAAGGAGAAGTGATCGGCAATCACGGAGTCCCGGTCAGAGCAGACGGCCTCTACGCATATCAGAGACATGGGCTCGGCCATAACGTCTATATGCAGACTCTCAACGCTTCGCTGCTCTACTATTCCCTGCTGCCGACCACGACCTCCGGAGAATATTCCCGCTGGGGCTATGGAGCGGAGCTCGGACTGCATTACGGTCTTTACCGCCGGAAAGGCTTAGCCAAGGAGACCGCTTACGGCGACATATTCTCGCCAGTCGCATACGCGCGTATTTTTGGGTATTTCCCGGGGATAACACGGGAGCAGGGTCTGAGACTCAGTGTCCTGTGGCAGCACCAGATAAAGCCGTCGTCCCTCTTCGGCCCTGCACAGAGCTATTCCGTGATGCCCCGGGGATTCGAGAGCAAATATCCGTTCAGCCACTTGTTCAAGAGCCAGACGGACATCTGCAAAATCAGCGCGGATTATGCAATCCCGATTTATATCGGCGACAGGGCTCTTCTGGGCGGATGCTTCTTCATAAAGAGGCTTCTGCTGATACCTTACCTCGACTGTACGGTCTATGACAGGGCGGAGTTCGCCACACATTTCGGCGGGATCTCTGCGGCTCAGGAGGCGGGGTTGAAGACGGGTGGCAGAGGTTGCCTGCTGAGCTATGGCAGCCAGCTGATGCTGGATATGACCAACGCTCTGTGGCTGAGCCTTCCGCTGAGGTTCGGCATAGATTTTTGCATCAACGGGGCGCCGGGTTTCAAGGAGATGAACAGCATATCCTCCCTCACCGGCACCAAAGTCAGAAAATTCTTTGTCGGTCCGGTGTTCAGCGTCGAATTCTGAAGCAGTTCTTTCCGGAGAAGACCGCTCCTGCGGCGGACAGAAGCAGCAGGAGCAGAAGCAGGGCGGAGCTGGCGGTGGAGATGCGCTGGCCCGTGATGTAGGACTGCGGTTCGAAGCGCATCACTATCTCGTAGTCGCCCTCGGGCATCAGCAGGCCCCTCAACATCCAGTTGCAGCGGAACAGTTCCACGGACTGCGCTTCCTCCGAGGCTGTGAACCGGCCTCTGTGCACTTCTCCGACATTTCCCGCAGGACCTATCCAGGCCTTCCATCCTTCGGGGTAGTAAATCTCGCTGAACACCACCGCAGACGGCGTGCCGGAGGAGTAGGAGTAGTGAAGTTCGTTTGGTTCGTAGGAGCGGAGTTCAACAGCAGTTCCGGTGGCTGTCCCGCCGGCGGGACCGTTGTCTTGACTCCTTGCGCCGCCGTGGCTGGTTGCGCTGTCGAGGCTGGACATTTCCTCGAACCGTTTGGCAATAAACGCAAAATCAGGTCCCAAAACGGCAGTGTTCGTAAGATCTGCGGAGGCGAGCAGTTCGATCTCCTCATTCACGCTCGCGGCCTGTCTGAACGCGGAGACCACCCGGCAATTGCCCGCCGCATAGCGGTTGACCACCGGAGAATAATTGTCCCCCAACACTATGTAGCGCCCGTTTAACATAGATGTTATCGGCAGGTATGGCAGCTTTTCCTCCACTTCCCGGATGGTTTCGCAGCTATTCACCGTAGAGAGTATCCGGTTGGCCTCGCGGCTGATATAGCGTTCGATGAGATCCTGATAGCGCTGAAGCTTGACGGGACTGTAGCCGCCGATGCTCTTGTGCCGGTAGGACGGATGCGCATCGTTGAAAGGATTGCCGCTGCTGAGGTCGAACACTCTGTACGAAACGGCCGGATCTTCCAGTATGATCTTGTCCACCATCCTCTCGGCGAACTGTCTGTCGAAATCGGCGGGAGTGACGAAATGCTCCTTGTTGAGGTAGCGTTTCCCGACAGAGAACATATCGAAGAGCACCATCACTCCGATCACTCCGCCCAGAATAAAGGCGCGCTTCTTCCCGGCGAATGCTGCCTTGGCGCGGCAGCTCCACAGTATCATAGCTCCTGCGAGCATAATGAAGACAAGGCTTCTGACGGCATCCCTG
This sequence comes from Lachnospiraceae bacterium, assembly GCA_963640185.1. Classification (GTDB taxonomy): domain Bacteria; phylum Bacteroidota; class Bacteroidia; order Bacteroidales; family UBA932; genus Cryptobacteroides. The sequence goes on along the minus strand of CAVHXU010000020.1, from coordinate 41,040 downwards.
CGAAGCATCGCCCTGCGGTCTTCCCGGAGAGCGTCGGCGAGAATGTCCTGCATCCCCTCGTCCGAAGCGGCGCTGAAGTCTCCCGCAAGCCCCGGGAAAACGGCAAACAGCAGACAGAAGCCCCCTGTGAGCCCCAATGCCCACAGGGTCGCCCTGCGTACCTGTTTCCTGTCGTAGCGTTCACGCACAATCCTGTCCAAGGCTATGAATCCGAGCAGAGGCACGGTCACCTGCAGAACGGTCAGGGCCATAGACACTGTCCTGAACTTGTTGTACATAGGAGCATAGTTGAACCACAGCTTGGTGAACCACATAAAATGGCTGCCCCAGGCGAGGAACACGGCGATCAGAGTCGCGATGATTATCCAGATCGTGTGGCGCCAGTCTTCGCCCTTAAGCAGGAAAAGTCCGAGGATGAACAGGAAAATGCTGACGGCTCCCAGATACATCGGTCCTGCAGTGAAAGGCTGGGGACCCCAGTACATCGGGAGTGATTTCATCGTCTGGGCGACATTCGGCTGGCGATACTGCTTCAGCAGGCTCTCCGTCGCGCTTTTCTTCAGGCGCGGGTCGCAGGCCGATGCGCCGCCGTTGAAGTCGGGTATCAGCAGATTGGGCATTTCACTGATGCCGTACGACCACGCGGTGGCATATTCCAAATCGAGACCCTTTGCCGCCGCCTTAGCCTCTTTCACCGCCTTGGCGTCACCGGCGTGTTCGGCCTTGTCCGCCACCAGCTCAGATCCTCCGCGCATTGTATATTTGGCGTACCGGTATGTGGGAATCAGTTTGTTGGCGTTGGTGGCGATGCCAGCGCAGCCTATGACCAGAAGCAGGGCCGATGCCGTGAAAAATCTTTTCAGATTTTCCGCTCTGCCAGCCTTGCGGACGCAGAGCCACACGAGGCAGGTGAGAGCATATACGAATATCACAATCGCCAGATAATAAGTGATCTGCGGATGGTTGGCCTTAATCTGGAAACTCAGCGCGAAGGCAAAGAGCACAGCCCCGAGCACGGTCTGCGGCAGCCATTCCGTCCAAGTCTTCCTTTTGGAGTCAGTTTCACCTGAATGATTCGCGGCCGTTTCGTTTTGCCCGGCGCTTCTGACCCTGCCCAGGGCACAGCGGTAGGTGAATGCCACGCCTGCAAGCACCCAGGGGAAAAATGCTATAGCCTGCATCTTGGTGTTGTGTCCCACCTGGATTATCTGCATATTGTAGGCGCAGAACGCCACTGCCACAGCCCCCGCCACCGAGGGAAGGACTCCGCAGCCGAAAGCGAGAAACATCAGAAAAGCGCCCAGCAGAGCAATGAAAAGATAGCTGGCCGGCCTCCGCCCCAAAAGCAGGAAACGGTACAGCGCTTTGGTCCAGTCGCCGTCGAAATCATCGATAGTCGCTGTCGTGGGCATCCCCCCGAACATCGAGTCTGTCCATCGGGTTTTGTCTTCCGGATGGGCGGCGTTGTAGGTGACTGCCTCGTTCGCCATTCCTTTCCACGAAGATATGTCGCTCTGGTTCACGATCTTTCCGCTGAGCACCTGCGGTACGAAACTATATGCGAGCACTATGAAAAACAGCACTACACCTGCACAGATCGCCGCTTTCCTGATGATTTCCTTGTTGATGCGGGTCATATTGTATTTATAAAGATTCAAAAAGTTCCGCGAGATCGTTCGTGAGCCGCCGCCGCGAATAACGGTCGATGTCTTCATCGCGGTCTTCCAGTTTGTCCTGCTTGAACAGATCCCAGCAGCGGAGTATCTCCGCCTTGATGCCGGCGTAGTCTTCCCATTCGAAAGTGACTCCCGCCCCGGAGTCGGAGAGAATTTTCGCCATAGCTCCGTCGGTCTGTCCTATGCCTATCACAGGACGGTGTGAAGCGAGATATTCGAACAATTTCCCGGGAACGGTGGCCTTGTACTCCAGCTCCCTGCGCAGAGGCAGAATCAGCACGCTCGCCCCGCACTGCTCCCTCACTGCGACTTCGTGAGGCTGATAGCCGAGATTTTCCACACAGCGCGTCAGCCCGAAACTGTGCAGAGAGTCGGTTATCTGAGCGTCAGTCTTGCCGACAAGCCTTATTTTCAGATGCTTGCCGAATTCGTCATCTTCGGCGGATATGTCCGACAGGGCTTTCCAGAGGTTGTCCGGATTGCCGTCAGAGGCGAACAGTCCCGTGTGGACGATGTTGAAATCACGGTCATTCTCACTCCCGTATTCCCCCTCAGAGACCATCAGCTCCTGCATCGCGGTCGCGAAGTCGCTCTCGTCGAAACCATTGGTAATCAGCTTCACCGGGGTGGAAGTCATTTTCTGGAACTCCTCCTGCACCAGCGGAGAGACGGCTATGACGACAGTAGCGTCGTCCAGCACTTTCTTTTCCAAAGTCTCGTGCCTGCGCCGCGCCCAGCGGGTTAGAGGCAGGTGCTTGAAATAGAACATCTTTGTCCAGGGATCGCGGAAGTCGGCCACCCAGGGTATGCCGGTCGCGAGAGCAAGTCTGCGTGCGATCAGGTGCATTGAATGTGGCGGTCCCGTGCTCACGATGACATCGACGGGGTGCTGCTGAAGATATTTCTTCAAGTATTTCACCGACGGTCTCACCCACAGGCAGCGGGGATCCGGGATGAACAGATTGCCTCTGATCCAGAGTGAAAACCTTTTGGTCAGACTCTTTTTCCCGCTGTTGATGGGATTGACTTCGCTGTCTTGCCCCTTTCGGTTGCCGCTCTGCCCCGAGAGTTTGCGGTAAAGCTTGTAAGGTTCTGTGATATGTCGTTTTATGACTTCGGCTACTGTCGGGACTTCCGCTTCGAGCGAGGAGTCGACGGCGATGAGTTCAGGGTTCTCCGGAGTGTAGATGACCGGCTGCCAGCCCATCTGGGGGAGGTATTTGGCGAATTTCACCCATCTCTGCACGCCGGAGCCGCCTGAGGGTGGCCAGTAATATGTAATCACGAGGACCCGTTTCATATCGCAAAAATAGGAAATTTTTGCGATATGAAACGGGTCCCTTCCGATCCCCAGTCACTTCGTGCCAGCCCCGAGGCGCAGGGGACCGAATTCCCATGACCCCTTGTGTCGCTTCGCTCCGAATTTATTTTAACTTTTGTTTAATCGCGAAAAACTGACTAAATTAGCAGTTTCCAAATGCAGAAAGAAGACTTATGGCCAAGGATAACTCGGGATTGACCCCAATGATGAAGCAGTTCTTTGCCGTCAAGGCGGAACATCCCGAGGCTCTGCTGTTGTTCCGCTGCGGAGACTTCTACGAGACTTACGGAGAAGACGCAGTCCTGGCCAGCAAGATTCTCGGACTAGTGCTTACCAAGCGTTCCAATGCCGCCCCCGATGCCGTGGCTATGGCAGGCTTCCCCTACCACTCGATCGACAGCTATCTGCCCCGTCTGGTGAGAGCCGGCTACAAGGTGGCCGTCTGCGACCAGCTCGAAGACCCCCGTCTGACCAAGAACATAGTGAAAAGGGGAGTGACCGAGGTGGTGACCCCGGGAGTGGCTTTCAACGAAGAACTGCTCGACCAGAAGCAGAACAACTACATAGTGGGGCTGAGCTTCGACGGGGCCAAGTCGGGAGCCGCCTTTCTGGATGTATCCACAGGCACGTTTCAAGTGGCCGAGGGCAGCGTGGACTACATCCTCAATCTCCTGTCCTCCTTTGCCCCGAAGGAAATACTCGTTCCGCGCAGCTATGAAAAGGGTCTGAGGGAGAAAATCGGCGACAGCATCTACATTTCCTCCCTCGATGAATGGGCCTTTGTCTATGACAATTCCGTGGAGAGGCTGAAAAAGCAGTTCCGGGTGGATTCCCTCAAGGGCTTCGCCGTGGACAGATATCCCCTCGGCGTGACCGCCGCCGGCGCACTCCTTGTCTATCTGGAGCAGACTCAGCACGCGGGACTGAGCAACATCTGCTCGCTGTCCAGGATTGACGGCAGCGATTTCGTGTGGATGGATCAGTTCACCGTGCGCAATCTGGAACTGTTTTCCAGCACCGTCCGTGAGGGAGTGAGCCTCGTGCAGGTCATTGACCGCTGCGCCTGCCCTATGGGATCTCGCCTGCTGCGGAGTTTTCTGGCCATGCCTTCAGTGGATCTCGCCGAACTCTCCGCAAGGCACAATGTGGTGGATTATTTCTTCTCGCATCCCGACGAACTCGACAGACTGCGGGAATGCATTTCTGACATAGGAGACCTGGAGCGGGCCGTGTCCCGGGCGGCGGTCGGCAAGATTCAGCCTCGCGGCACTCTGATGCTGAAACGGGGTCTGGACAGCATCTCTCCCATCCGAGACATCTGTGAAGCCTCTGAATGCGCGGAACTTAAGGCTCTTGCGGACGGGCTTGACTCCTGCAGCGGGCTCCGCGACGAGATAGGCTGCACCATCAGTCCGGACACGGCGGCTATGCTCGGCAAGGGCGATGTCGTGGCGTCCGGGGTGTCGGCGGAGCTTGACGAACTGCGTCAGATTGCACGTCACGGCAAGGACTATCTGCTGGAGATTCAGCAGCGCGAGACAGAGCGGACTGGGATTGCTTCCCTGAAGGTCGGCTACAATTCCGTGTTCGGCTACTATCTGGAGGTGCGCAATGTCCACAAGGAAAAAGTGCCCGACAGCTGGATCAGAAAGCAGACTCTGGTGAATGCCGAGCGCTACATCACTCCGGAATTGAAAGAATATGAAGAGAAGATTCTCGGAGCGGAGGAAAAGATATATATCCTTGAGGCGAAGATTTACGCCGCTTTGGTGGAGAAGATTCGTCTCCAGGTGGAGAAAATCCAGCGCAACTGCCGTCTGCTGGCCCGTCTTGACGTGCTTTCGGGTTTTGCCCTGCTGGCTCGCGAACGCGGATACTGCCGTCCCGAGATGAATGACGGCTCTTCCATAAGCATCACAGCCGGCCGCCACCCGGTCATCGAGACTATGATGCAGGACGACGAGGAATATGTTCCCAATGATGTCTTTCTGGATTCGGAGACTCAGCAGATAATCATACTGACCGGCCCCAATATGGCGGGCAAGTCCGCTCTGCTCCGGCAGACCGCGCTGATTGTGCTGATGGCGCAGACAGGCTCGTTCGTCCCCGCCGAAAAGGCGGTCATAGGCTATTGCGACAAGATTTTCACCCGTGTCGGCGCTTCGGACAACATTTCCCGGGGAGAGTCCACCTTTATGGTGGAGATGCTGGAGACATCGATGATTCTTCACAATCTGAGCGCCCGCTCTCTGGTGCTTCTGGACGAGATCGGCCGAGGCACCTCCACCTACGACGGCATGTCCATCGCGAGGGCGATTGTGGAGTATATCCACGAATACGGCAACGGTGCCAAGACCTTGTTCGCCACCCATTACCACGAGCTCAACGATCTGGAGCAGACATATCCGCGCATCAGGAACTACCACATCTCCGTGAAGGAGTCCGGCAAGTCCGTGATTTTCCTCCGCAAGATGGTAGAGGGCGGCGTGTCGCACAGTTTCGGAGTGCACGTCGCCAGGATGGCGGGAATGCCGCGTCAGGTCCTCGAATCGGCGGAAAGGACTCTCAAGGAGCTGGAGAAAAATGAGGGGAAACTGCCTGTGGTGAAGCCGTACAGGGCGCACAATGTCAGAGAGGGCCGGGTGGAGGCCGACGGGTCGCTGCAGCTGAGTTTCTTCCAGCTGGAGGATCCCCTGCTGTCATCGCTCAAGGATGAACTGGAAGCTGCTGACCTCAATTCGATGACCCCGCTTCAGGCATTTGACCTGCTCCGCTCTATGAAGGAGAAGATGGGTTTGGAGAAATGAAAAACAGACGATGATACACAATGACAACGCAATTGAATAACAGATTATGCAAAGATTAATGACAATGGGCATCTTCTGCCTCGCGACGGCTGTGACACTTATGGCCGGCACTCCGAAAAAGTGCAGCATCCTCTCTCCCGACGGCAGACTGGAAGTGACGGTGAACGTGGACGGAGGCATCCGCTATTCCCTGACGAGCGATGGGGTGACACTGCTTGATGATTCTGAGATATCAATGGCTCTTTCCGACGGGACTGTCTATGGAGGGAAGTCGGCCGTCCTGAAAAAAGTCAGGACAGCATCCGTTGACCGCACGGACCCGGCTGTCATCTACAAGAAGGCTGAAGTCCGTGACCACTACAACGAGGCCACCCTCCAGTTCAAGGGTTATTCCGTGGTGTTCCGCGTATATGACGAGGGCTTCGCGTATCGCTTCATTTCCGAGGCCCGGAAGCCGTTCAATGTGATATCGGAGCAGGCGGACTTCCATTTCCCGGAAGACTGGACAGCCTATGTCCCTTATGTGCGGCGGGATCCGACCCCGGAGCGGCAGTTCTTCAGTTCTTTCGAGAACCAATACACCCACGCCGCCCTGTCGGAGTGGAAGGAGGACCGTTATGCTTTCCTCCCTCTGCTGGTGGAAGCTCCTCAGGGCAAGAAAATGGTCATCACCGAGGCGGATTTGCAGGACTATCCCGGGATGTATCTCTACAACGAGCGTCAGGCCGACAGTACTACGCTGAGCGGCATCTTTGCGCCGGTTCCCGATTCGACGGAGCTCGGCGGGCACAATATGCTGCAGCAGCTTGTCCGGAGCCGCAAGCCTTGCATCGCCGAGTGCAACGGTGCGCGTGCATTCCCGTGGAGAACGGTGGTGGTGTCGTCCGAGGACAGGGAACTTGCCGACTGCGATATGGTGTGGAAACTTTCCCGCCCGGCTGCGGACACTGACTGGTCCTGGGTGAAGCCCGGCAAGGTGGCTTGGGACTGGTGGAATGCCTGGAACATCTATGGAGTCGATTTCGAGTCAGGCATCAACAACGAGACCTACAAGTACTACATCGACTTCGCTTCCGCCCACGGCATCGAGTATGTGATTCTGGACGAGGGATGGGCAGTGAACAAGCAGACGGATCTGTTTCAGGTGGTTCCCGAAATCAATCTCGAAGAGCTGGTGAAATATGCCGATGGCAAGGGAGTCGGGCTGATTCTCTGGGCCGGCTACTGGGCTTTTGCCAAGGACATGGAGAATGTCTGCAAGTCTTACTCTGAACTTGGAATCAAGGGATTCAAGGTGGACTTCATGGACAGGGACGACCAGATAATGACACGCTTCGTGGAGGATGCCGCAGCGATGGCCGCCAAGTATCATCTGGTTCTCGATATGCACGGGATCTACAAGCCGACAGGGCTCTACAGGACCTATCCCAATATGATGAACTATGAGGGAGTCTATGGTCTTGAACAGATGAAATGGGGGAGTCTCAAGGACGGAGACCAGGTGAGCTATGATGTACTCATTCCGTTCATCCGTATGCTGGCAGGCCCTATGGACTACACGCAGGGAGCTATGCGCAACGCGACCAGAGACAACTATCGTCCGGTCAGTTCAGAGGCTATGAGTCAGGGAACCCGCTGCCACCAGTTGGCGGAATATGTGATATTCGAGTCTCCCGTCAATATGCTCTGCGACTCTCCGTCAAACTATATGAATGAGCCGGAATGCACCGACTTCATCGCTTCCATCCCTACAGTGTGGGATGAGACGGTGGCTCTCGACGCCCAGGTGGGCAAATACGTGGCTCTCGCGCGCCGCAAGGGAGATGTCTGGTATGTGGGGGCGATCAACGGCTGGGAACCGATGAATCTGATGCTTGATCTGTCATTCCTCGGAGAGGGGAGTTATCGGCTCGACGTGTTCCGCGACGGGGCCAACGCCCACAGGGCGGCCCGCGACTATCGCAGGGAAACAATCATCGTGAACGAGCCCAAGACTCCGCTCTTCCATCTCGCTCCGGGCGGAGGTTGGGCTGCCAGAATCACCAGAGTGGAATGATACGGCTGCGGAGTCTATTTGACTCTCTTGCAGCAAAAAGTCATAGTGGCATAGACTCCTTCCGCGGAGTTCGACTGCTCCTCCTGGAAGCAGAATTCGGTCTTGGTAACCTTCGTTACCTTGCCGCTGATAAAACTATGAATCTCAACGGTCTGCTCCGATTCATCGTATGAATACGGGGCCACGAGTCCGTATTCGCGGGTGATTTCCCCGTTGTCGTATCGAGATATAATGACGACACAAAGATCGTCATTGCGGAAAGTGAATGTCAGACCTTGACCGAGCTCCGATGGAGTCTGCGTTACCGTATCACCGGCTTTTTTGTCATCGTGGTCTTTCACATACTCTGTCACATACTTCTCCACCGACCAGGTGCCGACCAGAGCATTGGCAGCCTTCTCCTCCTTGTTGCAGGAAGAAAACAATGCGCACAGGGAAGCGACCGCCAGAATCAAGGAAAACTTTTTCATAGTTCAGTAAACTGTTTTAAATGGTGATTAATTATTTGATTCTCTTGAAATGCAGATGTTCAATAGATACAATTGTATAGGAGTCCGATGCCTCGTAAGTGAATTGGAGCTCGGTTTCAGTCAGTCGGGTGAGATAGCCGTCGAGCACCGAATAAAAGTTGAGGGTCTGTTTTGATGCGTCATACATATATGGTCCCACATAGGTGTATTCGTCATCAACTTTTCCGTCTTTATAGTCGGTAAACTTATATATGCAGAGATCGTCGCTGCGGAACGTAAGAGTGAGGTCGGTTCCATACTCAACGGGAGTCTCCTCAGTCACGTCTCCCTTATTGTGGACAATCTCGACCAAGTTACCCTCGTCATCAAGCTGACGATCGGTCTGATCTTCCACATACTCGGTTACGATTTTTTCGAGCTCCCAGGTGCCGACAACGCCGATCTTGTCATCCTTGTCGCAGGAAGAGAAAAGTGCGCACAGGGAAGCAAGCGCGAAAATCAAGGAATACTTTTTCATAGTTCAACTGTTTAAATGGTGATCAATGGATGTTCAGTCGGGGAAAACGGATGCACGGTTATGTGCACGCGTTTTTCCACCTGACCGGCAAATATAGTAATTTCAGATGAATGAACAACCTTCAGCATCGCGTATGGACATCTTCTCATCGTATTCGCGGTCCCATTGGCGGTACCTGTCAAGCTCCGGGTCTTCAAAAAGGCTCATCTGGACAGCACGTTCGTGGGTAAGCCGCGAGACTCCGAGTCCGACCTGACGTACCGGAGTGCAGCCATTCCAAATCTCTGAGAGCATTCTGCGCGCAGCGTTGAGCAGGAGTGCAGTCACATCCGTAGGCTGTTGGAGAGTGCATTGCCGCTGCACTACACTGAAATCGCTGTGCTTGACGAAAACGGAAACGCACGAAGCCCGGAAATCGTGCCTGCGCATCTTGTGGGCGACGATACAGGCGACATTGAACAGTTCCCGGTCCAGAGCCGCCGTTTCGGTGATGTCCTGCGCGAAAGTTCTCTCCGCGCTGATGCTCTTGGCTTCCGGCACTTCGGTCTCCACGGGAGCGTTGTCCCGTCCGTTGGAGCTTTCGTGCAGCTGCGAAGCATATTTCCTGCCGACAATCCGCGCGATTGCCGCCTCCGGCCTTTGCGCGAGGTCTCCGATTGTGTAAATCCCGTATGCCGTGAGCCTCTCGCGGGTCTTTTTCCCCACCCAGAGCAGATCGCCCACCGGCAGCGGCCACATCTTCTCCGGGACTTCCTCCTCCCAGAGCGTATGCACCTTGTCGGGTTTCTCGAAGTCCGAGGCCATCTTCGCGAGCAGTTTGTTGGAGCCGACGCCTACATTGACCGTGAATCCGAGCTTGCTGCGGATCTCATCCTTCAGCTTGGCCGCCACCTCGACAGGGTCTTTCCGATAGAGCCGCAGACTCATATCGATGAAGCATTCGTCAATCGAGAACTTCTGCAGCACAGGCGAATAGCTCCGGCATATCTCCATAAACCCGTCGGAACACCTCTTGTACCAGGCCCAGTCGCCACGGACTATCACGAGGTCAGGGCAGGTGCGGAGCGCCATACTGACCGGCTGAGCCGCCTTGATGCCGAGTTTCTTGGCGGGCATCGAAGCGGCCGTGATTATGCTGCGGCGGTCGGAAGGGTCTCCCGACACGACGGCAGGAACAAGCCTGATGTCAGACCCGCCTTCAGACAGAATCTTCACCGCGCTCCAGCTCAGGAACGCGGAATTCACGTCTATGTGGAATATCACCCGTCTCCGTGCCATTTTTTCAGCGTCTGCTCCGACAATCGCCGCAATCTGAGGCTCCGGCAGACCGTTCTCGCTTTCTGTGTCCGCTACCGTCGCGAAACGGCGCAAAGTTACACAATTAATGGCACTCATCCGCTTTGATTATTTCGAGGGAATCCATAAATTTGCGGGATTTTTGATTTTAGTGGTTGAAGTGTCTGGTCGGCAGATGAAGTATTTGGGAAATATCTTCCTACTTTTTATCGTTTGCACCCTTTTCTCCTGCACGAAGACAGTCTATGTGGAAGACCCTCTCGAAGAGGACAAGCGTCCCATCGTCTATTTTGTCTCCAAGCAGGGTTCGCTGGGCGACATAGGGTATGTGGGCTCCATCTACAGAGGCGTTGTCCGCGCCGCAGATGAGGGCGGTATGATGCTTTCCATCGCGGATCTCCCGTCGGACGAGGGGAAAATCGAGGAGGCGCTCGCCTATATGCTTGAGTATATGGGCGGTGAGGGGCAGGAACGCAGGGCGCTTGTGGTGATGGTCAATGACAATCTCGAACCTCTTCTGCACAAGTGCGAGGATGCGATAAAGGCAGCCTCCAATGTGGACTTCCTCCTGACCGAGACCTCCGACACCACTCTCCCGGTCCATTCCATCCGCCTCCCGCAGTACGGAGTATATTATCAGGCCGGCAGACTGGCCGGAAAGTGGATTGAGAACATCAGCGAAGCACTGGTCGTCGCCGCCAACACCGTCGAACCGAACCTTGAGGATATGTGCGGAGGCTTCAGCTGCGGGTTGAAGGCAAGTGCTCCGGATGCTGCTGTCAGAGAAATATTTCTCTCGGAGACATCCGGGGGCTATGATATGGCCGATTATGCCTACCGGCTGGCATACGGGATAGGTTCGCAGTACGACGTCGTGCTTCCGCTCTGCGGAGGCTCCGCCCAGGGTTTCTACCGCTACAACCGGGAGTACCCGGACAAATTCTACACTATCGGGGTTGACTGCGACATGCAGCGATATTCTCCCTCCCTGCCCTTCTCCGTGGTGAAACACATAGACCGGGCGGTGCGGAAGTGGATTACGGACTGGAGCAAAGGCACCCTGATGCCCTCACATCTCTGGCTCGGACTCGCGTCGGGCTACACGGAGATAGTCGTTGCGGACACATATCTCGACGGGGGGCTTTCGGATATGGCGGACAGTCTGTATGATGAGGCTGTTGAAAAGGAGGAGGAATATGAAAACAGGTAGATGGGTCTCTCTTCTCCTCACGCTCGCTCTTGTCTCCTGCGTCAAGGAAAATGTCATACATATCTCCAAGATAAAGACCGTCGGCTACAAAGTGGCGGTGGTGCTGCCCCTCAGCCGGGACGGCGAGTACGGCACACGCCTCAAGAACACCGTTGAATTCGCTCTGGAAAATATGAGGGGAGCGCAGAAATATATCTTCGGCAACGGGGACTTCACTGCGGTCGATCTGGAACTGGAGTGGTACGACGAGGACAGTGAAAATCTCCCGGAACTTGCCGAAGCCCTCACTTCCCGGGAGGATATGTTTATGATTATAGGCCCGCTGCGCAACGCCAATGTGGATGTCTTCGCACGCGCCTGCAAGACTGCCGACCTGCCTCTGGTCACCCCCTGCGCGTCGGCCGAGGACATCATACGCCGCTATGCCCTGACACAATCCGGCGACAAGGCCGGGAAGCCTTTCCTGTGGTCGCTATGCGAGACGGACGTGAGCCAGAGCGAAGTCCTGCTCGTCACGGCATGGGAGTCAGGTGCCGAAAAGATAGCCCTGCTCACTTCGGACGACGATTACGGCAGGACTTTCTTCGACTGGATGCCTTTCCTCTCCACAGAGCTCGGTCTGGAACTCCTGACCGACAACACCTTGCAATACACCTCCTCCGACCTGCAGACTCAGGCCAGGAAAGCGCTCACTTCGGGAGTGGACTGCGTGATATGTGCGGTGGACTCGGCCACGGATGCGCAGACCGTGCTGGAAGTGGCTCAGGCCCTGGGCGGAGAGGCTCCGCGCATCCTGTTTTCCAACGGGGCTTTCTCCGATTATCTGCTGGGGCTTGGCGAAATGGCGGAGGGTGTCGAGGGCATAGCCCCTTATGCCGACCCTACCACCGGTTTCCAGATAGCCTACGAGGAGCGTTTCGGCTATTCTCCGGCCGGGGCGGAGGCTCAGGTATATGATGCCGTGCTGCTCTCGGGGATAACCGCTTTCGTGAAGGAGCACTCCGGGACATCCTCCAACGCCAATGAGATTTTGAGGAATATCACCTCCGTGGGGGACGAGCCCTACCCCATCTGGAACGAGCTGGGAATGAGGTCGCTGATGGTTCTGCTGAAAAACAGCGACGTGCGCGTCAAACTGGTGGGCGCAAGCGGGGATCTGCGTTTCGACTCACAGGCCCTGACGAGTCTGGTGCAGAGCACCTATGTGCATTGGACGGTGTACGGGGGCGAGTTTCTCACCATAGATTTCAGAAGTTCCGACGGCGGCCGCCGCACCACCTCCACTATGGCTTCGTGGAACTGGAAGGTGATGGCGACTGAGGACATAGAAGACAGGGACGCCCCGGTGGAGTACAAGGACAGGGAGGACAGCTATGCCATTCTGATACAGGGGTCGAGCGGGTGGAAAAACTATCGCCATCAGGCCGATGTGCTGAACGTGTATCAGCTGCTCAAACGCTCCGGCTGGGATGATGACCACATTATTCTGGCCCTCTCCGACGACATAGCCGGCAATGAGAAGAACATCACCCCGGGCGAGGTCCGCTGCACCGCCTCCGGACCGGATCTGTACGGCGGCGCCAAGATAGACTACAGCACCGACAGCCTCAGTGTGCAGGACATAAAGGACATATTCCTCGGCAGGGGAAGCGCGCATCTGCCGGTGGTGCTGGACACGGATGACAGGACCGACGTGCTTGTCTTCTGGAGCGGGCACGGATGTCTGAAACGCAGCAAAAAGGCAGACGGTTTTTTGTGGAGGGAAGACGACGTGTTCACGGACAGCGATTTTGGGGAGACTCTTCTGGAGATGGACTCCGGACTGCGCTTCCGGAAGATGCTCCTGCTCCTTGAGCCCTGCTACTCACGCAATATGGCTCTGCAGGCATCCGGCATCCCCGGCGTTCTCGCCATAGCCAGCGCGGCGGGCAATGAATCGTCCTTTGCCGATTTCCACTCTCCCCAGCTGGGAATATGGATGAGCGACCGTTTCACGAACAATCTCGTGGACACGCTTTCGGACAACCCCTACCAGACCTACAAGGAGCTGTATGAGTACCTCTATACGCACACTCTGGGGTCGCACGTCTTTATAGAAAACTCTCTCCTCTTCGGCAATCTGTGCAAGGCGAGCGTGGGGGATTTCATATTGATGGATGATTAGCCCGGAGGAGCAGTTGCCGCAGAATATGCGGCGTGACGTGAAGTTGTAAGGAATTAACAATTATAAAATTCAAGGATATGAAACTCAATCGGTTTTTTGCGGCTGTGGCCGTAATCGGGACGATGCTCTTATCGTCCTGTCAGAAAGAAGAAACGAAAGACGACGGGATGCCGGATGTCGATGATGTCTGGTATGAAGTGGATTCCGCCGGTCCTGAGACCAAGACAGTGAAAGAGATGGCCGACGAAGTCTTCGGCAAGGAGGGGGCCAATGCGGACGATGATGGCAAAGAACTCCGCGAGACAATTCTCCAGGCCGCCGAGAAACGCGAAGAGGCGCTTGCCGAGGAATTCGGAGCAAACGGATTGTCAGTACGAACCATCAGCTACAAGTATTACTACCGCTCGAAAGACCAGTCTGGAAGAACCATAACCCTGTCCGCGAAAGTGGCATGGGGACAATACTGGTTCTTCGGGTGGCACAATCTCGACCCGGACAACCTCTACCTCTTCGAGCATTACACCATCACCAAGGATGCCGAGGCTCCTTCCAACAACGGCAAGATGGAGATGATGATACTGGGCGACAATCTGCTGATTATGCCGGACTACATAGGTTACGGCTTCACGAAGCAGGAAGTCCATCCGTATCTCAACCACGAACTTACTGCCATAAATTCCATCGATGCGCTGGAGGCCGGCATCGCAGTGTGGAAGAAGTTCGGCAGCGGAGAGATGGAGGACGACTGGAAGATGTATGTCCTCGGCTGCTCGCAGGGGGCGAGCAACGCGCTTGCGGTCCAGAAATATCTTGAGACCCATCCCGAACTTTCCAACAAGTGGCGTTTCGACTACTCCTACTGCTGCGCCGGCGCCTATGACCCGGCTCTCACGATGAGGAAATACTACGAGTGGGGCAAAACGGCATATATCGGTGCCATCCCTATGACCATCAAGTCAATGCTCGTAAGTTATCCGGACGAGATGTCGAAGTGGAAAGAGGATGATTTCTACTGCTCCCATTATTTGGAAATCAAAGATCAGGTGGATGAGCTGCTCTCCAAGAAAGAAATCGATGCCACTGAACTCAACAAGAAAATCAAAGGATTGCTCAACAACGAGAATCCTACGCTGAAGGACATCCTGAGCGTCGATGCCCTGGATGAAAACTCCGAGCTCGCGAAAGCCTTCTTCGCCTGCCTTGAGAAGAACAACCTCACCAAGGACTGGACTCCTTATCATATGATAAAGCTCTATGCGTCAAAGAGTGACGACATCGTGCCTTATGAAAACACGACTGCCGTGAAGGATGCCTTCGGCGACAAGGTGTCACTGTTTCACAGCTATGGGGCAGGGCACGTGGCCACTTGTGAAAAGTGGTATGGCACCATCGCAGTCGGCAACTGGTAGCCTTATCCTCAGTGGCTCTGCCGACGACGCTACTCTGCCGAGGTCGTTAGACCCGCTATCTGCTCGGCGAGTGAGACGAATGCGAGAGAGTCCGGCCCTGTGCCGAGTGCGGCGGGCGTGCCTCCGTCTCCGTCCTCCCGGATGCTCTGCACAAGAGGGATCTGAGCGAGGAGCCTAAGACCGTATTTCGCGGCTATCTTTGCACCGCCGTCCTTGCCGAAGATGTAGTATCTGTTCTCCGGAAGCTCCGCAGGAGTGAACCAGGACATATTTTCCACAAGCCCGAGGATGGGCTTGTGGATTTTTTCGTTGCGGAACATATTCACCCCCTTCTCCACATCGGCGAGAGCCACATCCTGAGGAGTGCTGACTATGACGGCACCGGTCATCGGTATGTCGTTCACCAGACTGATGTGGATGTCCCCCGTTCCCGGAGGCATATCGATCAGCAGAAAGTCCAGCTCGCCCCAGCGCACCTGCAGTATCATCTGTTTCAAAGCGTTGCAGGCCATAGGGCCGCGCCAGATCAGCGCCTGCTCCGGAGCGGCGAAATAGCCGATCGACATCCATTTCACCCCGAATTTTTCCACAGGCATGATCACTTCTCGCGGCTCTTCCCCCGCCTCGGAGGCAGGGACTTCGAAAGCATCCGGCACAGTGCCCTCGGTGCCTGTCATCTTGGGCACGGAGGGGCCATAGACATCGGCGTCGGCGAGTCCCACCCGGTATCCGAGCCTTGCCAGAGCCACGGCCAGATTGACGGCAACGGTGGATTTTCCCACGCCGCCCTTGCCTGAGGCTATGCCGATGATGTTCCTGACCCCGGCAATCTCTTCGAGACCGAGATCGAGCCCGGGCTTTTTCCGGGGCTTCACTTCATCCTTCACCACGGTGAGCACTTCGATGACGCTGCCCCGGGGGCAATGTCTCGACAGCACTGAACGGGTGCTTCCTATGAGGTACTCGGAGAGGGGGTCGCGATGCTTGCTGAAAGCCAGCGTGACCCTGACATTGACTTTGTCCTCAACGCCCTCAATCTCCACTTTCTCCACCATCCCCAGATCGACTATGCTCCTGTCGTTCTTGGCGGGATGCTGCACTTCCCGGAGGAATTCCAGAATATCCTTTTCTGTAATCATCATTCCGTATTTTAGCGCAAGAGATGCGCCGGTCTATTTCACGAGATCCATTTCATCAAGCAGATAGCCGGCACCGCCGAACTTGTCCACGATGAACAGCACGTAGCGGATGTCCACATTGATGCATCTCTGCAGGTTGGGTTCGAACATAATGTCGGAGCTCATAGATTCCCAGTTGCCGTCGAAGGCCAGACCGATGAGTTCTCCCTTCGCGTTCATCACCGGAGAACCGGAGTTGCCGCCGGTGATGTCATTGTTGCTGAGAAAGCAGACAGGCATACGGCCGTCCTTCATCGCATACTGGCCGAAATCACGCTCCCGGTACAAGGTTTTCAGTTTTTCCGGCACCACGAATTCCCAGTTGTCGGGGTCTTCTTTTTCCATCACTCCGGCGAGAGTGGTATAGTACTCATAGTCAATGGCATCGGCCGGGGAGTAGCCCATAATGTTGCCGTAGGTAAGCCTCATAGTGAAGTTGGCGTCGGGGTACGACGGCTGGCCTGCTTTCCATTCGAGGACTCCCGCAGTGTAGGCTTTCCTCCCCTTGGCGAGCCGGGCGGATTCCTTTCCGACAGTGGTCATACTTCTCTTGTATCCGGACATAAATCCATCTCTGTACAGCTTGAGCGCGGGGTCTTTCCTGATGGTGTCAAGTCCTCCGGCGAGTATCGCTTCGCGAGCTTTCTCTTCTGAGGTGAAGATGCTGTTGCCGAACAGGTCGTCCACATATTTCTTCAGGGTTTTCCTGCTGTAGCCGGGCAGAATCCATTCGCTGCTGTCCACGCTCTCGTGATAGAGTCTGAACATAGCCTCAGTGATTTTCCTGTCGGTAGGCAGCGAATAATCCTTATAGAATTCGCGCTTGGCAAGATTGTCCAGAGCGGCGTTCAGAGCCGCCGCGCTGTCTTTCCCTTCCTTGAGAGCCTTGTCTGCGGCCGACTCCGCGATGGCGGCGGCATTGCCCAGTTCGCAGCGGTAGATGGTCTCGAACAGCCGGGCACTGAGGGCGGAAGCGTCTTTCAGGCTCGCAACAGCATCGGAGATGTCGTCAAGCGCAGTCCCGTATTTCGCAGTGCGCTCCGCATCTGCGGCCACCCATCTGCGGAATGCTTCCTCTTCGGCTTCGGTTCTCCCGATAATGTTCAGCTTGGCGAACGCGAGCTTCATTCCCCTCCATTTCTTCCACGCGTTCGACGAGCCGGTGTATTTGCTGGCATACTGGATCTTTACCTTGGGGTCGGCGAGCATATCCTCCATCATCAGATTCTGGCGGAGAGTGCGGGCTTCGATGCGGATATCCTGTTCGTCAATCATCATTCGAAGCTCCGCCGACGTGGCGAAACGGTTGGTGCGTCCCGGATAGCCCATAATCATAGTGTAGTCGCCCTCCCTGATGCCCTTGAGAGAGATCTTGAGGTGGTTTTTGGGACGGAGGGGCTGATTGTCGGCGCTATATGCGGCAGGCTCGTTGTCCGGGCCGGCGTAGATGCGGAACATCGAGAAGTCGCAGGTGTGGCGCGGCCACATCCAGTTGTCGGTGTCAGCTCCGAACTTTCCGATGGATGAAGGCGGTGCGCCGACAAACCGTATGTCGTCGTAGGTCTTATAGACAATCAGATAGAAAAGATTGTCATTGTAATAGGGCACGACCTCGGAGCTGCAGCGGGCGTGCTCCTTGTCCGAAGCCTCGACAAGTTCCTTTTTTCTGGCGGACACCGCCGCAACCACCTTGAGTTCGACATCGGCACTGTCGCGATACTGTTCTCTGGCCTGCTTTTCCGCATCGGCGATAATGTCAGTGACATCCGTGACCGACTCCAGGAAAGTGACGCTCAGGCCTTTGCAGGGGAGCTCTTCGCTGCGGTTCATAGCCCAGTAGCCGTCCAGAAGGTAGTTGTGCTCCACGCTGCTGAGAGCCCTGATGCTGGAGTAGCCGCAGTGATGGTTGGTTACGAGCAGGCCCTCGTCGGAAATCACTTCCGCCGTACATCCTCCCCCGAACTGCACTATGGCATCCTTGAGCGACACTCCGTCCGCATTGTAGATCTGCTTTGCGGAGAGTTTGCATCCGTGTTTCTTCAAGTCCTTGGCATTCATCTTTTCGAGGAGCGGCAGCAGCCACATTCCTTCGTCAGCCAGAGCGAGAGTGGTTCCCGCCGTGAGGCACACCGCCAGAGCGGCAATCGTGGTGATTAACTTTTTCATCATATCCTGTACTGTCAAAATATCGTGTACTGTCAAAAAAGCGAGGATTCCAGTTCCCTGACCGTGAAGGTCCGGCGGTGGTATGGGCTGTAACCGCAGTGTCTTATCGCCTCAATGTGCTCCGGGGTGGGGTAGCCCATATTGCTGTCCCAGCCGTACTGCGGATATTCGGCGGCTATCCTGCGCATATAGTCGTCCCGGTATGTCTTGGCGAGCACCGAGGCGGCGGCGATGGAACCGAAACGGCCGTCCCCTTTTACGAAGGTGGTGAAACCCAGTCCCTTGTAGGCGTCGAGGCAGTCCTTGAGCCTCCATTCGGCCGCTTCGCTGCGCGAGTATTCTCCGAAGCGCTCCTCCAGAGCCGAATTTGGGAGACGGTCCAAGTTCCTGAACCTGTTGCCGTCCACTATGAGCGCTTCGGGCTTGACGGCAAGGCGCACCACAGCGCGCCACATCGCCGTGATGGATGCGTTGAGGATGTTGATTCTGTCGATTTCTTCCGCGGTGACCGCCACAACGGCGCAGGCGAGCGCCTGTGACTCGATGATCTCCCGAAGTTCTTCCCGTGAGCGGGGGCTCATCTGCTTGGAGTCGTTGAGCAGGGGATGCCGGAATCCGGCGGGCAGAATGACAGCGGCGGCGAACACCGGCCCCGCGAGGGGTCCGCGCCCGGCTTCATCACAGCCGGCTTCAAGGGTGTCGCTGTCGGAGCGTGCCGGAAGAAAAACGGAATCTTTTCTCATACGGCCGCAAAAATAGCAAAAATCCGTCAGACTTCCTCGCCGCCATCGGTCTGGAGGGCTTTGATTTGCCTGTCCTTCATCGAGATGATGATTTCCTTGTCCTGAAGATGGCGTTTCAGCAGAGTCACCATCTCGTCGCTCCTCTCCAGCTCCCTGCGCAGCCGCTCTATCTCCCCGTCTTTCTCGTCAATGACGGCGGCAATCCTTTTCCTGCATTTTTCGGAGGCGTCTCCGTTCTGCCGCTCTCCGTAGGCGGCCTGTTCCTCCTCCAGAGTGCCGTCTGCCGGAGCATCCGCCCGGTCGTAAATCAAGTCTATGACCGAGCATCCCATAATCTGAGCTATATCGGCGAGGCGGTCGTTCACAACAGTGGTCTGTCCGGTCTCAATCTCCCAATAGGTGGAGTAAGCCAGACCGAGAGAGTCGGCGACTGCCTGTTGGGTCAGCCCCTTTTCCTTTCTTTTTCTCTTGATTTGCTCCTTGACAGATTTGTTGTCCATAGTGTCTCTGCGGTTTAGAGGCAAAAATACCTACGGAAACGAAGCTCTTTCTATCGGAATAATCAGTGAAATATCGGAGATTTCGGCAAATTCTTCCAAAATCATAAAAATAAAGAAAAAATTTCGATACACTTTTGAAATTCACTCGATTTCCATGATGATTTTTCCCGGGTTCTTCGGAAATTTGCAGAAACGGACGGGGGTGGAGGATACCGCCGCGGCTTCGGGACAGCCACAGTGAACACAAAGGAGAATTATGGGCAAAAGAGAAAAGCATTTGACAGAGGAAGCCCGTTTCGACGGGTTTCTCGGATTCATCTCATCGGCCGGGCAGGATGAGCTGAGGGGACTGGATTATCCGATTCTGCTGGACAGATACGGCCTGAGCCTGCAATACGCCGAAGAGCGCCTGCAGACTTTGTTCGGAATGTCGGGATTTGAAATAGTGGACCGCTTCAGGATGGGCGAGGCCATCCGCGACGCTCTGCCGGACAACCATTTCGTTCAGATAGAGATTGGTGAATAAAAAGATGGGATACAAGACCGCTTTTTATTCACCAATCATCTGCGGTTCCGCGGGCTGTTGTCTATGATGGTGGAGAGAAACTCCGTCATATCCAGCCCCGCCGCGCGCACCATCTTCGGCACGAGCGAGGCCGCAGTCATACCAGGAGTGGTGTTCACTTCGAGGAAGTACAGGCCGTCCGCCGCGAGGATGTAGTCTATCCGCACCAGACCGGAGCAGCCCAGACGGGTGTAGATTTTCTTGGAGGTTTCCGAAATGTGCGCGGCCACAGCGTCATCGATGACGGCAGGGCAGATTTCCTGACTCTGACCGTTGTATTTGGCCTCATAGTCGAAATACTCGTTGTCCGGGATGATTTCGGTGATTGGGAGGGTGACATTTTCCATGCCGTCGAAATAGACCGCACAGGTGAGCTCGCGTCCGGCCACGGCGGCCTCGGCAAGCACCGTATCACTCTCCGTGAAAGCATATTCCAGAGCCTTTCCGAACTCTTCCACGCTCTTCACCTTGGTGACTCCGAAGCTTGAGCCTCCTGCCGTCGGCTTCACGAACAGGGGAAGCCCCAGAGTCTCTGCAGCCTTGGCGGCGATGTCGTCAGGCATCTGTGACTTGCGTATGAAGATGTCCCGGGCGCATTTCACGAAATCTGTGTTCCGGAGGTAGGACTTGCAGGAAAACTTGTCGAAAGTCATAGCCGAGACGAACGCGTCGCAGCCGCTGTAAGGCACTCCGAGCATTTCGAAATAGCCCTGCATCTTGCCGTTCTCGCCCGGAGTGCCGTGCTGCATCATATACACGAAGTCGAATTTGACTTTCACGCCGTCCACCACTGCCGAGAAGTCGTCCTTGTCGATCTCCGGCCTTCCGTTTTCGGCAATCTCCACGCGTGCGCCGCCGTTCTTCCGGTATGCCACCACCTGCCACCTGCCGAATCTGGCAAAAACCTCATAGACATTGAATCTCCCGCAGTCAATCCGCGAGGCGGTGAACAGACCGCTTCTGCACGATATTTCCCACTCCGTCGAGTCGCTGCCATAGAGGACTGCGACTTCCTTAATCTCGTTGTTCATAATGATTTATCTCTATACTTCCGATTGTTCGGACCGGCCGGGGTCACGATTGCCCCGCAGCCATCCGACGATTGCTCATTCCCGATCATTCAAAGAAATTCTCCTCATCGTCAGTGTCCGTCTCCACGGAGTCATTGTCAGACCCGTCGCAATTCAGATTCAACGACACTCCGGCCGGAGCTATGAATCTGTCGGACTCGGACACTCCGAGTTTGCCGTTGGCGAGCACTTTCTTCATAAATATGCCCCAGATGGGGAGTGCCATATTCGCGCCGCCTCCGAGAGCGATGGACTCGAAGTGGATCTGCCTGTCCTCGCCGCCGACCCAGACTCCCGCCGTGATGGTGGGGGTGTAGCCGATGAACCAGCCGTCGGAGTTGTCGTTGGTGGTGCCCGTCTTTCCGGCGATTTCGCCCTTGAGACCGTATTTCGAGCGCAGGCGCGAACCCGTACCGGCATTTATGACGCTCTGCATCAGATTTTCCATCAGGTAGGCGGTGTATTCGCTGATGGCCTCACGCTTGTGATTGTTGAACTCGGAGATGACGTTCCCCATATTGTCCTCGATGCGGGTCACGAAGATGGGGGTGACATAGACACCCCGTGAAGGGAAAGTGTTGTAGGCTCCCGCCATCTCGTACAGAGACAGGTCGGCCGGACCCACGCAGAGTGAAGGCACCTCGTCGATGTGGCTCTGTATGCCCATCCTGCGCATCATCTCCGCCATCGCATGAGGGCCGAACTGCTTCATCAGATAGGCTGAAATGTTGTTGGAGGACTTGGTGAGACCCCATTTGAGCGTCACCGTCCGGCCTATCCATTCTTCCTTGTCGGTGCTTCGCGGAGTCCAGGTGTCGTCGCCCACGATGAATGTCTGGGGAATGCATACCACCTTGTCGCAGGGGGACATACCCTCCTGCATCGCGAGCGTGTAGAGGAACGGCTTGATGGTGGAGCCCACCTGGCGTTTTCCCTGGCGCACATTGTCATATTTGAAATAGCGGTAGTTGGGACCTCCGACATAGGCCTTGACGTGGCCGGTCTGCGGCTCCAGAGCCACAAACGCCGCCCGGAGGTGGGACTTATAGTATCTGATGGAATCGTCCGGGGTCATCAGGGTGTCGATGTAGCCTTTGCCGTCCCAGGAAAAAATCCTCATCTGGACAGGCTCGGAGAAACTCTTATAGATCCGGGCGTCCGAAGCTCCGGACTTCTTCATCATCCGGTAGCGGTCGCTCCATCTGCGCGCCTGCTTCATACACTGGTTGATGATATCCTTGTCCACGTCGTTGGAGAAAGGCCGGTTGCGCTTCCATTTCAGGTCTTTCCAGAATGCAGGCTGGAGATCCTTGCCGAGATGCTCCGCCACGGCTTCCTCCGCATATTTCTGCATATTGTAGTCTATGGTCGTGTAGATTCGGAGTCCGTCCCTGTCCAGATTGTAGGAGGAACCGTCGGCTTTCTTCACCTTGTTGAGCCATCCGTAGAGCTGGTCGTCGGCCCACAGCAGCGAGTCGGCGGCATAGTCTTCCTCGATGGAGTATGAAGACCTCCTGGGCTTCTGCGCGTTCATCGTGCGGCGCAGCATATCCCTGAAATACGGAGCGAGGCCCGCATTGTGGTCCTGAATCTGATATGAAAGGGTGATGGGAATCGCCGAGATGGAGTCGCGCTGCCTCTTGTCGAGATAGCCGGCCTTCTCCATCTGGGAAATCACGAAATTGCGCCTGCTCAGAGCCTTGTCCGGATTGATGGCGGGGTTGTATCTGGTCGGCTTGTTGACCATTCCCACCAGCATTGCGCTCTCCTCGACAGTCAGGTCCGATGGGTTCTTGGCGAAGAAGGTCTGAGCCGCCGCCCTCACTCCGTAGGCATTGCTTCCGAAGAAGATGGCGTTCATATACATATCCATAATCTCGTTCTTGGTGTAGTTGCGCTCCAGCTTGACGGCAGTTATCCATTCCTTGAGCTTGATCCACACCATCTTCACCTTGGACCATCCCGGAATCTTGCTGCTGACGTCGGTGCGCGGGTAGAGGGTCTTGGCGAGCTGCTGGGTGATGGTCGAGCCGCCGCCCTGGCTGGAGTCGCCTCCGATCAGAGTCTTGACAAGCACGCGGCCGAGACTCGGGAAGTCGATGCCGGAATGGGAGTAGAAACGTGAATCCTCGGTGGCTACGGCCGCCTGAACCAGATACGGCGACAGTTCTTCGTAGCTCACATAGGATCTGTTTTCAATGTGAAAGGTGGTGAGTACTTCGCCGCCCTCCGCGATCACCTGTGTCGCGAGTTTGCTGTCGGGATTCTCCAGTTCCTTGAACGACGGGATGTCGGCGAATGCCCATACCAGCAGCAGCATCACTGTCATAGCCGCGACAGGCACCATCAGGACTATCCAGAACCATTTTACGATTTTCTTTTTTGTCTCAGCAGTCATAATGTCTCCACTTCTTCCAAGTTCTTCCAAAGGCGCAAAAATAGCAACAAAATTTGGAAAATTGCCGGGTTTGTATTTTACTTTGCAGTTTGAAATTGAAACGAATGGGAAATCTTGTTATAGTGGAGTCGCCGGCAAAGGCCGCGACAATCCAGAAATTTTTGGGACAGGGATATACGGTAAAGTCCAGTTACGGACACATCCGCGACCTTCACGACAACGATCTCAGCATAGACATAGACCACAACTTCACTCCGGAGTATTCGGTGCCGGACGAGAAGAAAAAAGTGGTGGCGGATTTGAAGAAGTTCGCGAAAGATGCTGACACCGTGTGGCTTGCATCCGATGAAGACCGTGAGGGAGAGGCCATATCCTGGCATCTTTTCGAGACTCTCGGGCTGCATCGGGAGAACACGCGGCGGATAGTCTTCCACGAAATCACCGAGAATGCGATTCTCCACGCCATCGAGACTCCGCGCGACATCGATATGAATCTCGTGAACGCCCAGCAGGCGCGCCGGGTGCTGGACAGGCTCGTAGGTTTCGAATTGTCACCTGTTTTGTGGCGGCGCATCCAGCCGAAGCTCTCTGCGGGGCGTGTCCAGTCGGTGGCTCTGAGGCTCATCGTGGACAGGGAACGCGAGATAATGGCGTTCAAACGCAGCCAGTACTATCGTATCGAGGCTTTTTTCCATCCGGAGAATGCGGCTGCGGGCGTGACGGTCAAGGCCGCGCTGGAGAAAAAAATTGAAAGTATGGATGAGGCGCGGGCCTTTCTGGAGAGATGCGCGAATGCGGAATTCAGAGTCTGTGCCGTGGACAAGAAAGAGGGCACACGCTGTCCGGCAGCTCCATTCACCACCTCCACACTGCAACAGGAGGCATCCCGCAAGCTCCATTTCTCGGTGAGCCAGACCATGAGCATAGCGCAGAAGCTCTACGAGAGCGGTCTCATCACCTATATGCGTACCGACTCCACCAATCTGTCAACTCTGGCGCTCGGCGCGGCAAAAGGCTATATCACAGACACCTACGGTGCGGAATACTCCCGCCCGCGTCAGTTCCGGACCACCTCGAAAGGTGCGCAGGAAGCCCACGAGGCCATCCGTCCCACATATATTCAGAATCCGCACATCCAGGGCACTGCCCAGGAGCAGCACCTCTATGAACTTATATGGAAGCGGACTGTGGCTTCACAGATGTCGGATGCCAGGATTCTCCGCACGGACGTGAAAATCGGCGCGGAAGGCATAGATGAGAGATTTGCCGTGCAGGCGCAGGAAGTCCTGTTCGACGGATTCCTCAAACTCTATATTGAGGGTACGGACGATGTGCAGGAGGAGGATGTGGCCATTCTGCCGAAGATTGAGACAGGAGACGGATTCACCGCAGAGGAAATCGATGCCGTATGCAAGTTTACGGCCGCTCCTCCGCGCTATTCCGAAGCCACTCTCGTCAAGAAGCTCGAAGAGCTCGGGATAGGCCGCCCTTCCACATATCAGTCAATCATAAGCACTCTCACCAGAGCGCGCGGCTATGTGGTGAAAGGGGACAAGGAGGGCGAAAAGACAGCTGTCACCGACCTGAAGATGAGGAAAGGGAAGATAAGCGCCGTCGCCAGGACTGAAAATGTCGGGGCGGAAAAGGGAAAGCTGCTGCCGCAGGACATCGGGATGATTGTCACGGACTATCTCGTCAAGAACTTCGACACCATTCTCGACTATGATTTCACTGCGAATGTGGAGAAGGACTTCGACCGCGTCGCGGAGGGGGAGCTGGTGTGGAACGATATGATCCGCAGCTTCTACGGGCCTTTCCACCACAAGGTTGAGGACAGCCTCAACAACAGGGAATACAGCCGCGTCAGCCGTGAAATCGGCATCGACCCCGCTGACGGACAGATGATTGTAGCCCATTTCGGACAATTCGGGCCATATGTGCAGAAAGGTGAGGGAGAGACCCGCCGCTGTGCAAGTCTCGCCCCGGGACAGATAATCGAGAGTCTCACGCTGGAGGAGGCGGTGAAGCTGCTGAATCTGCCGAGGACCGTCGGAGAGTTCGAAGGAGTGCCCGTCGTGTGCACCAAGGGGCGTTTCGGACCGTATATCAAGTTCGGAGACACCAATGTCTCGCTCCCGCGCAGGACGGATCCGTTCACCGTCACTCTGGATGAATGCATCAGACTCATCACCGACAGCCGCGAAAAGAAATCAGTGGCGCTGATTCACGATTTCACCGCATCCGGCATTCAGGTCATCAACGGCAATTACGGCCCCTACATCAAGGCTGAAAGCGGCAACTACAGGATTCCGAAGGGGACTGATGCCGAAGCCTTGACGGAGGACGAGTGCAAGGCGATCATCGCAGACTCCGAGCCGACTTCGCGGGGAAGACGCTTTGTGAGGACAGCCTCCCGCGGCGGGGCGCGTGGGAAAGGTACAGGCCGCGGAAAGAAGCAGGCATAGACAGACAAAAGATAATATATGGCAAATCACTATCACATCGATGCTATCGACAGGAAGATCCTGTCCCTTCTGGTGAACAATGCGCGTATGCCGTTCCTTGAAATCGCAAGGGAATGCAAGGTCTCCGGCGCCGCCATCCACCAGAGAGTCAAGAAACTTGAGGCCAACGGCGTAATCACGGGATCCAGACTTCTGGTCAAGCCTCAGGCGTTGGGGCTGACCGTATGCGCTTTCGTAAGCGTCTCCCTGTCGGAGTCTAACAAGTATCCGGAGGTCATCAAGTCTCTAGAGAAAATATCGGAAGTGGTGGAGTGCCATTTCGTTACAGGCAAGTATGCCATCCTGATGAAAATCTACTGCTTCGACCACGACCATCTGATGGAGGTGCTGTTGAACACCATCCAGAAGATACCGTATGTGCAGGGGACGGAGACTCAGATTTCTCTCGACCAGGCCATAGAGCGCCAGGTCTGGGTGAAGGAGTACCGGAGCACTTCATTCTCGGAAAGTGTGCGGAAACAGGAAATCAACGACTGACGGGCTCAAAAGGCTCGTAATCACCGGATCACAGAGCTTATCGCTTTCGCGAGCGTCAAATCCTGCGGAGTCGTGAGCTTGATGTTCAGACGCTCTCCTTCAATATATGACAGGGGAGCGTCCCCTTTTTTGAGCACCACTGAAGCATCGTCGGTGAACGCGGTGTCGAACGGCTGGAGATAGGCTTCCCTGAGCACTTCGGAATGGAAGATCTGCGGGGTCTGCGCTCCGAAGAGCCTGCTTCTGTCCACCACGGCATCCGGCACTGTCCTGTAGCTGTGGCTTCCGTCCTCGTTTTTTCTGGAGTCAAGCACCTTGATCGTGTCCGTGCAGGGAAGCACGGGGATGACTGCGGGGCAGGATTCGGCGAGCTCGAACATCGTTTGAATCAGTTCCGCCGACACGAAGGGCCTCACTCCGTCGTGCACGGCCACCGCCGCTCCGTCCGGGAGCGTCCCGACGGCATTCCTCACGGAATGGAATCTGGTGATGCCTCCGGCGACGAGACGCTGCGGATGGAAGATGTTGTGCCCCACACAGTAGTTTTTCCACCACCCGAACCAGTCCGGGTGCAGGACGAGGCTTACCCCTATGTCCGGGACAGCGTCGAGGAAACGCTCAAGAGTGTGGTGCAGAACACATTTCCCGTCAAATTCCAGGAACTGTTTCGGCAGGTCGCCTCCCATTCTGACGCCGCTTCCGGCCGCCACCAGTATCAGATGTTTCCGTCTTGCCATAAATCTCCGTTCAAGTCCACGGCAAAATTAGAATCTGTTTGAATCTTTTCCAAGAATTGCCGGATTGTTTTCGAAATTCTGTTCAAAAGCGCATAGAAGTTCTGAGTTTTTTTCGTAATTTTACCACCCCTCCGAAGCGGGGGAGACGGAGTCTTGTCCGGAGACTCCCCACAAGTCGGAAATCATATTAGTGCAGCATAGATTATGGCTTTCTCATTTTTGACGCAAGACCTTGCCATTGACCTCGGTACAGCCAACACGGTCATCTTCCAGAACGACCAGATCGTATTGGACGAGCCGAGCATAGTCGCCATCGACAACGCCACGGGCAAGCCCATAGCCCTGGGACAGAAGGCTAAGCTTATGTCGGGCAAGGAGAATTTGACCATCAAGACGATCCGTCCGCTCAAGGACGGTGTCATCGCCGACTTCAAGGCGGCCGAGGTAATGATCAAGGGATTCATCCAGCAGATAAACTCCCGCAGGAAATTCTTCTTCCAGCCGAACATCAAGATGGTGGTCGGCATCCCTTCGGGCAGTACCGAGGTGGAGATACGTGCTGTTCGCGACTCTTCGGAGCACGCCGGCGGCAGGGACATATTCCTCATCTACGAACCTATGGCGGCCGCTCTGGGCATCGGGCTTGACGTCGAGGCACCGGAAGGGAATATGGTGGTCGACATCGGAGGCGGCACGACGGAGATAGCCGTCATCTCTCTGGGGGGCATAGTATGTCAGGACAGCATCAAGGTTGCCGGAGATGTATTCACCTCTGACATAATGTATTATCTGCGTCAGCAGCACAATATCAAAGTGGGGGAGATCACGGCGGAGCAGGTGAAGTGGAACGTGGGTTCCGTTCTCCCGGAGCTTGAAGATGCTCCCGAGAGCGTCATCATAAACGGCCCGAACATCATGACTTCGCTCCCGGTGGAGGCCACCATCACCTATCAGGAAGTGGCCCACTGTCTGGACAAGTCGGTCACCCGCATCGAGAACGGCATTCTGCACGTGCTGGAGATGACTCCTCCGGAGCTCTACTCCGACATCGTCAGGAACGGCATCTGGCTTTCCGGAGGCGGCGCTCTCCTCAGAGGCCTCGCGCAGCGTCTTACCGACAAGGTCAACATCAAGTTCCACGTCGCCGAAGACCCTCTCAGGGCCGTGGCCCGCGGCACCTGCAAGGCACTCAAGCACACCGATGAATACACCTTCCTGATGAAATGATTCCGGGAAGTGCGCAAAGGTACTCTCATAGCCAAACTGTTATCCCTTGCCGTATTTGTCTGTCTGGAAATAGCGGCAGTCAGTCTCATTCGTCACAACAGCCCGCTTCAGGACCGCTGGTTCTCGAAAGCGGGGCACGCCGTGAGGATGTC
The DNA here is from genome assembly GCA_963640185.1 of Lachnospiraceae bacterium. GTDB lineage: Bacteria > Bacteroidota > Bacteroidia > Bacteroidales > UBA932 > Cryptobacteroides. Next base: position 12,376 of record CAVHXU010000020.1, on the reverse strand, counting down.
GGTCTGGGGCGCCACCGAGAAGTGGGCGGACTATTTTTCCCTGTCCAGAAAGAACGACACCCTCGCGCAGAAAAACACCAGGCTGCTGGAGGAGTTGTACAGGGCCAACGCCCTGATAGAGGACATACGGAGAGATGAGTCTGTGCCGCTGCGGGAAGCGGACGGACGCTACAGCTTCATTTTCGCCCGGGTCGCCAAAATCAGCAGCAATTCGCAGCACAACTATTTCATCCTCGACAGGGGGGCGGATGCCGGCATAGAGACCGGTGACGGCGTAATCACGTCCAGAGGAGCAGTCGGCATCATAGAAGCGGTGAGCCGGCACTATTCCTACGCCATCTCTTTCGAGAACCACGAGATGACCGTCAGTGCGCGTCTCGGCAGAGACGGAGCTGTCGGGCCTCTGAGCTGGGACGGCAAGAGCGGCAACACCGCCATTCTGAAAGACATTCCGCGCCATCTCGACATCAATATGAGGGACACTGTCTATACCAGCGGCTTCTCCTACATCTTTCCGCCGGACATCCCGCTCGGCGTGCCTGCGGAGATGAGACTGAGGGACGGGGCCACCTACGACATCACCGTCAGACTGTTCGAAAACATAGGGAGTATGCGCTATGTGGCTGTGGTGAAAGACAGGGATAAAGTGGAAATCAGCGATCTGGAGGGCGCGGAGCAATGAGTCTGAAGAGCAATTACCCTTTCCTCGCGGTCATTCTTGTCGTCCTGCAGCTTGTCATCTGCAACTATATCGATTTCGGGCCTTATGTCGTGGTGAGCCTGCTCCCGGCGGTCGTGTTGTTTATGCCGTTGAGGTTCAACAGCATAACTGATATGCTTTTCGCCTTTGCTATGGCCTTGGCCGTGGATCTGCTCGCCGATGGCGTGCTGGGGCTCAATGTGGCGGCGCTTCTGCCGGCGGCGTATTGCAGACGGCCTCTCATCAGGGCTATGTTCGGCGAAGATATGCTCAGCCGTGAATCGCAGATGTCCCTGAAGAAAAACGGTCATATCAAGGTCATATCCGCCGTGGTGATACTGGATGCGCTGTTCCTGTTGATTTACATCTTCTTTGACGGGGCCGTGGAGCGTCCGGCAGGATTCTTCTTCGCCCGCTTCTTCGCCTCTCTCGGAGCCAACATCTTCACCGCTCCTTTCCTTGCGCTTTCACTGTCCGACAAATCAAACGATTAGGCTATGATTACAGCGGACAGGCGAGTCAAACTTCTGTGCGGACTGGTGGCGGCGGCCGCCATTCTGGTGGGTCGTCTGTTCTATATCCAGATAATCGAGGACAAATACAAGACCGACGCGGCCAACAACTCTATGGTCTATGCCACCGTCTATCCCACCCGGGGCATCATCCACGACCGCAACGGCAGGATTCTGGTCGGCAACAAAGTGGTCTATGACCTGCTTGTAACCCCGCGCGAGGTGCAGGAGTTCGACACCCTCGCTTTCTGCAAGGCGCTTGATGTCGATATCGAGGTGGTCCGTGAGAAAATGGCATATTACCGGAAATACCGCAGCCGGATAGGCTGGCAGACTCTGCCGATGTTCAAGCAGCTCTCGCCCGAACTGTATATGAAATATCAGGAAATCGCCTATAAATTCGCCGGTTTCCGGGGTCAGGCGCGTTCGGTGCGCGAATATCCCTACGATGCCGGCGGCAATCTGCTGGGCTATGTATCGGAGGTCGATGCGGATTTCCTGAAGAAACACCCTGACGAGTACAAGTCCGGCGACTACATCGGCAAGACGGGGATAGAGGCGGCTATGGAGAAGGAACTGCGCGGCGAGAAGGGCTACAATATCTATCTCCGCGACGCCCGCAACAGGATAGAGGAGCGCTACAGGGACGGAGAACTGGACAGGGAGGCGGTTCAAGGCCACGACATCACGACCACCATCGACGCTGAGCTGCAGCACTACGGGCAGATGCTTATGAAGGGCAAGAGAGGCTCGCTTGTGGCGATAGAGCCGTCAACGGGCGAGATTCTCACTATGGTGTCAAGCCCCGGAATCAGCACCGATATGCTCAATGACATCAGTTCGCATTACAACGAGATCATCAAGGATCCCGACAAGCCGATGTTCAACCGCGCGGTGCAGGCCGCCTATCCTCCGGGATCGGTGTTCAAGCTGGTCAACTGCCTTATAGGGCTGCAGGAGGGCGTGCTCACTCCCCAGACGCGCTATCCCTGCAACAGAGGCTATCATTTCGGCAGGAACAAGCTGGGATGCCACGCCCACAAGTCTCCGATCGATATGGAGGAATCCATAATGATGTCCTGCAATGCCTATTATTGCTATGTACTGCGCAACCTGCTGGAAAACAAGAAGTATGACAGCATTGACGAAGCTCTTGACGACTGGAACCGCTATGTCCGGAGTTTCGGCTTCGGGCACAGGCTGGGCAGCGATTTTCCGTCGGAGCTCGGCGGCTATGTGCCTGACTCCAAGCTGTACAACAAGTACTATCACAAGGGCGGCTGGAAAGCGACCACCATCATTTCCCTCTCCATCGGCCAGGGTGAGCTCGGCTGCACGCCTCTGCATCTCGCCAACCTCTGCGCCACCATCGCCAACAGGGGGTTCTACTACATCCCCCACATCATCAAGAGCAGCGAGGGCTACACCATAGACGGGAAATATACGGAAAGGCAGTACACCCTGGTGGACACGCTTCAGTTTCCGAAAGTCATAAACGGGATGTACCGTGCCGTGAACAGCGGCTACGGCTCCGGAGGCACGGCATCGGTGGCGGCGGTTCCGGGGCTTGACATCTGCGGCAAGACAGGCACGGCGCAGAACCCGCACGGGAAGGACAATTCCGTGTTCATCTGTTTCGCTCCGAAGGACAATCCCAGGATAGCCGTGGCCGCCTATGTGGAAAATGCAGGTTTCGGCGCCACTTGGGCGGCCCCCATCGCCTCGCTTCTGGTGGAGCAGTACCTTTCCGGGCAGATCTCGGAAGGGCGTAAGGATTTGGAAAAGAGAATGTTGGACACCAGATTGATTACTCATTGACATGTACGGCGACAGGACATCATCAAGATCCGTTTTCGGAAGCATCGACTGGTGGCTGCTGGGCACATATATGTGTCTGGTAATCATCGGAATATTGAATATCTATGCTTCGATCCACTCGTCCGACACATTGGGTTTCTGGGACATCCACGGCAGGAGCGGCCGGCAGATGCTCTGGTGGGGCATCTCTCTGGCCGTAGGGCTCACAATCCTCTTTGCCCTGCCCCCGAGACTGTACGAGATGTTCTCCCTGCCGCTGTATCTGCTGTCGCTGGCGCTTCTTGCCGCCGTGATATTTCTGGGCACGGAGGTGAACGGCTCCAATTCCTGGTTTACTCTGGGCTCAGTCAGTTTCCAGCCGGCAGAACTGTCCAAGATTACCACTTCGCTGATGCTGGCAGCCTATATGAGCCGCACTGATTTCCGTATGCGCGACTGGAAGAACTTTCTGGTCGTGTTGACGATTCTGCTGCTTCCTATGGTGCTGATAGTGGGTTCCAAGGAGACGGGGTCTGCCCTGGTCTATTTCGGTTTCGCCTTTATGCTGTACCGCGAGGGGCTTTCGGGATGGTTTCTGGTGATGGGCGGAATGGCGGTACTGCTCTTCGTGCTCACTCTTGTCGCTTCTCCCTATGCCGCGTTGCTGGTGCTTGCGGCGTTCGTGGTGCTGGTCATTGGGCTTCATACTGACAAGTTGAAGTGGTTTCTGATCTACGGGATACCCGCAGCAGTGTTCCTGTCGTTTCTGCCGATGATTTTCAGGGCGGTGGAAAAGGCTCTGTATCAAGGAGATGCCGAGGCTGCGCTGCCTGTCCAGCCGACACACGTGCTTCTGGCTATCATAGTCCTGATGCTGCCTGTCGCCATAATGCTGGCGTATCGCCGCCGCCACAACTTCACCTATGTCGCTCTCGGAGGCCTGCTTCTGGGCATAGCGCTGATTTTCTCCACTGATTTCATCTTCAATTCGGTGTTGCAGCCGCATCAGCGCAAGAGGATAGAGGTGCTTCTGAATATGACTGAAGACCCGGCCGGAGTGGGCTACAACGTGCGCCAATCGATGATAGCCATAGGCTCGGGGGGCTTTGTCGGGAAAGGCTATCTGCAAGGCACTCAGACCACATTCGGCTTTGTCCCGGAGCAGAGTACGGACTTCATTTTCTGCACCGTGGGCGAGGAATGGGGATTTCTCGGCTCTGCCGCCGTGGTTCTGCTCTTCTGCTTTATGATATGGAGGATAATCCGCGACTCGGAAAAGTGCCGGGGAGCATTTTCGCGTATTTACGGATACTGTCTCGCCAGCTGTCTGTTTATGCATCTGGTGATCAATGTGGGGATGACCATAGGCCTTATGCCTGTCATAGGCATCCCGCTGCCGTTTATCAGCTACGGAGGCTCCTCGCTGCTCACTTTCTCGATGATGTTCTTCATCTTTCTCGCGCTGTACCGCAACGAGAAGAAGTATTTCTAACGGTAGTTCTCGTATCCCGGCATACCCAGCTGCGAAATCACTTCCTTGAAGTCCTTGGAGTCCCTCGGACAGATCAGCAGCGAGTCAGGGGTGTCGATGACCATAAAATTCTCAAGTCCCTTGATGGCAATCAGCTTCTTCTTGTCGGTGGAGACCACGAGATTGTCGCTGCAGTCGTCCGTGAACTTGCCGCAGCCTATCACTGCGTTGCCGTCCTTGTCCTTGTCCGGGTAGGAGTTGTAGATGGAGCCCCAGTTCCCGATGTCCATCCAGTTGAAATGGCAGGGCTGCACCCAGGCGTTTTCCGTCTTGTCGAGGATGCTGTAGTCGAAGCTCCTGCTGGTGCAGTCCGTATAGACCTTGTAGATGAAGTCTTTTTCGAAAGGAGTGCCGATGGCTCCCTCCCATCCCGCAAAGAGTCGGGTGAGATCGGGATTGTTCCTCTCGATTTCGCGCCGGAGCGTGTCCGCGTGGGCTATGATGACGCCTGAATTCCACAGAAATTCGCCGCTTTCCACAAACACTCCGGCGAGTTCGGCGTCAGGCTTTTCGGTGAATGTCTTGACCTTGACCGGCAGTTCGGAATCGACCGATTTCTGACCGCCTGTCATCTGTATGTAGCCGAAATTGGTGTCGGGCCGTGTCGGGACTATGCCCAGAGTCACGATGTAGTCGTTCTCGCTGATGAAGTCCAGCACTTTCAGCACCGTCTGCGAAAACTCCGTGCGGGAGCTGATGCTGTTGTCGGAGGGAGTCACCACAATCTTGGCGTCGGGGCAGCGCAGCAGGATGGAATAGGTGGCGTAGGCGATGCTCGGAGCGGTGTTGCGGCTGTACGGCTCGGGAAGAATGTTCTGCTCGGGCAGTTCCGGGAGCTGTTCCCTGACCAGGGAGACATACTGCTCTGAAGTGACGACGATGATGTTCTCCGTGGGGAGTATTCTCAGAAATCTGTCGAAAGTGTGCCTCAGCAGCGACCTGCCGGAGTCTTCCACATCGATGAACTGTTTAGGTTTGGAAACGCGGCTGAGAGGCCAGAGTTTTGAGCCCATTCCGCCGGCTAATATCACGCAATAATTGGTGTTGTTACACATATATCGGTACAAAGGCTTGTTGAATGTATTCTATGTCCGTTCCGCCGTCCTGCCCGAACGAGATTCCGACTATGTCGAAGCTGCACTCCATACTGTGCGCGGCCTCATCCGCTCTGGTGTTGAGCCATCCTCTCGCAGCTCTCACGAGCCGTCTCTGCTTTATGGGTGTGACACTGTCGGCGGGGAGTGTCATCATCGGTGGACGCCGGGTCTTCACTTCCACAAAATGTATTCCTTTTCCGTCGATGCTGATCAAATCGATTTCGCAGTTTCCGTAGCGGAAATTACGCTCCACGATGCACTGCCCCTTTTCCCTGAGAAAGTTCGCGGCCAACTCCTCTCCCATCTTTCCCACCGCCTGCGCCTCTCTTTTCTTCTCCATATCAGTCCGGCTTTTCCGTATTGTTGTCTTAGTGTTCTAAATAATTGATATTTAATATAATAAATACCACTTCTACCAACATCAAATTTAAGGAACTTCAATCAGGAAACCTATAAGTTGTCCTGCCTTAAAGGTGTCGGTGCAAATATTTTCGAAGGTGTTTTTTCTCCGAGAAAAATTTGCATCGCACCGCTCCGATGCGACCCTCTCCTTTCTCCTTAACAGTCAGGCGGCTGTGCGCCCGTCTGTCAACATCAAAGTTAAGGAACTTCAATCAGGAAACCTATAAGTTGTCCTGCCTTAAAGGTGTCGGTGCAAATATTTTCGAAGGTGTTTTTTCTCCGAGAAAAATTTGCATCGCACCGCTCCCACAGAGTACTACTCAAAAGTAACAACAGTCACTCCGGTGCCGCCGAACTGAATATGCTCATCCTTCACCGTACTCACCCCCGGCACCGTCCGCACATACCTCTGTATCTCCTCCCTCAAAGCCCCTGTGCCCTTCCCGTGAATGATTCTCACGGAAGGCACCGACAGCATCAGAGCATCATCTATGTAATGCATCACCTTCTCCAGCGCATCATTCACCCTCTCCCCGCGCACATCCAGTTCCATACTGAAATTCAGCTTCCTCTCCGAAATCGAGCTGTCATACACCGCAGAGACCGGCTTCGACGTCCCTTTCACCGCCTCCCTGAACTCGTTTGCCGTGATTCTCTCCACCTTGTCCAGCGGCATCTTGCTGCTCAGATTGCCGATGATCACGGTCACCGCCTTGTTGGACACCCTCGACACCTCGCCCACCATACCGTTGTCCTTCAGCCGGACTTTCTCCCCGAGCTTCAACGGAGCGTTCCTGAACGCCTCATTGCGCGCTTTCTCCGCCTCGCGCTCCCGCTCCGCCGCCATCTGCGCCTCGTCCGCCCTCTGTGCGCGACGCTGGGCCTTGCGTTCCCGGCGCTCATCTATCTGCTTGATTTTCCGCTCGATATACTCGTCTTTCTCCTTTTGAGCCTGCTCTTTCCGGGCAGTGAGAAGACTCACGAAATTCTGCAGCTCCTTGCGCGCCTCCTGCGTGCTGTCCTTCTCCGCCTGCTTCTCCCTGATTGTCCGTATGGTGTTCTCGATCTGCCGGTTGGCACCCTTCACGATGTCCTCCGCCTCCCTGTGCGCTTCATCCAGAATATCCTTTTTCATCTTGCGGATATCCTTCAGCTCCTTCTCATATTTGTCCGACAGGTTTTCCAGAGTCCTGTCCGTGTTCCGGATGCGCTCCAGTTTCTCGTCGAGAGCCTTGCGGTTGCGCGCTATCTTCCTCAGATTGCGCTCTATGTCCACATACTCGTTGCCGGCCCTCGTCTCGGCATCCTTCACTATCTTCTCCGGCATACCGATTTTCCTCGCCATCTCGAACGCGAACGAATTGCCCGGGAGGCCCATCTCCAGCTTGAAGAGAGGCGCTATGTTCTTAACGTCGAACATCATAGCCCCGTTTATGACTCCGGTCTGCCCCGAGGCGTAGAACTTCAAATTGGTGTAGTGTGTGGTGATGACTCCGTACACTCCACGGCTGTCCAGCTCCGCCAATATGGCCTCGGCGATGGCTCCGCCTGCGGCAGGCTCAGTCCCCGAGCCGAACTCGTCGATGAGCACAAGCGTCCGGGAGTCGGCCACGGCAAGCATATCCTTCATATTCGACAGGAACGAGCTGTAGGTGCTCAAGTCGTTGTCAATCGACTGGTCATCACCTATTTCCACCATTATCCCGTCAAAGACGGGCATCTCGGAAGTCTCGGAGGTCGGGATCAGCATCCCCCATTGGAACATATACTGAAGCAGACCCACGGTCTTGAGACATACCGACTTGCCGCCCGCATTAGGCCCTGATATCAGCAGAATGTGCTTCTCCGGGGTCAGTGTCGCGCTGAGCGGAACTATCGTCTTGCCCTCCCTGCGCAGAGCGCTTTCCAGAAGCGGATGCCTTGCCTTGCGCAGGCTCAGTTCGCCATTTGTGGAAATCAACGGCATCCCGGCCGCGAACTCCAGCGCCACCTGCGCCTTGGCCATCAGAAAGTCAATCTCACCCGTGAAGATGGCGGCAGACTGGAGATCGGCGCAATACGGCCGCAGAAACTCGGTGAAGACATAGAGTATCTTCACAATCTCCCTCTGCTCGGCAAACTCCAGCTCCTTGATCCGGTTGACAATCTCCACGACCTCCGCAGGCTCTATGAAAGCCGTCTTGCCGGAAGCCGACTCATCGTAGATGAAGCCCCCTATTTTCCGCTTGGAGGCCACCGGCACGGGGATGAGCATCTTGCCGTCACGCACCACCACCGAAGCATCCGAGTCCACAAGCCCCTCTTCCTGGGCCCTGCGCAGCACCGAAGCCATCCTCTTGGAAACGGCACCCTCTTTTTCCTTCAGTTCCTTGCGTATATTGTACAGTTCTTCAGAGGCCGTGTCCTTGACATCTCCGTAGCGGTCGAGAATCCTGTCTATCCTTTCCCTGACAGCGCCAAAATCCATCAGTCCCGAAGCCATCCGCTTGAGATTGGGATAGACTCCGTCCTTGATGTCCCCGAAAAACGCGATGATCTTGCGGAGAGTCTCCAGCATAGTCTTCAACTTCCTCAGATCGGGCAGGTCTATGCTGGCGGAACTGTTTTCTATGATGGTGAGAAATCCGAGGCAATCGACATATCCCCCCGACGGGAAAGACTCCTCGAACATAACTATAAGCCGCATCTCGTCGGTGAGAGCCAGCCTCCTGCGTATCTCGCTTTCCTCAGTGGAGAAAGTCTCTCCGGCCACTTTCGCAGCAGCGTATTCCGTGGAACATTTTGCCCCTATGGCGGTTCTTATTCTGTCAAATCCCAGCTTCTGTTCAAGCCTCCGGTCGATATTGTTCCTGCGACTGTCTTCCACTTTTCTAAATCTAAATGATGAAGTCCCGTTTTCCGGGGATGCTCCCTGTCCTCCCCTCCGCCATAGTCCCGGAGCGTCAGGCCGCTCCCGCCAGCAGAGCCTTCAGCTCTTCCGGCTTGTTGATTTCGGTGATTGCGCCGTTCCGCACGTGTATTATCCCTCCGGTCTCCTCGGACACCACGACCACGTCGGCATCGGTCTGCTCGGACACGCCGACGGCAGCCTTGTGCCTCATACCGTACTGGGGAGGCAGATCCATCCTCTCGGACATAGGCAGGGTGCAGCGCGCCGCCACTATCCTGTCTCCGCTGATTATCACGGCACCGTCGTGGAGCGGCGAATTCTTGAAGAACAGATTCATCAGCAGCCGCTGGCAGACTTTGGCGTCGATGATGTCTCCCGTGGCGATGACATCGTCCAGAGAACTCTCCCGGGCTATCACGATCAGCGCTCCCGTCCTGTTGGAAGACATTGTCTCACAGGCCTGTATGATCTCATCGACAGTCTCGGCCGACGACGCCCCGTTCTTTTTGAACAGCTTGTTGAGTATCTTCCGGGTCTTTTCGTTGGTAGTGTATCTCTGGCCTATCCTGGTGAGGAATCTTCTGATTTCCGGCTGGAAGATGACTATCAGGGCCAGCATTCCGACATCCAGAATCACGTTCATCAGCTCCGTCATCATCTTCATCCCCAGAGCCGACACCACCACCTTTATAATGAAGAGAGTGATTATGGCTATGACGATGCTGAGCGCGGAAGTGCCTCTCATCCATCTGATTGCATAGAAAATGATGAGGGCGACCAGCAGGATGTCCACTATGTCGGTAAGCGACAGCCAGAGGAAGTTATAGAGAGCCAGAATCATACTTCGCAAAATTACATCTTTTCCCCGACTTCTTCAACACTCCCGGAGCCGTTGCGTCCGCGCCGGAGAATCAGCCACGCCGCACCCGCATAAGCCGCAATCAGCACCGTGTGCACTCCCAGTTTCCACATCAGCAGTCCTCTGTCCGTATCCCATCCGGCGAAATGGAAAAGATGACGGTCCAGCAGAGCGGCGACTCCGTAGAAAAGCAGCATAATCGCCACCAGCGAGCCGATGCGTCCCCATTTGTAAGGTATCGGGTAGTATTTCTGTCCCAATGCCGCACTGATTATGAACATCACGAGGTAGCTTGCCAGATGGCCGAACGCGGCCGCCCAGTACGAGAACCTCGGCATAAAGGCCAGATTCACCGCCCCGGTCACCGCCAGTCCCGCCAGAGTGATCCAGATGGCCATATCGGTCTTGCCGGAAAGTTTGTACCACATAGACACGTTGAACAGCATACCCAGAATCATATAGGAGAGCAGCATCACCGGCACCACGCCCACTCCGCTCCGGAAATCCCGTCCCAGCAGCAGGGAAATGACATCGATGTAGAGAATGACTCCGAGAAACACCAGTCCGCAGAACGCGGTGAACCACTCCATCACTCTGGCATACAGCGGCTTGCTGTTCCTGTCCCCGGCCCTCTGGAAGAAGAAAGGCTCGGCGGCGAAACGGAACATCTGGATGAACAGGTTCATTATGACCGCAAGCTTCACAGCCGCCTGGAATATGCCCAGGCTTGACTGCCAGGCTTCGGCGTTGGTGTCGAGAAAGCGGAACAGAATCCTGTCGATGAAATCGTTGACTATGCCCGGCAATGCCGCGACCATCAGAGGCAGGGAGTAGAGGAGCATCTGCTTGAGCAGCTTGCCGTCGAACTTGAATCCCAGATGCAGCAGGTCGGGGATGAACAGCAGTCCGCAGACTATGCAGCTGATGAATATGGCGAAGATGACATAGCTGAAATCCGGTGTGGGGCTTATGAAGTGGAGCAGCCAGATGTCGTCAGGAGTCAGCGCCGGGACTTCGACCCCCAGTGCGGCCGCCTTCCGTGAGCAGTATGATACGAAAGGGAAGAAAAGCAGTATGTTGGCCCCGGTCTCGACCAGTATCTTCACGGTCTTGAATACGGCGAATTTCAACGCCTTGTGCTCCTGACGCAGCTTGGCGAAAAGTATGGCGGTGATGCTGTCGAGGGCCAGAATGCCTCCCATATACATTATGCAGCTGCCGTAGCCGTCATATCCGAGCCATCCCGCGAGAGGCCGGGCCAGGACTATCATCAGGGCGAGAAACGCGAAGCTGACCCCGCTCACCGCAGCCAGCGCACTTGAATACACCCTCACGGGATCTGTCCCCTCCCTGTTGGCGAAGCGGAAGCACCCGGTCTCAAGCCCCATCACCAGAAGCACCTGAAGCACGGCGATGTAGGCCATAAACTCCGTCACTACGCCGTAGCTTGCCGTGGTCAGCAGCCTTGTGTAGAAAGGTACGAAAAGGAAGTTGATGATCCGGGCGAGTATGGTGCTCATCCCGTATATGGCGGTCTCTCCCGCGAGCTGCTTTATGGGGTTCTTTGCCATTGTGCTGATTCTCCGTCACTTGCCTGATGACCTGCGGGCCTGTGTCTGCTCTTTCTCGCGCTCTGCGTGCCTCGGGCGGGCATTTCTTCATCGGGCGGCGGCAAAGGTACAAGAAAAATTCATATAATCCATTGATAAATAAAATATTAATCGTATATTTGCAGCCCGCAAAAATGCTTTGCGGAATATAAATTATTTATAATCAATTAATTAACCAAACAATGCCTGGATTAATTGGAAAGAAAATCGGAATGACTTCCGTTTTCGGTGCCGATGGAAAAAATCTTCCATGCACCGTTATCGAGGCTGGTCCGTGTGTTGTCACGCAAATCCGTACAGTCGAAAAAGATGGTTATGCCGCTGTACAGCTTGCCTATGACGAAATCACCGAAAAGCACGCCAGCAAGCCTCTTAAGGGGCACTTTGAAAAGGCAGGAACCACACCTAAGCGCAAGCTTGTCGAGTTCAAGGCAAACTTCGCTCAGGAGCTTAAACTCGGCGACGTCCTCACCGTGGCTGATGTCTTCGCGGACACCACCTATCTGGATGTCGTAGGTACTTCCAAGGGAAAGGGATTCCAGGGAGTCGTGAAGCGTCACGGCTTCGCGGGAGTCGGCGGCGCCACCCACGGTCAGCACAACCGTCTCCGTCACCCCGGTTCACTCGGCGCCTGCTCATGGCCTTCACGCGTGTTCCCGGGAACACGTATGGCAGGTCATATGGGCAACGAAAGGGTGAAGATTTTCAACCTTGAGGTCATCAAGATCATCCCTGAGAACAACCTCATCGTAGTGAAGGGATCTGTTCCCGGTGCCAAAGGTTCATATCTAATGTTGGAGGACTAATTTATGGAATTATCAGTTTTAAAGATTGACGGAACGGAATCCGGAAAGAAGGTTGTCCTCAACGACGAAATCTTCGGCATCACACCCAACGATCACGCCATCTATCTCGATGTAAAGCAGTATCTCGCCAACCAGCGTCACGGCAACGCCAAGACCAAGGATCGCAGCGAGA
>CAVHXU010000019.1:0-104671 GCA_963640185.1 Lachnospiraceae bacterium | reverse complement strand
AATCCGGTCCCCTGCGCCCCGGTGGGGCTGTCACGCAGTGACTGGGGGTGGGTCGTAGCCAGTGGAGTCTGACTCAGTCAGACTCCACTGGCTGCCAGTTGCGATACTTCTCGGGAATCTTCACTTCCGGCGGATCTTCCCAGAAAATGGACCAGTACAGCGCCGGAAAATCGCCGTCCTCCCAGATTTTCACAAGCTCTTCGGTCTCCCTATCGTCCCCTTCCGGGTCGTACGGCTTCTTCATATCCGAGCCGAACATTTTTGCGATTCCCTGCCAGAACCCTGCGGTGATTCCGCTTTTGTACTCTTTTATGATGTTATAGGATGTGCGCCCCGTTTCCCTATCCACCAGCTTCATTATCAGCATACCTTGAGACACGGTGAGATTGCGCAGCTGCTTCTCGAACACACCGAACAGCTCTTTCTGCAGGCCGTTGATATAGCGGTCCTTCTTCAAGCCCTTCAGATGGTCGGCCGCGATGATGCTGTCGGTCTGCATCACCATTTTCCGCGCTACGAGCGCATAGGGGTAGGCCTTGCTGAAATTGTGCACGAGCCGGTAGTATTTTCGCCATTCCCGCCCTTTCTGCCGGGGCATTTTCATAAACACTTTAGCAGGCTTGATGCTGTCGTAGAACACGGTGTCTCCGTTCTCAACCCGATAGCCCAACAGTTGTTTTCCTTTGTCCTGCGAACTTGTTTTCCGCCCTCCGTCCAACTCTCCAGTCGGCGTTTCGCCGCCCTGCATCGCAGCACCGGCATATTTCCCGCCGACGGACTGCGCCGCACACGGCACCCCCGCACCTGCCGTCAGCATAGCGGACAGCACCGACAGAACACATATTATCGATATTACCGACGTTTTTTTTCCCATTTGTTTTCGTCAATAATTTCCCAATGACCTCCATAGGTCGGCGAACCGATGCGCCGGATCACCCCCACAACACATCGGGGAGCGAAGCCTCGCCTGTAAGCGGCAAAGTTAATCAAAACCTGCAAATTCAGTTGGTATTTTTGCGGTAGACCGGGCGCCATGGTTTTGATTCTGCCGCCGCTCGGCCGCTGTCTGATGCGCCGAATCCGTTGTCCCGTGAGAATCCTTTGCGGATGCCGTGTCGAAAATGTGACGGATTATTTTTTATTGACTTCTGCAAGTGGTTGAGAATTCGTGGTTTAATATCTTAGAATCGCGGTAGAAATTGTGCGAAATTTTCTTGAATTCATATTGCATATCAGAAATTTTTACTATCTTTGCAGTCCCGATTTTGGCGCTTATTGTGTCTAAATGATTGATAATCAGCAAATTGGGAGAAAAGACAATATTTACAAACAAAAAGTGATAAAGCAATGTTACAGCCAAAGAAAACAAAATTCAGAAGGCAGCAAAAGGGTCGTATGAAGGGCCTTTCCCAGAGGGGTAGTCAGCTCGCCTTTGGTTCTTTCGGTATCAAGACTTTGGAGAACTGCTGGCTTACGGGCCGCCAGATCGAGGCCGCTCGTCAGGCTGTTTCACGTTATATGAAACGTGAAGGAAAAATCTGGATCAGAATCTTCCCGGACAAGCCTTACACCAAGAAGCCGGCCGAGGTCCGTATGGGTAAGGGTAAAGGTAATCCAGAGGGCTTCGTCTGCCCTGTCACTCCGGGCCGTATCCTGATCGAGGCGGAGGGTGTTCCGATGGAGATCGCCAAGGAGGCGCTCCGTCTGGGTGCGCAGAAGCTTCCTGTCACCACCAAGTTCGTGGTACGTAGAGACTATGTGGAATAATTTAATGGAAAGAAAATGAAAATATCTGAAGTACGTGAAATGTCGGTTGCAGATCTTCGCGACCGCATCGAGGTCGAAAAGGCCAATCTCTCCACTATGAGGATTAACCATTCCATCTCTCCATTGGAGGATAGCTCGAAAATCAAGAAGGTTAAGACTGACATCGCCAGAATGATGTTTGTTTTGGCTGAAAAGGAAAATCAGAACAAATAATTTGAATTGCGATGGAAAGAAATCTTCGTAAGGAAAGAATAGGAGTTGTGGTCAGCAACAAGATGGACAAGTCCGTTGTCGTTGCAGTCAAGACTCAGGAGAAGCATCCTATCTACGGCAAGTTCGTAAAAAAGACCACAAAGTTCGTTGCTCACGACGAGAAGAACGAGTGCAGCGTCGGTGATACCGTCCGCATTATGGAGACCCGTCCTCTCAGCAAGACCAAGAACTGGAGAATAGTAGAAATCGTAGAAAAAGTTAAGTAATAATGATACAGCAGGAATCACGTTTGCAGGTCGCAGACAACTCCGGAGCAAAGGAGGTCCTTTGTATCCGTGTTCTGGGCGGTACTCGCCGTCATTATGCAAGGGTGGGGGACACAATCGTAGTCGCAGTGAAATCTGCCATTCCGGGCGGTGACGCCAAGAAGGGCAGCGTTTCCAAGGCTGTGGTCGTCCGCACGAAAAAGGAAATCCGCCGTCCGGACGGGTCATATATCCGTTTCGACGACAACGCCTGTGTTCTTCTGAACAATCAGGGTGAGGTTCGCGGAACCCGTATTTTCGGTCCGGTGGCCCGTGAGCTTCGCGAGAATTTTATGAAAATCGTTTCACTGGCACCTGAAGTCCTTTAATTTATCGTTCGCTATGAAAAGAATCAGAAAAGGTGACACCGTTTACGTCAACGCCGGCAACGACAAGGGAAAGACCGGTAAGGTGCTCGAAATCATCACTAAGAAGGATCGCGCCATCGTCGAGGGTATCAATATCGTGACAAAGCACACGAAACCAAGTGCAAAGCATCCTCAGGGAGGTATTGTTAAACAGGAGGCAGGAATCCACATTTCCAATCTTCAGCTTGTTGACCCTGCAAAGGGCGGCCCTGCCAGAGTCGGCTTCAAGGTAAAGGAAGATGGTACCAAGGTCCGTGTTTCTAAAAAATCTGGAGAGGAGATTAAGTAATGGCAAAGAAGAATGCAGCTGCTCCGGCAGCACAGACAGTTCCGGCAGGATATGTTCCGGCCCTGAAGAAACTCTATAAGGAAGAAATCGTCGCTAAGCTCTCCAAGGAGTTCGGCTATTCCAGCGTGATGCAGGTGCCGAAGCTCGTCAAGATCACCATCAATGAGGGCGTGGGCGACGCCACAGGCGACAAGAAGCTCGTGGACGTGGCTCAGCAGGAGCTTACCGTCATCACTGGACAGAAAGCCGTCGTGACCACATCCCGCAAGGACATCTCCAACTTCAAGCTCCGTAAAGGAATGCCTATCGGCACGAAGGTCACTCTCCGCAACGTGAAGATGTACGAGTTCCTTGAGAGGCTCATCCGCATCGCTCTCCCTCGTATCCGTGACTTCAACGGCATCTCCGAGAAGATGGACGGCAAGGGCAACTACACTCTCGGCATCAAGGAGCAGATCATATTCCCTGAGATCGACATCGACAAGATTACCAAGATTCTCGGAATGGAAATCACTTTCGTGACTACAGCCAAGACCGACGAGGAGGCTTACGCGCTTCTCAAGGCTTTCGGTCTGCCATTCAAGAAAAACAACAAATAAACTTTTAGAAGATGGCAAAAGAATCAATGAAGGCTCGCGAAGTAAAGCGCGCGAAACTGGTTGCTAAGTACGCAGAGAAGAGAAAGGCTCTCAAAGAGGCCGGCGACTGGGCTGCTCTGGACAAGCTCCCCAAGAACTCATCCCCTTGCCGTATGCACAACCGTTGTTCTCTGACCGGAAGACCAAAAGGCTATATGAGGGCGTTCGGCATCAGCCGTATCCAGTTCCGCGAGATGGCCAGCAAGGGACTCCTTCCGGGCGTGAAGAAGGCAAGCTGGTAAAAAATGGCTTCCGTGAAGCCTGTATATACAATAATTATTAACAATCGGATATCGGGCGTCGCAAGACGTTGGGTTTCTAAAAAGACAGATTAAAATGACTGATCCAATTGCAGATTATCTGACAAGGGTCCGCAATGCCTACGCGGTAGGCAAGAAGATCGTTGAAGTGCCTTCTTCAAAGATGAAGATGGCCATCACGAAGATCCTGTTCGAGAAGGGCTACATCCTCAGCTACAAGGTGGTCGAGGGTACTCCTTACAACACCATCAAAATCGCTCTCAAGTATCACCCTCAGACTGGACAGGCTGCTGTGAAGTGCCTCAAGAGAGTGTCCCGTCCGGGCTTGAGAACTTACACCGACGTGGAGAACATGCCGCGTGTCCTCAACGGGCTCGGCATCGCCATCCTCTCCACTTCAAAGGGCGTCGTTTCCGACAAGGAGGCCAGGGAGCTGAATGTCGGCGGCGAGGTTTTGTGCTATGTATATTAATTTGATAAAGAACTGAATAATGTCAAGAATTGGTAAATTGCCTGTACACCTTCCTGCCGGAGTGACCGTCGAGGTCGCCGCCGGAAATGTGGTAAAGGTTAAAGGACCTCTCGGACAGCTGAGTCAGAAGGTGGACCCTGACATCACTGTTGCCGTTGAGGGTAATGAGGTTAAACTGACCCGCCCGACTGACCAGCCGCGTCACCGTTCACTCCACGGTCTCTACCGTGCTCTGATCCACAACATGGTAGTCGGTGTTTCCGAGGGTTATACAATCCGTCAGGAGCTCGTCGGAGTCGGTTATCGTGTGGACGTGGAGGGACAGCTTCTCAAGTTCGCTCTTGGGTACTCCCACGAGATACATCTGATGCTTCCTGCAGAAGTCAAGGCGGAAGCCGAGGCCGTGAAGAAGGGAGCCAACCCTATTCTCGTGCTCAAGAGCTGCGACAAGCAGCTTATAGGCCAGGTTGCTGCAAAGATACGTTCGCTCCGCAAGCCTGAGCCTTACAAGCTTAAGGGTATCAAGTTTGTCGGCGAGGTACTCCGCCGCAAGGCAGGTAAATCAGCAAGTGCTAAATAATAGGAGGACTAAGCTATGGCATTGAACAAGACAGAAAGAAGACAGAGGATTCACTACCGTATCCGTAAAGTCGTTAATGGTACTGCTGAAAGGCCACGTATGGTCGTTTTCAGAAGCAACAAGCAGATCTATGTGCAGGTTGTGGACGATCTGAAAGGCATTACGCTGGCTGCTGCCGCATCCAATGACAGGGAGCTTGCGGCCGAGTGCAAGGGCAAGACCGGAGTCGAGGCTGCCGCTGTCGTCGGCAAGAAGATAGCGGAGCGCGCTCTCGCAAAGGGTATCACCACCATCTCATTCGATCGTGGAGGTTATCTCTATCACGGAAGAGTTAAAAGTTTGGCAGAAGCTGCCCGCGAAGGCGGCCTAATATTCTAAGAGACTATGGCAAATACAAATGTAAAGAAAGTAAAGACCTCTGACCTTGATCTCAAGGACAAGCTCGTTGCCATCAACAGGGTGACCAAGGTTACCAAGGGCGGACGGCACTTCAGTTTCGCGGCCATCGTTGTCGTAGGTGACGAGAAAGGCGTTGTAGGCTACGGTCTTGGAAAGGCAAACGAAGTTACCACCGCCATCGCCAAGGGCGTGGAGGATGCGAAGAAGAACCTTGTCAAGGTGCCCGTTCTCAACGGGACCATCCCTCATGAGCAGGAGGCGAAGTTCGGCGGAGCCAGAGTGTTTATGAAGCCGGCAGCGCCCGGTACCGGAGTGAAGGCCGGCGGTGCGATGCGTGCCGTTTTCGAGTCAGTGGGCATCAAGAACGTGCTTGCAAAGTCAAAGGGTTCTTCCAACCCTCACAACCTTGTGAAGGCTACCGTTGCGGCACTTACCGAAATGCGTGACGCCTACACCGTGGCGGGCCTCCGCGGCATACCTATGAGTAGAGTGTTTAAAGGTTAAGGAGGACACAGCAATGGCTAAAGTGAAAATATCTCAGATCAAGAGTAAGAACGGCGCCACCAAGAGGCAGAGAGCAAATCTTGCGGCACTTGGCATCCACAGGATGCACGAGGTCGTCGAGGTCGAGCGCACACCGGTCACTGACGGTATGATAGAGAAGGTTCGCCACCTTGTCAAGATTGAAGAACTTTAATTCAGGAGGACTATCAGTATGAAATTACATAATTTGAAACCTGCTGCCGGCTCAAGGGGCAGAGAGAAGAGGATCGGTCGCGGAGAGGGCTCAGGCCACGGCGGCACTTCTACTCGCGGTCACAAGGGAGCTCAGGCGCGTTCAGGCTATTCCCGCAAGATCGGCTTTGAGGGAGGTCAGATGCCTATCCAGAGAAGGCTGCCGAAGTTCGGCTTCAACAACCCTAACCGTGTCGAGTACAAAGGTATCAATGTGAGCGTCCTCCAGACTCTGGTCGAGGAGAGACAGCTCAGCGTGATCACACCCGACACTCTCCGTGAGGCAGGCTACACTTCCAAGAACGATCTCGTGAAGATCCTTGGCAACGGTGAGATCAAGGCTGCCGTCGAGGTCAGCGCAAACGCTTTCTCTAAAACAGCTGTGGAGAAGATTGAGGCTGCCGGAGGCAAGGTTAACACAATCAAGTGACAATGAAGAAGCTCATTCAGACAATCAAGAATATCTTCAAGATTGAAGAACTGAGAAAGAGGATAGTCTATACTATTCTCCTTCTCCTCGTCTATAGGCTCGGCAGCTTCATAGTGCTTCCGGGCATAGACGCCGGCAAGCTCGCCCAGATGCAGAACTTTGCGCAGGAAGGTCTCGTAGGCCTCCTCAATATGTTCTCCGGCGGCGCTTTCGGCAATGCTTCAATCTTCGCGTTGGGCGTGATGCCGTACATCTCGGCTTCCATCGTCATCCAGCTTCTTGGTATCTTCGTCCCTGCATTCCGCAAGATGCAGATGGAGGGCGAGAGCGGACGCAGAAAGATGAATCAGTACACCCGTTACCTGACCATCCTCATTCTCTGCATTCAGGGTCCGGCCTATATGGCGGCTCTTCATAGCCAGATTCCTGCGGACGCATTCGTGGCTGTCAATCAGCTCGGCTGGTCCAACTTCTGGTTCAATCTGGTATCGACCCTCATCCTCATCGGCGGCACTATGTTCGTGATGTGGCTCGGCGAGAGAATCACCGACAGAGGTATCGGCAACGGTATTTCCCTCATCATTATGGTCGGCATCATCGCCCGTCTGCCTTTCGCGCTGGCGGCCGAAGTGCAGGCCAAGTGGGAAACGTCCCTCGGCGGTATGCTTCTGCTCATCGTGGAGCTTGTGATTCTCTTCTTCGTGTTCATCGCGGCTATCGCGCTTGTTCAGGCAGTCAGAAAGGTGCCTGTACAGTACGCCAAGAGAGTGGTGGGCAACAAGCAGTACGGCGGCGTGCGTCAGTACATCCCTATGAAGATCAACGCGGCGGGCGTTATGCCTATCATCTTTGCTCAGGCATTGATGCTGTTCCCGCTCATCTTCTCGAAGTTTGACGCCACCCGCGGACTTGCGGCGGCATTCAGCAACTATACAGGCGTATGGTACAATCTGGTATTCGCCATCCTCGTCATTCTTTTCACATTCTTCTATACGGCAGTCACGGTCAACCCGACTATGATGGCTGAGGATATGAGAAAGAACGGTGGCTTCATACCGGGCGTGAAGCCGGGCAAGAAGACCGTGGAGTACCTCGACTCCATTATGTCGAGAGTCACTCTTCCGGGTTCATTCTTCCTCGCGATCATCGCCATTTTACCTGCATTCGCGATTCTTCTCGGAGTGAACAACCAGTTCGCGAGCTTCTACGGAGGCACTTCCCTCCTGATTCTCGTCGGAGTGGTTCTGGACACCCTCCAGCAGATCGAGAGCTATCTGCTTATGCGCCACTATGATGGACTGATGAAAACGGGACGTCTCAAGGGCCGTTCCGGGATGTAGTTCCGATTTAAGATCTTTGGAAGATGGTGATGCCCAAGACTGAGGAAGAGATCGAGCTGATGCGCGAGAACGGAATGCTCGTTTCCCGCACATTGGCGGAGGTCGGCAAGACGGTTGCCCCTGGTGTGACAACTCGAGAGTTGAATAGGGTGGCCGAGACCTTTATCCGTGACCACGGTGCGATCCCGAGCTTCCTCGGTTATGACGGCTTTCCCGCCGCACTCTGTATGTCTGTCAACGATGTAGTCGTGCACGGTTTCCCTTCGGATTACGTGCTCAAGGAAGGCGACATCGTTTCAGTGGACTGCGGAACTTTGTACAAAGGGTATAACGGTGATTCAGCCTACACTTTCCCGGTCGGGGAAGTGGACGCTGAAACCCGCCGGCTGCTCGATGTCACAAAGGCTTCGCTCTACGAGGGCATCAGGGCTGCAATTGACGGGAACAGGGTCGGCGACATAGGACACGCGGTGCAAACGTACGCGGAGTCGTTCGGTTTCGGGGTCGTCCGTGAACTGGAAGGACACGGAATCGGCCGCAAGATGCACGAGAATCCGGGAGTTCCCAACTATGGAAGGATGGGACACGGACCCAAGCTGAAGAGCGGAATGACCATTTGTATAGAGCCGATGATAACTGCGGGCAGCAGGTCTGTATATCTGTCCAGAAACGGATGGGAGGTACATACTGCAGACCACAGGAACGCGGCTCATTACGAGCTTACGGTTGTTGTCAGAAAAGGCCGGGCTGAACAGCTGTCAACCTTTGATTTTATTGAGAATGTTGTTAAATTTTAATGTGATATTTTATGCCTAAACAATCTGCAATCGAACAGGAGGGAAAGATCATCGAGACTTTGCCCAACGCGATGTTCAAGGTCGAACTTGACAACGGTCACGTCATCATCGCCCACATTTCCGGCAAGATGAGGATGAACTATATCAAGATTCTGCCCGGTGACAAGGTCAGGGTGGAGATGTCACCTTATGATTTATCAAAAGGAAGGATTTCATTCAGATACAAATAAAAATCAACGATATGAAAGTTAAAGCATCCATTAAGAAGCGCAGCGAAGACTGCAAGATCGTAAAGCGCAAAGGCCGTCTTTATGTGATCTGCAAGAAGAACCCGAAGTTCAAGATGCGCCAGGGATAATCACCAATTGTGTAACAATTTAAGTTTTAGATAATTATGGCAAGAATAGCCGGTGTTGATTTACCTAACAACAAAAGAGGAGAGATAGGCCTCACCTATATCTTCGGAATCGGCCGCAGCACATCGAGGAAGATCCTTTCCCGGCTGGGCATCGATTATGACCTCAAGGTCGGCGAATGGAATGATGAACAGATTGCCGGTATCCGCAGCATCATCGCTGAAGAATACAAGATCGAGGGAGAGCTCCGTTCCGCTGTCCAGATGAATATCAAGCGACTGATGGATATCGGCTGCTACAGGGGTATCCGTCATCGTCTTGGACTTCCTGTCCGCGGTCAGAGCACGAAGAACAATGCCCGCACGCGCAAGGGCAAGAAGAAAACCGTTGCAAACAAGAAGAAAGCAACCAAATAGCATTGATGAATTATGGCAAAGAAAACAACAGCAGCAAAGAAAAGAGTTGTCAAGGTTGAAGCTTTTGGCGAGGCTCATATTTCATCAACCTTCAACAATGTCATCATCACTCTTACAAACAGCGTAGGTCAGGCAGTCAGCTGGTCTTCAGCAGGTAAGTGCGGTTTCAGAGGATCGAAGAAAAACACCCCGTACGCCGCCCAGGTGGCTGCGGAGGAGGCTGCGAAGACAGCTTACGATCTCGGAATGCGCAAAGTGAAAGTGTATGTGAAAGGTCCGGGTGCAGGTCGCGAGTCAGCTATCAGGACCATCCACGGTGCAGGTATCGAGGTGACCGAAATCGTTGACGTCACTCCTATGCCGCACAACGGATGCCGACCAAAAGGCCGTCGTAAAGTTTAATTTCAGTTTATTAAAAGTAGATTACTATGGCAAGATATATTGGACCAAGCACCAGGATTGCCCGCAAGTTCGGCGAGCCGATTTTCGGAACTGACAAGGATTTTGAAAAGAGGAACTACCCTCCGGGACAGCACGGACTTGCCCGCAAGCGCAAGAAAGTATCCGAGTACGGCACTCAGCTCAAGGAGAAGCAGAAAGTGAAATACACCTACGGCGTTCTCGAGAGACAGTTCCGCAACATCTACGAGAAGGCTTCAAGGATGAAGGGCCAGAAAGGCGAGAACCTCGTGTTCCTTCTTGAATCCCGTCTCGACAACATCGTGTATCGTCTCGGCATCGCTCCTACGAGAGCGGCTGCACGTCAGCTCGTATCACACTGTCACATCACCCTCAACGGCGAGGTCTGCAACATTCCTTCCGCCCTTGTGAAGCCCGGTGATGTCGTAGCCGTGCGTGAGCGCTCGAAGAGCCTTGAGGTCATCACGGCAAGCGTTGCCCGCGGTTCGAAGTACTCGTGGTTGGAGTTCGACGCTTCAACCCTCACCGGCAAGTATCTCAATGTTCCTGTCCGTGAGGAGATTCCGGAGAACATCAACGAGCAGCTTATCGTAGAGCTTTACTCCAAATAGCAATTAAACACCAAAAGAAATCAATATGGCAATCTTAGCATTTCAAAAACCTGACAGGGTGGTGATTCTTGAGAACACCGATACGGTCGGCAAGTTCGAATTCAGGCCTCTTGAGCCCGGTTACGGACAGACCATCGGTCACGCTCTCCGCCGTATTCTCCTGTCTTCTTTGGAAGGTTTTGCTATCAACTCAATCAGGATTTCCGGCGTGGACCACGAGTTCGCGACTATTCCGGGCGTCGTTGAGGGAATGCAGGACATCATCCTTAACCTCAAGCAGGTGCGTTTCAAGAGAATGGTTGAAACGGTGGATTCTGAGGTAGCAAACATTGTGATCAGCGGCAAGCAGGAGCTCACCGCTGAGGAAATCTCAAAAGGATTGTCTTCTTTCACGGTGCTTAACCCTGAACTTCACATCTGTTCGCTCGAACCGTCAGTCAGACTGGAAATCTCTGTCACTGTTTCCAAGGGCCGCGGTTTCGTTCCGGCTGACGAGAATAGGGATGAGAACACTCCTATCGGGACCATTCCGGTGGATGCCATCTACACTCCTATACGCAATGTCAACTGGACCGTCGAGAACTGGCGTGTGGAACAGAAGACAGACTATGAGAAGCTGCTTCTCGAGATTGAGACCGACGGGTCCATTTCTCCGAAGCTGGCTCTTCAGGAGGCTGCGAACATCCTTATCTTCCACTTCAAACTCTTCACCGACGACAGCAAGCTCACACTTGAGAGCGCTATGGAGTCTGACAGCAAGGAACTGGACGAGGAGTCTCTCCATATGAGGCATCTCCTTCTCACCAAACTGTCCGATATGGGGCTTTCAGTCCGCGCATACAACTGTCTGAAAGCAGCTGACATCGACACTTTCGCCGACCTCGTGTCCTACTCGAGGGCTGAGCTGATGAAGTTCCGCAACTTCGGCCGTAAGTCGCTCAACGAGATCGATGTCCTGGTGGAGAAGATGAAGCTTTCATTCGGAATGGATGTAACCAAGTTTAACATTGAACCCAAGAAAAAGAACTTATAGTTATGAGGCATAATAAAGCAATAAATCATCTGGGCCGCAAGAGCGGTCACCGCAAGGCTTTGTTGGCCAATATGGCAGTTTCTCTCATAAAGTACAAGAGAATCGAGACTACCGTGGCTAAGGCCAAGGCTCTGCAGATGTATGTGGAGCCTCTCATCTCCAAGTCAAAGGAGGATTCCACACATTCACGCCGCGTTGTCTTCAGCTATCTCAAGAACAAGGAGGCTGTCACCGAGCTCTTCCGCACAATAGCTCCGAAGATAGCTGACCGTCCGGGCGGATACACCCGCATTCTCAAGACAAGATTCCGTCTGGGTGACGGTGCCGATATGGCTCTCATCGAGTTTGTTGACTTCAACGAGGCAGCTCTTGCATCGACCGCCAAGAAGGAAACGAAGAAGACCACCCGCCGCAGCCGCGCCAAGAAGGCGGAGACCCCTGCCGGCGAGACTCCTGCAACGGAAACACCTGTAGCCGAGACTCCGGCTGCCGAGGAGGCTAAAGCCGAGTAAGAGAGGAGGCTGACTAAAAAGCGGGTTGCTGCGTTACGCTTCAGAGTCTCAAATCCTCACAGCCGCCGAGGCTGCTGCGGTTTGATACCTTCGCAAGCCTTGCACCCCATCTTTTTATCCAACCTCCTGAATATGGAAGACAATAGAATCGAGTAGGGGCTGGTCAAAATCACTTTTTGACCAGCCCCTACTCGTTTGTCCAACCCCCAGTCACGACAGTGACTGGGGGTTTATTCTGTTTTTCAGTGTATCATCACGGTGAGTCCCGCCATCACGATAGCCACCATACTCATCAGCTTGATGAGAATGTTGAGTGAAGGACCGGAAGTGTCCTTGAACGGATCTCCCACGGTGTCACCTACTACGGTGGCGTGATGGGCGTCCGAATTCTTGCCGCCCAGATTGCCCTCCTCGACGAACTTCTTGGCATTGTCCCAGGCACCGCCGGAATTGGCCATAAACACGGCCAGCACGAAGCCTGCCCCCAGGCCTCCGACAAGCAGTCCCATAACGCCGGCAGGGCCGAGAATCAGACCGATGGCCACAGGAACGATGATGGCGATGAGCGAAGGCAGAAGCATCTCTCTCTGAGCCCCCTTGGTAGAAATCTCCACGCAGCGCGCATAGTCAGGGGTGGCCTCTTTTGTGAGTATGCCCTTGATCTCGCGGAACTGGCGGCGGACTTCCTCCACCATCTTCTCCGCGGCGCGTCCCACGGCGTTCATAGTGAGGCCGCAGAACAGGAACGCCATCATAGCTCCGATGAACACTCCCACCAGCACCACAGGATTCATAAGGTCAATGTGGTAATTGGCGATGATGTCCGGAATGGTGGCCTGGGACGCATCGATGAGATTGCCCGCTACATTGCGTATCTGTTGTCCGGCATTGCCGAGAGCCATCTTAATCTCCTCGATATACGAAGCGAGGAGCGCGAGCCCCGTCAGCGCCGCAGAACCTATGGCGAAGCCCTTGCCTGTGGCTGCCGTGGTGTTGCCGAGAGCGTCCAGCACGTCAGTCCTTTCACGGACCACAGGGTCGAGTTCGCTCATCTGCGCGTTTCCGCCGGCGTTGTCCGCGATAGGCCCGTAGGCGTCTGTCGCGAGGGTGATGCCCAGCGTCGAGAGCATACCCACCGCCGCGATGCCGATGCCGTAGAGCCCCGTCCCGAGGCTTTCCGCAGAGAAACTCAGGTCAAATCCGTTGGCGCAGAGATAGGCGAGGATGATCGCCACGGCGATGGTGATGACCGGTATGGCCGTGGACAGCATTCCGAGTCCCACGCCAGAGATGATGACCGTCGCAGGGCCTGTCTCCGCGCTGTGGGCGAGCTTTTGGGTAGGCTTGTAGGAATGTGAAGTGTAGTACTCCGTCGCCTTGCCGATGATGACCCCGGCGAACAGTCCCACGACAACGGAGAGTGAAAGTTGCCACCAATTCTTGAAATCGAGGAGATACATTACGGCGAAAGTCGCACCTGCAATCAGCACGGAGCTGACATTGGTACCGAGACTGAGGGACTTGAGAAGCTGTCCCATACCGGCCCCTTCCCGGGTGCGGACCAGATAGATGCCGATGATTGAGAGAAGCACCCCTGTCGCCGCTATGAGCATAGGCGCGAAGATGGCTCTCGTCTGCATATCCGTGCCTGAGTTGAAGAATGCCGATGCTCCGAGGGCCGCAGTGGCCAGAATGGAGCCGCAGTAGGACTCGTAGAGGTCGGCGCCCATACCTGCCACATCCCCCACATTGTCCCCCACGTTGTCGGCGATTGTTGCCGGATTGCGGGGGTCATCCTCCGGAATCCCGGCCTCCACCTTACCCACCAGGTCGGCTCCCACATCCGCCGCCTTGGTGTAGATGCCGCCGCCCACACGGGCGAACAGCGCCTGAGTCGAAGCTCCCATTCCGAAAGTGAGCATAGTGGTGGTGATCATCACGATGGTCTGAGGGTTGTTGAGTCCTCCTTCATAGACGGCGGAGAGAATCAGCCACCAGAGGGAGATGTCCAGAAGGCCCAGGCCCACCACTGTGAGACCCATCACCGCACCCGAGCGGAATGCCACTTTCAGCCCGCTGTTGAGAGAGCGCCGGGCTGCGTTGGCCGTCCTGCCGGAAGCGTAGGTGGCGGTCTTCATCCCGATGAATCCCGCCAGTCCGGAGAAGAATCCGCCCGTGAGGAATGCGAACGGCACCCACGGGTTCTGCACCTTGAAGACATAGGCCAGCACGGCAAAGAAAACGGCCAGCACCACAAATACGATTGCCACAATCTTGTACTGCTGCTTGAGATAGGCCATAGCCCCGTCGCGGACGAACTTCGCTATTTCCCGCATCGTCGGAGTCCCCTCGTCTTCCTTCATCATCTGTCGGAAGAACAGAAAGGCGAATGCAAGCGCGACAGCGGACGCCGCGAGAACAAGGTAAGGTACGAAAGAAATCATAGTGTTATAGTTTTGATTTGTTATAGTCGCACTTTCGTTATGAAAATAATGCTTTCGTTTCACAAATATAAACACATTTTACCCTTCAAAACAAGGATTTCCGCAAAAAAACTGGAAATTTTTGTAAATTCGCCTTTCTGAAAAACAGCTTCTAAGTTATGTCACATTTCGTTTTGCCAAAGGACGGCGGACTTATTGAATCCGAGGTACCCGCCGATATTCTCCACAGTTACGAGAAAATCCCTACAGAAGTGTATGACGAGCCCGAACAGGCTGCGGTCAAGGTCGCGGACATTATAGTTGACGCTGTAAAGTCTGCAGGAGGCAAACTCAAACTGGGTCTGAGCACCGGCTCCACCCCGCTGATACTCTACAAGGAACTGTCGAAGCGCTATGCTGCGGGGGAGGTGTCTTTCGCCGATGTGCAGGTCTTCAGCATCGATGAATACTATCCCGTGGAGGGCATCGAGAAGCAGAGCCGCAACGCCCATCTTCACAACGAGTTCATAGATCTCGTCGATCTCAAGGAGGAAAACATCCACATCCCGGATGTCAGCGTGCCCCGCGAGGCTCTTTCCGCCTACTGCGAGGAGTTCGACGCCCTGTCGCGCGGCCTGGATCTGCTGGTGCTCGGAGTGGGCGAGTCGGGCCAGATAGGCTTCAATGAGCCGGGTTCGTCCGAATTCACCCGCACCAGGATAATTCAGTTGGGCTACAAGTCCCGCAACCGTCAGGCGAAGAACTTCAAGGGCAATTCCGCCCTAACTCCCAAGACGGCCATCACTATGGGCATCAGCACTATGATGTCCGCCAAGCGGATCATACTGATGGCCTGGGGCGAGGACAAGGCAGAGGCAGTCAGGAACATCGTCGAAGGGGAGATGACTTCGGCCTGTCCGGCGTCGTTCCTGCAGAGGCACGGCAATGTGAGCTTCTATGCCGACACCAATTCTTCAAGTATGCTTGCCCGTTTTGTGGCTCCGTGGCTTGTGGGCCCCTGCGACTGGACTCCGAAGTTCGTCCGCAAGGCTGTGGTGTGGCTCTGCGGCAGGGTGGGCAAACCTATCCTGAAGCTTACCAACAAGGACTATCTGGACAATTCGCTGGGAGAAATGGTGGAGCTCCGCGGTCCGTACGATCAGATCAACATCCGGGTCTTCAACGACCTGCAGCATACCATCACCGGCTGGCCGGGAGGAAAACCCAATGCCGACGACAGCACAAGGCCGGTTTCCTCCAAGCCTTTCCCGAAGAGGGTGGTCGTGTTCTCCCCGCATCCCGATGACGATGTGATTTCGATGGGAGGCACATTCATCCGTCTGGTGCAGCAGGGACACGATGTCCACGTGGCCTACGAGACTTCCGGCAATGTCGCCGTGCACGATGATGTGGTGCTTCAGCATATGGACGCCATCCACGAACTGGGCTATGCCGATGAGTTCGACAGGGTGAAGTCCATCATCGCGACCAAGAAGCCGGGCGAGCCTGAGCCGAGACCTCTGCTGGACATCAAGGCGGCGATCCGCCGTTCGGAAGCGCGTGCGGCCGTTCGTTCGTTCGGTCTCAATCCGGACACCAATGCGCACTTCCTCAACCTTCCGTTCTACGAGACCGGAGGCATCAAGAAGGGGGAGCGTACCCAGAAGGACATTGACATCATCCTGGCTCTCCTCGACAAGGTGCAGCCGGATCAGATCTATCTCGCCGGCGACCTCGCGGACCCTCACGGCACTCACCGCGTCTGCACTGAGGCCGTTCTGGAGGCTCTCAATCAGCTTCGCGGCAAGGCGGCGTGGCTTGAAACCTGTCACGTCTGGCTCTATCGCGGCGCCTGGATGGAATGGGAGATAGGCAAAGTGGATATGGCCGTGCCGCTGAGTCCGGAGGAGATGATAATGAAGCGTCACGCCATCTACCGCCACTTGAGCCAGAAGGATATAGTGCCGTTCCCCGGCGACGACAGCCGTGAGTTCTGGCAGAGGGCCGAGGAGCGTACGCAGAATACGGCGCGGCTTTATGACGCGTTGGGGATGGCGGAGTATCAGGCTATAGAGGTTTTTGTAAAATTGTTTTAATGGTTTTGATGCATAAATGGCGGATTGCTGCGTTGCGCTGCGGATGCTCAAATCCTCACAGCCGCACAGGCTGCTGCGGTTTTCGCCCCTTGCGCGCCTTGCACTCCATCCATTTATGTCATCAAAATGAGTGGAATAATTGGAAGAGTGTTGCGCTGCGGATGCTCAAATCCTCACAGCCGCACAGGCTGCTGCGGTTTTCGCCCCTTGCGCGCCTTGCACTCCATCCATTTATGTCATCAAAATGGAGTAAGGTAAATGGCGAATTGCTGCGTTACGCCGCGGATGCTCGAATTTTGGGGGCGTTGCGCCGGGGAGCAATAGAATGAATATTAAACAAACAGGAATATGAGAGTAATAATTGAGGAAAATGCGGAGAGAGGCTCGGTGTGGGCCGCAAGATACATCGTGAAAAGGATAAAGGAAAAGGCTGCGGTCACTTCCAAGCCTTTCGTGCTAGGTCTGCCGACAGGCTCGACTCCGCTCGGCACTTATGCGGAACTCATCAGAATGTATGAAGCGGGCGAAGTGTCCTTTGCCAATGTCGTGACATTCAATATGGACGAATATGTAGGCCTGCCGGAATCACATCCCGAAAGCTACCACAGCTTTATGGCCGCCAATTTCTTCAACCACGTCAATGTCCCGAAAGAGAATATCCACATACTCGACGGCAATGCTCCTGATCTGGCTGCGGAGTGTGCCGGATATGAGAAGAAGATAGCTGAAGCCGGCGGAATAGACCTGTTTATGGGCGGGGTCGGAGAAGACGGCCATCTCGCATTCAACGAGCCGTTCTCGTCACTGGTTTCCCGCACCCGCGTCAAGACTCTCACCTACGACACCAGAGTGGTCAACGCCCGCTTTTTCGATGGCGACATCACCAAAGTCCCTTCCCTTGCGCTTACCGTGGGGGTCGGCACGGTGATGGACGCGGGGGAAGTGCTTGTCATGGCTTTCGGACACAAAAAGGCGCGTGCCCTGCAGCAGGCCATCGAGGGAGCATATTCCCACAGCTGCACCCTGTCGGCATTGCAGAACCATCCTCACGGAATAATCGTCTGCGATGAACTTGCCGTAGGCAGCCTGACTGTGGACACCTATCGCTATTTCAAGGACATAGAGAAGGATAACCTGTAAAAAAGAGAACATCTGTAAAGACCCAAATGCTCAGCCCCATATCCACACGAATCGCGCTCCTGCTGTTGGCGTTCGCACCGGCGATGCTGTCTTTCCCCTGCCGCGCCGCAGGGACTGTTTCCGACAATGATGCTCTGACCCGCCTGGCCGATATGCCGCAGTCTCAGGATGAGTCCCTTACCCAAGCTGATCTCGACAGGATAAGACAGTCTTTCATCGACGCCACCATCGTGTCACATTCTCCTTCGGCAGAAGTCACGGAGCGTTTCCTGACCTACTCCGAATACGGAAGGGCAGCCATCGACGTGCTTCTGATGCAGCTGTATCTGTCCATCCAGCTCCCGGAGGAAGAAGTGGACAGGGTGATGGGGCTGTTCGACCGGGAAAAGCGTCAATGGAGAGACATCGACTACACAGATATGTCGCGCGGGGGCTGGGATATGACTCTGCATATCACCCGAATCTATGCTCTTGCAAAATCCTACGCCTCTCCGCAGTCGCCGTTCCACAAGGATCCGGGTCTCAGCGACCTGCTTCACAGGGCTATCGGCTGGTGGTGCGACAACAGGCCGGAAAACCCCAACTGGTGGCACAACGAGATAGGAGTGCCCAAAAAACTCGGGGCGGCGGTGATCCTTCTGCTGGACGAATTGTCAGAATCCGAAATTCAGGGAGTTATGCGCGTGCTGGATCGTTCCAAGTTCGGCCGCACGGGCCAGAACAAGGCTTGGCTTGCCGGCAATCAGCTGATGAAAGCCCTGATTATCGGTGACCCTCTTCTCGCCCTGGAGGCGAAGAGGCAGATTGCGGAAGAGATCTATATCACTGATTCGGAGGGCATTCAGAAAGACTGGTCCTTTCACCAGCACGGTCCGATGATGCAGTTCGGCAATTACGGCCTTGCATACGCTGAGGGCATCTCGTTCTGGATCAGAGCCCTGCAGGGGACGGCCCTCGCATTTTCCGAGGAGCAGGTCGGGATTATGGAAGGCTTCATTTTCAATGGCTTGAGCTGGACTGTCTGGAACGGCTTTATGGATCCGCAGGCATGCGGCAGACAGCTGCACATAGACGGAGGGCGGGGCAAGGCGTATTCGCTGGCGGTGACCGCCTCCAATATGGCGGCTCTGGGGCGTCCGCTCAGCGAGCAGCTCCGACATATAGCGCTGCAGAACCTCCAGCCCGAGAAATATGAGAACGGACTTACCGGAGCGAAGTATTACTTCCGTTCCGATTACGGCATTTACAGGACCGCAGACTGGTATGCGTCCATCAGGATGCACTCCACGCGCACTATCGGATTTGAGTTCACCAACGCCGAGAATCTCCTTGCCAATTTCTCAGCCGACGGGGCTCTGCTTCTGATGCAGTCCGGCCGGGAGTACGAGAACATTTTCCCCTATTGGGACTGGCGGATGCTGCCCGGCACGACGGTTTATTATGACGGCAAGCCGATAAAATGCGATGACTCGTCGGCAGCCAAGCGAAACTGTTCAGCCCACGTGGGTGGAATGACCCGTGGAGACGGGATGGTCACGACGATGGAGCTTGAAAGGGACGGGCTGCACGCATTCAAGAGCAATTTCTTCTTCGGAGATATGGTGGTCTGCCTCGGTTCGGACATCCGCACTTCACGGGCGGAGATTGACAGGGTCACTACGTCCGTCGAGCAGAACCACCTTGTAGGGAAGCCTGTGTCCGGCACTGTGAAAGTCTCTGCGGCCTCGTCAGCAGCAGCGGTGGCCGGTGCGGAGAAAACAGGCTGGGTCAGCCACAACGAGCGCGGCTATGTATCCCTCGACGGTGCGGAACTGCACATAGACACAGCGGAGCAGAAAGGGAGCTGGGCCAATATGGCGCCGTCCTACACTCAGCTTGACAGCGGCAGGGTCTTCAAATGCTGGTTCGAGCACGATGCCGGGGCGCAGAGCGGATACGCCTATGCTGTTCTGCCCCACAGATCGGCCCGCCAGGTGAAGTCTTTCGCGAGGTCATACTCAAAGGGCCGGGCCGATTTGAAAGTTCTCGCCAACGATGCCGCCTGTCAGGCCGTTTCGTGCCGCGGAAACATCTATGCTGTGATTCACAAAGCCGGGACCTACGATCTGAACGGTGTCCCGACCGAATTCCGCTATCCTGTCCTGTATATGCTCATTGACGGGAAACCGGAGGAAACCCGGCTGCCGCAGGCGAATGAATGATGGGAAGGTCACGACAGTGATCCCGTGAAAACCATAGAATCAAGGCTCTGCCTGAGGCGCGGAGGCCCTGCCGTCCGCATCGTTGACGACGGTGTTCTGCCCGTTCCTGTGCAAGGCTACGAAATCCTTCGGGAGAATCCCGTATTGCCTGTAGAAGCACGAGGTGAAATATGACGGCGTGTTGAACCCGCACATATAGCACACTTCATTGATTCTGTAATTGTCCGACAGCAGATATTCCGCCGACCTTTTCAGACGCACCTGCTTGACATACTCGTTGGGAGTCATCCCCGTCAGTGTCTTCATCTTTCTCTGCAGGGCGCTGCGGCTGGTGAACATCCCTTCGGCAAGCTGTTGTATGGAAAAGTCGATGGAAGACAGATGCTCATTGATCAGGATATCGATTTTTGACAGCCAGTCAGCGTCGGTGTTGCTGAATTTCCTGTAACCGAGCAATTGGCTTGTGAGGTCGGTCAGTCTCGCGGTGTTGGCCTCTATTATTTTGAGATTGTTCTCGGTGTCCCTGTCCCAGCGGCGACGCGTTATGATGCTTTCCAGGGGGGTCTTGATGAGAGTGACAGGAGTCTTGATCTCGTTTGCGACCTGAGTGAAGAATTGGATCTTGGAGTTGTAGGCTTCCTGCTCATTGCGGAGTTTCAGATCGGACAGCCGCTGCGCCTCATCGCGCCGGCGTATCCGGATATATGTGTGGATACCGAGAACTGCCAGGCTGACAAGCAGGACCGTGTAAATGCAGATGGCGACGATGCTGCTGTACCAGGGAGCCTTTATCGTGAAATTGACTGTCGGCGCCGGGCTGCCGACATAACCGTCCGAGTTGATGGCCCGAAGCTGGAAATGGTATTTCCCGGGTTTCAGATCGGCGAATGTCACTGAAGGCTGGCCGGTCCGGATCCAGTCTTTGGTATTGTTGAGGCGGTATTCGAATATGTTTTTCTGCGGAGCCACGAAGCTCAGGCAGTCAAAGTCGATGCGGATGTAACGCCCCTCCGAGTAAAGATGGGCTATGGCTTTAGGTGGGATGGTGTTGTCGGTGATGTCCTCCGGATAGAAGGAATTGAAGCCGTTGACTCCGCCGAACCAGAACCGTCCGTCCTCGGTCCGGAAGACAGAGCGGTAGTTGAACTGGTTGCTCTGCAGTCCGTCCTCGTGGGTGTACAGCCTGTATTCTCCGTTTACTGGGTTGAGGCGGATGATACCCGCGTTGGATGACATCCACAGATTGCCTTCCGGATCGTCGAGAATGCCGAAGATGACATTGCACGGGAGGTTGCCGTCAGGGCTCTTTACTTTCGGGCGGGAGAAGGAGTCGGTGGTGTAGTCGTAGCGGCAGATGCCGTTTCCTTCGGAACAGAACCACAAGTGTCCCCTCAAATCGCTGTAAATCTTTATGATCCGGTCGCTGCAGATGCCGCCGGCGGCATCCGGGTCATAGCGGTAGTGCTTCCAGGCGTCGCTGTATTCGTCGTAGCACAGCACTCCGTCACCGTGGCAGGAAAACCAGATTTTGCCGGTGTAATCCTCGCAGATGTCATAGACCAGATAACCGTCCAGACGGGGGATCATTTCCATCCCGCCTGTGGCATAATCATAGCGTGCGCAGCCTCTCTTGGCGCCGATAAAGACTGCTCCTCCTGTGTTTTTACCCCCCCCGTTTTGGCTGTAATGTATTGAATATATGGAGTTTTCGCTATTCGGAATGTCGCTCTGCGGCAGCCGGTAGCGCTGCACTGTCCCTTGTTTCAGGTCGATTCTCTTCAGCCCGTTGTTGAATGAACCGACCCAGAGGTCATTGCCCACCATCTTCAGGGCGTGGATGTTCTCATCGGGGTCGTGCCACGGAATTGGGATGAACCGGTTGTTTATCCTGTCCAGCAGACTCAGGCCTCCGTTTTCTGTCGCCACCCACAGCTTTCCGTCGGTTCCGCTGCAGAATTCGCTTACCGCCGTCCCAGTGAAAGCACTGTTGGGATCCGCCCTGTACAGATCCGTCTTCCAGGCTCTTGGGGAAATGTAGCAGACACCGTTGAAATAGGTTCCGATCCACAGACCGCCTTCAGTATCCCTCAGACAGTGGTAGAAACTGTCATTGTCAAGCCCCGTGGAAAGGGAAAGCCGCTCCAGGGCGTTGCGGTTCTTGTCGAATCTGTAAAGTCCGGTGTTGGAACAGATTATCATAGTAGCCCCGTCGCTGTGGAATATGCTTCGTATCAGTGGAATGCTCTGCCGGTCTCCGTGAGGGGAAAAATAATTGTGTATGCTGTTGTCCTTGGGATTGATGCTGTAGAGCCCGTTGTCCCAGGTGCCGGCCCAGATGATGCCGTTTGCATCCTCGCTGATGCAGAGAAAATGCTGCATCTTGCCGCTTCCTGTGTTTACCCTCTTGAACAGTCCGTCACGGAATGTAAACAGTCCGTCGCTCGTGCCTACCCACATTGTCCCGTTGCGGTCGCAGAGAATCGATCCCGTGTCCTTGTCATCGTAAACGGCGGCCACGGTGTAGCTGGAGGCATCGTCCGAATGTGACGGTTCCAGCACTGCGATGCCGTAGTTGGAACCGACCCAAAGCCTGCCGCCGGCATCATAGCACAGGGTTCTGAATCCTCCCGGAATGCCGCGGTCTCTCAGATCAAGGAAACTCAGTGTGCCGCTGTCCGTCGTCAGGAGCTCCAGCGAGTACCTTGAGGCCACCCAGATTTTGTCCCCGTCGCTGTGGAGCAGCAGGCTTTCTATGTTGAGATGTCCGGATCCGGTGGAGTTGCCATAGACCTTGAAGTCCCTGCCGTTGTAGCGGCTGAGTCCGTCCTTGGTTCCGAACCACATATAGCCCTCCCTGTCCTGCAGGATGAAGCGCACGCTGTTTTCTGACAAACCGTTTCTGACATCATAGTTTCTGCACGGAATTACGGCCGCGGGGAGGGTGCCTCCGGAGGCCCCGTTTGCCGCAAAGGAAGTGATTCCCGTCGCGAAAGCGATGAAAGAGGCTAATAATAGAGTTGCAATAGTATCCGGTCTGCGGCAAGACAAAATTTTCCCGTTCATAGTCACTGACTTGTGTCAAATTCTGATTTTAACAAAAATACTAATAAAAACGCAATAAAAGCAGGCTGTCGCCCCGTTGACTAAAAACTGAGATTCTATGATTAAATACTGATACGGAAAGAAAAATGCTTTCGCGACTTTTGCATAACACAGATTAACACGAATCAAACAACAACCAATTTATTTATGAAAAGAATAATTGTTTTGACGGCGACAGTCGCGGCTTTATTCTCAATCTCTCTGTCAGCGCAGGAAAGCAGGTCTGTCAGCGGCAAGGTGTCGTCGGAGGACGGCCAGCCGTTGCCGGGCGTCGTCGTGCTCCCGACTGGCGGGGAAGCGGATGCCGCCATTACGGACGAAAACGGCAACTGGGTGATATTCGCCGCCCCGTCGGCTCTCAAGGAACTCGAAGTCTCCTGCCTCGGCTATGTTACCGTAAAGGAAGCTGTCAACGGCCGGTCCAAAGTCAACTTCTCGCTGAAGGAAGACACCCAGACTCTTGATGAAGTGGTGGTCGTGGGATACGGAGTCCAGAAAAAGGGCAACCTTACGGGATCCGTCAGCCAGATCAACTTCAACGAGGCTCTCGAAAGCCGTCCCATAACGAGCGTCTCCACTGCATTGTCAGGTCTCTCGGCCGGTCTTCAGGTGCTTCAGGCATCCGGACAGCCGGGCAACGACGGCGCCAGTCTGCGTATCCGCGGAAACACTACGATCAACACAAGCTCCAGCTCTGACCCTACTCTCAACAGCAACTATCCGCTTGTGCTTGTGGATGGCATAGAGTGGGGCATTGACAATGTCAACCCTAACGACATAGAGAGCATCACCGTCCTGAAGGATGCGTCTTCGACCGCCATCTACGGTTCACGGGCCGCCAACGGTGTAATCCTCATCACCACCAAGAAAGGATCGGGCAAGGCGAGTGTCTCCTATTCATTCCAGGGCATATTCCAGCACCCTTACAACAAGCTGGGCTGGGTCAGCGATTATGCCACCCATATGGAACTCGTCAACGAGGCTGCGGAAAACGTGGATCAGGCCCATATTTTCGCGGATTCCACCATAGAGACATGGAAAGCGGCCAAGGCCAATCCCACCGGTCTCAACGAATATGGCGTGGCAAATCGTATCGCATACCCGAACACCGACTGGTTCGATCAGATCTTCTCCACAGGCTTCTCGCAGGACCACAACCTGTCGGTTCAGGGCGCGTCCGAGAACGTGCGTTACCTCATATCCCTCGGCTATCAGGACAACAACGGAGTTATGACTCGCTACAAGGAGATAGACTCCGGCACGAGCAAGTTCAACTTCAGAACCAATGTCGAGGCCAAGATAACCAAATGGCTCACGATGGGCTCCCGCATATTCGGGCAGCGGCAGTCCTATGGGCTTGCCAATGTCTCCAATGCTTTCAGCTACATCTACCAGACGACTCCGGGAGTATATCCCGGATCCCCGGACAAATGGGGCAGAGCCGTCGCGGCTGAGGAGTCTGCAAGCGCCAACAACATATTCGGGCAGATGGCGGGTCCGAGCGGCACAAGGACAGTCTATCGCCTCAATGCATCCCTGTACGGCGTCGCCGCCCTCTACAAGGGGCTCACTCTGGAGGCGACCGGCAACTATTCCCAGATCTACGAGGACAAGAACACTTATTCCCGCAAAAACGGATACTGGAACTACACCAACAACACCCGTTACTCGGAGTCGAACCTTGCAAATGCCAGCGCTTCCAATGCGTATGATATGAACTATCGCATCAACACTGAGATCCTGCTGCGCTACAACAACACTTTCGCCGACAAACACGAAATCGGCGGACTTGCCGGCTTCACGACCAATTACTACAAGAGGAAGAAGTACAGCGTGAGCAAGAAAGGATCTCCGGACTGGTCAATCACCGAGATGAACAACTACACGGATTATGACAGTTCATCGTCTTCCAGCGCGGAATGGTCTCTGATGTCGTTCTTCGGCAGATTGAACTACGCCTACGACAGCCGCTATCTCGTGGAGGCCAACCTCCGTGCCGACGGATCCTCCCGCTTCGCTCCGAAGACAAGATGGGGCCTGTTCCCTTCCGTCTCCGCAGGATGGCGCATCGACCGCGAAGATTTTATGAACTCCGCCTCCTGGCTGAGCAATCTCAAGCTCAGGGCATCCTGGGGCGTCACCGGCAACAACAATGTCGGCAACTATTCCTGGCAAAGCACCTATCAGTCAGTCAAGGTGGTGACTGACGGCACCGCCACCACAGGCTTCGTCCAGAAGGAACTCGGCAACGACAAGCTGGAGTGGGAAACCACCTACACCACGGATGTCGGTCTGGATTTCGGCATCTTTGACAACATCCTCACCGCCGAGATGGATTTTTATGTCAAGAACACCAACGGCATCCTCTACCGCCCGACGGTCTATGAAACTATGGGCAACGTGACCGGAGCTTATGCCAATCTCGCCGCAGTGCGCAATACCGGTTTCGAAATCACTCTCAGCCACAACAACACGGTGGGGTCGGACTTCCGTTACGGTGTCAGCCTCAATCTCGGATTCAACAGAGGAGTGGTGACCAAGTATCAGGGTCAGCTGCAGCAGTACTGGACAGAGGTGGACGGCAAGAGAACATACGTCAACAATCTGGCTCAGGTCTCCCAGGGAAGCAACACCGCCAAGCTCCTTGAAGGGCACGTCTATGGCGAACATCTTCTGTATCAGGTGTACAAGGGCAGCGGCAAAGGTTACACCGGAGGTACTGTCGATGTCAATGCCGGACCGAAGGACGGTATGATCAGGACAGAGACCGATATGGCCTGGGTCAAGGCGATGATAGCCGCCGGCTACTCGTTCTGCGGAGTCAAGAAAGTGGGCAAGGATCAGCTCTGGTACGGCGACCTGCTGTATCAGGATGTCAACGGGGACAAGAACTACGGAGACAGCAACGATATGGTGCTCACAGGCCACACCAGCAACCCTCTCGTGAATGCCGGACTGAACCTCAATCTCTCATGGAAAGGAATCGACTTCTCCGCCGTGTTCTCCGGAGCGTTCGGATTCTGGCTCAACTGGGGCACGCAGTACTATAACACCACCAAAGTCACGAACGGCCACGGCATCTCGCGGAGAATAGCAGCCGATCACTACTTCTACGATCCGTCCAATCTGACCGACCCGAGGACCAACATCAAGGGAAAGAATCCGCGTCTGACTTTGAATGATGATTTTTCCAATGCGTTGACCAGCGATTTCAGGGAGTATAGGG
This sequence comes from Lachnospiraceae bacterium, assembly GCA_963640185.1. Classification (GTDB taxonomy): domain Bacteria; phylum Bacteroidota; class Bacteroidia; order Bacteroidales; family UBA932; genus Cryptobacteroides. The sequence continues at coordinate 78,542 of CAVHXU010000019.1, read as the reverse complement.
GTGACTATGTCAAACTGAAGAACGTGCAGATAGGCTACACCCTGCCGAAGCGTCTCACCCAGAAGATTGCGATGCAGAAGTTCCGCCTGTTCGTTTCGGGAGAGAACCTGTTCACGATAACCAAATATCCGGGACTTGACCCCGAACTCGGCACCACCATCGGTTATCCTTTGATGAGAAGTGTGAGCCTCGGCGCACAGATTTCTTTCTGAAAGTCGGATCTTAAATGCACAGTGATATGAAAAACATAAATATTGCAATCCTTTTCGCGGCGGCAGCAGTCTTGACGGCGTGCTCCGGATTTCTGGATACAGTGAGGACTGACGCCGTGTCCACAGGAAATATGTGGACTGACGAAGCCAAGGCCGATGCGGGAATGGCCGGGATATATTACCCTCTCTACAAAACCAATCTGACCAGAACTCAGATACGTATGGAGGATTATGACGGACTCAACCGTACCGGAATGGAAGCTAACGGCTTCACTTCCGATGAGTACAGCAACAACTATCCTCTGCAGTACCTGTACCGTTCCACCAAGCAGGCTATGGACTTCCAGGGCCGTCTGGAGTGGCAGATCATATTCCGGCTTGTCCACAACAGCAACGATGCGATCGCCAATCTGAAAAACGCCGGACTCTCGACCGAGAAATATCAGCGCTATCTCTCTCAGGCGCATCTGGTCAGAGCCTGGGCTTATTCCCGTCTCAATATGATCTATGGAGGCGTTCCGCTCTATCTTGAGCCTGTCACCAATGAGGAATGCACACGCGTGCAGTCTTCGTTCGTCCGTGTCTGGAATGCGGTCATAGATGACTGCACGTTCGCCATCGACAACGAATACTGTCCGAACAACACCCTGACATCGCATTACGGCACTCCTTCCAAAGGACTTGCCTACGCCCTCAGGGGAATGGCATATATGTGGCTCGCCGCTGATCTGGGTGTGTTCACATCCGGTCTGATCACCGATCCTTCGGATACGAAGCTGTCGCCCGTCGAGTATTACACTCTTGCCGAGGCGGATTTTGCGGAAGTGGAGAAATGCGGCTATGGTCTGTACCAAGGTGTCTGGGGTGAACTTTTCACCGAAAAGAACGAAAAGTCAAGGGAGATGATATTCCCTCTGCAGTTCACTTCGGATGCCGGTTTCTGCCACAACTGGCAGCAGGTTATAGGGGCCACCGACCAGTATATAGGATGGCAGCACCTGAAGCCTTCGGCTGATTTTGTGAACACGTTCCAGAATGCGGACGGAAGCGAGTTCAAATGGTCTGAAGTGCCGGGTCTCGAAGATTGGGACATCCTTCCCGCAACAGCCCGAGAGGTCTTCTTCATCCGTGACGGGATGAACGATCTGCAGGATTCCATAGACGTGTATGATGCCAAAATCAAGGCGGCGACGACCGATGACGAGGTGGCGGCTCTCAACAAACTGAAGTATCCGTTCACGGAACTCCGCACCAAGAAGGCGGAGTGCATCAGCCGCATAGGTCAGGCCAATTGGGACAAATACTATCTCAATGCCGGCAACGAGGCCCGCATCCGCAAGGCTTATGACAACCGCGATCCCCGTCTTGAACAGGCGGTCATCACCCCTTACCAGAACCTCAATTCCTACTCGCCCTACAGCGAGCCGCTCAGGGTTCTGAAAAAGGTCTATCGCTGGCCTATTGCGGAGCAGAACAACACCAAAGACTACACGGACCTGTATCCGAATCTCAACACCTCTATGTTCTATATCTGGAAAAAATACAATGTGCTCGACGATTCGCTTCCGGGGGGAACATCCGGGCGTCAGCGCTGCGGCTATGACTGGCCGCTCGTGCGCTATACGCAGGTTCTGCTGCAGCGTGCCGAGGCTCTTGTCCGCCTGGGGCGCGACGGCGAGGCTCAGACTCTCGTGAATCAGGTGCGTACGCGTGCCGGAATGCCGGGCGTGACCGCCACGGGCGAGGCTCTGCTGGCGGCGATCCGCTATGAGGCCCGTGTGGAACTCTGTGAGGAGGGAGTCAACTATTTCGATGAGATCCGCTGGGGCACTTACAAGGAAACCAAATTCCAGGGCAAGGAACAGCACGGAGGGACGAATGTCTGGGGAGATCTCCAGTATGAGTATAACTGGTACTACACCGACACTATGTGGCCGTGGTCCATCTCCGACCGGGAGGCTCAGAAAAACCAGAACCTCATCCACCGTGACGGCTGGCTGTATTAGTCTCCGTGAAAGAATGTTTTTGACATCACAGAACAAATGAAAAGGAACACTTGCATAACAATTGTCCTGTCGGCGCTGATGTGCCTCGCCGCTGTGTCGGCTCTGGCAGGCTGCAAAAAGCCTGATAACGGGAGCATAACGCCGAATCCGCCGGAGCCGGACCCGGACCCCGAACCAGTGGAACAGCTCTACGACGACATTCCGGACGGCTTTGTGGAAGAACCGAACTCCACAGTCGCGGATCCTTCCGGCACTGCCGATTTGTCAAAGTTCGCCGCTATGGGGCATCCGAGAGTGCTGATGAACCGTGCGGACTTCGACAGGCTCAAATCCAAGGCTCTCTATGACAGATTCAACAACAAGACCCTGTACAAGCTGCACCGTCTGCTGATGAATGTCGCCGATGAGTCGGTCGCGGACAACACCGTGATCGTTTACCAGCTGGATGCCGCGGGGAAGCGTATCCTCGACAAGTCGCAGCTCGCGCTCAAAAGGATCGGATCCTGCGCCTACGCCTATCGTATGACCGGTCTGAAAAAGTATCTGGACAAGGCGGTGAGCGATATGGAGACGGTGACAGCATTCAGCGACTGGAATCAGTCACGCCATTTTCTGGACACCTCCGAGATGGCATTCGCCGTGGCTCTGGGCTATGACTGGCTGTACTATTCTCTTGATTACGACCTGCGCGTCAAGGCCCGCAAGGCGATGCTTGACAATGCGGTGTCCAACTTCCACAGTCACTCCGCGACCACTTCCGCCGGCAACTGGAACCAGGTATGCTACGGCGGGACCATGGCTGCGGCCATCGCCATCTACGGAAAGGAAAAATCCAACAGCGGCGCCATCATCAACGAGTGCATCACCAACAACGGCAAAGTCATAAAGCAGATCTACGACCCTGACGGAGTCTATCCTGAGGGTTACTCCTACTGGGGCTACGGTACCGGGTATCAGGCAGTCATATTCACGCTGCTCGACACCGCTTTCGGGACGCTATTCGGGATGGACAACTCCGCCGGTCTCGCCAAGACTCCGGAATGGATGCTGATGATGACCGGTGTAGGAGGCCTGACTTACTGTTTCGGTGATTCTACCGGAAGCACTGCGGTGCCTAAAATGGGAATGTGGTGGTTCGCCGCGCATTACAACAATCCGTCACTTCTCAGGAATGAAATCGGGCTTCTCAATGACGGAGGCTACACCACCACCTGCGACGAGATCCGTCTTCTGCCGGTGGCCGTCGCCTGTGCGAACGACACCGACAACCTCGACTCGGCTACCTCTGATACCGGCAGCGGTATCAATCTGTATTCCGGTGGGGGAGAGACTCCTGTGGTGCTGGTCCGCAGCGACTGGACAGACACGGACACAGACCGCTATCTCGGAATCAAGGGCGGCAAGGCGAACAGCTCCCACGGCCATATGGATGCCGGATCCTTTGTCTATGACGCCTTGGGATGCCGCTGGTCTGAAGACATTCAGCGTGAGGCCTATGCCAGAGTGGAAAACGGGCTGAAGGCTGCAGGCGGAAGCTATTGGAATATGTCCCAGAATTCTCTGCGCTGGAAGGTGTGGCGTCTGAACAACCGTGCGCACAGCACTCTCACCATCAATGATTCGGATCATATCGTAAGCGGCTCGGCCACAATCTCGGAAACCTATGACACTGACGCCGGAAGGGGCGCCAAACTGGACTTGTCTCCAGTGTTTTCCGGACAGGCTCAGTCCGTAAGCCGGACTTTCAAGATAGTGGACGGGAAGGATCTCTACATCACCGACGAAATCGCCGCCAAATCGGACAGCGATGCCGCCGTGGAATGGAGAATGATGACAAAGGCCGCAGTGGCCGTCTCCTCGGATATGGAGACACTCACCCGGAACGGCAAGACTCTGTATCTGAAAGTCAAGGTGTTGGACGGCTCCTCGTCTCCGGCATTCACCACCTGGGCCGCAAAGGGGACCAATACCTGGGATACGGCCTGTGACGGCTGTACCGTGGCAGGCTACACCGCGAATGTCGCAAAGGGGACCACTGTCAAGTTCCTCACTGTGCTCACAGATGACAAAAATCTGGTGCTGTAATGTCCCGGCAAAGCAATTGAACGCATAAACACATAAACATTAATCAATTATGAAAAGATTCCTTATTCTGACAAGTGCGCTTGCCCTCTTTGTGGGGACAATCGCATCTACTTCCTGCACCAAACCGAAGGAAGAAGCTACTGCAGTCAAAGTGGAAGTGACCGACATCACCGCCACCACCGCCACTGTCAATATCAGCGTTTCCGGAAAGGCCGCGCAGATGGTTCGCGCCATCAAGCCTGTAAGTGTCGATGCAATCGGTATCAATGTCGAAGACCTGGCGGCAGTCAGCTCCTATGTCGGCAGCAACGGAACAGCTGTCGGCATTCCTTACAGTTCTGTCGAAACGGGGCTTGAAGCCGCTTCAGACTATGTGGTTGCGGCCGTGGCTTTCGATGAGAATTTCCAGGTGGTCTCTACTGCCGTGCAGGTGTTCTCCACCCAGTTGCCGGACAATGCCGCCGGAGATGTGGCCGGTGCCGGTGAAATCACCAACAAAAAGTGGTAATTGGTACAGCAGAATTATTTAAAACGAAGATTATGAAAAGATTGGCATATTTCTGCGCGGCGGCTTTCGCTCTTGTCGCCTGCACAAACGACATTATGGAGACTCAGGGGCCTTCAACCAAAGAAGGCATCACTCTCGAAGGATCTTTCGGATGGACAGCCCCGACCAAGACAGCCTTCACTGACGCCGAGGCGCCGACCAACGCTCTGGTCTGGTCCAAGGGTGACGCCATCGGCATTTTCACTTTGTCCGGCACTACGGCAAACATCAACTACAAGGCAAATCTTCTCCGCACCACCATCGGCAAGACCAACGGTGTGTTCATTCCTGAAGAAGTGGTTCCTTCTGAGGGAGGGGATGGAGAAAGCGGAGAGGCTCAGGGACTCCAGATTCCTGATACAGGGGTTGACAACTTCCTCATCTACTACCCGTACGCCTCAAAGACCGACATCGATGTCGATGACGCCAAGATTCACAACACCCTCTCCGATATGCAGACACAGGATGCAGTCAGCGATCAGCAGATCGGCAAAAACGGCTTTGCATATGGCGTGACCCAGGTGTCTGCGGAGACGAAGAAGATAGACTTCACCCTGACCCACGCGATGACCTATCTGCGTTTCGTGGTGGCTTCCAACGATTTCGCGGACTATATGCTCAATTCAGTACAGCTGTATGACAAGTCAGGTGAGGCTGTTCTCGCCGGGTCTTACACTTTTGACTGTTCGTCCTGCAGCATCGCTGCGGTTGCCGGACAGACGACATCTTCCGCAAAAGTCTCGTTGAAAGAGGATGCGGAATTCACCGCTGTCGGCACCGGGACTCAGGAGCTTTATCTGACCGTTCTTCCGGGAGCTGACCTTACCTCTTCCGAGGTTTATGCCATAGTGGGATTCATCAATGCCAAGAAGGAAACTGTTACCATCCCGGTGCTTCTTTCCCGGAAGGGCAAGCTTGAAGCGGGAACGATGGTGACAATCGACCTCGGCTCTGTAAATGCGGACAACAATGCATTCGCCTGGTATCAGCCTGTCGAGAAGAGAAATCTGGTGGACGGATGGTGCTACGGTGCTCAGAACACATATTTCGTCAAGCGCAGCACAGTCGCTGACGAGTGGACTTCCGTGACCTTCGATGTCAAGGCCCGCGGCGATTTCTCTCAGGTGGCCGAGCCTAAATATGTCGGCATTATGTCCTCCGGAGATGTCGGCAATAACGGACTTATCCGTCTTCCGGACGGGACAATGGTTTACAACGCCAACCCTGCGAATCTCGTCGGGGACAACTATGAGGTGACCGTGCAGATGGCTCCTACATCCAAGAATTGCGGAAGTTCGGCCTATGGAGTCGTTTCCATCTATGACAAGGATTACAACCTTCTCTGGTCCTATATGATCAATTCCTATTTCGACGGCGAGGAGCCGAAGGCCAATGAATATCCTGGTACAGGAGAGTCCGTGATGGACAGGAATCTGGGTGCCCAACGGCCTGCGACAGAAGCTGCCATCCCTCTGAAGGGTGGTTGGGGCGCATATTTCCAGTGGGGCCGTCCTACTCCTCTTATGTGGTCCAATGGCAAGCAGGAACACTATGCAGGAAAACTCGTCACAGCGGAAACCGATCTGAAGGCGGCCCTCAGCAAACCGAATATCAAATGGGGCTATGCGAACGGAGACGATTGGAATTCCAACGGCAACTGGTATGTCGGTCCTATGAAGAATCTCTGGGGCGGCAACAACTCCGAAGACGGCTACTACGATCCGGCATCCGATATGGGCAAGACGGTCTATGATCCTTGTCCTGCAGGCTACAGAGTCGCGTCAGGCGCAGTCATTGACTATGCGATCAAATACGGAGTCCGCAATGAGATTGAGCATACGGATGTCACGGCAACGGATGATATAGTTTTCAATGTGGCTTCTGTCGTGGTGATTCCTCTTGCCGGAGGCGAGTCTGACTATTGGATTTACTTAGGTGCTCATTGGGGAAGTAATGGTACTTGGGGCAACCGCACTTCATCCAACAACAAGCACGGGGCTCTCTATTGGTCCAATTCTCCGTACAACAATCAGGCGTATTTGCTGCAGCACTGCTATTTCTCTGCCGGATACGGCGGAGCGGATTCAAAGGTATATACAGCAAACAGGGCCCAGGGAATGGCTGTGCGTTGTATGGTAGATAAGGACAACAGATAGTGTCTGCCGGATATGTCATTCGAAAAGGGACCAAAAAGACCTAAAATTGGAGCGTAGCGACCCAAGGGGTCTGGGAAATACGGTCCCCAGTGCCCCATAGGGGCTGTCACGATAGTGACTGGGGGTTGGACAAACGACAAGGGGCTGGCCAAAATCACTTTTTGGTCAGCCCCCTATTTGTCCAAACCCCTCGGGTCGCTTCGCTCCGGTTAGGGGAATATCGCGCCTCCGGCAATCCCTAATCGCCCTCTATGATGTGCCGGGCGAGGGTGTTTGCGCAGACAAACTCCTTGAGCTCGTGGCAGTCGGTGTGCAGAATGCTGTGCCTGTCGCCCTGCCAGAGCATACTTCCCTGATACAGGAAAGCGATGTTGTCCCCTATCTCCAGAATGGAGTTCATATCGTGCGTGTTGACCACGGTAGTCATATTGAACTCCCTGGTAAGTTCGCTGATGAGACGGTCTATTAGGATCGAAGTATAGGGGTCCAGCCCCGAATTAGGCTCGTCACAGAACAGAAAATCGGGATTCAGGGCTATGGCGCGGGCTATGCCCACACGCTTCTGCATTCCTCCGCTGAGCTCGTTCGGATACTTGCCGTCAGAGCCTACCACATTCACCTTTTCCAGACAATACTGCGCCCTCTCCCTCATTTGGGCCCGGCTCCAGTCCGTGAAGAACTCCATAGGAAACATCACGTTCTCAATCACCGTCGCGAAATCAAAGAGAGCACTGCCCTGAAACAGGATGCCGATACGCTGCCTCAACGCCTTCTTTTCCCGGTAATCCATCTTGGAAAGGGCTTCATCCCCATAGAAAATGTCCCCCGCATCAGGCTCAAGCAGGCCGATCAGATTCTTCAGCAGCACCGTTTTGCCGGATCCGCTGGCCCCGATGATCATATTGCACTTGCCCGCCTCATAATTCACATTTATGTCTCTGAGTACCTGCTTCCCCTCGAAGCCCTTGTACAGATGTTCCACCTTGATCATAATCTGCGGTTTACTCTAATACAACATCAACTGGGTGACTACAAGATCCGACAGGAGAATCAGGATGCTGGATATGACGATGGCTTTCGTCGCAGAGCGTCCCACCCCCAGGGAACCGCCTTTGGCATAATAGCCGTTGAACGCCGATATCGAGGATATGAGGAAGCAGAACAACGACATCTTGAAGCAGCTATAGACGACGTAATAGCCGTTGTAGCAGTATTTTATACCGGTGATGTAAGAAGCGGTCGGCACTATTGAGGTGACATCCACCACAATCCATCCTCCGACAAGTCCCAGTGCGAAGCTCATCATCATCAGCAGCGGGCTGAGCAGAGTGGCGGCGGTGATCTTGGGCAGGACAAGGAATCCCGCGGAATTGACCCCCATCATATCCATCGCGTCAATCTGCTCGGAGATCCGCATACTTCCGAGCTCCGAGGATATGTTGGAGCCCATCTTCCCCGCAAGAATCAGGGCCACCATCGTGGAGCAGAACTCCAGCACAAGGCTTTCGCGCACCATATAGCCCACATACATCTTGTCGATGAAAGGGTTTTCCAGATTGGATGCCGTCTGAATCACCAGCACACCGCCGATGAACACGGAGATGACACCCACTATGACTATGGATGAGATGATGAGCTTATCTGCTTCGGTGACGGACTGACGCCAGAAAAGCTTCCACCTCTCCGGTTTCCTGAACACCATCTTCAGGAACAGGAAGTATCTTCCTATGGACTCGAATGCATTCTTGAACATAGACTCAGTCCTCCCAGGTTATGTGACGGCAGCCATTGTCATCGACGGATATGCTCACCGCCAGACAATCCTCCGGCAGCAGAGCCTCTATCTTCTCCGGCCACTCTATGAGACAGAGGCTGCCGCTGTAGAAATAGTCGTCCAGCCCCAGGTCGAGAGCCTCTCCCATCTTGTCGATGCGATAGAAATCGAAGTGATAGACCTTGTCTCCTTCACGCGATTCATACTCGTTTATGATCGTGAAAGTCGGAGAGCAGACGGCATCCCCCACCCCCAGACAGCGGCAGATGGCCGACGTGAATGTGGTTTTCCCCGCTCCCATCGGTGCGTAGAAAGCTATCACATCGTGTCCGGAGACTTCTCCGAGAAATCTTTCTGCGGCTGCATCAATCTCCTGGAGCGTGTCAATGAGAATCTCGTGTTTCATAATATGCGCAAAGATACACTTTTTGGACGTTCTGGGGTGTTTCCGGGTTTATAAAAAAGAAAAAAGGGCATTAAAAAATTAATCTTTTAAAGATTCGGATAACTGTGGCGAAACGGCTCCATTTGCCGCTGAAATTTTCCGGGACCATAATCTTTTGCTTTCCTTTGCCGACGGCTGAAAAGATGCAGAGTCTCTTTCCGGTCGGGGCGGGCGATCCGGCCGGGGCAGGATTGACAGTATAATTAAAAATGGAGATATGTTGAAGATGAAAATGAAAGCGATTATTCTGTTGGCGGCGGGTCTTGCGGCAGGCTGCGGCATTCAGGAACTGGAAAACGGAAAGACGGGGCCGGTGGTGCCGCCGTATATCACGGACGACACCAAAGTCCCTGTCACTTATGTACTTGCGTTTGACTACAGGGACGGCTACGACTGGCACAGCGACAGGGACTACGGTTATGCCGAATGCGATATGGTCCTGTTCGCGAACGGGCGCAGGATGAAGACCGTACCCGTGGGACACGCCTACAGTCTGCTCCCGGACGCGGATATGCACAGAGTCTCGGGGGGAGCCATATACTCGGACTATTCTTCCGACACCCACACCATCATTATGAGAAACGGGATAGAGCTCTTCCGATATCCCGCCAGAGAGATGATCCTGACTCTGGATGTGGTGACTGACCCCGCCGACGGAAGTGAAGACATCTACACCGTCGGAGGCTCGCGCACGGGCACGGGCTTTTCCGCACGCAGAAACGGAGAAGTGCTGGTGGAGAGCTACACCGGCTTCGCCTATCCGCACTCGACGGTGGATGAAGCCGGAGTGTTCTCATTCTGCTATTGCGAGACCATACCTTCCGGAACGGGACAGATAGAGAGACATTACATCTATTCCACGGACAAAGGCATCACGCAGACGGCGTTGAGGGAGGACATCGGCAAGGTGTGGGATGCAGCTCCGGGCTACGGCTATGTGGCCAATCTGGTGGGAGTGAAATCACCGGTGCTGATACGCGATGACGGCAGCTCGGCGGTGATCGCTCTCGGTCTGGCCTCCGCCACCGTGACTTCGTGCCGCTTCATCACCACATCGTCTCCGGTACTGCTTGAGATTGTGGCCCAGACGGAGTCCTACCGCAGTGCCGCGCTCTCAGGGGCAAGGGCGCGGAAAGTCACCCGGACGGTCAGGGGTGTGTGGAAAGAGGCGACCTGCGCTCTGAAGTGGGAGGATGACCGCAAGGCTTACGGTTTCCGCTGCGATGAGGGCGGTCTCGTGGCCGGAGTGATGTCCGGCTCAAGTTCCAAACTTCCCGATATAGCGAATGTCGGTCTTATGAGCTACACCCTGCCGGATTCGTTTACGGCGCTCTCGGAACGGAGCGTGAGCGTCAGGGCGGACAGTCTGGTGGCGGGATTGTCTTCCAGACTGGGAGAGAAGCCGCTGCTCTGGTCGCCTCACAGGATTGACACGCTCGATGTGAACGGATTCATCGCGGAAGTGAGGCTGGAAATGGTGGACAAGACCGAGCAGCCTTGAGATGCCGCAAAAGCGCAAAGGATATGCTGATAAATGTTTACAGCGCGAAATGCATCGGGATCAATGCCGAGCCGGTCACTGTGGAGGTGGAGATTTCAGCAGGCATCGGGATACATCTGGTGGGACTCGCAGACATAGCGGTGAAGGAAAGTCTGCTGCGGACGGTCACGGCCATCAAGTTTCTCGGCTACCGGATACCGGGGCGCAAGATCATCATAAATCTCGCTCCGGCCGATGTCCACAAGAACGGAAGCGGCTATGATCTGCCGATAGCCATAGGGATACTTGCCGCCTCCGGACAATGCTCCGCTGACCGGCTCGGGAACTTCATTATGATGGGGGAACTCGGTCTGGACGGCAGCGTAAGGGCTGTCAGAGGCGCTCTGCCGATAGCCGAATTCGCGGCGGGGAACGGATACGCCGCGTGCATACTGCCTGCGGAGTCCTCCGGAGACGCTGCACCCTATTATGAAGACAGGGTATATGCCGTGGAGAATCTGTCGGATGTGATAGACATCCTGTCAGGAAAGGAGGATTGCTCCGGACTGCTGCTTCGCAACACTCTCAAATCTCGACGGGAAAGCGACGGAGAGGAATGCCTCGGGACAGACTGTGGCGCGGACTGCTATGGAGGATGCGACGGGGCTGAGGACTACCGGGGCGATTATCCCGATTTCGCCGACATCATCGGCCAGGCAGGAGCCAAGAGAGCTATGGAGATTGCAGCGGCCGGAGGCCACAACATCATTCTGGCGGGGCCGCCCGGTTCGGGGAAAAGCTCCATCGCAAAGGCTATGGCGGGCATCCTTCCGCCGATGACTCCGGAAGAAGCGGTGCAGACCAGAAAGATCTACTCCGTCTCGTCTGTGGCTTTCCCGCAGGGACGCTTCTCCGGGCGGCCTTTCAGAGCCCCGCATTACAGCATTTCAGTGCCGGCGCTGCTGGGAGGAGGATCTGACACCATCCTGCCCGGAGAGATTTCGCTCGCCCACGGAGGGGTGCTGTTCATAGACGAATTCTGCGAGGCCCCCAAGAAAGTCATCGAATGTCTGCGCGCTCCTATGGAGGACGGCCGCGTCACCATCTCCAGACTGAAACACAAGGTGACCTTTCCCTCTTCGTTCATACTGGTGTGCGCCACCAACCCCTGTCCCTGCGGCTACTATGGAGACGGAGCCAAGTGCAGCTGCACTCCGTCACAGCGCAAGGCTTATCTGTCAAAGCTTTCAGGTCCTGTTATGGACAGAATTGACCTCCAAGTGTTTATGCGGGCTGTGCCGTCTTCGGATCTCGTGTCGGGACAAAAGGCCGAATCCAGTGAAGCCATTGCGAGGAGAGTGCAGGCGGCACGGGATGTCCAGAGACGGAGGTTCTCGGGGAGCGGCATTTTCACCAATGCGCAGATGAACGGGACTATGCTTGACAGGTTCTGTCCGCTCGACAAGCCTTCGAGAGAGTTTCTGCAGCGCAGCATAGACCTGATGGGCCTGTCTGCGCGGTCGTGTTCGAGGGTTGTCCGTATGGCACGCACCATCGCCGATCTGGAGGGCTGCGCGGACATCGGCGTCAGACACCTGTCAGAGGCCGTTTCCTACCGCGTCCTCGACAAACTTTAGCAGAACAAGGAGAAATCCGGAATCCTGCCGGCTTTGACGATGACGGAGGAATGAAACGTGTCGCAAAGTGCGGCAAAACATCAGATCAGAGCCCGCAGTCTGGCGGAGGCCTCTTCCCCCAGCCGGGTCTTGGCTTCAATATGCTCCCTGATGGATCTGACAAAGGCGTTGGACTCGAAGCCGGAGCCCCGGACCTGTTCGAAATCGAGCAGCCGCCGCTCCTCCCCGCCATCTGCGCCGAAGCCGGTCATCGCCGACAGGCTGAACTCCTTGCGGGCGTCGTCATAGACCAGATTGTCCAAAGCCACGACCGAACTCCGCCACCTCTCCACCAAAGACAGCATTTCCTCGACGGATGCCTCCGACAGGTTCAGACCGTAATATTCGTGTATTATGCGGTAAGCCCAGGTCCATTCGTAGTCATAGTAGCCTTTGTGGATGGTCGCGAAGCCCTCAGTGATCTCATCCACGGAGTTCACCTCCCCCTCCTGTATGCGGTCCATAAGGGACTCCACGGCAGAGCGCGGGGCTATCAGACCGGCCAAATCCACCCAATGGACAAGCCCCGTCCGTGAGTCCGGGCGCAGGGCCTCCCGCAGTTCGTCAAGTGTGGAGAACGATGACTTCATCAGTCTGGTAATGAATGAATTGCCGAGAAACTTATCGATAGCGTAGCCATAATACATCAGGCCGTTCCGAAGAGAAGAGCTCTTGATTACCCCGCTCTGATAGGAATACGATGCGGAGCCCTCCCCGGAAGTCTTGCGCAGGCTTTTCAGGATGTCAACAGCCTGAAGCATCTTGTTCACCGTGTAGGGGCTCAGGAGGTTGTAGTTGATCATATCCAGCTTGTCCGGATCCTTGCGGCCGTCTCTCTGAGGCCATTTCTTCGCATCGCGGATAGTGCCGACCGATTTGAGGTTGGCTCCCGGCATTATATAGGATATCCCTTGATTCTCAATCAGATAGGAAAATGGCAGACTGGATGTGTCCTGATGGCTGACGTGACGGCCCATCACCAGAGAGAACGCCCCCACCCGGGCCGGCCACAGGATATAGGAATCCGAAGAAGTCTTGGCCCCTCTTTCCATAATGCCCTGGTGGATCGGCCCCAGCTTGTACATATGGTTGCTCTGGTTGGAGCCGGAGCCGGCATTCATAAACGAGAACATCCCCGCAATCAGCAGGGTGGATTTATGGTGAGTGACCGTGTAGGGGCCGGCGAAAATGGCACAGGCCTCTCCGTTCTCGCCCTGGCAGTTGCTGAAGAAAAGCGAATCCGAAGCCGAATAGTTGTGGCCGAGATGACAGGCCTGTCCCACGAAACAACGGGAAAACGTCACCGCGTCCTCGACGGAAGAGCCGCTGCAGACGATGAAGTCATCTCCTATCACCCCCACGCCGATATGCACGGGAGCTGTCTCATTGGAGTTGAGACTACCGTTCTTGAGCCTCGCCGCGCCCTCGATTTTGCAGAAGTCGCCGACTTTGACATTCTTGATGTATCCGGCATCCACGATGGTGACATTTCGGCCGATATGCCCGACCGGCGATGACACGCTCTCTATATAACGGCCGATGAGGGCCCGGAGTCTCGAAATCAGAAGAGGACGGTGGCGGTACAGGGCCATAATATAGGCCGTCTGGGCTGTCAGACGGTCGAAAATCACCACTTCGCGCCCGCCCGTCTCGTTTAGGACCGCCGCCTCGACTCCATTGCCGAACGAGGACACGCCGTCAGTCAGAATGATGTCCACATTTTCTATGAAAGTGTTGCAGCCGATTTCATAGTTGGCGATGTAGTTCTTTATGTTCTCTATGCAGCAGTTGTCGCCGACTGTGACATTGTGAAGGGTGGCGTGGTAGAGTCCTGAGTGTTTCCTGATGCCTCCCGCCAGAATAAATTCATCATTGAAAGCCCCCAGACGGACCTTTCCTGAGAAACGGGTGGACCTGACATATTTTGTCGTGAAGTCCTCCGCGACCTCCACCCCGTTCCAGTCCACGGCAGTGCAGGCCTGCGTTTCCAGCGCGGCGATTTCCTCCGAAGTCAGTTTTCTGTATCCCATAAGCCGTAATCTTGATTTAAGTCAAACTGTTTTTTGATGCGGGAAACGCAAATTTAGCAAACATCGGCGATTCAGGAAGCCGTCATCGGAAAATCTCGGAGGCTTTCCGGCCATTTGGGGCTCTTAACAAATTTTTGAACGGCGGAAATGGATATTTATAAATAAAAGCAGTAAATTTGCGCCCTCAAATGAAAGCGAAGCAATTCATATTGTCCCGATCCGGGGTTGTCCGACTTTAGGAGGCGTAGAAACCTCCCACATCCCGGAAATTCGCTTCAATTTACACCAAACCTCAAAACCGAGTTTTCGCCCAATAATTGCAATTGACAATCCAGGTTTGTCTTGCCGTTAGGGAGCTTATTGTATAGTAATGAATATCAATGTAATGGTGGCCAATGAGAGCCACATCAGATTTGCGGAGGACATCTGCAGGGAAATCTACATCTCCTCCCTCGAACGCAAGACCGGCATAGCCAACCGCACGCCGGAGTATATCTGTGAGAAAATCCGCGCCGGGAAAGCAGTAATCGCGCTGGCGAGCGGCGAAACGGCCGGGACGGAGAACGAAGGAGCTGCAGAGCCTCAGTTCGCGGGATTCTCCTACATCGAGTCCTGGGGAGGCAAAAGCTTCGTGGCCAACTCCGGACTCATAGTCGCCCACGCATTCCGCGGTCAGGGAGTAGCCAAGAAAATCAAGGAACAGACGTTCATTCTCTCCAGAAAACTGTTCCCGGATGCCAAGATTTTCTCCATCACCACCGGAGCCGCGGTTATGAAGATGAACTACGAATTCGGCTTCAGACCCGTCCCGTTCAGCGAACTCACCGACGACCCGGAATTCTGGAAAGGCTGCGAAGGCTGCCGGCACTTCGACATCCTCCAAAGCCACGACTACAAGATGTGCATCTGCACCGGGCTGCTCTATGACCCGCAGGAGCACCTTGAAATCCATCATCCCGACGAATAGAAACCCGACAAAACACAGAATATATGAGCAAAAAGAAAGTAGTGGTCGCGTTCAGCGGCGGTCTGGACACTTCATACACGGTGATGTATCTGGCCAAAGAAAAAGGATATGAAGTCTATGCGGCCTGCGCGAACACCGGCGGTTTCAGCCCGGAGCAGCTCCGCGCCAACGAAGAAAACGCCTACAGGCTCGGAGCCGTGAAATATGTGACCCTCGACGTCACGCAGGAATACTACGGGAAAAGCCTCAGATATATGGTCTATGGAAATGTGCTCCGCAACGGCACATACCCCATTTCCGTCTCCTCGGAGCGCATCTTTCAGGGAATCGCAATAGCCCGCTACGCCAAGGAGATCGGGGCTGACGCCATCGCCCACGGCTCGACCGGAGCCGGCAACGACCAGGTCAGGTTCGATATGACCTTCCTCGTGATGTGCCCCGATATGGAAATCATCACGCTCACCCGCGACGGCAATCTCTCCCGCAAGGAAGAAGTGGACTACCTCAACGCTCACGGCTTCTCCGCAGATTTCACCAGACTGAAGTACTCCTACAACGTCGGCATCTGGGGCACCTCCATCTGCGGAGGCGAGATTCTCGACTCGACTCAGGGCCTGCCGGAGAGCGCCTACCTTAAGCAGGTGAGCCGCAAGGGGAGCGAAGTGCTGAGTCTCGGCTTCACCAAAGGCGAACTCTGCGAAGTGAACGGCCGGCATTATGACGACAGAATCGCCGCCATCCGGGCCGTCGAAGAAATCGGGTCGGCCTACGGCATAGGCCGCGATATGCACGTGGGCGACACCATCATCGGCATCAAGGGGCGCGTGGGATTCGAAGCCGCCGCACCTATGCTGATCATAGGAGCGCACAAGTTTCTGGAGAAATTCACCCTCTCCAAGTGGCAGCAGTACTGGAAGGACCAGGTGGCTTCCTGGTACGGGATGTTCCTGCACGAAAGCCAGTATCTGGAGCCGGTGATGCGGGACATAGAGGCTATGCTTGAGAGCAGCCAGCGCAATGTGAACGGCACCGTCACCCTCGAACTGCGTCCATACTCCTTCTCTACCATAGGCGTTGACTCCCCGGACGATCTGGTGAAGTCCAAGCTCGGAGAATACGGAGAGACGCAGAAAGGATGGACCGCCGAAGATGCCAAGGGATTCATCAAAGTGCTCTCGACACCGTTGAGGGTCTATTACGGCAAGCACGCGGACGAGGAGAACCTCTGAAAAGCGGATATTATGAAAGACAATAAAATCAGAGTCGGAATCATAGGCGGTGCGGGATATACCGCCGGAGAACTGATAAGGATACTTGTCAACCATCCCGGCGCCGAACTGGTTTTCGTGCATTCGGAAAGCAGCGCCGGGAAATACCTTTGGCAGGTGCACAGCGGCCTTGTAGGCGACACGGACGTGAAGTTCTGCGACAGCTTTGACCTCGCGTCAGCCGATGTGCTCTTCCTCTGCTCAGCCCACGGCAGAAGCCGGGGATTCTGGGCGGAGCACGAGATGCCGGAAGGGCTGAAAGTCATCGATTTGGCCCAGGACTTCCGCGACGGGAGCGAGGGCTATGTCTATGGACTCCCCGAGATGCAGCGCGAGAAGATCAGGACATCCTCACGGATTGCCAACCCCGGCTGCTTCGCCACGGCCATCCAGCTTGCACTGCTGCCGCTTGCCTCCGGAGGCCTCATTCACGGGGATGTCAGCATAAGCGCCATCACCGGATCGACCGGAGCCGGCGTCAAGCCGTCGGAGACCACGCATTTCAGCTGGCGGAGCGGCAACATCTCCGCATACAAGGTCTTCGAGCATCAGCATCTGAAAGAAATCCGCCGCAACCTCGCGCTGCTGCAGCCGGGCTTTGACTCCGAACTGGACTTCATCCCGATGAGGGGCGACTTCGCCAGAGGCATCTTCGTGGCCGTACACCTCGGCTGCGGTCTCGATGCGGAACAGGCATACAGCCTGTACAGAGAGTATTACTCCGATGCGGCATTCACTTTTGTAAGCGACACTCCGGTGGATCTCAAGCAGGTCGTCAACACCAACAAGTGCCTCATCTCAGTGGAGAAGCACGGCGGCAAGCTTGTAATATGCTCGGTGATAGACAATCTGCTCAAGGGAGCGTCCGGGCAGGCGGTGCAGAATATGAACCTCATTTTCGGGCTTCCGGAAACTGAGGGGCTCAGACTCAAGGCTTCGGCTTTTTAGAAAAGGATAAAACACGGTAAATCAATGGATTTATTTAAAGTTTACAAACTCTGGGACATCGAGCCGGTACGCGGACTCGACACCACGCTGTGGGACAAGGACGGCGTGCAATACACCGACCTCTACGGGGGGCACGCCGTGATAAGCATCGGACACTGCCATCCGCACTATGTCCAGATGCTCACCGAACAGCTCAACAGGCTCGGATTCTACTCCAATGCCGTTCAGAACTCCCTCCAGCGCCAGCTCGCCGCCAAGCTCGGCCGGATGAGCGGCTACGGGGACTACTCGCTCTTCCTCTGCAACAGCGGAGCCGAGGCCAATGAAAACGCGATGAAGCTCGCCTCGTTCGCCACCGGCAGAGCACGGATTCTCGCATTCTCAAAGGCATTTCACGGCAGGACCAGCGGAGCCGTAGCCGCCACGGACAATCCCAGGATCAGAGCCCCTTTCAACGAGACCGACCACATAACGTTCGTCCGTCTCGGCGACACCGAAGCAGTCGAGAAAGCTCTCTCCACCAAGGAATATGCGGCCGTCATAATAGAGGGGATACAGGGCGTGGCCGGAATCTATGAGCCGGAAGACGGTTTCTTCCGCAGTCTCCGCAGTCTCTGCGACAAATACGGCACACTGCTCATCACCGACGAGATCCAGTCCGGATACGGCCGCAGCGGGCTTTTCTTCGCGCACCAGCACTCGGGCATCAGAGCCGACATCATCACCACGGCCAAGGGAATGGCCAACGGACTGCCCATCGGAGGAGTGCTGATATCTCCGCAGATAAAGCCAGAATACGGAATGCTCGGCACCACGTTCGGAGGCAATCACCTCGCCTGCACCGCCGCCCTTGCCGTTCTGGATGTCATTGAAAATGAACATCTCGTAGAAAACGCAGCACGGATGGGCGAATATTTCAGAGAGGCGTTTGCCGGGAAAGACGGCCTGGACCCCGCTCTGAAAGAATACCGCGGACGGGGGCTTATGATAGGTCTGGAGCTTAAGAGCGAATTTGCGGGACTGCGAGACAGGCTGCTTTTCGAAAAGCATTTCTTCACCGGAGCGGCAGGCGCATCCGTCATCAGACTTCTCCCGTCCCTGACGCTCAGCCGGCAGACAGCGGACAGCTTCATCTCCGCCTGGAAAGAGCTGACCGGACAGATTCAGACGGGACAGATTCACTAAGCGTATGGACACCCCCTGCCGGACAAAGTAAAAAGACTCGGAAATCACACTTCACAATGAAAGAATTCACATCGATATATCAGCTCGGAGACCCCCAGAAAGCTCTTGAAGCAGCAAAATATGTAAAGGAGAATCCATTTGCCGACCAGAATCTCGGCCACAACAGGACACTGCTGATGGTGTTTTTCAACAACAGCCTCCGCACCCGCCTCAGCACCCAGAAAGCCGCGCTCAATCTGGGAATGAATGTCATAGTGCTCGACATCAATCAGGGAGCGTGGAAACTCGAGACCGAACGGGGTGTCATCATGGACGGAGACCGGAGCGAGCATCTTCTGGAGGCGATTCCCGTTATGGGCAGCTACTGCGACATCATCGGTGTGAGGTCTTTCGCCCGCTTCGAAAACAAAGCCGACGACTATGGCGAAGTCATTCTCAATCAGTTCATCCGCTACTCCGGAAAGCCGGTGTTCAGTATGGAGGCTGCCACCAGACATCCTCTCCAGACATTTGCCGACATCATCACCATCGAGGAACACAAGACGAGCGCGAAACCCAAGGTGGTGATGACCTGGGCCCCGCATCCGAAGGCTCTTCCGCAGGCCGTCCCGAACTCTTTCGCCGAAGGTATGGACTGGGCGGGATATGACTTCGTGATCGCCAATCCGGAAGGCTACGACCTCGCCCCGGAGTTCACCGGAGGCGCACGGGTGACCCACAATCAGGACGAGGCTCTTCGCGGTGCGGACTTCGTCTATGCCAAGAACTGGTCCGCCTATGGTGGAGACAATTATGGTAAGGTACTGAACCGCGACCGCAGCTGGACGGTGACTTCCGACAAGATGGCGCTGACCGACAATGCGTTTTTTATGCACTGCCTGCCCGTGAGGAGGAATATGATTGTCAGCGACGATGTGATAGAGAGTCCGCGGTCGCTGGTGATTCCGGAGGCTGCCAACAGGGTGGTGTCCGCGCAGACGGTGTTGAAGGAAATGCTCAGAAGTCTCTGAACGGAATGCCGAAGCCGGGGGAAATGACGCGGCGGAGGCTATGTGTTAATGATGTGATTAATGCTGCGGCGCAGGCCATATTGCGGAAACTATAATTAAAAAGGAGAATGATCAAGGTAGTCAAGATAGGAGGCAACGTCATCGACAATCCTCAGGCGTTGGAGAGATTCTGCTCTGACTTCGCGGCGCTGGACGGGGCGAAAGTGCTTGTGCACGGAGGCGGGAAGCTGGCAAGCGACTTTCAGCGCAGGATGGGGCTTGAGCCGCAGATGGTCGAAGGACGCAGAGTGACCGACGGGGAGACTCTCCGGCTCGTGACTATGGTGTATGCGGGATGGTGCAGCAAGCACATCGCCGCCCTGCTCCAGTCGAGGGGATGCAACGCCATAGGACTTGCAGGCTGCGACGCCTCGCTCATCAAAGCCGCCAGAAGACCGCCCAAGACGCTCTCTGACGGCAGGACCGTCGTGGACTACGGCCTTGTCGGAGATGTCACCAAAGCGTCTGTCGATGCCGCAGGTATCAGACAACTGCTCGATCAGGGGACAGTGCCGGTATTCTGCGCCATCACGCACGACGGCTGCGGGACACTCCTCAACACCAACGCCGACACCATAGCCTCCTCCATTGCCGCAGCCCTTGAAGCCGAACTGCTGTACTGCTTCGAGAAAAACGGCGTGCTATACGACCGGGACGACCCCGACAGCGTCATACGGGTCATAGACCCGGCGCTTTACCATTCACTGAAAGCCGAGGGACGTGTCGCCGACGGGATGATACCGAAGATAGACAACGCATTCGCGGCACTCGGAGATGGAGCACGCTGTGTCCGGCTAAAGAATTCAGCGCAGCTGCTCGAAGCCGAAGCCGGCACTCTGTTCGTCAGAGGAAACTGAGCCGCTGCGGAGGCCTCCCGGCGGTTCTGCAGCACCGAAACTCCGGCTAAATATTCTTGGAAAAAATTCAAACAGGTTCTAACTTTGCAGAAAATTCATAATGGACAACGGATACACCAGACTGCTGAGAGAGATGATACAGACCCCTTCAGTTTCGTTCGAAGAAGCCGGGGTAGGCAAAGTCATCTGTTCGGCGCTTGACGGATTCGGCATCAGATACGAAATGCGCAGAGGCAACATCCTCGCCCTGAACCGGCATTTCTCCCCGTCCAAAGACACCCTTGCGCTTGACGCCCATATAGACACCGTCCCGCCTGCCGGCAGCTACACGAGAAATCCCCATTGTCCGGGCACGGAAGAAGACATCATTTACGGACTTGGCTCGAACGATGACGGCGGCAGCGTAGTTTCTATGCTTGCCGCTTTCAATTATTTCTACGACAAGGAATTGCCGATCAATCTGATGCTGGTTCTGACCGTCGAGGAGGAACGTTCCGGGCCTGACGGAGCGCGCTGGCTCTATGCGGAAGACGGATGCCTCGCCTCCGATGCCGTGTTCCCCTATCCCAAATGGGTGATAGTGGGAGAGCCTACCGGAATGCAGGCCGCCACTTCCGAAAGGGGGCTGCTCGTGCTCGACGGAGAAGCGCACGGAGTCAGCGGACACGCCGCGAGAGGCGAAGGAGTGAACGCACTGTACATAGCCTTGGAAGACATTGAGGCTCTGCGCAGCCACAGATTCACCCGCCACTCCCCGCTGATGGGCGATGTCCGCCTGAATGTCACACAGATAGAAGCAGGCAGCGCCCACAATGTGATTCCGGACCTGTGCAGGTTCGTGGTGGACATAAGGCCTACCGAACAGTACACCAACCGGGAGATTCTCGAAGAGCTGACGAGCATCTGCCGCAGCGGGCTCAAAGCGCGCAATCTCACCAACCGCTCATCCGCCACCGTGGCCGGCTCCCCGCTTCTGAAAGCGGCGGAAGCCCTGAACATCCGCACCTTCTCCTCTCCCACCACCTCCGACTGGATGCGCATCGGCTGCGACGCCATCAAGATGGGTCCCGGCGACTCCGCCCGTTCGCACAAGGCAGACGAATATATCCTCACAAAAGAGATCGATGAGGCTGTCGACTTATATATCAAATTTATAGAAACATTCTATGGCTACACTCTGGAATAAGGGGACTGTCGCCACCGACAAGGTGGAGAACTTCACGGTCGGCAATGACAGACAGCTTGACCTCAGGCTGGCGAAATACGACATAGAGGGATCCAAGGCCCACATCAGGATGCTCGAAAGCATAGGTCTCCTCACAAAAGAGGAGCTGGACAAGCTTCTGGAAGGCCTCGACCGGATAGCAGCGACCGTCGAAGACGGTACGTTCGTGCTGGAAGACGATGTGGAGGACATCCATTCCCAGGTCGAACTCAGCCTGACCCGCTCGCTCGGCGAGACCGGCAAAAAGATACACTCGGGCCGCTCCCGCAACGATCAGGTGCTCGTGGATATCAAGCTGTTCCTAAGAGACGAACTGAAAAAGCTGCGCGAAGAAACTCTCGCCCTGTTCCACACCCTCCAGACTCTCAGCGAGAAGCACAAAGAGGTGCTGCTTCCGGGCTACACCCACGCACAGATTGCGATGCCGTCCTCGTTCGGAATGTGGTTCGGGGCCTACGCGGAAGCGCTTGTGGACGATATGTATATGCTCGGCGGGGCTTACCGCGTCGTCAACCGCAATCCGCTCGGTTCGGCCGCCGGCTATGGCAATTCCTTTCCTCTCGACCGGGATATGACCACCCGTCTGCTCGGCTTCGACTCGCCGGATGTGAACAGCGTCGCGGCGCAGATGTCGAGAGGCAAGACAGAGAGGTGCGTAGCCTCGGCCATCGGTTCGGTCGCCCTCACTCTGAACAAATTCGCAGCCGACTGCTGTATGTATATGTGTCCCAATTTCGGGTTCATACATTTCCCCGACAGCCTCACGACCGGTTCCAGCATAATGCCCCACAAGAAGAATCCCGACGTGTGGGAAATGCTGCGCGGGAAATGCTGCCGGATACTCTCCTGCGAAAACGAGATTTCGATGCTGTGCAGCAATATGCCGCACGGCTATCACCGTGACTACCAGCTGCTCAAGGACATACTCTTCCCGGCTCTCGAACTGATGCACGACTGTCTGGATATGACCTGCTATATGCTCGATCACATAGAAATCAACGGGCATATTCTGGAAAATCCGCTCTACGCCCACCTGTTCACGGTGGAAGAAGTGAATAGGAGGACTCTGGCCGGCACGCCGTTCAGAGAGGCGTACAGGCAGGTGGGAATGGAAGTCAACGAGGGGAGTTTCAGATATTCCGGAGGTGAGATGTCTTCGCTGAAAGCCTCCGATCTCGGCCACACGCACATAGGCAGCATCGGCAATCTCTGCAACGACAGGATAGCCGCATTGATGGAAGCGGCGGCAGAATGGGGAAGACAGAGACAGTTTTAAAAAATATGCAGGCAATGAATTCACGGAAAAAGGCGATGCTGGTGCTCGGCAACGGACGCAGGATGGAGGGATGGAGCTTCGGCTCCGACTGCGCGGGAAGCGGCGAGGTGGTGTTCTCCACAGCGATGGTGGGCTATCCCGAAAGCCTCACGGACCCCTCTTACGAAGGCCAGATTCTATGTGTAAGCTACCCTCTGATAGGCAATTACGGCATCCCTTCGGAGAAATGGGACGACAACGGCCTCTGCACCACGTTCGAGTCCGGAAAGATTCACGTGAAAGGGCTGGTCATCTCCGACTACAGCGAGAAATACAGCCACTGGGACGCGGTTAAGAGCCTCGATGACTGGCTGAAAGAACAGGGTATTCCCGGAATATGCGGCATCGACACCCGAGAACTGACCAAGATGATAAGGAGCGAGGGCGCGATGCTCGGAAAAATCGTCCCGGAGGGCGTGAATCCGGACTCAGTGCCCTCATACAACCCCAATGTGGACAATCAGGTGGCTCGTGTCAGCTGTCGGGAGGTGATCCGCTACGGCTCTGAGGGCAAACGGGTGGTGCTGGTGGACTGCGGAGTGAAGCACAGGATCATCAGATGCCTGACCGACAGAGGAGTACAGGTGACAAGGGTGCCTTGGGACTACGATTTCAACACGCTGGAATGGGACGGTCTTTTCATCTCCAACGGTCCGGGCAATCCCGCGCTGTGCGAAGCTGCGGTCTCACATATCCGCACAGCCTATGGGGGCGACAAGCCTGTCTTCGGCATCTGTATGGGCAACCAGCTGATGTCCCTTGCCGCAGGAGCCAGGACTTTCAAGCTCAAATACGGCCACCGCAGCCACAACCAGCCGGTGAGGATGGTCGGCACGGACAAGTGCTTCATCACCTCCCAGAACCACGGCTTCGCTGTCGATGAGACCACGCTTCCGGAGGATTGGGAGTCATATTTCGTGAATATGAATGACGGCACCAACGAGGGAATACGCCATAGGAGCAAGCCGTTCTTCTCCGCGCAGTTCCACCCGGAAGCGTCAAGCGGGCCCGTGGACACGGAATTCCTGTTCGACGAATTCATCTCAAAACTGTAATGACTATGAGCTTCAGAAAAGATATGGACAAGGTACTGGTACTCGGCTCCGGAGCGTTGAAGATCGGTGAAGCCGGAGAGTTTGACTACAGCGGCTCCCAGGCGCTCAAGGCGCTGCGCGAGGAGGGTATCAGCACCGTGCTGATAAACCCGAACATCGCCACGGTGCAGACTTCTGAGGGCGTGGCGGACAAAATCTACTTCCTGCCGGTGACGCCCTATTTCGTGGAGAAAGTCATCCGCAAGGAGAGGCCTCAGGGCATTCTGCTCTCGTTCGGAGGCCAGACTGCGCTGAACTGCGGAGTGGAACTCTACAAGAACGGAGTTTTTGAAAAATACGGCATACAAGTGCTCGGCACGCCGGTGCAGGCCATCATTGACACCGAAGACAGGGAACTGTTCGTGGAGCGGCTCGACGAGATCGGGGTCAAGACCATACGCTCGCACGCGGCTTCCGACATAGAGGAAGCGCGCCGGGCGGCGGCTCAGGTCGGCTATCCGGTCATCATCCGTGCGGCTTATGCCCTCGGAGGGCTCGGCTCTGGCTTCTGCGAGGACGAAGAGGAGCTCAATGCGATTGCCGCAAAGGCATTCTCGTTTTCGCCGCAGGTGCTGGTGGAAAAATCTCTCCGGGGCTGGAAAGAGATAGAGTATGAAGTGGTCCGCGACAGCTACGACAACTGCATCACGGTCTGCAATATGGAGAATTTCGACCCTCTCGGCATCCACACAGGCGAAAGCATAGTGGTGGCCCCGTCGCAGACCCTTTCCAACGAGGAGTTCCATTTCCTGAGAAAAACGGCGATAGACATTGTCCGTCACATAGGCATAGTCGGCGAATGCAATGTCCAGTATGCTTTCAGCCCCGACGGAGAGGACTACAGAGTGATAGAGGTGAACGCGCGTCTCAGCCGTTCGTCCGCCCTCGCCTCCAAGGCCACGGGCTATCCTCTCGCTTTCATAGCGGCCAAGCTCGGACTCGGCTACGGTCTCTTCGACCTGAAAAACTCAGTGACCGGCACCACACCGGCATTTTTCGAGCCGGCGCTCGACTATGTCGTCTGCAAGATTCCGCGCTGGGACCTCGCCAAGTTCAAGGGAGTGTCCCGGGAGATCGGTTCAAGTATGAAGAGCGTGGGAGAGGTGATGGCCATCGGCCGCAACTTCGAGGAGGCTCTGCAGAAAGGACTCAGAATGATAGGCCAGGGGGCGAACGGCTTCGTCTGCAACAAACCCTACAAGGCGGAGGATCTGGACGATGCTCTGAAAAACCCCACGGACACGCGTATTTTTGCGATAGCAGCAGCCTTTGAATCGGGCTACAGCATAGACCGCCTGAACGAGCTGACCCGCATAGACCGCTGGTTCCTCGACAAACTGGAAAACATCGAGACGACCTACCGCGAACTGGAAAGCTGCAGCAGCCTCCGGGATCTGGACGGCGACCTGCTCCGGAAAGCGAAGTGTCAGGGATTCTCCGACATACAGATAGGCCGCGTCTTCGGAGTCAGGGAGTCTCAAGTGCGCGAGAAGAGGCTGTCCTGCGGGATTCATCCCTATGTGAAGCAGATAGACACCCTCGCGGCGGAGTTCCCGTCCGACACCAACTATCTCTACCTCACCTACAACGGCAGCGCGGACGATGTCAGCTTCGGGGAAAGCGACCGGTCCGTGATTGTTCTGGGGTCGGGCGCCTACCGCATCGGAAGCAGCGTGGAATTCGACTGGTGCGGAGTCAATGCCCTGCAGACTCTCCGCAAAGAGGGCTACAAGGCGATAATGATCAATTACAACCCGGAGACGGTGTCCACCGACTACGACAGTTGTGACAGGCTGTACTTCGACGAGCTGAGCTACGAGACCGTGATGGAAATATGCACTCTGGAGAAGCCTATGGGAGTGATAGTCAGCGTGGGAGGCCAGATTCCGAACAATCTCGCCCTGCCGCTTATGAACAGCGGCATCAGGATTCTGGGCACGTCGGCTCTCGACATCGACAGGGCGGAGGACCGCAACAAATTCTCGCGCATCGTGGACAAGCTGGGCATAGACCAGCCGCGCTGGCGTGAGCTGACCACTATGGACGACATCGACCGCTTCGTAGATGAAGTGGGATTTCCGGTGCTTGTCCGCCCCTCTTATGTGCTGTCCGGCGCCGCTATGAATGTCTGCTACTGTCACGAGGATTTGAAAGTCTTTCTGGATATGGCGGTGGAGGTGTCCAAGGAGCATCCCGTCGTAATCAGCTCCTTTATGCAGCGCTGCAAGGAAATCGAATGCGACGCGGTGGCTGACGGGGGAGATGTGATAGTGTCCGCGATATCCGAACACATAGAGTTTGCCGGAGTCCATTCGGGAGACGCGACCATACAGTTCCCTCCGCAGAAGCTGTTCTGCATCACGGCCGCAAGGATACGCAAGACCACCGCGGCCATCGCCAGAGAACTGAACATAACCGGGCCTTTCAACATCCAGTTCCTGGCAAGCGACAACTACATCAAGGTCATCGAGTGTAACCTGAGAGCGTCAAGGAGTTTCCCGTTCGTGTCGAAAGTACTGAAAGTCAATTTTATAGACCTCGCCACTAAATGTATGATCGGCCAGCATCCCGCGCCTGTGGACATAGATCCGTTCAGTCTGGACTATGTCGGGGTGAAATGCTCCCAGTTCTCGTTCTCGCGCCTCGGAGATGCAGATCCGGTGCTCGGAGTGGATATGTCGTCCACCGGCGAGGTGGGCTGCATCGGAGACAATCTGGACGATGCCCTGCTCAAGGCTATGCTGTCTGTGGGGCACAGGATTCCTCAGCACTCCGTGCTGATTTCCTCGGGCGACGCCATCCAGAAGGCCGACCTGCTGCCGGCCTGCCGGCTGCTGCACCGCCGGGGGATCGAACTGTACGCGACCGGAGGCACCTGCCGCTTCCTCAACGAGAACGGCGTGCCTGCAAAGAGGGCTCTGTGGCCGAATGAAGTCCGGGAGACTGCCGCAATGCCGACAGGCTCCGATGCGGCCAATGCCGCAGGGAATACCGGGAGCACCTCCGGAAAAACCCCTGACGAGGTGTTCTCCACATTGGAGCTCATACGGGGACATAAGGTGGATCTGGTCGTCAACATCCCCAAAAATTACAGCCATCACGAGCTCAGCAACGGCTACAAGCTGCGGCGCGCGGCCATCGACTTCAACATCCCGCTCATCACCAACAGGCGTCTGGCGACAGCCTACATCAGAGCGTTCTGCGCGGTGGAGCAGGACGAGATAAGCATCCGCAGCTGGGACGAGTATTAATCGACGGTGACAGTTTTTCAGGCCTTGAAAATGCCGAACACGGCCGAGCCGCTGCCGGACATGGACGCATAGACCGCGCCTTCGGCGTAGAGTCGGCTCTTGAGTTCGCGCAGAGCGGGGTGTGAGGCGAATACGCTTGCCTCGAAGTCATTGAGCACAGACCCGTGCCAGGACTCCACAGGCCGCGTCAGCAGTTCGCGCAACGGAATCTCCGGAACACGGGGAGACACTCCCCGGTATGCCTCGGCCGTCGAGACGGCAATGTCCTCCGGGACCACTATCCTGATACGGTATCCATCCAGCAGCCCTGTGTCAAAGCCACTCAACACATCTCCGCGCCCCTGCCCGAACATAGGCCTGTTGTAGATGAAGAATGCGCAGTCGCTGCCGAGACGGCCCGCATACGAGGCGAGAGCGTCCAGTGACAGGTCCAGTCCGCACATCTCGTTGAGCATCACAAGCATCCGGGCTGCGTCCGCCGAGCCTCCTCCGAGTCCCGCGCCCACAGGAGATCCCTTCTCGACAAAGAGCTTCATCGGCGGCAGATCCGGAAAGTCCGCCTGCAGCAGCCTGTAGGCCTTGACGCAGAGATCCCCGGAAGGATCCCAGGTGACTCCCTCACGGCGGGCGACGGTTATCATCAGTTTGCCGTCCTCCGTGACGCCCTGGGCCAACATCGGGACAGCATTCTCTCCGAACTTCCCCCCGTAGAGATCGAAAAGTCCGGATGAAGTCCTGCTGCAGTCTTCCGCCCTGACCAGTTCCATAGTGTCGGAATAGTCGTCACAGGGCCAGAACAGCGTCTCGATGTCGTGGAAACCGTCGCCGCGCTTTCTCAAGACATTGAGGCCTATATTTATCTTGACATTGGTCTTCGCTATCATTCCGTTCTGAATCCTGCTGTTCCTGCTGTGCAAAGATACACAATCTCATCGTGCTTCCCGCGCATCGTGATGGCGTTTCTGCAGCAGTTCCTCAGAGTTCACTATGTTCTGCCACAGACTGTAGAACCCTCCGGCAATGGATGTGACCGGAGTGAGGTAGGAATAGCCTATCCAGATGAAGAAACCGGTGTTCTTCTGCCCGAGAGACTGCCCCGCAGTGATTTCGCAGACACGGCCCATCTTCCTGCCGATGAGGCGTCCGCCCAGAAACTGGAACAGACAGGCGAAAAGCGACACTGCGGCAATCTCGATGGCCGTCAGGAGGCTGATGTCACTGGCAAGCAACGCTCTGGTGGCCAGATAGATGGCGAGTGTGAGAGATATGCCCCAGCAGTAGAATGCCCACCATGTGTAGCGCATAAGCCGGTGCTGGAGTTTGTGCCAGGTGTAGCGCACCAGCCACGCAAGCAGCAGCGGGAGCACAAGCATGGGAAAAGTCCGCATACAGATGGCTCCGCAGCCGGACCAGAAAGAAATATGCGAAGAGGGATTCACCACCGGTACCACAAGAGGGATGGCAACGGCGGCCATAATGTTGATGAGTACCACATAGGACACCGTATTGGACAGGCTTCCGCCCAGTTTGTCGGTAATCACTCCGGCAGCGGCCGCCGTGGGACAGGCGAAGCAGAGCATCGCGCATTCGGCGAGGATTTTCAGACCGGCATCGGAGACGGACAGGGCCAGAACGGCCGATGCCGCGAAAAACAAGGCTTGAAACAGAAGCAGGTACAGATGGTATTTTCTGAAACGGAGGTCGTGTGGACTCACCTTGACGAATTGCAGGAACAGCATCACCCCCACGATGAACGGCTGCACCGCCTTGGCGAACGTCGCGAAATGCCTTTCAGCCACGGCGGCGGATTCTCCGATGCAATGAAAGGCGACTGCTATGCTTATCCCCGTGATTATGGCCAGCGGCAACATCCAGTCATTGACAAACTGCAGTACTTTCTTCATCTTTTAAACGCTTCCTTCCGGCAATCCGCCGCCCTTTCAGAGCATCATCCGGGGGACGACTCCACCCGACGGCAGGTCCGGTTTCCTGAAACGCCTGCAAAAATACATAAATTTTTCTAAAAAATTTTCAGGTTGTTCGGAGTTTTGGCACGGGCTTTGCAATTAAAGTCGCCCGGTTATTAGTTTTAGTGTTATTAATTATGTGGTTAGTATGAGGTGTCCTCGCGGGAGCGACGACAGCTCATTTTTTTTGTATAAATGGGTATAAATGACAACCTTTTCGGAAGGTCAATCCTCCCGCGTCTCGACCCGTCGGGCTGATGCTGGTTCGCGGGTACTGTCGCTTCCGAGCCTATAGCTGCGTCCCGCGCAACAGTTCTGCTCGTACAAAAACATC
This sequence comes from Lachnospiraceae bacterium, assembly GCA_963640185.1. GTDB lineage: Bacteria > Bacteroidota > Bacteroidia > Bacteroidales > UBA932 > Cryptobacteroides. The sequence goes on along the minus strand of CAVHXU010000019.1, from coordinate 48,671 downwards.
CCCCCATACTTGGCGGACAACTCTGCCGAAACTATATTATTGAAACGGTATCCGCCATATAGGCCTGCCACCCAGCCCGGGCGCGTCTTGTCGTAGCCGAAGCTTGAGAATGTGGACACCCCGAAAGGCATCCCGCCCTGCAGGCCGACATACCAGCCCCGCGGATCCGGGCTCAGCCTGCCGTTCACTTCCGCTTTCGCGACAGGGAGTGAAAGCAGAGTGGCCAGCGCCGCAGCCAGTACCCTGCTCTTTATTGTCAAATGATTCATCATATAGGTCAGTTTCTGCTTCTCAATCTTTCACGCAGCGGATTCCAGTTCGTTCAGAGGAATAGTGCGGATGTTCCCGAAACCACCCTGGGGGACACGAAGGTCGGGAGGCATATCATCTAAAAAGAATGTAGGAATATCAATAGCGGGAATATCCGTGGAATAGATCCAATAATAGCAAATAATCCGGAACATCAAAATCTTTTTGGAACTTTCTCCCGTTTACAAGGAGAAACGCAGACCCGCTGACGCATTGAATGTCAGCGGCTGTCGGGTGCGTATGCTTCTCGGCTGCTTGCAGTCAAAATAATAGCTGACGCACGGATCGATGAAGATGCCTATGTAGCGGGTCGGGCGGAACTCCACGCCGAGTCCCGTGTTGACAGACCACTGCACCCCGCTTGTCCTGCGCTTGTAGGAGAAAGGTTCGGAGCCGCTCAGATTGCGGTATTTGTTAGCGATGCACTTGTCGACAGCACCGCCGGCGTATGCGTAGAAATCCCAGAAATTGGTCTTGACTATGCTGAAATACAGATTCAGGGGAACGCCCACATAGTGCTGGTCGTTACGCATATTTGAGGAGAGCTTTTTGGTGATTTCTCCGCTCGCCTCGTCCACCTCCGTGTAGTCCGCATACACTTTCTTGCTCAGGAGAGTGTAGTTGACTCCTGTTCCGACAGCCCACCTTTTGGCAAATGACACTTTCAGACCGAGCCCGAATGTCATAGGCAGATGGTAGATGGTGTTGTCCGTGCGTTCCACGAGAGTTGTCTCCGTGGCCACTATGCCCTTGACCGGGGCGAACCGGCGCGTATTCTTGACTTTGCGGTCGGTGTTGACTGCAGTGTTGCCGGTCAGGGCGAGAGCCACCCCTATGGATTTCTTGCCGCTGTTCTCGGCTTCGATGAAATCCCGTTCCGAGATGCTCTGAAGCTCGTTCCCGCTGAAGGTTGCAGGCTTCTCTCCGGTCTCCTGGGCACCTGCTTCGGAGCCGTCAGCCTTTCCGCCGCTTTTCCTGACTTCCGCTGCGTTTCCGACAGGAAAAGATGGAGTCTTCGGGTTGTCCGCCAACAGCCTCGGCTCCGCTGCGGCCACCTCTCCTATAAGTGTGACGGACTCGTCTGCGGCTGGGCAGTGTCCTTCGAAAGCCGAGCCGCCCGCTACAGCTGTATTTCCTGTCGCAACATTTTCGCGAACTCCGTCATATATGCCAGTCACTCCTGTGCCGGCCTTATCATTGACAGCCGCCACGGCCGCGATGTTTTCAGCACCACGGCCGCTTCCGGCGCCGCCTCCATTTCCCGCAGGGCGCACAACCAGCAGCAGAGCCGTCACGGCGGCGGCCACAGCACCCGTTCCGCCCGCGATTTTCCAAAACAGAACGGCTCTCTTCTTCCGCCTCTCGACCTTGTCCAATTCAGAGGCAATGGCATCCCACAGTCCGGCCGGAACTTCCTCCACACCGTCCTTCAGGACTTCGCGAAATCTCGCGTCAAAAAAGTTGTCCTCCCTATTTCCCATTGTTCTGCCTTTTAATCCTGTTCTGCAGCCAAATCCTCGCCCTGCTGAGCTGTGTCCTCGATGTGCTTTCCGTGATGCCGAGCATCTGCGCTATCTCCTTGTGTGACAGACCCTCGATGGCGTAGAGGTTGAACACGGCCCTGAATCCCGGGGGGAGGGTCATTATCAGCCTCATCAGCTCCCGATAGCCGAGATCCTCAATCTGTCCCGCCCAGTCAGTCTGAAGCCCCCGCACCTCAGTGACGTCGTCGCTCATCTTCAGAATGTCCCGCTTGCGCAGCTGCATAAGACAGGTGTTGATGAAAATCCTTCTCGCCCAACCGTCGAAAGAACCGTCGCCCTTGTAGCTGTCAAGACGCGAAAACAACAGCACGAAGCCGTCCTGCAGAGCATCCTGCGCGGCTTCCCGGCTCCCCAGATACCTCAGGCACACGGGATAGAAACGCGGTGCAAGTGCGTCATACAGTTCTTTCTGCGCCTTGCGGTCTCCACGGATGCAGTCGCAAATCCGTTCCGAAAGATGCGGTATGACCTCTTTTTGTTGCATCGGCGATTTGATTTCCGCCAAAAGTACGCTTTTTTCCCGAATTGCGTGTTATCTTTGCGGAACGATGTTTGAGAACAGTGGGGTTCGCCCGTCGCGGGTGCTTGGAGTTATGGGAAAAACAGCATTAAATATTTTACTGACAGCGGCTTGTATGCTGCTGTTCTGCAATTCGGCATATTCACAGAAAGCATCTGATTCCCGCCGTTCCCGTCTGGAGGAGGCCCAGCTGATTCAGGCGGTTGAGGACTATGACAACGGCAGTTACGTCGATGCGGCCAGGAGGCTGTTGAGGATTATAGACAGCAATCCGCGCAACGACGCAGCGCACTACTATCTGGCGCTCTGTCTGGTGGAGTCGGGGAATTATGATGCCGTGGAGCACGAGCTCAAGAAGGCTTCAGAGATCGATCCGTCCAACTTCTGGTACCGTCAGCGTCTGGCCATAGTTTATACCTACACGCGGCAATATGCCCCGGCCATTGCCATATATGAGCGGCTTCTGGAGGATTTTCCGAAGAAAAGCGATCTCTACTTCGACTTGGCGGAGCTCTATGTCTCCGCAGGTCAGGCGGAAAAGGCGCTTGAGACCGTCAACGGCATAGAGACCATCTTCGGCCCGTCCGAGTCCATCGCTGTCTATCGTTACCGCCTGCTGATGAGCCTGGACCGCAAGGAGGAGGCGGTGGAGAGCCTGAAGGAGTACAACAGGAAATATTCGTCCCCCTACATTCTGAGCGCGCTCGGAGACCAAAGTCTTTCCGACTACAACGACGTGGAGGCTATGGCCTATTACGATGAGGCTCTGGAGCTGGACAGGGAGTTTCCGGCCGCAATGCTCGGCAAGGCCGAAATCCTGAGGATGACCCGCAGGTACTCGGACTATTTCCCTATGCTTCAAAAGTATATGGCATCCGGGAATGTCGCTCCCGAGGCCAAGGCGGACTATTTCAACGCGCTGATGAAGCAGTCGGACCTCGCTTTCGTCAAGTCTTTCCTGCCACAGTTGGACAGCTGCGCCAACGTCTGTTTCCGCTCGGCTCCCGCCGACACGGCAGTGATCGGCACCGTAGCGGCCTACTACTACACCACGCAGCGCAAGGACGCGGGCCGGGATCTTTTCCGGATGGCGGCTGACATCACTCCCCGGAGCAAGACGCGGACTGCCTCATATCTCTATGTCATCTACGATATGCAGGACTGGCCGGCTCTTGAAAGCGCCGCGAAGGAGGCTCAGGCTCTGTTTCCGGATGTTCCTGACTTTATGGAGCTTGAAGGCATAGCCTACTATGGCCGGAAGCAGTATGACGCGCTGATATCCAACTGCGAGAAGATGGTCCGGAGATTCCCCTCCGACAGTGCTGTCGTGACTCACGCGTATTCGACTATGGGCGATTCCTATCATCTTCTGGGGCAGCACAAGAATGCCTACAAGGCTTATGAAAAGGCGCTCAAGGTGAGTCCGGACAACATCTATGTGCTCAACAACTACGCTTATTACCTGTCCGAGGAGGGCAAGAATCTGAAAAAGGCCTACGCGATGAGCCGGAAGACCGTGGAGAAGGAACCGGACAACGCCACCTATCTTGACACTTTCGGGTGGATACTCTACCTGCAGGGCAAGGCGTTGGAAGCCAAGCCTTTCTTCAAGCACGCCATGCTCTACGGCGGCAAGGACAGCGCGGTGATAATGGATCACTATGCCGAGGTGCTTTTCGCCCTGAAAGAGTACGATATGGCGTTTGTCTATTGGAACAAGGCTCTGCTGAAAGATGACGGCAGCATCCCGGAGCTTGAGGCGAAAGTCAAGCAGCGCCGTGAAGAAGCCAACAGGGACAAAGCTTCGAAATAGGGTCTGAGATGTCTTGTAGCCGGCCTATACTCAAGAAAATGTTCTTTGCCGCCGTGGCGCTGCCGTGCCTCTTTCTGGGAGGGATGTGGGATGCTCCGGCTCAGGACACTTCGGCTCAGGAGCAGCGCAAGAAACAGTTGGAGAAGGAGATACGTCTCATAGACTCGAAGCTTTCACAGACTGATGCCAGAAGCCGCAGCGAGCTGTCAACGCTGTCTCTGGTGAACAGAAAAATCGAGAACCGCAGGGAGCTGCTGGCGCAGAGCCGGAAAAAAGAGCGGCAATACTCCGACCGGATATATCTCAAACAGCGGGAAATCAACAAGATGCAGGCCCGTCTGGACACGCTGTCCAGCCACTATCAGAAGCTGGTGATGAGCGCCTACCGCCATCGAGACACCCGTCTTTGGTATATGTACATCCTTGCAAGCGAGGATCTGGGACAGGCGTACAGGCGCTACGGCTACTTCAAGTCCCTGTCGTCCGCCATCAATGCCGAATCGGAGAGGATAATTGCCGCCAAGGCGGAAATCGAGAAGGAAAAGGAGGAGCTCACCGCCCTCAGGAAAGAGGCTGCCGCAGTGTCGGCTGCCGTGAATGAGGAACTTAAGACTCTGTCCAGGGATCAGGCGCAGTCCAAGAAGATTGTCGCCAGTCTCAACAGGCAGAGGACCCGGTATCAGAAAGAGCTCAACATCAAACGCAACGAGGTGAAGAAGCTTAACGAGGAGATTGCGGCTATGGTGCGTGCGGCGGTGAAGAAAAACCGGTCCGCCTCCGGCAGTTCCGGGAAAAAGACTGTCGTCGATGAAAAGTTGAGTGCCGAGTTCTCGGCGAACAAGGGGAAGCTGCCGTGGCCGGTCGAGGGCGTGGTGGTGGACCGTTTCGGACAGAACTACCATCCGGTCTATAAGAATGTAAAACTGCCCTACAACAACGGTGTCAGCATTGAGGTGCAGCACGGCGAGAGGGCGAAAGCCATATTTGACGGGGAGGTGCAGCAGATAGTGGTGATTCCGGGCTATAACCGCTGTGTCCTGGTCAGCCACGGCAGCTATTTTTCGTTCTACTGCAAGCTGAAGGATGTGGTGGTGAAGCCGGGCCAGAAGGTCAGGACAGGCGATGTCATAGGCACGGTGGACACGATAGGCGGGGAGACACAACTCCATCTGCAGATCTGGAAAGAGACCACGCCGCAGAATCCCGAAATCTGGCTCAAGCGGTAAGAGGGGCTTAAATGACTTAACAATAACCTAATAACGAAAATGTCAGAGAAGAAAACTGTTTTCCTGTCGGGCGCGACCGGCAATATGGGCTGGGCCGGCTTTCAGGAACTCTATGCACGCAAAGATCATTTCGACATAAGGCTTCTTGCCCGTCCGAGCGAAAAGAACCGGAAGAAGCTTGCCGGCTATGCGGATGACCCCGCAGTGACCGTGATATGGGGCGACCTCTGCAATTATGAAAACGTGCTTGAGGCCGTTACCGGAGCTGACTATGTGCTCCACGTGGGCGGAATGGTGTCCCCAGCGGCCGATTATTTCCCGGAGAAGACCCTCAAGGTGAATGTGCTGGGGGCGGAGAACGTAGTGAAAGCCGTGCTGGCGCAGCCGGATGCAGATGATGTCAGGGTGGTGTATATAGGCTCGGTGGCCCAGATGGGTGACCGCAGGAGGCCCTTCCACTGGGGCAGGACAGGAGACCCGGTCATAGCGAGCCGTTTCGACAAATACTCGGTGTCCAAGTGCAAGGCGGAAAAGGTCTTCGCCGACAGCGGTCTCAAACGTTGGGTGTCGCTGCGCCAGAGCGGGATACTGTACCCGGGCATTCTGGGAGTGGTGAACCCGACCGCGTTCCACGTGCCGGTGGCGGGTGTGCTGGAATGGGCTACGATCGAGGATTCCGGGACCCTGCTGGCCAATGTCTGCGAGGACTGGGTGGATGACTCTTTCTGGAACAAGTTCTACAACATCGGCAGCGGCGAGCAGTTCCGGATGGACAATTATGAGTTCGAGTCCAGGATGCTGAAGGCTCTTGGATTGCCCGGCCCCGAAAGGCTCTTCGATGCCAAGTGGTTCGCCCTCAGAAACTTCCACGGGATGTGGTACAGCGATTCCGACCGTCTGGAGGAGTATCTGCATTTCCGCCACAATGTTCCCGTCGATGAGTATTTCGCCGCGATGATGGCCAAGCTCCCGTGGTACTACCGTCTCGCCTTTCTGGCTCCCGCGTTTGCCGTCAAGCTGTTTATGCGCCGTTATGCCTATGAAAAGGATCTCGGCACACAGACCTGGGCGGCGGACAATCCGGAGAAGCTGGACGCATTCTACGGAAGCAGGGAGGCTTATGAGGCGATCCGCAGCTGGGACGACGTGAGGCCGCAGCCTCTCGAAAAGAATCTGGCAAAGGCTTCGGCTGCGGGGGAAGTCCTGACCTTGAACCACGGCTACGACGAGTCCAAGTCAATCTATGAGCTCACGGTGGCGGATCTGCAGGAGGCTGCGGCCTTCCGGGGAGGCAGATTTCTCGGAGTGGCTCCGGGCGGCAGTTTCGGAGAGCCCTGCCAGATGTACCTCTGGCAATGCGAAAAGGGACACCGGTTCACGGCATCCCTCGAATATGTGCTTCTCGGCGGAGGCTGGTGTCAGGACTGCGATATAGAGCGTCCCGATGTGGAGACAACTTCAGCCAACAAGTTCATCAGCCAGCTCATCCGCGATCCCCGTTTCTGAGGCTGTCACCAGACGCTGTCAATTGACCGTGACATTGGCGGCAGGGGAGTACATATCCGGCAGATCTTCGCAGAAGGCTGTGTCGGAACGCTTGTACATCTCTATAAATGATTTCTCATAGGCGTGTCCAGGGAACACCGAGAAGTAGTGAGTCCCTTCTTCCGAAGGGTCGTACTTATTGCGCCAGGTGACCAGCAGCGACACTTTCCGTCCAGCCATAGGAGCGGCGATGTTCGTGATCCAGTAATTCGGGGCCTTGACCTTGGCTCCCAAGCCTTCCACTCCTGTCTCAGTGACCCCGCAGGGCTTCTTCTTGGACTGCGACACCTTCTGCATAACCTTGAGATTGTTGAGGAAGACGCTGTTGTTGATGCCCTGATAGCAGTCCATCCCTATGAAATCCACCCACTCGTCGCCCGGCCATCTGAACGCGAAGTCTTCTTCTTTCTTGGCATTGTCCATCTGCGGAGATATGGCGTAGATGAAGTTGTGCACCCCTTTCTCGTCCCTGAGATAGCCCAGAGTGAACTGCCACAGGGCTATGAATTCAGCCTCGGTGGTGCAGGACTTCCCCCACCACGGCCAGGTCTGGGTGTGTTCGTGAAAAGGGCGGAAGATCACGGGAATCACCTTGCCGTCGCTGCCCCTGAGATTGTTGGCGAAGTCGGCGAGCGCGTCCAGCCATCCCTTGAAGATGAGATTGACGGGGGAGCCCTCTTCGAGAATCTGCTTCACCACTTCGCTTGAACTGTTGTCCCAGGAGTCTCCTCCCGTCAGCGGATTGTCGAGGTGGGCGCAGGCGGTGATGACCATCCCCCTGTCGTACGCCTCTATGATGCAGCGTCTGCGTATCGCGTTCTCTTCGGCTGATGCGGCTGCGCGGTCGTCCATAATCTGTGAGAAATCAAGACTATATACGGCAGGGTAGTCCCCGCAGACATCCTTGGTGTCGGATTTGCCCTCCACATTGTACCATTTGCGGCCGTACATCAGGTCATCGTGGTGCCCGAACATCCACGCCTTACCCTGAATGGCCCACAGATTGGAATATAGGGCTTTTGTCTCGTCGGTGGCGGAGGCGTCGGAGAGGGTGAGTACGACCGGGACATCTTCCGGCTCCGGAGCGGGCTGCGGCTCCTTTTCCCCGCACGAGGCGAGGAAAAGGACTGCGGCTGTAAGAAGTGTCATTCGGGTCAATCTCATTGTTGTTTCTCGAAAATCATCACATAGTTGATCGGACACTGCGCGAAGCGGTCAAAGTCGGTGTACCAGTAGTCGCTGTTGTCGCCCTTCACTCCGCCGCAAGGCCAGTCAAGCCCTATGCAGCCCGCCGGAACACTGAGAGTCTTGGAGCCGTAGGTGTAGTTGCCTGCGACGAGCACCGGAACAGTGTAGGTGATGGCGCCCGACTTGAATGATATGGTCATGGCGGTGACGTCAAGGCTGAACTCCGACTCGCCGTGAGGCAGCCATCCGTAGAATCTGGTGCAATCCACATCCTTGGTATTGTCCACCTTGTTGAACTTGGCGAGGAAGATGTAGTCCCAGTATTTTCCGTCCGCGCCTGCTCCGTATTCGGCTTTTCCTGTCAGCGGATTGCTCTCTGACGGAGTCAGGGTGAGGGTGTTGTCGGACTCTGCGGCGACATTGTTGAAGCACCAGTTCTTTTCAGTCGGCTTGACGAAAGCGGGACTGTCGGAGCCTCCATAGACTGTGAGAGTCTTCACTTTCCAGGTGCCCGCGATGTCCAGAGTGGGCTCTGGTTCGGGCTCCGGCTCCACAATTTCGGTGTTGCCCTCGCTGCCTTCAGTCTTGGAGCCGATTGGGATCTCATCCACCTTTTCCACCATCACGAAGAATGTCCTTGGCCTTTTCACGAATTTGTCGTAGTCGCTGTAGATGTTGGTCCAGTCGTCCGTGCCCTTGAGAGCGAAGCGGAATGCGTTGCCCGTGACCTCCAGAGTCTTGTCAACACCGCTGTTCTGTCCCACGACATAAGTGCCCTTGTCCAGCAGGGTGGCCACTGTCTCCTTGCCGTCCTTGTCCGTGAAAGTGATGGTGCCCTCGCTGTAGTTCCTCAGCCAGCTGCTCTCACCGAGCGGAATCTGGCGGTAGAACTTGTGCAGGTCAATGGCGGTGCTGCCCTCCTTGTTCATCTTGGCCGCGAAGATGCAGTTCCAGTGTTTGGCGTCGGCTCCTCCGTAGTGGATGCATTTGCCGCGCGTGTTGCCCTCCGCTGTGATTTCCTCGAAAGTGAATTCCAGATAGTCGTCATATTCGGCGTCGGGGCCATAGTCGTTTTCGTCCCAGCACCACGATTTGGTGGCAGGATCCATCAGGGCTCCTCCGCCGTAGTCAGTGCCGGTGCCGCCCCAGACATAGCTTTGCCTGATGGCATAGCAGCCGAGCAGAGTCTCGTCGAAATCCAGGGCGTTCACCGTATATGTCCTTGTCTTGCCGGTCGGAGAAGTCACCGTTATCTCAGGAGCTTCTCCGCTGAAATCCATATAGCTGCCGCTTGCGACGGAGGTGGAGGCCTTGTAGGACGTGATAAGCTTTTCTATCTGCACGTGGGACTTGTCCTCGATGAGAAATGAAGCGAGCTGCACGTTGACGGTGCCGGTGGTCTCGTCGATCTCCTCGATGTCAGCCAGGCCGGCCTGTCCCGCAAACTTGATTTCAATGATGTAGTGGTCATTGTTCCAGTCACCTTTCTCCACCTTGCTCCACGGGTCTTTCTTGCAGGAGACCAGAGCGGCCGCCAAAGCCAGGAATAATATTGCCTTTTTCATAATACTCTGTTTTACTTGATGTTAGGATTGAGGTCCGTCTCGATGGATGGGATAGGGTAGAACACCATATCCTCTGCCGTCAGCCCCTGGGACACGGCTGCGGTGACCATCTTGTGGAGCAGATTCCAGCGGCGCAGGTCATAGCAGATGTTTCCCTCGAAGGCGAGTTCGTAGATGCGTTCCTGCAGCACCGCCTGTCTGAATGCATCCACGGAAAGGCCCGGAGCGAGTTCTCCCAATCCGGCTCTCTTGCGGATGAAGTTCACCAGTTTGTAGGCATCGTCCACCGGACCGGCAGCCTCCGCATACACGAGCGCGATGTCGGAGTACCTGATGAGGTAGGGTCTCGTGGAGGTCTTGTCTCCTACGAAAGAAGGGTCGATGTATTTGCGGCAGAACGGATAGGCCAGCTTGCCGTCGCTCACGGACGCTATGGTGTTGCCGTCCTTGTCATACACTTCGCTGACAATCAGCTCGTCGTGGCGCTTGTCCCCGCTTTCGAAAGACTCGTAGAACGCGTCCGTCGTGCGGTATTCGCCCCAGCCGTCGTGCGTCGGGGTGAGGCTGCCGTCATTCTCCTTGAGATAGACTGTGCCGCCGGCGATGTACGGGAGGTACATTTTGGAAATCTTGGAGTACTGTCCCTCGCTTGCGCCGGTGCGGTCCATCGACATGATGAAGATATGTTCAGGCCCGGAAGGCTTCTCCACGTCGAAGATGTCCTCCAGATTGTCAGAGAATCCGTAGGTGGTCTGTTCGCTGTTCAGCACGACCTTGGCGGCATATTCCGCCGCCTTGGCGTAGTACTCGTCCACATTGAAGGACATATCCGAGTACTGGGGCACTCCGTTGGCCTTGGCCGAAGCCAGATGCAGATAGGTCTTGGCGAGCATTGCCTGTGCCGCCGCCAGATCTGCGCGCCCCGTTTCCGGAGTGCTGTAGTAGCTCAGCAGTCCGCAGGCGGTCTCGAAGTCCTCTATGACTCTCGCCCACATTTCGTCCAGACTTGCAGGAAGAGATGTCTGCGTGTCCGCCAGGGTCTCGACCACGGAAGTGTGGACAGGTACTCTCCCGAAGTTGCGGGCGAGGTTGAAGTAGGAGTAGCCTCTCATAAAATAGGCCTCTCCGACATACCTGTCGCGGAAACTTTCGTCGATGTTCATGGACGGAACATTCTTGATGACGGCGTTGGCGCGGTTGACGGTGATGTACGAATACTTGAAATAGTTCCCCAGGGCGGTGTTGCTCTTGAAGTTGTTGGTCCTCCAGGCGTCCAGGTCCTGCGTTGACTGCGCGGCATCGCCCTTCGGCTCAAGCTCGTCGGTGTTCATATCGCCGAGGAACACGATGGAGCGGGAGTATTCGATGTAGTTGATGGCATCGTAGATGTACAGCACCGCAGCTTCAGCGTCGGCTTCGGTGGTCGGGAAGTTCTTGTCCGAGTAGAATCCGTAAGGAGTCTCCTCCAGAGAGCAGGCGCCCAGAGCAGCCACGGCTGCGGCGAGAAGTGATATCTTGGTGATTGTTTTCATTTCGAGTCCCTCCATTAAAAATTGATGTCGATTCCGAAGGTCCATTTGCGGAGCCGCGGATAGCCTCCGCTGTAGAGTCCCGTCATTCCCACTTCAGGGTCGTAGCCGCTGAATTTCGTGAATGTGTAGAGGTTGTTGACATTGACCGAGAGCCTGATGCTGTCGAGCCATTTCACCTTGTGGAAAGGAATGGTGTAGCCCAGGGACATATTCTGGATTCTGACGAAGGAGCCGTCCTCTATCCACCAGTCGGAGAACTTGGTCTGGCGGCTGGAGTTGAGGCGCGGATAGGCGTTGGTGGGATTGTCCTTGGTCCATCTCATAGGCATATTGCCCGGCTGGTCGAATCTCTTGGTGTTGATGACGTCGTTGCCGAAGACTCCGTTGAAGAACACGTTGAAATCCAGGTTCTTCCACGAAATGTCGATATTGAGGGAGCCGCTCCAGTCAGGATTCGGGTCGCCGATGATGCAGCGGTCGTTCTCGTCAATGGTCTCCATACCGTCGGCATTGTAGATGTCCACGTACTTGAACTCACCCGGCTCGGCGTCGCTGCCGGTAAGTCCTGCAGCGAGGCCCTCGTCCAGGGACTGCACTATTCCGTCGGTCTTGTAGCCGTAGAACACGAACATAGGCTGGCCCACGGCGAGGATATTGGTGTAGGCGCGGAACTGCTCACTCTGGTTGCCGTACCACTCATATTCCATACCTGTCCTCGCGTCGGTCATCAGACCTGAAGTCAGTGAGTTTCCGAGGCTTATGACTTTGTTCCTGTTGAGGGACCAGACCAGTGTGGCGCCGATTTTCCAGTCGCGGTTGGAGAAGATGATGCCGTCGAGGGTCATCTCCACGCCCCGGTTGCGTATGGTGCCGTCGTTGACCCACATCTTGTCGTAGCCCGATGAAGGGGCGATGTTCCTTTCGCGCAGGAGGTCGTAGGTCAGCTTGTTGTACCAGTCGAAAGTGAAGTTGAGCCGGTTGTCGAAGAAGGAAATGTCGAAGCCGACGTCCACCTGGGAGGTTGACTCCCATTTGAGATCCTTGTTGGCGATGCCGCTCCATACCGCGTAGATGCCGTCCTGCCCGGTGGTGCCGGACTGGTAGCCCGGACCGATGGCTGTCTGCCATGACCCGTCATAGTAGTACTTGTGCTGTCCGTAGCGGCTCAGAGTCTGGTAGGCGGAGATGCCCTGATTGCCGGACACGCCATAGGAGGCTCTGATCTTCAGCTGCTTCACCACGTTCTGGTCTTTCATCCAGGACTCGTTGTGCATATTCCAGCCCACGGCTCCCGACGGGAACATAGCCCATTTGTTGCCGGAGCCGAACTTGGACGATCCGTCGGCACGTCCGGTCAGAGTGAAGAGGTAGCGGTTGTCATAGACATAGTTGACTCTGGCGAGGGCCGACACCATCTGTGTGCGGTACTGGCTGTTGCTGATGCGGTATTTCTCCGAATCTCCCGCCGCGAGGTTCTCGTTGGCGAGCGCCTCGTTCACGAATCCCACTGCCGCGAGAGAGGACGAACGGGAAATGTAATTCTCGTAGGAATAGCCTCCCATCACCGTGAGGTGGTGCTTGTCGGCGAACACCTTGTCGAAAGTGGCGTAGATGTCGGCCACTATGTTGTCGTCTTTCCAGTTGGCGATGCTGCCGTAGCCGTTGTTGTAGGCTCCGGTCTCGGTATAGACCTTCGGATAGTATTTGTCCGTTACGGTCTCGCCGTGCTTGTAGTTGAACTGGCCGTTGAGCTTGAGGCAGGGAATGATGTCCCAGTCGAAGCCCAGATAGGCGATGACGTCCGTCCCCTGGCTCTTGTTCTTCTGCAGGTCCGTGATGGCCATCGGGTGGTAGTAGTCGGTGGCGCTGTAGGTCCAGTAGGAGCCGTCCTCGTTATAGACCGGGAAAATGGGATTGCGGCTGTATGAGAGGTAGCCGTTGTTGTTGCGGCGGTTGTGGCTGATGTTGGCGTTGGCCTTTACGGTGAAATTGTCGTAGATCTTGTGCTCCACGGAGAATTTGCCGCCGAATTTGTCGTAATTGTCCTTGATGTACATACCGTTGTCAAGGAAATAATTGACGCTGGCTGTGAAGCTCGTGCGGTCGGTGCTGCTCTTGACCTGCACGGTGGTGTTGTTCGACACCGGGGCTTTCCGGAACACGAGTTCGTCCCACTTGGTGTTGGTCGTCCAGGTGGTCTGCAATTCGTCGATGGACGGATAATAGACGCCGTTGGCGTTCACTGTGCCCGTGTATGACGGTGTGATGCCGCCGTTCTCGGCGGCTTCATTTGAGAGCAGCGCCATCAGGACCGGGTCCCTCCAGAGATTGAGCTCGGAGGTGAACTGGGAAATGCTCGTCTGCTGGCGTATGCTTATCTCAGTGCGGCTCTTGCCCGCTTTGTTGGTGGTGATGAGGATGACTCCGTTGGCTCCCCTGGAGCCGTAAATGGCTGAGGCGGACGCATCTTTGAGCACCTCCATAGACACGATGTCCTGCGGGTTGATCTGCTTGAGCTCGCCGGCGTCACCGTAAGGGAAACCGTCGATGACCAGCAGAGGGGCGTTGGAGCCGTTGATGGAAGAGTTGCCTCGGATGCGGACTGTGGAGCCTGCGCCCGGGTCCTGGGAGGAATTGATGACCTGCACGCCGGCTATGCGGCCCTGCATAAGGCTTTCAATGCTGTTGGCCGGGGAAACCACGATTTTGTCGGGATTCACCGAAGCCACCGAGCCGGTCAGGTCGCTTTTCTTCATTGTACCGTAACCGATCACCACGGTCTCGTCGAGAAGCGAACTCTCTTCGACAAGCACGAAGTCGATTGTGCCGCGCGAACCCACGTTGACTTTCTGTTCTTCGTAGCCCAGGCAGTTGACGGTGAGGATCGCATCCGGAGCGACGCCGCTTATGGAATATGCGCCGTTCTCGTCAGTGATTGACCAGTTCTTCTCTCCGGCAATCACAGAAGCCCCGACTACGGGATTTCCGTCCGAATCGGAAACCCTGCCCTTGACGTCAAGGTTCTGAGCCTGCGCAGTGCCGAGCCCTGCAAAGCACAGTATGGCTGCACAGAGCAATCTGGAGATGATTTTTGCTTTCATTGGCTTAAAGTTTTTGTTATTGATATGTGTCTTCCGGACTATTGCAGTTTGCATTCGTCCAACAGGTAGTCCAGCAGATCGTCCGCCCTGCAGGTGGCCACTCCGACATATTTGTCGGCCGCGCCGTAGTACACGAACAGTTTCCCGTCCACGATGGCATTGCCGGTGGGGAACACTATGCCCGAGTAGTAGCCCTGAGTCTCGAAATCGAACTCCGGCGCGAGTATCGGGTCTTTGGCTCTCGCAATCACTTTCATCGGGTCGTCCCTGTCCAGCAGTACCGCCCCGGCGCTGTATTCTCCCACACCTCCGGCGGACACGCCGTGGTAGATCATCAGCCAGCCCCTGTCCGTGAGAAGCGGCGGCGCGCCGCCTCCGATCTTCTCCTCCCAGGTGCCTTCGCGTCCTGTCAGAAGCAGCCGGCTCGGCTTGCTCTCCCAGTCCAGAAGGTCATCGGAGAATTTTATCCAGATGGACGGATAGTCCACTCCGTATTCCTTGCCGACATATTCCTTGGGCCTGTGCAGAAGAGCATACTTTCCTCCGATTTTCTCCGGGAAAAGTATCACGTCGCGGTCGTCGAGGACAGGTGATGTGATCCTGCCGAGCCTGCGGAATGTCCTGAAATCGGAGGTCACCGCGAGCGCCGAGTTGCCGAGATTCCGCGCCCAGGCCTTCGGGGCGAACCCGTCGCACTTCGGGGTCAGCACGACATCGTGCGGGAATGTCCAGTATCTCCCCGGGGCCATCGGCCTGTAGGCGTAGGTGATGTAGAAAGACTCTCCGAACTTCACTATTCTCGGGTCTTCCACACAGCCGCTGTCATAGCCGTCGAGGCTCGGGACAAATGCCGGCAGGTCGCTGACCCGTCTGAACGCGAAGCCGTCTTCGCTTGTCGCCAGCCCGAAGCGTATCACGTGCCGCTCGTCGTTCCCGGCGGCGCGGTACAGCATATAGAACCGGCCGTTGTCATAGACGACACCGGGATTGCAGCACACGAGGCTTTCCCACTCGTTGGCGGGGTCGGGCGACAGTATCGGGTTGGCGGCGTATTTTTCCAGCTTCATATATTTGATGATTTACAGGTGTTTCAAGTTTTCTTTGTCCGGATTCTGTTCTTCCGGGCTGGTCCGGGATTCTCTTTCATGGCCCTGATGTCCCGGCGTTCGCGGGCCGGCTATCTGAATACCACAAGCAGCGCTATGCACAGGGCCACGAGGGCGAGACTCATCCAGCGGTAGTTCTTCCACCATTTCACCTTTTTCAGTTCACGGCTTTCCTCCCTGAAATCGGCGGGGTTGAAAGTGGTGTTCTCAAGCTTTTCAGGCTGAGGTTTTTCCGTACAGAGGCTGACTATGAGTATGACGGCAATGGAGAACAGCAGAAGAATCGGCACGATCAGCAGGAAGTGCATCTGGCCGAAAATCCTTTCCCTGAAGAACAGCATCAGCACTGCCATCCCCAGGCCTGCGATGAGACCGGAGAACGCGCCCTTGGCATTGGTCCTTTTGCAGAACACGCCCATCAGGAACGTGGCCACGATAGGAGGCGAAATGTAGGAGAGCATCTCCTGGTAGTATTTGAGCAGCGAGCCGAATTTCTCGATGTTGGGAGCCCATACGGCGGCGATGACGATGATCACCAGCGAGGCGATCTTTCCCACCTTGACCAGCTTCTTCTCATCGGCCTTCCGGTCGATCCGGGCGTAGAAGTCCATAGTGAAAAGTGTGGAGCTGGAAGTGAGTATGGCGCTCAGGGTGGAAGTCAGCGCGGCGAGCATAGCGGCCAGCATAATCCCGAGCAGACCTGCCGGCATCATATTGACGACCAGGCTCGGATAGACCATATCCGGATTGTCGAGGCCCGGGAAGAACTCTCTCGCCATAACTCCCGGCATATTGAAGAGCACGAGGGTGGCGAGGGTCAGGAATCCGGCAAGCATCACGCCTATGCGGCCCTCGTTGACGCTTTCCGCGCTCAGAACTCTCTGGACGAGGGTCTGGTTGTTGGCCCAGAAATATATCCCGAGAATGGGCATACCCACTATCAGTCCGAGCCACGGAGTGGAACTGTCGTCCAGCGGGCGGATGAGCTTCATCGCCGTGTCTCCCTCCGCCATCAGAGTCCCGAGGTACTCCAGCCCGCCCGAGGCGAAGCAGCATATCATCAGTATGACGGAGCCGACGATGAGTATGATGGCCTGTATGAGTTCGGTGTTGATGGCTGCTGAGAGTCCTCCGGGGATGGTGTAGGATGCCGCCACGATGGCGAAAATGATGATGAAGACCTGCAGATCGACGGCCGGGAACATCATTTTCAGGATCAGTGCCGCCGCGTAGAGGGCTCCGGCCGCATCGAGGAACACGTTACCGATGATGCAGATGGTGGAGAAATAGTATCTGGACTTCCGGTCGAAGCGCTTTTCGAGAAATTCGGGAATGGTGTAGATGCCTGATCTGATGTAGAGCGGCAGCAGGAATGTGGCGAAGAACACGAGCACGAGCACACCGGTGAGGTTGTAGTTGAACACCGCTATGCCTGTGGCGTAGGCGTCGCCCGTCTGGCCTATGAGCGTGGTGCTGGAGATGCTGGCGGCGAAAAGCGACAGTCCGACAATCCACCAGGGCATACTGCGTCCGGCGAGAAAATAAGAGCCGGTGCCGTTGCTCTTGCCGTGTCTGAGTCCCCACCATACTATGAATATGATGTATGCGGCGACTATGCACAAATCAATGATCTTGAGATTACCCATAGTTTCAGCGTCATTTCACTGTGCAAAGTTATGTCTTGCCGCGATAAGTTTTGTACATTTTATGGCTGATAGTTGATACTATTTTGAAATAGCGTGTTTTATTGTGTTTTTATGCTTTATATTTGCATCAGGCTTGAAGGGGCCGTCAGTAGCCGTTCCCGGACGGACACCGGCGCTCTCTTCGGGCGGCCTCTGACAAAGTAACACACTGAAACTATTGCAGCTATGACTAAAAGTATCACCCGCATCATCGCATTCTGCATTCTGGCGTTTCCGGTCCTGGCTTCCTGCAGCAGGGAGAAAACCGAAGTCGCCGGCCACTTCGGGGCTTCCGACGGCTTCAGCCTGCCGTACCGGATGTCCGTCCCGGCAAAATCGCTGTTCAAGAAGTCCCATCCTCTTCTGCTTTACCTGCACGGGGCGGGGGAAAGGGGCGGCGACAATGTCTCGCAGCTGAACCACGGACGGGAACTCTTTATGAACTCTCCGGAGCTCAGGGATGTCATAGTCCTTGCTCCGCAGTGTCCCGAAGAGAGCTATTGGGTGGACATCGTCCGTCCGACCACGCCGGAGGAGTGTATGTGGAGGACTTTCCCGGAAAATGCGGATATGACCTATCCTCTGGCCGCAGTCAAGGAAATGCTTGACTCGCTGATCTCCACGGGAACGGTCGACACCCGGAGGATCTACTGCACGGGCCTGTCGATGGGAGGAATGGGGACGCTCGACCTGCTGCTCCGCTATCCGGATCTGTTCGCCGCCGTGCAGCCTGTCTGCGGCGCGGTCAATATTGACAGGCTCTCGGGCTACAGGGGCAGGACCGCCGTCCGGCTGTTTCACGGCGACTGCGACGACACCGTGCCCGTGCATTTCTCTCGGGATGCGTACAAAGTGCTGACAGACAACGGTGTCACAGTAGAATATATCGAGTACCCCGGCGTGTGGCACAACAGCTGGGACAATGCTTTCGCCGAGCCCGACTTCCTGTCCTGGATGCTGGAGAAGAAGCTATGAGAGAGGTCCAGCAGGAAATAACTCCGGTCTCGAAGGACGACCTGTTCATAGTGCTTGACCACGAGGACGCCAAGTTCGACTATCCTATCCACTGTCATTCGGAATATGAGATAAACCTCGTTCTCGACACGGACGGCACGAGGGTCATAGGCAACTTCAAGGAGGATTTCGCGGCGCTGGACCTGATTCTGGTATCGCCGTTCATCCCCCACGTCTGGAAATCCGACAAGGTGCACAATCATGTGGTGACCGTGCAGTTCTCCGACGAGATGCTGAAATTCCCCATTATGAACAAGCGCCAGTTCCGGCACATAAGGGAGTTTCTGGATCGTGCCGCGCCCGCTGTCCGCTTTTTTGTATCAAGAGACAGCAGAATAGTATCAAGATTACTTGATCTGAAGAACCACTCCGGCTTCGATTCCGGCATCGAGTTCCTGAGCCTGCTCAATGATCTGGCACTTTCGGACTACAGGATAGTGTCGGACTCCAATGTGACTATGCGCTCCTCCAAGTCCCGCCGCATATCCAAGGTCTGCGCCTACACCGAGGAGAACCTCTCCAAACGCATCTCCATCTCCGATGTCGCCGCCCTGGTGAATATGTCGGAGTCCGCATTCTCCCATTTCTTCAAGAGCCACACCCGCATTTCATACGTCTCCTATCTCAACAACCTGCGCATAGCCAAGGCCTGCCGGCTTCTGGAGGGGACGATGCTTCCCGTGTCGGAAATCTGCTATGAGTGCGGCTTCAACAACAAATCCAACTTCAACCGCATATTCCTGAAATCCAGGGGAGCCACCCCTACGGTCTATCGCAAGTACATCAACAACATTCTCGTCTGATACTATGAAAAAGTGCATAATCTCCGCCCTTGCCCTGATGGCTCTGCTGTCCTGCGGCCGCTATTCCCTGACCGTCACCGATGAAGTGATCAATGCCGGGCTGTTCGGCAACGGAGTCGAGTGGGACCCCTATGACGAGGCTCTGAGCTGGGGATCGGAAGTGTCTGACGCCGACTGGGAGAAGCTCTATGAGAGAATGGACTTTATGAAGCCGCAGTATGTGCGCTGTATGATAAATTCGCCGTATCTGTACTATGACGGAGGCAGGTTCCGTCCGGAGCGCAACTCGCGCAACATCCTGAAGCTCCTGTCTTTCTGCCAGAGCCGCGGAGTGTCCGTGGTGTATGGGGAGTTCAACCCGCCGGACTGGAGTCTCAAGGGCAGCGACGAATGGGTGAGGATGTCGGTGGCTTATCTGGACTGGCTGGTGTCGGAGAACGGCTTCACCTGCATCCGCAATTTCGTGATATTCAACGAGCCGGACGGCAACTGGGCGAGCACGGACGGGGATTTCGGTTTCTGGGCGTCGATGTACCGCCGTTTTGAGGAGGAAATGCGCAAGTATCCCGCTCTGGCCTCGGTGGAGCTCGCGGGTCCCGATGCGGTGCTGAACTACAGGAATCCGGCTTCGGAATACGATTCCTACGGATGGGTGGAGCAGACGGCGGCTTCTCTGGATGCCATTACCGGGCTCTATGACGTTCACTGCTACCCGGGGCAGGACTATGTCCGCAGCGGCCGTTTTGCGGACGACGTGGCCCGGATTAAGGCTCTGATTCCGCAGGGGAAGCGCTTCATCTTCGGAGAGGGGGGCTACAAATACTACGATCCGGCCGATTCGCTGCTGCTTGCCGAATACCGGCGCAGAGCCGAGTCTCATCCCTTCACCAGGGGTTCTGACTGCAATATGCTGGTGCCGGACTACTTCTATGCCCTCGATATGCCGGTTTTCGCTATGGAGGCGATGAACAACGGAGCTTCGGGAGTGGCGGCGTGGATGCTGGACGATGCTATGCATTCCAACGGGGACTCCGGCCGGCCAGAGGACGTGAAGATCTGGGGGATGTGGAACATTCTGGGGGCGGAAGTGTTCGGAGACGAGTCTCTGGAGACTCCGAGACCGTGGTTTTACACCTGGTCTATGCTGTGCCGCTGCTTCCCGTCAGGTGCGGACGTGCTGAAAGTGGAATCGGACCTGCCGTCGGGGGTCTATGCTTCGGCTTCGCGCAATGCCGCCGGAGAATATGCTCTGGCGCTGGTCAATGTCAATGACGCGGCTTACAGGGTGAATGTCTCCCTGCCAGTGGATGCCGGGGCGGAGTCCGGCAGGACGGATGCGCTCCTGACCGTGTTCACCAGGGAGGTGGGTACAGAAAAGGGATGCCTTGTGCAGACATCCCTTGCGATTTCCGGCGGCCGCAGGCTCGAACTTGAAATCCCCGCCGAGTCTTTCGTGGCCGTCTCGACTTTTTCCGATTTTTAGAGATTGGCGTTGTCCTTCTTCCAGTCTCCGACGGCAGGCACTATGCCGAGCTCCACGATCTCGTCACGCATCTTGCAGAGGTGCTCGTAGGAGGCGTCAAGCGCCGCCATTTCCTCGGCCGTGCCCTGAGGCAGGGTGAAGTGGCATCCTGTCGCGTCGATGGTCGTAGGCATTGCCATCATCACGTTCCTGTATTTGCCGCAGTTGACATAGGTGCCGGCAGGAAGAGTGAACGGAGCGCCGCCCATTGCAGCCTCGATCATCTTGACTGCGCAGTATGCAGGGCTCTGGAATGAGGAGCGGCCGCGCAGCTTGATGATGGCGGAGCCGCCCTGGATTGTCTCCTGCTTGATCTCGGCCATTCTCTCGGCTGAAAGCCCCATCTCTGCGAGAGGCTTGCCGTTCACCTTGACCTGTGATGCGAACACAGCCATCTGTTCGCCGTGTCCGCCGTAGGTGTGTGCTCCTGTCACGGCGCTCTGAGGCACGCCGAACTCCCTTGCGAGGTTGCTCTGCAGACGGGTCGAGTCGAGCGCTGCAAGCGAAGTGAGCTGTTCTGGCTTGAGCCCTGAATGGATGAGGGCTGTGAGAGCCGTCACGTCGGCAGGGTTGAAGATGACCACCACGTGCTTCACGTCAGGGCAGTATTTCTTGATGTAGTCGCCGAACTCTGCGGCAATCCTGCAGTTGCCCTTGAGAAGATCCTCGCGGGTCATACCCTCCTTGCGGGGTGCTCCACCGGAGGAAATGATGTATTTGGCATCCTTGAAAGCGGTCTCCGGATCCGTGGTCCAGGTGACGTTCACATCATCGAAACCGCAGTGGCGCATCTCTTCCGCCACTCCGTGCACTCCCGGCTCGAAAATGTCATAGAGGCAGACATTGGGAGTGAGACCGAGCATAAGTGCCGTCTGGGCCATATTCGACCCGATCATTCCGCCGGCGCCTACGATTGTAAGTTTTTCGTTTGTGAGAAAATTCATAATCTATAACCAGTTAATTGTTTATGTCCGGATACCGTTGACCCTCAAGGGGTCTGAAAATCGCCCGCAAAGATAGCAATTAATTGAAAAATATGTATCTTTGCACCATTAAATAATCCGATAGACGAAGTGGAACCTCCCAGTCCAATATTGACGACTCCTGAAGCCCCGGCGGATGCGGCATCTGACGACCCGCTGTCGGCAATCCTCATTTATATGCGCGAAGTGTCGCCTGCTCCCCGGCAGGTGGTCGGTTTTTCGTGTGTATGGGTCAGGGAGGGACAGAGTTCCGCTATAGTGAAAACAGATAGCAGTAAGAATTGATATGGCACTTTATCTTAAGAAAAAGGTGGAAAAAGGCGCGACGGTCGCGGTGTGGCAGATCACTGAAACGGAGCAGGAACTGCAGAATCTCAGTTCCGTGCCCAATGACGAGATGGAGGAGATCCGTCTCTACGGCAGCGAGGCCCAGAGAAAGCAGAAGCTCGCCGTGCGCGCCCTTATCAACGAACTTTTCGACGAGAAGATGTATCTGGCGCATCACGACAACGGCGCCCCGTATCTCGAAAATTGTGTCACCAACATCAGCATAACCCACACGGACAGATATGTGGCAGTGATCATTGATGACGAGGAGGATCTCGGCATCGACATAGAGTCTCTGGACCGCGACTTCTCGGCAGTGGAGAAAAAGGCCCTGTCCGAGGATGAGATTGAGGATCTCGACGACGACCGGACGGAGAAGAACGAGCAGCTCGCCATCTACTGGTGCGCCAAGGAGGCCATCTACAAGAGAATGTCACAGAACAGGGTGGACTTCGCGGAACAGATTGAGGTGGAGAAGTTCAACCCCAGGGGAGAGGGCGAGCTGGAAGCCACTTTCATCCACAGGGACGGTCACGAGGAGGAGTTTGACCTCGAATATATGGTGTTCGACCGTCACGTGCTCGTGTGGCTGGTGGGGTAGTTCCTGCCCCCTTCGCGCAAAAATCACTATCTTTGCGTTATGAAAAATATCAGGAATTTCTGCATTATAGCCCATATCGACCACGGAAAGAGCACGCTGGCTGACAGGATGCTCGAGTTGACCCGGACTTTGAGCGAGAGGGATATGGAGAACCAGGTGCTGGACTCTATGGATCTCGAACGGGAGAAGGGCATCACCATCAAGAGCCATCCCATCCAGATGGACTACAGCTGCGGCGGAGAGGACTATGTCCTCAACCTCATAGACACTCCCGGCCACGTGGACTTCTCCTACGAGGTGTCCAGAGCCATAGCCTCGTGTGAGGGGGCTCTGCTGGTCGTGGATGCCACTCAGGGCATTCAGGCCCAGACCATTTCCAATCTTTATCTGGCGGTGGACCACGGTCTGGAGATCATCCCCGTGCTGAACAAGATTGACGTGGAGTCGGCGATGGTGGATGTCGTCACCGACCAGATCGTGGAGCTGCTCGGCTGCAGGAGGGAGGATGTGCTGCTGGCTTCGGCCAAGACAGGTCAGGGGGTGAAGGAGATACTCGATGCCATAGTGGAGAAGGTGCCCGCTCCGGAGGGAGACCCGGACGCGCCGCTCCAGGCCTTGATCTTCGATTCCGTGTTCAACTCGTTCCGGGGCATCATCGCATATTTCAAGATAGTGAACGGCAGCATCCGCACAGGTGACCGTGTCAAGTTCTTCAACACGGGCAAGGAATATGACGCCGATGAGGTGGGCGTGCTGAAGATGAAGCTCTGCGCGAGGGATGAAGTGCCCTGCGGAAGTGTGGGATACATCATCTCGGGCATAAAGACCGCCTCCGAGGTGAAGGTCGGAGACACCATCACCACCGTGGCGAATCCCTGCGGGGAGGCCATCGCGGGCTTCGAGGAGGTGAAGCCGATGCTTTTCGCGGGTATGTATCCCGTGGAGACAGACCAGTACGAGGAGCTCCGTTCATCACTTGAGAAGTTCCGTCTCAACGATGCCTCTTTCGTGTTCGAGCCGGAATCGTCGCTTGCGCTTGGCTTCGGCTTCCGCTGCGGATTCCTGGGTCTGCTGCATCTGGAGATTGTGCAGGAGAGACTTTTCAGGGAGTTCGGAATGGATGTCATCACGACCGTGCCTAACGTGTCCTACAAGGTCTATACGACCCAGGGCGACTGTCTGGACGTCCACAATCCATCCGGCCTTCCGGCCCCGACGCTGATTGACCGGATCGAGGAGCCGTACATCCGCGCCCAGGTCATCTCCAAGGCCGATTTCTACGGGCCTATCATGAAACTCTGTCTTGACAAGAGGGGGACTCTGATCAGTCAGCACTACCTGTCCTCCGACCGGCTGGAGCTGTGCTACGAGATGCCGCTCTCTGAGATTGTGTTCGACTTCTACGACAAACTCAAGTCCATCTCCAAGGGCTATGCCTCTTTCGATTACCACGTGGTGGGCTTCAAGGATGCCAAGCTTGTGAAGCTGGACATCCTGCTGAACGGCGAGGCTGCCGATGCGCTCTCGACGCTTATCCACGTGGATCACGCCTATGATTTCGGACGCAGAATCTGCGAGAAGCTCAAGGAACTGATCCCGCGTCAGCAGTTCGACATAGCGATACAGGCGGCGATAGGCGCCAAAATCATCGCCCGCGAGACCGTCAAGGCTGTCCGCAAGGACGTGACTGCCAAGTGCTACGGAGGCGACATCACCCGCAAGCGGAAGCTGCTTGAAAAGCAGAAGCAGGGCAAGAAGCGTATGAGGCAGATCGGCACTGTGGAGGTGCCGCAGTCGGCTTTTATGGCTGTCCTCAAACTTGATTAGAATCACAGTCGCAAGCCTTGCACTCCATCATTATTTACCGGTGGTGAGGCGGAGGCGCAGGGATTCGATCTCGCTGTCGCTCAGGCCGCATTCGCCGAGATACTTCTTCGCTCCGGACTGGAGCGTACCGCCCGGGATGTTGGTGAAATAGAGTTCCAGACCATCCCAGTCTATGGCCTGGTAGTCTTCGAGGTCCTCTTCGTTGCACATCAGCCAGACCATACGGTCAATGGACAGCCGCTGACGCAGCCGGTAGGATTCGCCGCCGTCCGGGATCTTGTAATAGTTGAGCATCGTCACCATATAGTCGCGGCGGAGTTCCTCGATGTCCGCGCCGCAGAGCGCCTCAAACACCATCGAGACGAATCCGCAGCGGTCTTTTCCCTCGTTGCAGTGGATGAGATACGGGGGCTCGTGGTCGAGCATAAACTTCACGGCGCTGCCGAGCCGGGTCTTGAAGTCTTCGCAGAAGCTGTCAGCCATCATCCCGCAGGCCATAGTGCTGCCGTTTTTGAAAAGCTGGGGGCAGTAGGTCGCGGCATAGTTGTCTGAAGCCATATATTTTTCCACTTCTTCAGGCTTGTCGGCAAGGTCTATTTCGGTCTTTATGCCCACAGCCTCAGCCAGCTTGTCCACCACCTTGTAGCGCTCCGGGTTCTTGACGCAGTTGAGCGGGTTGCCGGAGCGGTAGAGCACTCCGGAAGCTATGTTGGAGGTGGTGACCATACGGAAATTGGCGTACTGCTCATCGCTTTCGCCTTCGAGCTGATTCAGGGCATAGATGGACTTCATCAGTTCATAGGTCTTGCTGTAGCCTCCCTTGGAGGTGAGCTTCATCGTGACTGCATCCCCCAGCTCTCCGCCGATGTATCTGTGGAAGTCACCGTTGAGCATAGCGAAGCCGTAGTCGTCACCCTTCGCGTTGTAGTCCACATAGGAAGGCCCCAGAATGGCCACTTCGTTGAACGAAGTCACAAACGGGACATCAACAAGGTGCACCTTGTCACCGATGGTCACTTCGATCAGGTCGGCGTAGCCGAATCCGGCTTTCATCATCTCAAGAGGGGTGAAACTCGGGATGATCTGTCCGTAGCTGTTGATTTCCGTCACGGTGCCCGTGATTTCCACCGGGGCTTTTTTGTCTTTCCGGCAGGAAGTGAAAGACAATACCGCAGCCGCACACAGGAGTACGGCCGCGGTATTCATTGTGAAAACTCTTTTTCTCATAGTTTGACGCTTTGCAATCCGGCGTCAAAGGTAGGAAAATTTTGTTATTCCGCTTTGACTACGCGCAGTTTCATGGCGTTGACATCAAGTTCGATGACATAGTCGCCTGTCAATGTGGTAGGCGGCTGCCATTTGTAGTCTTCCGCAGAGTAACTGCCGCCTTTGAACGCCGCGTCACACCATGTATCAATAGGGTCGATGCCCTTGAGCACTTTTTCCTGGGTTGCTCCCGTATCGGGATTGGTAACTTTTCCATATTCGACATAACTGGTCGCCACATAGCAATACTTCCAATCATCATCACAACAGATTTTGAAGCCCTCCGGCACACGCGTCCAGTCATCATAGTGTGTGCTGTCCCAGGTGGATTCCTTGAGAGTGACTGCGAAGCGGTAAATATGAGGCTCTTTTATGCAGTCGGTAGGGGCGAAGAACTTCTTGAGCTTAGTGTATTGCTGCCAAGCGCTATAGCATTGCCAGTCGAGCTGTTGTGAAGCGTCAGGGAACTCGCTCAGATCAATGCAGTCTCCTACCGGGAACATAGTGTCGTTATAGACGAAGATGTCCTTCACGATGCAGACCTTGGAGTCGGAGCTGAAAGAGACGGCGCACTTGTTGGCGTACTTGTTGGCTGTAGGCACGGTGTAGAGGCCGGAAGCGTCGCTGATTCTGGTGTAGCCGCCGTTCCCGTCCGGAACATAGGCCGGGTAGCCGGTAGTGGCGTCAGCGGAGATTCTGACCTGTTTGCCGGCGAGAGAGCTGTCGTAACGCAGGTACCAGCCACCGGTGACTTCCGCGAGTTCTGCCTTGGTGCCAGTGCCATCGCCGACATACAGATAGAGCGGACCTGAAACCGGCTCCTCTTCAGCCTCCTCGCCCTCCACGGCCACAGGCCGGATGGCGCAGGCGCAGCAGAAATCATCGATTGTGCCGTCGCTGACGTTTTTTTCATGTGCGTAAAGCTGGTAGGCTTTACTGTCCTTCGATGCTGTGGCTGACCAATAATAAGCTTCTTCTCCTACGCTCCACGCTTCATCTTCCCCTTCATACCACATTCCGCTGGCAGGCAGGAAAATGTTGAGCGCAGGGTTCTCCTTGTTGGCTACCACGTAACCGTTGATTCCGCTTCCGTTGTAATCCTCCGTGAAAGTCCAGGTCGTGGCTGCTTTCAGAGCAGCTAACTCTTCTATTTTAGGAGTGCGGAATTTGGTACCCCATACCTGGGTGGCCGCGTCAAGAGTTGAAGGCAATACGTCATTGGCGTTCCATACAGTGGTCCCGGCGGCCTGGGTACTGGTAGTCTGTCCGTCCTGATAAGCCTTGACATCTCCCCAGAAATAGAGTTTGCCGTAATCGGCGGCCGAAGTCGCGCCGAGGTTGCAGGTGGCCCAAAGAAGCTTGTCGTAAGGAGCAGCCAGACCGAGGTTCACCATCTCGTGACCGTCAATCTCGATGGTCGAAGCCTCCTCATAGTTTGGAGTCAGGGAGATGCGTTTGATGTCCCTGCGCTCTATGGTCACGCTTTTGGCCGCAGCCATAGTGTAGCTCCTGGCCGGAGTGGCGTCGATGGACTCGACACCGACTTTGATGCTGTAGGTGCCGGTCGGCATAGGGAAGTAGAATACGCCGGCATTGTCGGTTTCAGCTCCGGAATACACGATGCTTACGTTGTTGTAGATGTCGGATGTCTTGATGTCGGTAGGCTCAAGAACAGGATTCTCCGCGCTGAGGTCCACAGGGAAGGAGCCGCAGATGTAGCGGTCCGCTTCGATGGTCACCTTGCCGGCCGCTGCCGGAAGCTTGGTCACCTTGACGCAGAGCACGCCGCCCAGATGCTTGAAAACGGCACTTGATTTGCCGTCAACAGTGCTGATAGTTCCGTATGCCGGAGCATTGGCGCTGTTGCCGCTCATAAACCAGTCAGCATCCACGCTGTCGTATGTGTAGGAGGCCGGCAGGGAATAATACAGCTTGCCGTCCTTGATGTTGTGATTCTCGTTGTAGGGATACACGGCCACAGTGCCGAGAGTCCCGCTGATCTCTCCCGAGAAGTCGCCGGTGGCCTTGCCCGCAGAGGCTTTTTCGAGGGTGAGGGCGGTGAACGTGTCTGCATCGCCCGCAATCACTCCGATGGCGTCGCCCTCCTGCCAGAAGAGATTGCCGCTTTCGTTGAAATCGGCTTTTGTCGCGACCTCACCGCCGACTTTGCATTCGCCTGCGGCTGCGCTTACTGTCACGGCTCCCGTGACATTGTCGTCTCCTTTGAATTCATCTTTGTTGCAGGCTGCGATTGACAGAGCCGCAACTGCCAGTATGGCAATGTAATTGGTGGTTTTCATAGTTCAGTGCATTCTACCATTCTTCAATTTCACTTACATTTCCGTCTTCAAACTCGTTTTCCATAGTCGAAGAGAGCAGAAAGCCGTCTTCCGCGGTCGTTTCCGTCGCCTCAAATCTGGGCGGCTCATAGTCATTCAGTTTACTCATAGTCATTGTGTTAGTGTGTTATTAACTGCCATCGGCTGCTGTACGGCCCCAGATGGCCTTGTACAACAATACCAATATAGACGACACCCGCGCGAAACCTTACATAAAAATCGTCCTGTAAAACATTTTGACAGACCTGTAAAGATATTTTACACCGGCCGCATCCTCTCCGTCCGCGCAACTGGCGGAGCATCAAGACCTTGGCTTCTTTGGCCCGCAGATTGTCCATTCGGGGAAACTTCGCATATAGAAACTTCGCATCTATGAGATACTTCTGGCGTTTTCTCAAAAACAATCCTCTCTATGCCGTCATAAATATGGTCGGCTTGGCATTGTCGCTGATGTTCGTGATTCTGATCGGCGACTACACCTACCGCCAGTTCAGCATCGACCGCTGGCACAGGAACCACGACCGCATATATCTGCTTGCCACCGATGACGATGCGATGTCCTGGCCGGATCTCACCCGCTCCCTGCCGTCCCATTTCCCCGAAATAGAGTCTGTCTGCTGCTTGAATATGCATCAGGCGCGGATAAAAAGCGGCGATGTGTACAGCGGCGACGTCAACTGGAGCGGCGACAGCGACGGCGAGGGCCAGGGGAATCTGATGATTGCGGATTCGACCTTTTTCGACTTTTTCGACTTCAAACTGCTTGAGGGCGACAGGGAAACCGCCCTGAACGCGCCCGAGAAATGCGTCATCACGGAATCTCTGGCGGGAAAGCTCTTTCCGGGGCGGAATCCTCTCGGTCAGCCGCTGAATATTGTAGGGGCGCGCTACGTGACCATTACTGACGATCTCGGAGACCCTTATGACAGCACTCTCGTATATACGGTGTCGGGGGTTGTAGCGGATCTGGACAGGACTGCCCTGCTGAACAGCACCGAGATCATAGCAAGCTCCGGGCGTGTCTCGCAGCTGCTCGGCTACAGGCCCACCAACTACGTACTGGCGAGCGGGCCTTTCGGGAGCACGTTGTCTTTCCTGATGCTGAGCCGGGGGGCAAGTCCGGACGGAAAGGCGGACGAACTCACCAGGTTCAGCAAGGACAACTGTCCGGCGTTCAGCTTCTGGGGAGACCGCAATGCTGCGCTGATTCCTCTGGATGACCTGATGTTCGCACCGCAGAATGAGGGGGCGGGAATTCAGACCGGAGACAGGAGCCTGCTGGGAATACTGCTGGCAGTCGTACTGGCGATACTTCTCTTCGCCGTCACCAACTACATCAATCTGACTGTCGCCAACACAGGTTTCAGAGCCAAGGAGATGGCCTTGAGACGCCTTCTGGGCAGTGACGGGACGAAGATTTCGCTGGAACTCATAGTGGAATCCACGGTGATGGTGTCGGTCGCCTTTCTCGTCGGCTTCGCGCTGTCCCTGCTGTGTCAGGACAGTTTTGCGGCCCTGTTCAAGGGCAAGATAGCCATACTCAGAGACATCAATCCAGCGACGCTGTCGGTGAGCCTGCTGTTCATCGTGCTCACCGGAGTCATTTCCGGCATCCTGCCGACGGTGGCCCTGAGCCGTTTCAAGCCTATCGACGTCGTCAAGGGCTCGTTCCGCTACCATTCCAAGATGGTGCTCAGCCGCGTGTTCATCATCCTGCAGAATGTCATCACCGCGACAATGCTCACCGCGACTCTCACCATCTGGCTACAGATGAACCATCTTATAAATGCGCCTCTGGGCTACAACACGGAGGATATCTATGTGGTGTCGCCCGACAATTCGTCCAGAATGCGCGACGCTCTGGCGCAGCAGCCTTTCGTGAGGGGAATCGGCTTGTTCTCCGGAAGCGCCCTTGACGGGAACGGGCTCACGATGCGCAATCTCAAGGACAAGGATATGAACAATATTCTCGTGAATATGATGACCTGCGACCGGAACTTTATGGAGATATCGGGACTGCGGATTCTGGAGGACTATCACGTGTCCGGAGATGTGTTCTACTATGTAGAAAAGACTGCGGCGAAGATGGGTGTAAGCTCCGAAAACCGGGAAATAGTCTGGGGCGACGGGACAGTGACGCAGGTGGGCGGCATCATAGCCGATTTCCACAGCATCAATGTCCTGGATCCGTACAGGGACTTCGAAATCAGGATTGAGGACTCCGATGCCATCGAAGATCCGTGTTTCCTCGTCCGTACCGACGGCTCCCGCGACGCTCTGCAGAGGCTCCGTTCTCTGGCTGCGGAAGTGGACGGCAACTCCGATGATCTGGAATGGAAGGTCCGCAGCATCGGGGAGGAAGTGCGGATGTCTTTCTCCGATGAGCGCAACACGTTGCGTCTCGTGGCCCTATTCACGGCCGTGGCGGTGCTGATTTCGGTGCTCGGCTTTATCGGGATGTCACTGTTCTTTGTCCGCCAGCGCCGCAGGGAGGTGGGAGTGAGACGCATTATGGGCAGCAGTTCCCGCGAGATACTGGCTCTGCTCCTGAGAAAATTCTGCGCTCCGCTGCTGCTGTCGTTCGTGGTCTCCGTGCCGTTGTCTCTGTGGCTTATGAACCGTTGGCTGGAGAATTTCTCATACCGCATCCAGTTGAGCGCGTGGATATTCGTGGCGGCGTCCGCCGGGTCGCTGCTGATAGCTCTGGTGTCCGTGTTCTTCCAGACGCTCCGCGCCTCGCACGAGAATCCGGCCGAGGCTGTCCGGACAGAATGACTCTCCGGTCATAAACTTCAGCCGTAAAAACCATAAACTTCAGCCATAAAATCTGGCCCCATAAAATTTGGCGGGCGCGGACTGGGTAACTTCAGGGAAATGGATTAACTTTGCAGGTTCGCGTGTGATGCTGTCGCCGCAGTGACGACGCCTAAGGCATACGCCCATATTGAAATGACTGATTACAGAGCTATTACGCACGATGTGGAGTTCGATTCCCCCGATGAAATCAGGGAGATGCAGGAGAAGCTGCTCGGGGAGCAGCTCGCATATCTGCAGGCACATTCGGCCTATTACCGGCGGATGTTCGCAAGCTACGGCATCGACCCTGCCAGGATCAGGAGTCTCGATGACCTCCAGGGCATCCCTTTCACGGAGAAGAAGGATCTCCAGATATACAATGAGGATTTCCTCTGCTGCCCCAAGGACAGGATCATCGACTATGTCACGACATCCGGCACCCTCGGCGACCCGGTGACTTTCTACTGCTCGGAGCACGACCTGCAGAGGCTTGCCTACAACGAGAAGAAGTCTTTCGAGTGCGCAGGAATCAAGCCCGGGGACGTTGTCCAGGAGATGGTGACCATCGACAAGCGGTTTATGGCCGGACTGGCTTACTTTCTGGGACTCAGGGAACTGGGCGCGGGCGTCATCCGCGTGGGCAACGGCATCCCCGAACTGCAGTGGGACACCATCCGCCGGATCAGGCCCGACACCATAATGTGCGTGCCGTCGTTTATCCTGAGGCTCATCCAGTGGGCGGAGGATCACGGCGTGGATTACCGCAACAGCTCCGTCCGCCGCATCATCGGCATAGGGGAGGGCCTGCGCGACCAGAACTTCGAGCTGAACCTGCTCGGCAGGAAAATCAAGGAAAAATGGAATGTGGATTTGTTCGCGACCTATTCCTCCACGGAGATGGGCGCCACTTTTTCGGAATGTCCCTGCGGCTGCGGCGGCCATGTCCATCCTGAGCTGATAATAGTGGAGATAATCGGAGAGGACGGGATGCCTGTGCCTGACGGCGAGGAGGGAGAAATAGTGGTGACGACTCTCGGCGTCGAGGCTATGCCGCTGCTGAGGTTCAGGACGGGCGATGTGGCTGCCAAAAGGGTCGAGCCTTGCCGCTGCGGCAGGAACTCCTACCGTCTCACCCCTCTGGTCGGACGCAAGAACAATATGATCAAGCTCAAGGGCACCACCCTCTATCCACCGGCTCTGAACGACGTGCTGGACAACACGGACTATATCGAGAACTATGTGGTCACGGTGCGTGACAGCGATGCCGGCACGGACGAGGTGCTCATCCGCGTCGGGCTGAAATACCAGCCTGCGGAAGACCCGGTCAAGGATCTCAAGGACCGGTTCCGTTCGAGGGTGAGGGTGGCTCCGCTGGTGGAAATCTGCCCTGTCGAGGAGATCAGCCGCATCAATTTCCCGGCGAAGTCCAGAAAACCTGTGAAGTTCATCGATGAGAGAAAGAAATAGCAAGACCCGCGCAGACCTATGAAAAGAGAGGATTTTGACGACATAAGACCCTATTACGACGAGGAGATTCCTGCGGCGATGCAGCGTATCGCCGACTCGGGCTATCTGCCGGTCTTCGCCGAATATGTTTTCCCCGGAGTGGACACCTCGCTGGTGCGCTCTTCGCTCCGCGGGATAAGCAGCACCCGCGAATTTCAGGAGAAGGTGATGCGCCCGGTCAATGAACAGATCATACGCAGGAGCATCACGGAGCTGACTTACAGCGGATTGGAAAATGTACCGAGAGACGGCGGCTTCGTGATGGTGTCCAATCACAGGGACATAATGATGGACGCCTCCCTGATCAACTACATTTTCTTCTCCAACGGGCTCAACACTTCCGAGATCACTTTCGGCGCCAATCTTATGTCCGACCCCGTGGTCGTGGACATCGGCAGGTCCAACAAGATGTTCAAGGTGATGAGGGGCGGCAATCTGCGGGAGTTCTACAACGCCTCAAGGCATCTTTCCGACTACATCGCCTACACGGTGACCCGGAAAGGGGAATCAGTGTGGATAGCCCAGAGGAACGGGCGCACCAAAGACGGCAACGACACCACGGATCAGGGCATCATAAGTATGTTCTGCTCCTGCGACTTGAGCGGCTGCGGAGACAAGGCTGCCACGCTGGCGAAGCTCCGTCTTGTCCCGGTCACGATTTCCTACGAATGGGAGCCCTGCGATCTGCTGAAAATCATAGAGCGTTACAAGACCCGTCTCGGCCCCTATATCAAGCAGCCGGGCGAGGACCTGAACAGCATTCTGAACGGCATCCTCTCTCCGAAAGGCAGGGTGCACTTCCATTTTTCCGCCCCTCTCGACGAGTCCCGTATCGCGGAGGCTCTGAGCAGCGGCAGCGGGCATTTCAGCCGGGATGTGGCCGACTACATCGACAGACAGATATATGCCGGCTACAAGCTCTATCCCGCCAATTATATCGCCTGCGATCTGCGCTCCGGCAAGGATGAGTTCAGGGACAGATACACTGATGCCGATCTGGCGGAGTTCAATGCCAAGAAGGCGCGGCTGGCTGAAATCAAGGACTGTCTGCCGGACGAGCTGGAGTCGCTGTACCTTAATATCTACGCCAACAATGTCACCAATTTTCTGAAAGTTGCCGGCGGCAGGTAAACGGCCGGAAAGCTCCGGGGAGCCAGGGGCGGCAGACGTTCAGAGCCATAGTTCAATACAAATCAACATAGGACAGAATGAAGAACAGAGTCGTAATAACAGGAATGGGGATATGGTCCTGCATAGGCACGAACCTCGATCAGGTGAGGGATTCGCTGTGGAGCGGCAAGTCCGGGATAATACTTGACCCGGCGAGAAAGGACCCCGGGTATATGGGCTTCCGCAGCGGGCTGACGGGCTCAGTGGAGACCCCGGATCTGAAAAAGGTGCTGCCGAGAGCTCAGAGAGTGAATATGCCCGACCAGGCGCTGTATGCCTATTGCGCCACCACGGAGGCGCTTCAGAATGCCGGGATAGATCAGGACTGGCTCAACGCTCACGAGGTCGGCATCCTCTATGGCGGCGACTCCTCGTCCAAGCCAGTCGTGACTTCCATCGACCGCATACGCGAGGCTAAAGACACTATGCTCTGCGGCTCCGGCTCCATCTTCCAGTCGATGAACTCGACGGTCACGATGAACCTCAGCTGCATATTCAAGCTCAAGGGCATCAACCTCACCATCTCCGGAGCCTGCGCAAGCGGCTCGCACTCGATAGGTCTGGCTGCGATGCTCATTCAGGAGGGGCTTCAGGAGATGGTCATCTGCGGAGGTGCGCAGGAAATCAATATGTTCGCGGTCGCTTCCTTCGACGGCATATCCGCGTTCTCCACCCGCGAAGATGAGCCGACCCGCGCCTCACGCCCGTTCGACAGGGACAGGGACGGTCTCGTGCCGAGCGGAGGGGCGGCGACAGTCATTCTCGAAAGCTACGACTCTGCCGTGAGGCGCGGCGCTCCGATCATCGCCGAAGTGCTGGGATATGGCTTCTCGTCCAACGGGGACCACATCTCCTCTCCGAATGTCGATGGCCCGGCAAGGTCTCTGGAGATGGCCCTGCGCCGCAGCGGTTGCTCCATAAGTGACATAGGGTACGTCAACGCCCACGCCACTTCGACCAAGGTGGGCGACGCCAACGAGGCCAAAGCGATCGCCTCCGTGTTCGGCGACCGGACTGTGGACGTGAGTTCGACCAAGAGCCAGACAGGCCACGAGATGTGGATGGCGGGAGCGAGCGAGGTCATCTATTCGATCCTGATGATGAAGAACGGCTTCATAGCGCCGAACATCAATTTCGAGAATCCCGACGAGGACTCTGCCCGCTTGCGCATTTCTCCGGAGAGGAAACAGGCTCATTTCGACTGCTTCCTGTCCAATTCATTCGGCTTCGGCGGCACCAATTCTTCACTTGTAATCAAAAATCTGTAGAGCTATGAGATATGCGCTTGTAACCGGCGGCAGCCGTGGCATCGGAAAGGCAATATGCACCAGACTGGCCTCTATGGGCTATTTCGTGTTGATAAACTATCTGTCAAATGCCGCAGCTGCGGAGGACACGCTCGCGCTGGTGCGTGAGGCGGGTTCGGACGGAGAACTGATGCCCTTCGACGTGGCCGACAGAGAAGCCTCGGTCGCAGCGATAACCGCTTGGCAGGCGGCTCATCCCGGGGAGTTCATCGAGGTGCTGGTGAACAATGCGGGAGTGCGCCGGGACAATCTGCTGGTCTGGATGGAGGGAGAGGATTGGGACAAGGTGCTTCACACCGGGTTGGACAGCTTCTACAACGTCACCCGTCCCGTACTGAAGCCGATGCTGCTGAAAAAGCGCGGCAGAATAGTGTCCATCGCTTCTTTGTCCGGTCTCAAGGGTCTGCCGGGGCAGTGCAACTATTCGGCTGTCAAGGGGGGACTGATAGCGGCCACGAAGGCTCTGGCTCAGGAAATAGGCCGCAAGGGAATCACGGTCAACGCTGTGGCTCCGGGCTTTATCCGCACTGATATGGTCGAGGGACTGGACGAGGCTGAGCTCCGGAAGAACATCCCTATGAACCGCTTCGGAGAGGCTTCCGAGGTGGCTGCGCTGGTGGGCTTTCTGGTGTCGGAGGAGGCCGGGTATATCACCGGGCAGTGCATCTCCATCAACGGCGGTTTATGGGGTTGAACAAAGGCCTTTGTTCAACCCCATAAACCTTTTCCAACCCCCAGTCACTGTCGTGACAGCCCCGCTGGGGCGCTGGGGACCGTATTCCCCAGACCCCTTGGGTCGCTTCGCTCCGAAATCGCCTTTGTTCAACCCCAAAGACCTGTTTCCAACCCCCAGTCACTGCGTGACAGCCCCGCTGGGGCGCTAGGGACCGTATTCCCCAGACCCCTTGGGTCGCTTCGCTCCGAAATCGCCTTTGTTCAACCCCAAAGACCTTTTCCGACCCCCAGTCACTGCGTGACAGCCCTTTCCTATTTCTGGTTGTCGTCCTTTGCGAAGAACTTGTACTGAAACAATATCAGATAGAATGCGCCGACGGTCACGCAGCTGTCGGCGAAGTTGAATACGGGCTCAAAGAATCTGAACGGCCGTCCGCCAATGAAAGGCATCCAGTCCGGCCAGGTCGTGTCGATGAGGGGGAAATAGAACATATCCACCACTTTCCCGAACAGGAAAGGAGCGTAAGATCCTCCGAAATGTGCGACAACGCCCGGCAGGGACTCCGAGAAAACGAGTCCGTAGAAATAGCAGTCTATGATGTTGCCGAGTGCGCCCGCCGTGATGAGGGTCAACCCCACCAGCACTCCGTATGGAGCGTTTCCCTTTTTGTAGAGTTTTGATATCCACCACACAAGAGCCACGAAAAGCACGGCGCGCAAAAGCGAGAGCGCCAGCTTGCCCCAGTTGCCGCCGAACTTCATTCCGAAGGCCATACCCTCGTTCTCGATGAAAT
This sequence comes from Lachnospiraceae bacterium, assembly GCA_963640185.1. Classification (GTDB taxonomy): domain Bacteria; phylum Bacteroidota; class Bacteroidia; order Bacteroidales; family UBA932; genus Cryptobacteroides. The sequence goes on along the minus strand of CAVHXU010000019.1, from coordinate 12,607 downwards.
AGATTTTGAACCAGTCCCCCAGCACGTCGAAGTGCTGTCCCAGAGACATATTGGTCTTTACCGCAATCTTTATGATCTGGTCAACGACAACAAGGGCAAGGCCGAGTACAATCAGCCATTTGCCCCTGGTCATCCTAAATTTGCCCATCTGCGGCTATTTTTTCTTGTTAAGCATTTCCTTGGCCTCAACCGTCAGCGTGGCGTGGGGTACAAGGCGCAGTCTCTCCTTTGGAATGAGCTTGCCCGTGACGCGGCATACACCGTAGGTCTTGTTCTCGATGCGCACCAGCGCGGCCTCAAGGTTCTGGATGAACTTATATTGACGCTGTGCAAGCTGTCCGGCCTCCTCCTTGGAAAGGACGCTCGCCCCCTCTTCAAGGACCTTGAAAGTAGGAGACGTGTCTTCTATATCATTACTTGAAGAATGAGTGACACGGTCACGCAGAGTCTTGTACTCGGACTTGGCCTTTGCAAGCATATCAAGAATGATTTCCTTGAATTCCTGCAGTTCTTCATCACTGTAACGCACCTGTACTTCAGGCTCAGTTACCTTTTTTTCTTCTGCCATAGTGTTATAGTTTTAAATTCCGATAGATTATAGTTTGACTACCTTTATTGCAATCTCCCCGTCATTCCATTCCACTTTCGACGCTCCGTCGGCTTCTTCTCCGCACCTGTGGCACCTCACGGCCACCGCGAGAGTCTGCGAGCCGACATAGTCCCCGAACTGCGGGAGCGAAGACTCCACTTCTGAGGCATCCTCCGCGCAGAGAGGGTAGATGTCCACGGTCACCCTGTCCGTCACTTCGAAGCCGTTGTCCTTGCGGATGTTCTGTATCCTGTTGATGAGTTCGCGGGCTGTGCCCTCCCTGCGGAGATCGTCAGTGACGGTCACGTCCAGAGCCAGAGTCAGCGGCCCGTCGGAAGCCACAAGCCAGCCCGGCATATCCTCGGAACTGATCTCATAGTCTCCCCGGCACAGCACCACTTCGCCGGAAGCCAGCTTGAGTGAGTATCCGGTGCGGGGCTCGCCAGGAGCAGGAGCCTCCTGCACTTTGCCTTCGTTTTCCGCATTCTGGAGCGCGGCTATGTCAGACTGCGAGAGGGTGGCGAAAGCCGCCGCGATTTCCTTCATCTGCTTGCCATAGACCTTGCCGAGAGTCTTGAAATTGGGCTTTATCTTCTTGGTGATGATGCCAGTGGTGTCTGAGATGAACTCCACGTCCTTGACATTCACCTCGGCCATAATCAGAGGCTTGACTTTTTCGAGCCGGACACGGAGCTGTTCGCTGATGACAGGAATGACAATCTTCGAGAGCGGCTGGCGCACCTTGATGTTGACCTTGCGCCTCAGAGCCAGCACCATCGAAGATGCCCTCTGCGCCAGTTCCATCCTTTCCTCCAAATCCTTGTCCACCACAGCCTCGCAGTACTCGGGCATAGGAAGATAATGGACTGAACGGTTCTCGTCCGCCTCGTCCGTGCCGGCGGGAACCAGATCCAGCCAGAGTCTCTCCATAAAGAACGGAGCGATGGGAGCAGCCAGCTTGGCTATGTCGACAAGCACCTCGTACAGAGTCTGATAGGCGGACAGCTTGTCTGCATCCATATTCCCTCCCCAGAAACGCTTCCTGCCCAGACGGACATACCAGTTGCTGAGATGGTCGCACACGAAATCCTGGATCAGACGGCCTGCCGTGGTGATGTCATAGTCCTCGTAGGCGGCCACGACGTCGTGCACCAGGGAGTTGAGCAGGGAAATGATCCATCTGTCAAGCTCCGGCCGCTCCTGATACGGGATCAACGGCGCTGCCGGGTCGAAATCGTCCACATTCGCGTAGAGCGCGAAGAACGAATATGTGTTGTAGAGAGTGCCGAAGAACTTTCTGCGCACTTCGTCCACTCCCGCTTCGTCGAAACGGAGATTGTCCCAGGGCTGGGAGTTGGTGAGCATATACCAGCGGAGCGCATCCGGTCCGAAGTCGTCAAGCGCCTTGAACGGATCGACGGCGTTGCCGAGCCTCTTGCTCATCTTGTTGCCGTCCTTGTCGAGCACCAGTCCGTTGGAAATCACTCTCTTGAACGCGCACTTTCCGGACACCATCGTGCTGATGGCGTGGAGAGTGTAGAACCATCCCCTGGTCTGGTCCACTCCCTCGGCGATGAAGTCAGCCGTCTGTCCGAAGCACTTGTTTCCGAGATTGCGCAGGCCTTCCTGGGCGTAAGGCATCGAACCAGAGTCGAACCACACGTCGATGAGGTCGGTCTCGCGGGTCATCTTCCTGCCGGAGTCGGACACGAGGAAAATCTCATCCATATATGGCCGGTGCAGGTCGATGCGGCCGTAGTTCTCCTTGGACATATCCTCCGGATCGAATCCTTTATCCCTGAGAGGGTTGGACACCATCACCCCGGCTGCCACGGCCTTGTCGATCTCGGCGTAGAGCTCCTTGAGCGAGCCGATGCATTTCTCTTCCTTACCGTCCTCGCTGCGCCATACGGGCAGAGGTGTGCCCCAATAGCGGCTGCGGCTGAGGTTCCAGTCCTGGATGTTCTCAAGCCATTTCCCGAAACGTCCGCTGCCTGTGGACTCCGGCTTCCAGACGATGGTGTCGTTGAGCTCCATCATCTTCTCCCTCACCGCTGTGGTACGGATGAACCAGGAGTTGAGAGGGTAGTAGAGGACCGGTTTGTCGGTTCTCCAGCAGTGCGGATATGTGTGGGTGTGCTTTTCAATCCTGAAGGCCTTGCCCTCCTTCTTCAGCATAACGCTGAGGTCAATGTCAAGTGTGGGGGCGTCCGCCGGCAGAGTGTCGTCGTAGGCATTCTTCACATAGCGTCCGGCCCATTCCCCGTACTGAGGCGCGACGAACTCAGCCCTGTATGCCGCGTCGATGTCCTCCAGACGGAAGAAGCGTCCCTGGCGGTCCACGAGGGCGCAGCGGGCACCGTTGCTGTCAAGCAGCATCATAGGCGGAACGCCTGAAAGCCTGGCCACCCTGTTGTCGTCCGCTCCGAATGTCGGGGCTATGTGGACTATGCCTGTCGTGCCCGGCTCCACGGTGACATAGTCTCCGGTGATGACACGGAATGCCTTGTCGGAGGCATCGCTGCAATGTCCTGCGGCGTCCGCCTCGGTGGGCTTGAACCACTGTATCAGCTGGTGATAACGTATGCCGGCGAGTTCGCTTCCCTTCCAGCTGCCTTCCAACACTCTGTAGGGGATCAGCTTGTCGCCTTTCTTATAGTCTTCGAAGGACAGGTTTTCAGCCTTGGCGTCGAACCATTCGTTGACGAGCTGACGGGCCACGATGTAGATGGCCGGGTCTCCCGAATACGGGTTGAACGACATCACTCTGACATACTCGATCTGCGGTCCGACGCAGAGTGCCGTGTTCGAAGGCAATGTCCACGGGGTGGTGGTCCAGGCGAGGAAATACACCGGAAGCGTCTCGCAGCCGAAAACGGGCTGTGACATCCGGTCCTTTATCACCTCGAACTGCACCGCCGCGGTGGTGTCCCTGACATCGCGGTAGCACCCGGGCTGGTTGAGCTCGTGCGAGCTGAGTCCGGTGCCGGCGGCGGGAGAGTACGGCTGGATGGAGTAGCCCTTGTAGAGCAGCCCCTTGTCGTAGATGTCCTTGAGGAGGTACCAGAGAGTCTCGATGTAGCGGTTGTCGTAGGTGATGTAGGGATCGTCCATATCCACCCAGTAACCGATCCGCTGGGTCAGGTTGACCCACTCTTTGGTGTATTTCATCACCTCCTTGCGGCAGATGTCGTTGTACTCCGCCACGGAGATGGTCTTTCCTATGTCTTCCTTGGTGATGCCCAGCTTCTTCTCCACACCGAGTTCGACGGGAAGCCCGTGGGTGTCCCATCCCGCCCGCCGGTTCACCTTGTAGCCGCTCTGGGTCTTGTAGCGGCAGACGGCGTCTTTGATGGAGCGCGCCATCACGTGGTGTATGCCGGGCATACCGTTGGCTGACGGCGGACCTTCGAAGAAGATGAATTCAGGCGCGCCGTCCCGGAGTTCCAGCGATTTCTCGAATGCGTGGTTGCGCTGCCATCTCTTCAGAATCTCATTCCCGGCATCGACCAGATTCAAGCTTTTGTACTCTTTAAATCTCATATCAATCAATACTTTGGCGGAGATCCGGCCACCAGTGGGGCAGCAAATCTTCCGCCTCTCCAAACGAATTTGCAAATATAGTGTTTTTTATTTGTAAATTTGCGGGCTTTGTATGGAGTACTGGAGCAAATGAACATTTTTGATATAGTGGTTTTTATATGCCTCGGCTGGGGCATTGTGGAGGGGCTGCGGAAGGGTTTCATCTCGCAGGTGGTCTCCATTGTCGCCCTGGTGCTCGGCGTGTGGCTGTCGGTGGTGTTCGCGGGGCAGCTGAGTGTCTGGATGAAAGACTTTTTCACCGCAAGTCCGGCGGTTCTCAAGACATTCTCGTTCATAGTGATTTTCATCGTCGTGACGCTGGGTCTGACGCTGCTCGGGAAGATGCTTGAGAAAGTGATCAGGCTGGTGATGCTCGGCTGGTTGAACAGGCTGCTCGGAGTGGTGTTTTCGCTCTTGAAATGGATGGTGATAATATGCCTCTGCGTGGCCGTTTTCGACAGTTTGAACACGACTTTCTCGCTGGTAGGCGCGGATAAGCTGGATGCGTCGCTGTGCTACAGGCCCGTGCAGCGGATCTGTTCGGCCATTTTCCCTTATCTGAAGTCGCTTATGGCTTAGATTCCTGTCGGAAGAATGGAGGTATAGTGCGAAAAGTACCGGCAGCGAGGAATGATACTGGTAAATTATTGGTAATGAGCAAGATATTATTGATAGAAACTTCGACCGAGCTGTGTTCTGCGGCTCTTTGCGAAGATGGGGAAATCACTGCGTACAGGGAAAGTACGACACCCCGTTCGCACGCCTCGCTGACGGCGGTGTTCGTGGACGAGATCCTGAAGGAGAAGGGCTTGAAAGTCTCTGATTTGTCGGGTGTGTGCGTCAGTGAGGGTCCCGGGTCATATACTGGCCTCCGGGTGGGAGTTTCCACGGCCAAAGGGCTCTGTTTCGGCGGAGGAGTGCCTCTGCTGGCGGTGGGGACTCTGGATGTGCTTGTCGCACAGGCGGAGAATGCTTCTGAATATAAATATATCGTGCCTATGATCGACGCCCGCAGGATGGAGGTCTATACCGCTGTCTTTTCGGGCGAAGGTGACAGGCTCTCAGAAATCGAGGCCAAAATCATCGATGCAAGCAGCTTCGGGGAACTTCTGGAGCAAGGCCCCGTGCTGTTCGTTGGGGATGCGGCGGCTAAATGCGAGACCACAATACTTCATCCCAATGCCCGTTTCCTGCAGATTTTTCCCAAAGCGTCTGCTATGGCGGGCCTCGCCGAAAAGGAACTGGCCGGCGGCAGGTTCAGGGATGTGGCGTATTTTGAGCCGTTTTATTTGAAGGAGTTTGTGGCGACGGTCAGTCGCAAGAGACTATAGGAGGCTAAAGAAAAAGCGGGCCATCTTTTTCTTCAGCCTCCTATGGGTTTTAGCGGAAAAGCGGGCTGCTGCGTTACGCTCTGCTGGTTGCTGCGTTGAGTGTTTACGCTCCGAGGACGCTGCGGCGGGGATCGTGGATCCGGAGAAGCCGGGCCGTGCCGTCGGGGAAGATGCGGTAGAGGCGCTGATTGGTGGATGGGGAGCGCAGGCCTCCGAGCTCCGCCACATAGGGTCCCAGCTTTATGAAATCAAAGCGGGTGATGTCAATCATCGGGACTGCTTCCTGTACGGCCGCGAAAAGCTCGCCGGCCGGCGACAAAGGCGCAGGTCTCCCGGAATACCATCCGATCTTGAGCGCAGGATGCATCCGGCGCAGCCTCATCGCCATAAGCTCCACGGTTTCGGGAGACTGGTCCCCTCCCATAAAGCAGACGCAGCTGATGTCCCCGGCATATTTCCCCACAATCTCATCCAGCCCCCGGAACGGATTGGCGGCGGCATCGTCTCCCGCCTCCGCCTCATACAGCGGCATCCCGGCATCCTCCCACAGCCATTTGCTGTGGCAGCCCTCACAATGGATCGGGCAGCCTGTAATGTTGATGGCCAGAGTGGTCTCGTCGGGAATCTCCTGAAAGACTATGTCTGAATTGTAGTATTTCACGCTAAGCCTCAAGCTCGCCCCTGTCCTTGGCGTAGTAGCGTCTTGCGGCCTCTTTCTGGCGGGCTGCCGAGAAGTTGGAGATGCGCTTCATATAGCCGATGATGCGGGTCAGGTAGTCCAGATTCTTGCTGTGGCAGGCCGGACACTCGTGCAGATAGCGCTTGTCGATGTGGCCGCAGTCGTTGCAGACAGTGTTCGGGATGTTGAACGTGAAGTAGTTGCAGCCTTCCTGGGCAGCCACTTTGAGGAGATGCCTGTACTGCTGCTTCGTGAGATGCTCCTCCAGATTCATATGCAGGGCGGATCCTCCTGTGAGGTGCTCGATGTACTTGCGGCCGTGCAGACGGAACTTGTCAATGATGTTGAGCGAGTTGTCCTCCACGATGTAGAAATAGCTGTTGTAGCAGTCGCGGGGCACGAAATACCCGTCCTCCTTGTCCCATTTGGCGTGCTTTACTCCCACGTTCTCTGCGGGAATCATCTCGCAGTTGAACAGTGTCTCCTTGGTGCGGTATTTCTTGTTGTATTTTTCGATCACGCCGAGCACTTTCTGGACATATCCGGTGTATTGAGGATTGTCATTGATGGGAATCCCCAGAAACTCCGCAGCCTCCACGAGACCGTTGATGCCCACCGTCAGATACTGTCTGCCTATGTTGATGTAGCCGGCGTCGAAAAGCGGAAGCATACCCTTGTTCTGGAGCTCCTTGAGGTTCTCGTTGTAGGCGAGCTGCACCTTGTGGACGAGGTCGGTGACTTCCTCAAGATAGGTGATGTAGTCGATGTTGTTCTTCACCGCGTACTGGATGCAGCGGTTGAGGTTGATCGTCAGGACCGACTTGGAGCCGGTGCTGACTCCGCCCGCTCCGAGGGTGTAGCTGAAGCCGTTGTCCTGAATCTCGTTGCGCAGACGGCAGCAGCTTGCCAGAGAGTCGGCATTGTCGCTCATATAGGTGAAGAAAGAGTGTCCCTCCGCGTACATCTCGGCCACGAAGTCGCCCCATTCCGGGTCGCGGCATTCGTCTCCGTCGGTCAGCAGCGCGGCCGTCTCCACCGGGAAAGTGAGCGGAGTCTTGAGTCGTTCCGCGTTGAACCACTTCATAAACCTCTTCTGAAGCCAGTTGAGACCGTTCCAGTCCGGCTGGCTGCCGTCCGGGAAGTGGAAATTGCCGAAAATGGACTCGAAATAGTAGCGGTCATAGTAGGAAATGTTCCAGAACACAGCCTGGAAATTGCGGGCTCCGGTAGGCTGGTTGATGGAGTACACTATCTGCTCGAAGCAGTCGGTGATGACCTTGTCGAGTGTGCGCTTTTTCAGAGACAGATCCACCTGTTCGTCCGCGCGGAGATAGTAGTCCTGACCGAACTCTTTGCCTATGAAATAGTTCATATACATCAGGAATTCCGGAGTGGCGCAGGCCCCGCTGAGCATGCTCGACACGATGAACACGAGATTCACGAAGCCGCCGCAGAACGATTTGAGGTTGGTGGGAGCCGTCGAATTGCCGCCGATGTTCTTCGTGCCCTCGAGAAGCCACGGGTACATTGTGATGGAGGCGCAATAGTTGGCGAGGGAAGTCTCGTCGTTCTTGTAGATGAAATGGCTCTTGAGCAGGCGCATATATTTGTCGGCCAGCTCCTTGCCATACATCTTCTTGATGCGGTCCATAAGTATGTGGCGGTTCATCCTGATGAATCCCTCCTTGGGGAGTTCGCCCATCAGCGTCGCGATGTTCTTGTTCTCGACATTGGCGTTGGCGTCGTACTTGCTGCCGGTGGCAGGATTGGTGCTGTTGCAGTAGCCGATGAGGAAGTTCAGCTTGTTGCGGGTCTCGCGATCCTCGGCGTGCTGCTGGCGGTACAGCATAAAAGACTTGGCGACGGAGAAATAGTGCTCCGCCATCAGTCCGATTTCCACCTGGTTCTGGATCTCCTCCACGCCCATCCCGTTGGTGAGGCGCACATGGGAGAGTATGGTTGTCAGGTCGTCTTCCGTGGCGAAGCCTCCCACTGAGAGAAAAGCCTTGCTTATAGCGGATTTGATCTTGTCCATAGAAAAAGGAACGAGTTTGCCGTCTCGTTTGACGATGTGGATTTCCGAACTGCCCATAAGTCTTCTCAATAGTTTATAATCAACGGTTTATGCTTTTTCATCGAGTGTGTGGAGAAAAATAGCACGGTGACTGTCTGTAGCCGAGTCGCCGTGTAGTTGTGTCTGTTTTCCCCTTACACAAATTCAATGTTGAGGGCAAAATTAGGTGATGTGGACAAATATAGCAAGGTGACTGAACCCTACTTTTCAACATAGTTATCAACAATCCTTGCCGGCGGGAAAAACCGGGGTCAGCCCGGTGGCTGCACGACCTGTCAGAACAGCGTGGTGGCGCTGGCTTCGGCCTTGTCTTGAATGGCCTTAGGGACATTGGCGAAGAAGTCGAACCCCGTAAGCGCCTCCACGGCGTCGATTGTGGTCGCCCATCCGCTGTAGGCGGTGTTGGCCGAAGCCTCGTTGCCCGTAGTGAGGTAGGCTATGCCTTTTGCCGCAGTGACCTCTCCGGAGGAGTTGAATGTGCATTGCATCAGGCACTTGTAGTATCGGCTCGGGATGGGACAGCTTTCGCCGCTCTTGTCGGTGGTGCTGCTGTATCCCCTGTCAAATACAGGCCCGGTCACGAGGTACAGTGTGTCGCGTCCGCTTACCGTGTCCCCATAGCCCTGCACGGCATTTTCAAGCAGAGCCCAGTTGCCGCCGTTGAGGGTCTGGTTCTGCGGGGTCATATTGGAGTAGTAGAAAGTCTGGTTGTTCTCTCTCTCGGTGGTCTGCCGGTCTCCGGACGCTATCTGGTGGCCTCTGGAGAATGAGGCCCCGTTATATGAGTTGTAGGATTTGGTGAGATTCGGCTGGTCACTCTGAGGCAGCGCCGGGTCGTATTCCCACTTCTCGTTTCTTCCCACATTCTCGTCTCCCCAGGTGCTGCTGTTGAATGCGCAGGCCGCCCACAGGGCGCATTTCATGGTCTTGTCGTAGAGGATGGAGTAGGTGCGGTGCCGGCTGCCGCCGTTCTCGAACGTGTGGGTCACGATGCAGCGGCTGCTGTTGGCGGTGGGGGTGTTGTACCATTTGTCTCCGTTGTATGATCCGCTGGCGGTCACGGCATCTTCCGCGACATTGTGTGCGGGGAACTCGCAGCAGTTGGAGAATGCGAACCGTGCGGTGCTTCCTCCCGACTCTCCGCCTGTTTCTCCTCCTGTTTCGCCTCCAGTCTCGCCGCCGTCCTCGCCGGAATCTCCGCCGGTGTCACCACCCGTCTCTCCTCCATCCTCACCGGAATCTCCGGAGTCTCCCGATCCTCCGCCGGAAGAGGTCTCATAACGGTAGATCTGCGGCATAAGCATTGAGTCGGAGGTGCTTGAGGTGTATGTCGTGAATCTCGGGCTGCTGACATTGTACAGGAATCTCCCGCAGGTTGAGGCGGTGCTGCTGATGGTGGCGTCGCCGCCGGAAATGGAGATGCTCCAGGTGGTTGTCCCGCTTCCGAATGCGAGTTTCTTGACTTTTGTAACGCCGAGCAATGTGCCGTCGGTTTCGCAGGCCAGTGTCCAGCTGCCGGATGCTCCTCCCAGAATGAATATTCCGGCGCTTTCCGGAAGGGAGGTGATGGTCGTGAGGTCACTTGAAAACTCGGCATCCTCGGCGCTGAGGTATTCGCCGCCGCGTGCGTATGAATCGACGGCATCCTGAGACTTGGACGCAATCACTATCCTGTCCCCTGCCTTGAGGGAGGAAGCGTCGGTCACCAGTTTCCATACCGGGACGGACTCAGTCTTCTGAAATGTGTTCTCATCGACGGAGATGCTGCGGGAGCGGATCTTGCCCGCGGTAAACGTGTCGTCTGAGGAATAGGTCTTCGAGAATTCGGCGACGGCTCCGTCGCTGTCTTTGAGCGTGACGGTGATGCCCTTGCCGGCAGGCAGGGAGAACGGTGCTGACAGGACATAGAATATGCCAGTTTTGCCGGCTGCGATGCCGCCGTCGGTGACAGTCAGGGAAGATGATGCCGATGTCTTGCCGGATTTCCCGCTCACTTCACCGGTCTCCGGGTTGACGAAGAAGCCGCCCGACATAGGTACGGATCCGTCATTGGACACTGTCACGGAGGCGATCGTGATGTCTTTGCCGCTGTTGTTGGTGACTTTGACCGCAAACACGGCGGTGAGATGATGCATCAGTATGGAAGGCTGTCCGCTGCCTGTCGAGGCTGCATACCCGACAAGAGGCTGGCCCCCGAGGTGTGACCTGCTGCCGGTCTTTTCCTGGACGGCGGTGATGGGAATGCTGAAATACTTCGTGGTGTATCCGTCCGTACCCATATTCTCCGCCTTGAAATATTTCTCTCCGTCGGAGGGATGGTACAATACCCTCCAGATGTAGCCGCAGTTTTCCTCCGGTGTCCATTCTGAGGTGGAGAATCTGTTCCCGGAACAGTGGCAGAAAGTGGCGTCGGAGTCATTGATGACCGCCAAGAGCTCGTCCCCGCTGTTCCATCTGACATTCCAGTCGCTGTCCACAGTGGTCTTGGTGAGAGGCGAACTGACTGCCTTAGAACGGGCTGAACTGCTTGGAGAATAGACATCTATCTCGAATGTGGAAGTCCTTCCGGAGCTGTTCGGGGTGAGCTTCTCCGAGCAGGAGCCTGCCGAAAGGGTCGCGACCAACGAAATCGCGAGAAACAGAATGTTCATAACCGGTCTTGTCATATCAGAATTCTCCCATAATGGACGTCGCTTGCGCAAAGCAGCCGCGAAGATAAGAAAAAATTGTTAATTTTGTCGGTTGTTTTTGGATAGGGGCCACGCACGGCGGGACTTGCCTGGCGGTGGCCGCAGAAGTAAAATCTTGAATTATGGGAAACGAAAAGGCAGCGAGAATCCAGACGTCGATTCTCAACAAAGCGGAAAAGAAAGCCCTCGTCTGGCTTGCGAAGAGGCAGCCCAGATGGATGACCTCAGACGCATTGACCCTTGTGGGGATTATCGGAGCACTGCTCAGCGCAGCGGGCTATGTCCTGTGCAACTGGAGTCTCCAGTGGCTGTGGCTGTCGTCCGCAGGACTTGTGATCAATTGGTACGGGGACAGTCTCGACGGCACTATGGCGCGTGTCCGCCACACCCAGAGACCGGTCTATGGATTCTTCATCGACCACAATGTCGATATTTTCACTCTCGCCGTGGTCTGCTTCGCGGCAGGCATTTCCCCTCTGCTGAAATTCTCTTCGGCGATGCTGGTGCTTGCGGCGTATCTCGCGATTACGGCCCACACCTACATCGGCACCATACTCAAAGATGAGTTCAAGCTCACTTACGGCAAACTCGGTCCCACGGAGTTCCGTCTGCTGATCATCATCTTCAACACGGTCCTGATCTATATCCCGTGGCAGGAATGGAGATTCGACATTCTCGGCCGCAACTTCGGAATTTTCGACATTTTCGCCATTGCCGTCGCGGCAATCATATTCATTCTCTGCGCGGTGTCATTTTTCCAGGAGAAGAGATATTTCGAGAAAATAGATCCGGTCAAGCCGTTTGACGGTCATATCCCGGAGGAGTAGCACTCATTCAAAGTCAGCGGTTTGATAAGCGACAAGACTGTCTCCGGAGGGGAAAAGTCCGGAGAGACTGCGGGGCAGGCCGGGGAGAACAAGAGTTTCGTCCGGAAGTTCATCGAGTTCTTCGTGAGCAGGCTGCTGGGCACCGTTGTGGATATGGCGGTGCTCTGGGTGTTCTCACATCTGATTTTCACCGGCTATTGGGGCGAGTACGTCATTTCTCCGACGATTTCGTTCGAGGCGGCAGTGCTCACCAATTTCATCTGCTCGTACTACTGGATCTGGAAGACGCGCATCAGCAGCCGCAGCCGCAAGAGCTTCTGGAGGCATTTCATAGGGTTCAATCTGTCCTCGGTGGCGGGATTCCTCGTCAAGATGGTGTTTCTGCTGCTGTTCGAAAAGATCTTCCACTGGGATGTGGTGTGGTGCAATCTCGCCGCCCTCACGATTTCCGGGATATTCAACTATTTTCTTGCGGATGTGCTGGTCTTCAGAAAGAAAAAGTGATTGCCGTCCGTGCGGGCGGCGGAGTCGGAAGCACTTTCCCGCGCATAGGTAATTTCACCTAATTCCGGGGAGTGTCCCGTCATTTTCTGCCAGGTGCCGCTTGTGGAGGGGGAGAAATGCCTATATTAGCGGGACTAATGTCTGTTAAAGGAAAACACGCTATGAAAAAATCTCTGTCCATCATCCTGTCCGCAGTGCCGGCTCTGACAGCTGCGATGCTGTTCTGTCAGTTGTCTTTAGTGTCGTGCCGCGACAAACTGGAGAAACCGGGCAAATCCGTTCCGGTGACCGCCTTCAGTCTCCCGTCGGAGGCTCTTGCCTTTGTGGGCCA
>CAVHXU010000018.1:0-22413 GCA_963640185.1 Lachnospiraceae bacterium | reverse complement strand
AGTAGTTCATCATAGAGAACATACCCTTCTTCATCTCGCCGCCGTACCAGGTGTTGAGGATGACCTGCTCCTTGCTTGTCACATTGAATGCGACGCAGGTGTCGCTGCGCAGGCCGAGCTCCTCGAAGTTCTCGACTCTCGCCTTTGATGCGCAGTAAACCACGAAGTCGGGCTCCTGAGCGAATTCCGCCTCGTTCTTCGGACGGATGAACATATTGGTGACGAAATGAGCCTGCCAAGCCACTTCCATTACGAAGCGGACTTTCATACGGGTATCCTTGTGAGTGCCGCAGAAGCCGTCCACTACGAAAAGCCTCTTGCCTGAGAGCTCTTTCTGGGCGATCTTCTTGACGGCTTTCCATGTCTTTTCGGTCATCGGGTGGTTGTCGTTGGGATATTCCGGAGTGTTCCACCATACGGTGTTCTTGGAATTCTTGTCCATAACGATGTATTTGTCCTTTGGCGAACGGCCTGTAAACACACCTGTCATCACGTTGATTGCACCCAGTTCCGTGACCTGACCTTTCTCGTAACCCTCAAGCTCAGGCTTTGTCTCCTCGTTGTAGAGGACTTCGTAAGTAGGATTGTAGAGGACTTCCTTTGTCCCCTTGATTCCATACTTGCTCAAATCAATTTTACTCATAATGTAAAAATATAAAATGGTTTGTACTTTCCAATCGGGCCTTTTTCCGAAAGCCGCGCCCCTCACAGCAAAATCCGCGCTAATCTTCCGGATCCGAGGCGCAAATTTAGTCAAAAAAATGATATGGCAAATCGGCCCGCTATCGAAATTTCCGAATCGGCTATCCGGCTTGGAAAACTGTCTGAATTTGTGACTATATTTGTGGCTGTGTTCGAGAATGGAAATATGACTCCGAGGGAGGTCCTGAAGAAATATTGGGGCTACGATGGTTTTCGTCCCAAACAGGAAGATATTGTCAATGAAGCACTTGCTGGCAGGGATGTACTGGGGGTCCTGCCCACCGGCGGAGGCAAGTCCATCTGCTTTCAGGTGCCCGCTCTCATAAAGGGGGGCCTCACCCTCGTGGTGACTCCGCTCATAGCCCTGATGAAGGATCAGGTGCAGAATCTCAACGCCCGGGGCATCCGGGCGAAGGCCGTCTATGCGGGGATGACTTCCTCCGAGGTGGATCTGGCTCTCAACAATGTCACCTACGGCGATTTCCGCTTCCTCTACCTTTCTCCCGAAAGGCTCAGGACCAGACGCTTTCAGCAGTATCTCCGCGATATGGACATATCCTTCATCGTGGTTGACGAGGCGCATTGCATCTCACAGTGGGGCTACGATTTCAGACCGGAATATCAGCAGATCGGAGAGCTCCGCGACAGCGTTGACGCTCCTGTGATAGCGCTCACCGCCACCGCGACGGAGAAAGTGGCGGACGACATTATGCAATGCCTCCGCTTCGAGCGTCCCAATCTCATAAAATCGGGCTTCGAGCGCCCCAATCTGACCTATCTCGTCCGCGAATGCAGGGACAAGCCGGCCTCCATACTGAACATCTGCCGCAATGTCCCGGGCACAGGCATCGTCTATGTCCGCAACCGCAGGAAGACCGAGGAGCTGGCGGATTTCCTGAAAGCCGGAGGAGTGTCCGCATCGTTCTATCATGCGGGACTCGGGAGCGCCACCAGAGCGGGGCGGCAGGAACGGTGGAAATCCGGCGAACTCCGCGTGATGGTCTGCACCAATGCCTTCGGAATGGGCATAGACAAGCCGGATGTCCGTTTCGTGATTCACGCCGACATCCCCGATTCGCCTGAGGCCTATTTCCAGGAAGCGGGCAGGGGAGGACGTGACGGGAAGCGGTCCTACGCCGTGCTGCTGTGGAACAGTGACGATGTGCGGCGGCTTCGCCAGGTGGACACGATTTCCTATCCGGAACTGGGCTATGTCGCGGACATCTACCAGAAAGTGCATATTTTTCTGGATTTGCCCTACGAGTGCGGCGAGATGAGCCAGCACAAGTTCGATTTCGCCAAATTCTGCGTCAGATTCCGTCTCAGCCCCGGGATGGCCTGGTATGCTGTGAAATATATAGAACAGTCCGGACACTGGTCTCTGGCCGAGTCGGTCGAAGTGCCGACGCGTGTACGCATCATTCCGGGCAGGAATGCCCTGTACGGCCTCAAGTTGGACGACCCTCTCGCGCCGTCGCTGCTGGAGCTTCTGATGCGGCTGTATACCGGAATCTTCACCGCTGCCGTCCCGATTGACGAGCACTATCTGTGCGACCGTCTCGGAGTCACCCAAGCCGAGTTGAGGAAGTGTCTCTACTGGCTCTCGGTGCACCATATCATACGCTATATCCCCTGCGCCACTTCCGACGTGCTGACTCTGTATCACGAGAGGCTTATGCCGGAAAACATAGACCTAAAGCCGGATTTGTATGAGTTTCTGCGCAACAGCCGGCATATCCGCTCGGAGGAAATGATTTCCTATGTGCAGGAGAACTGGAAATGCCGCAGCCGCTTTCTGCTGGAGTATTTCGGCCAGGCAGATTCGGCCGATTGCGGCACCTGCGACATCTGCCGAAGCATAAAGGCTGCCGAGGGGGCTGACGCCAGGATCGAGTCCGAACTTCGCGAATGGGTGAGTGTCACTATGAACGGAAGCTACAGCGTCGATGACCTGAAGTTTTTCACGGACACTCCCGACCATCTTCCGTTCGCTCCGCGCATCATCGCCATCCTCCGCGAACTCATCGACCGGGGCGTTCTTCCCGCCCCGCAGGGAGGGCATTAGAGCGATTTGCAAATCCGGCCTACTTGACGCGGAGGTGGATTGCGGAATTGAGTTCTCCGCCCTCACCGTTGTCTGCGCGGGCTTTCAGAGTGACCTTGCCGGTTCGGAGCTGTTCACCCTGAAGGATGACGAGCGCCTTGCCGTACATCGCATGGCGATGGTCTGACTTGAACCTTTCGAGCGAAATCGGACTTCCGTTGTCCACACCCGCGATGCTTGCCGGTCCTTCCACCTCGAAACGGATCAGATTGTCGGCCAGCGGGCAGAGATTGCCTTTGCTGTCCAGTACCTCGACAGTCACGAAACACATTTCGCGCTCTCCGGAGTGTATCACCGTCCTGTCCGGGGTGAGTCTCAGCGATGCGGGTGCACCTGCAGTTCTGATGACCGTCTCGCGCACCGGCTTTCCGTCCTTCTTCGCGACCGCCTTCAGCTCCCCGGGTTCAAACGGAACTCTCCAGCAGACGTGAAACTCCGTCGAGCCGTTGAGAAGATTCTTCTCCGGCATTGTGTTTCCGTTCTCGGCCGTCATCCCATTTTGCTCCGTCATTTCGGCCGGCCGGCCGCCGGTCACCCCGGCCTCGACTTCGGCGAAAGAAAGCTTCCGCCTCTCCCCGAGACTCTTCCCGTTCAGGAAAAGCTCCACGCAGTCGGCGTTGTTGTAGCAGGTCTGGACATCGACCGTCTCCCCCTCGGACCAGTTCCAGTGCGGGAACAGGTGCAGCACGTCGATGTCCTGCCGCCATACGGACTGGTACATATAATAGATGTCCTTCGGGAAGCCCGCAAGGTCAACCGTTCCGAAATAGGAACTGCGTGCCGGCCAGCCGTAAGGAATGGGCTCGCCGATGTAGTCGAATCCGGTCCAGATGAACTGACCGCTGATGAAGCCGTTGTGTAGGATGTCCCCGAGAGATTTTTCGTGGGTGCAGCCCCAAGGAACGTGGTAGTTGTCGTAGGACGAGCAGGCGAAGGACGGCTCTTTCCTCGGGTCGTCCCAGAGCGGAGGGCAGACCCTGACGGAATCCGACGGCATCCTGTACCATCCCCTGGTCATAAGCGCGGACACGCTCTCCGTGACAATGAAAGGTTTTCCCGGGAAATTCTCCGGAACGGAGGCAAACCACCCATCGTGGTAGTTGTAGCCGATGACGTCGAGTGCGTCGGAACGGAAGATGTGGTTGCCCGGATCCGGTTCGTTGCAGCCCGAAGTTATCGGCCGCGTAGGGTCGAGTTTCCTGATGATGCCCGCGAGTTTCGCCGCGAGCATCGAGTTCACGCTCATCTCTCCGGCTGCGGCGAGCTTGCTCCGGTCCTGTCCGAAGTTCAGGATGAAATTCGCCTCGGCAAGCGAGAGAGTGTCGGCGCTGGCGTTGCTCCACTGCTCAAGCACCTCGTTGCCTATGCTCCAGAGGAAAATCCCCGGATGGTTCCTGTCCCTGCGGATGTGGTCTTCCAAATCCCTTTCGTGCCATTTGTCGAAGAATCTGGCGTAGTCCCTTTCGGTTTTGCGCTGCCTCCACATATCGAAAGGCTCGTCCATCACCAGAAATCCCATCCTGTCGCACAGGTCAAGGAACTCCGGTGCCGGCGGGTTGTGGGAGCATCTCACTGCGTTCACTCCCATCTCCTTCATAATCCTCAGCTGCCGTTCGGATGCCGAGACATTGAACGCGGCCCCGAGGGCCCCGAGGTCGTGGTGGAGACACACTCCGTTGATTTTCATCGGCTTGCCGTTCAAGTGGAATCCTGTCTCCGCGTCAAACTCGAATGTGCGTATGCCTGTAGCTATTTCCTGGACATCGCAGGGCTTCCCTTTGTCCAGAAGGCAGATCCGCAGCTTGTACAGGTAGGGATTCTCCGTACTCCATAGTTCAGCTTCCTCCACCGGGAGCGTCTGTTCGCAGATGCCGCGACCTTCCGCCGTCCCGTCCGGTCTTTCGAGAGGGCTGCGGGAAGAAGAAACTTTCCGCCCCTCCGCATCGAAGAGTTCCGCGAGAATCTCCGCCGTCCCGACCGGGAATCCCTCCGGTACTTCCGCTTCAGTCGTCACCCTGATGAGGCTGTCTCCCTCGTTCCTCGCGAAAACGCCCCACTGCGCTATGTGCGCCGGGTTCTGAATCCGCAGCCAGACATTCCTGTAGATGCCGCAGCCGCTGTACCAGCGCGAGTTCGGCTGGTCTGAGTTGTTCACCCGCACAGCGATGACATTGTCCCCGTCCCAGTTGATGTGCGGCGTGAGGTCGTAGGAAAATGAGATGTAGCCGTAGGGGCGCGTGCCGAGTTCGACACCGTTGATCCAGACAGTGGAGTTCATATACACTCCGTCAAAATCGATATGCACGGCCTTTCCTCGCTGTTTCCCGTCCATTCTGAAATGTTTCCTGTACCATCCTATGCCGCCGGGAAGCGCTCCTCCGCCTGTTCCTGACGGGTTCAGACGGTTGAAGTCGCCCTCGACCGCCCAGTCGTGCGGAAGACTGAGTCCGCGCCAGGACGAATCATCGAAATCCGGTGCGCACAGCTTGTCCGAATCCTCCGGGCCGACGCTGCGGGCGAGAAGCGATTCGCCGTCGGCAGGCTCCGGGAGATGGCATCCGTAAGGGACTTCAAGCGTCGGCCCGCCTGCCGGGAGCGCCCCGTCGTCAAACACTGTGACCGGGGTTTCAAGCAGCGCAGTTCCGGAGCAGACGGCGAACTTCCAGCCGTCGTTGAAGTTCTGCCTTTCACCGGTGAAAGTTTCCGTGCAGGATGTCGCCAGAATGACGGCGAGCGCAAGGGTTATGGACTGTTTCATATTGATGTTCAAATGTTTGGATGGTGTTATGCTTATATGGTTGAATGTGTAATGCCGATGTGGCCCCATTGTGTCATACTGTGGCGCGATGGAGGGGGAAATAAAAATTTCCGCATCTATGACACTTGAGAACGGTGAAAACGAAGCCGGAATTCCACATTTCATTTTATGGAAATTTAATCATACCTTTACCGCCGTTTCAGTAGAAGATCAATGGCCGGACATTACGACGACAGGCACTATATGGAGGGAATCACAGGCGGAGACACGCGCGTCTTCGCCGATTTCTTCGAGGAGTACTATCCCGACCTCGTGATGTTCTGCGGGAACTATGTGCGCAATCTGCACAGCTGCGAGGACATCGTCCTTTCCGTCTTCGTGCACATCTGGGAGGCG
The DNA here is from genome assembly GCA_963640185.1 of Lachnospiraceae bacterium. Lineage (GTDB taxonomy): Bacteria > Bacteroidota > Bacteroidia > Bacteroidales > UBA932 > Cryptobacteroides. The sequence goes on along the minus strand of CAVHXU010000018.1, from coordinate 16,453 downwards.
GGGGCGACCCTCAGGATTGACAGGTCGCTCAAATCCTATCTTCTCGCCGCCGTCAGGAACAGGGCGATGAACGAACTCCGCCACCACAGGGTGAGGAACGAACATTCCGAAAGGGTTCTTTCCGGGGGCGTGCTTGAGGACAACGGCGTGGAGGACTACATCTTCTACAGCGAGCTTCGGCGTGACTATGACGAAGTGGTCGACGGTCTTCCCGAGCCTGTCAGAAAGACATTCCTGATGTTCATGGAGGAGGATATGAAGACGCGGGACATCTCCGAAAGTCTGAACATAACCCAGAGGGCTGTCGAACTGCGGCTCAAAAAGGCGTTTTCGCTGATTAGGGACGGTCTGATGCGAGGAGGTGCAGCTCTGGTTCTGATAAATATCCTGCTGTGGCAAGTGATGTGACCAATGATGCGGTGAATGATATGACGAATGCTGTGACTAATGATACGATGACTGATGTGAGCTCGGAAATGGCTACTGATACGGTGCAGGATGTGACGAATAATGATGTGACTACGGATGTGAGTACGGATACGGTGCAGGATGTGACGAATAATGATGTGAACAACGAGATGAAAGAAGATATGAAAGGCGATATGAAAAACGCTATGGCGGATCTGATGAAATCCTACCTCGAAGGGAAGGCTTCCCCTGACGAAATAAAATGCCTCGAGGAATATGTCTCCGCCTCCGAGGAGAACAGAAAGGAATATATGGACTTCCGCCGCATCTGGGAGGCCTCCAACGCCCCGTTCGGAGAAGAGGACATCGACATGAAGAGGGCTAAGAGGAGACTCCTTGACGGGATCGGTGCCGGGAAGCCGCTCGGGAAGCGGATTCTCAGGTTCTGGGAGACCGCCGCGGCCGTACTGCTGCTGCCTTTGGCCGGATTCACCGCCTACCTCGCCTTCGCCCATTGGGGCGAGCCGGCCGTACAGCCCGGCGAGGTCAGCCTGTCAGCACCATACGGCTCAGTGGTCCGCGCGAGTCTTCCCGACGGGACTGCGGTCTGCCTGAACTCCGGCTCAAGCCTTTCATACAGCACTCTCTATCCGACGGCGGAGGGAAGAACCGTGCGGATGGAGGGCGAAGCCTATTTCGATGTCGTTTCGGACAAGAGCAATCCTTTCACGGTGCGTCTCGGGGACGACATCGATGTCACGGCGACGGGAACATCTTTCAACATCAATGCCTACGACCCGTCGCGTCTCCGTGTCACCCTCGTCGAGGGCGTTCTCGATGTTGGCTGCTCGGGCACACGCCACAATCTGGCCGCCGGAGAGCAACTGGTGAGGTCCGGTGACGGAGTCCGCTGCGGAAACGCAGGCGACCTGGTCAGGTGGATTTCGTGGAAAGACGACATACTCGCGTTCAGAGGCGATGATATGGCCTATGTCTTCAGCAGGCTCTCGGACATCTTCAATGTCAGTATTGAGGTCACAGATAAGAAGATAGAGAATATGAAGCTGAGGGCGACATTCTGCGATGAGAAGATAGGGGAGATAATGTCCCTGCTCGAACAGGTTCTTCCGATACGTTGCGAACAGGTTCCGGGCGACCCTGCGGACGGGATGAAAAAGAAATTCGTTATTTTTTCAAAGTAGTCTTCGCTTTTCCCTGATTGAAGTGTCATTGTTTGTGTATGGGCGAAAAGTCCGCTCACCTGTGCGGACTGAGAACTCGTCCATAAACAAAAAACAAACAGTAACACTAAAGCCAATGAACAAGATTTCAGGAATCCTGATTGCCTTTTTCCTGCTTCTTCTTCCCGGTTTCGGGGTTTCAGCCCAGCAGCAGAAACAGTTCTCCCTCAAGTGCGAGAATGAACCGGTTCTCAAGGTGATTGAGAAAATAGAGAAGGAAAGCGGATATTGGTTCGTTTATAGCCACGACCTTGTGGATGAACAGGGGACTGTCAGCATCGATGTCAGGGACGTGACGCTCGGACAGCTGCTTTCCGCCGTATTCGACGGGACTCCGGTCCAGTGGAAAATCGAGAAGAAACAGATTGTGCTCAGCCGCAGGGGCGACACATCCTCGGCGTCCTCTTCCCAACCCGGTGGGGGGGGGTAAAATCAAGGTAAGCGGACAGATAATCGACAAGAAGACATCCGATCCCGTCGTGGGCGCGGCAGTCATCGTGGACGGAACGACGGACGGAGTGATGGCCGATGTTGACGGAGAGTTCTCCATTGAGGTCCGCCAAGACGCGACTCTGCGCTTCTCCAGCCTCGGCTACCGGGACGAGACGCTTGCTCTGGGGGACAACCTTCCTGAGAGAATAGTCATCCGGCTCTCGGAAAGCCTCACCGCGCTGGAGGAGTCGGTAGTCGTGGGCTACGGCACGGTCAACAAGAAGAACCTCACCACAGCCATCGCGCAGGTCAAGGCTGACGATGTGCCGAAGGCGGCGAGCCCCAACGTGAACCAGCTTCTGCTCGGCCGCGCTCCAGGTCTGCAGGCGACGCAGAACAGCGGCCAGCCCGACGGAAAGGTGAACATCTCCATCCGAGGCGGCGGCACCCCGATCTATGTCGTGGACGGAGTCGTGATGCCCGCAAGCTCGATTTCGATAGGCGGCGAAGGGATGACGATGCCCTCCAACGTTGACCGTGCCGGACTCGGGGGTCTCAACCCCTCCGACATCGAATCCGTGGAAATCCTCAAGGACGCGTCCGCATCCATCTACGGAGTGCGTTCGGCCGACGGTGTGATTCTCATAACGACGAAAAAGGGAAAATCCGGCAAGCCGCGCGTCACCTACGACGGGAGCTACAGCTTCGTGCGGAACTACCCCTACCTCCAGATGCTGAACGCGCAGGAGTATATGACGATGGTGAACGTGTTCAACAAGGAGACCTATCTCTACAATCACAAGATGTACCCCTATGGCGGCCTCGCCTATGACGGGGGTTGGACGGCACCTTTCAGCGCGAAGGAGATAAAGAACGCCCGGACCACCGACTGGACGAGTTTCGTCCTCAAGAGCGGCTACATCCACAACCACAACCTCACCCTCTCCGGCGGAACTGAAAAGGTGAAATACTACCTCTCCGGGCAGTATTACGGACAGGACGGAACGGTCGTGAACTCGTCGATGGAAAAGTTCACCCTGCACGCCAACATCGACGCGCAGGTCTTCAAGTTCCTCAACCTCGCAGGCTCGGTCAACGTGAACCGCAACAACTACAGCAACGCCAATGTCGGTGCCGATTCGGGCAATGCCGGAGCGTTGGCCGCCAGCGCCCTGTACGCGTCTCTGGTTCTGCCGCCGTACATAAAGGAAAAGGACGAGAACGGTGACTACACCATATTCTCCAATGTCCCGAACCCGAGCGCGATGCGCAGCATTGAGGACAAGTCCAAGGAAAACGGCTACAACTTCAATGTCTCGGCCACCGCAAACCTTTACAAGGACTACCTCAAGGCGAAGATTCTCTACGGAATGAACTACGAGAACACGATAAGGAACTCGTACATTCCTTCCACGGTCTATTTCAACCTGATGAAGAAGTCCCGCGGAAACGTGCACTCGCAGAACCGCAGTTATCAGACTCTGGAGGGCACGATCTCCTACAGCCAGGGCTTCGCTGACATCGTGAATGTGGATGCTCTTCTCGGAATGGGATTGTACCGGCAGGACTGGTACGGCTATTATGTTTCATACGAGGACACGCAGGATGCGATCAAGGAGGACGACCTCTCCTCCGCGACCGGGAACATAAAACCGGGTTCGTATCGCGGCTACAACGAGCACCGCTCGATTTTCGGGAAACTCTCTGCGGACATCCTCGACCGCTATGTCATCTCCGGGACGCTCCGCGTTGACGGCTCGGACAAATTCTTCCCGACGCAGAAATACAACTGGTTCCCCTCAGTCTCTTTCGCTTGGAAGCTGTCCAACGAAAAGTTCATGAGAGGAATCACCTGGATTGACCTCCTGAAAATCAGGGGCAGCTGGGGTGTGACCGGAGCCGACAATCTCGGCACCTCGCTCTACGGCAACTACGGTGCGAGCGAATTCCGCGCCTCTTTCGACGGCAACACGACCCAATATACCCCTTATGTCCTCAACGGGGCCAACTCCTACTGGGTGTCCTGGCAGAAGACCTATATGAAGAATGTCGGCATTGACTTCTATCTCCTGAACAACAGGATTTCGGGAAGCGTGGACGTGTTCAGGAACGATGTCACCCGCCTGCTCGGCACAGAGGCCTCGTCCCCTCTCGCGATGTTCGAGAGGAGAAAAGTCAACTACGGCCACTACTACCGCATCGGCTGGGAGGTGAATCTGAACACGGTCAACATAGACAGGGCGTTCCGCTGGGAAACCGCTCTCGCGCTGAGCCGCGTGAACAGCATCTGGCTCAAACGGGAGAACAATCACTACTACGAAGAATACCGCATCAAGGACAAGGAGCCGATGAACGCCTGGTACTACTACAATGTCATCGGCTATGTCAACGCCGACCGCTCCAATGTCCCGGAATCTCAGAAAACCATCTCCGAAGGAGCCCTGATGCCCGGTGCGCCGATTATCGAGGACAAGAACGGGGACGGGAAGATCACCGTGGACGACGTGTATATGAAGAACAACGTCCCGGCCTGCTACATCGGTTTCGGAAACACTTTCTCGTGGAAGAACTTCTCGCTGGACATCTATATGTACGGACAGGTGGGTCTCTACAAGAACAATGTCGTCCTCGGCACGACAAGCGGCACCTGGCTCTCCGACAATTCGAGAAACGCCAGCGTGCTCGCCTACAAGATCTGGAATTCCATCTCCAATCCCGAAGGCACCCGTCCGGGAATCGCCGCAGGTGACATAGGGGCGTTGCCGGGAGACTGCGGCACCAATGTGAATATGCAGAACGCGTCATTCCTGAAAGTAAGGAACATCACTTTCGGCTACACTTTCGACGAAAAGATTCTCAAGGGCGCGTCGAAATGGATCAACTCGATCTATCTCTATTTTGACGCACAGAATCCTCTGACATTCACGAAATATGACGGTTTCGACCCTGAGATGTATATGGGCGGCGGCGGAGAAGGAGGGAAGTCCGTGGGAGAATATCCTGCCACCCGTTCGTATTCGCTCGGTCTGAGAGTTTCATTCTAAATCACTGTGGAAATGAAGAAATCAATCATATTCATAGCCCTCGCGGCTCTGTTGGCCGCCGGTTGCGAAAAGAACTTCGATGCCAGAATCTACGGGACGCTGAATCCCGAGAACTATCCTTCGACAGCCGATGAATACGAATCCTACGCGATGATATGCTATGTCCCTTTCGGCTCGACCTGGCAATACTATCTCGGCGAAGGCTACAACACCCATCCCGTCTATACCTACGAGGGAGGCGGAATCAGGATGTTCGACATGCCGACCGACGAGATGGCTCCGTGGGCCGCAAAGGGCTGGGACAGCGAGTGGAAACGCAATTCCAAGGCGGATTTCTCGCAGGCTATCTACTATTACCGCGGCAACAGCAGCGGTGACAACCTCAACCATATCACCAAACTCTCCCATGTGACCAGGATGACCGAGGTGCTCGGAAAGATTCAGAGCGCGGACCCGTCGGTCTTCACTGGGAACAAGAAGGAACAGCTGGTCGGGGAAGTCGCGCTGTGCAGGGCGATGCTGATGTATTTCATCTTCCACGTCTATGGCCCGATGCCGGTCATAATCAGTCCGGACGATGTCGAGAGCGAGACTGTCCAGAAGACGCTTGTGCGTCCGACGATTGAGCAGATGAGCCAATGGATATACGACGATATGCTGCTCGCGGTGGAGAATCTTCCCGAGACGGTGTCCGAAAAGGGTCGCTACACCCGCGACTATGCCCGTTTCTGCATGATGAAGCACTGCCTCAACGAGGGCAGCTATATGCCGGGATGGTACGACAAGGCGGAGCAGATGTACGAAGAACTCGCCGCTTCCGGGAAATACGGGCTGTATGTCGAGAAGACCGCCGGAAAGGACAACCCTTATATGCAGGTCTTCAGCTACTACAACAAATGGAACAGGGAAATCATTATGGCCGTCAGCAATGAGACCAACGGAGGCTCGTCCTATGCCGCAGGGAATTTCTTCCCCTATATGATGGCGTTTATGCCGGCCGACGTTTCGAGCATTGACAACAACGGGGAAAAGACCCAGTTCACGCAGACGGGATGGGCGCAGTACTACAATGTCGCCCCGGGCTTTTACAATCAGTACGAGTCCGGAGACCTGAGAAAGGCGGCCGTCACGGCGGAGTACTGGGTGAAGCCGAGTTCCGGAGGCAATCCTACCACTAAGCAGGACGCATCCACGATAGGGGTGGGCTGGGACGGCTACCTCATCACCAAATGGCCTTTCGAAACGGAAACCTCCTTCCAGGGACACGACTGGCCGCTTGCGAGATGGGCGGACGTGCTGCTGATGAAAGCGGAACTTGACGTGCGCCGCAGCGGTGCGGCTCCGTCGGCCGATGCCGTCTCCTATGTGAACGAGGTGCGCTCCCGTGCCGGGCTCGGCAATCTTCCGGCCTCGTCCACCGCGTCGCAGGAAGCTTTCCTGAATGCGGTCTTGAATGAACGCGGACGCGAGTTTCTCTATGAGGGTATGAGGAAAATCGACCTCATACGCTTCAACTGCTACGCGCAGAAAACCTCGGACGTCAAGGGATACACTCCGACCCACCAGTATCTCCCTCTCCCTAATTTCTTCGTGGAGCAGGCGAAGACCTACGGCTGCGACATAGAGCAGTACTGGAGCAGGGACGGCTGGACGCAGGATCTCGCCAGGGCGAACAGCGCCCATTGACAGACAGACGATTTAGTGACAATACTCATTGACAGACAGACAATTCCGTGACAATTCAGAACAATACAATGAAAAGATATATGTTACTTACACTCGGCATCGCGTTAGTCCTCGCCTCCTGTTCACCGGAGAAGATTGACCGCGACATTGATTCCGTGCAGAAGGCCTTGACGGAAAGCGAGAAGGACGGCTATCAGGCAACCACCGGCAATAATTACAAGGACGGCGGCCTGCTCTTCGCACATATGAAGGACTCCGACTACGGAAGTCTCTACTACTATATCAGCAAGGACGGAGCCGTATGGACTCCGCTCAACGACAACAAGAAAGTTCACAGGACCTACCGAGGCCACCCGGACATCATCAAGGGCGGGGACGGCAGGTACTATATGATAAGCGGGAAACTCGCAGGAAAGAGCGGGGCGAGCCTCTTCGTGTCCGACGACCTGATAAGCTGGAGCATCAAGACTCAGATTACTGCGGCTCAGGTCTTCAACGCCAAGAGCGGCTATACAGCCGACCCGACCTACTTCGGCGCGCCGAAACTCTTCTATGACGAGGATTCCGACCAGTACATCATCACCTGGCACGCCACCCACGGCACCGAGCAGGACTTCACGAAGATGAAGACTCTCTATGTGCTCACCTCCGACTTCAAGAAATACACCGCCCCGGAGTTCCTTTTCGACTTCCAGAGCGAGGCGTTCAAGGACATCGTGACCATAGACACGATCATCCGCAAAATCAACGGAAAATACTGGGCGATTTACAAGGACGAGCGCTATCCGGTTGCCGATTGGCAGTCTCCGCGTGAGTGCCCGACAGGAAAGACCGTGCTGATTTCCACTTCCGACAACCTCACGGGTCCGTGGACCGAGCCTTCTTCCCCGGTCACCCCGATGTCCAAGGTGGTGGACGGCAAGGAGACGGCAGCGAACTATCACGAGGCGCCGGCCATCGCTCCGGCTCCCGACGGCAAGGGCTGGTACATCTGGGCGGAGCTTTATCCGAAGTACTACTGCCGCTACGACAACTCCACTATGGCAGCGGACGGCTGGGAGGAGTTCTACCTCACCATCCCGGACTCCCGCCACGGATGTATGGTGCGGATAAATCAGGAAGAGTACGACGCTCTTGTCGAGGCTTTCGGCCCGGAAGACGAGGACGAATGACAAGAACCAACATTAATAACATAACATCATCATGAAAAAGATCACCAGAACAATGATTCTCAGCCTTATGGCTGGACTCCTTATGGTGTCCTGCGAAAAGTCGCCCGCTCTTGAAGGCGGAGACGCGGACATCAACGCATCGATAAAGGGCGGAATCGCAAACGCCGCCTGGACAGGAAATGAATCAGTCGCAGTTTCCGCGAACGGAGACGCTCCGCTTGTCGTCACGGCCGAGAAAGGCTCGTCTTTCGGGATGACCGTCACTTTCGCACCTTCCAAGGCTGAAGGAACGGTCTATGCCGTCTCCCCTTATGATGAAGAAGGCGCAAGTTCGTGGATTTCCCTGAATGCTGACGAGGCTGTGGCAGTCATCCCGACTTCCCAGACGACAGCGGCGAAGTTCTGCGATGCTGACGCGATGCTTCTTTTCGCAAAGACCGCCTACACTGGAGGCGTAAAATCCGTCAAGGCCCTGTCTTTCGAACACGTCGCCGCATATGCGCAGATCAAACTTACCGGAGCGCCGGAACCTGTCGAGAAAGCCGTGCTGCAGTTCGCAAAGAAGTCTGCCGGCGAGTTCACCTACAACCACGTTTCCGGGACTTGGACCGAAGGGGAGAACGCTTCTGACAAGATTACCGTGAAAGCCAACGCGAACGGAGAAATCATCTTCACCGCGGTTCCGACCGGAGAACAGGAGGTCGAAATCGAACTTACCGGAGCGGCAACCGGCGCGAAGTATTCAGTGAAGCAGACGGTCAATTTCGTTGCGGGCAAGGTGGCTGAAATCTCCGCCGACCTTTCTTCAGCAATCAGCCTCTACATCGTAGGAACGGCTGTGGGGACAGAGGATGCGGCTTCGGCGAAGCCTCTCACAAGGAACGCCGACGGCTCGTTCACCTACACGGGAACTCTTGCAGCCGACAGCTGGTACCAGTTCATCTTTGACCAGAAGAACCTCACTCCTTCATTCTCCATGGGTGATGCCTTCAATCAGGTGAAGTATTCGACCAAGACCACGGCTGCGGCGTTCGAGAACAAATATGCCGGCAAGTACACTCTCACCGTCTATCCTTCCAAGGCCCATCTTGCCGTTAAGAGGAATTTCGACCACGTCATCGCGGCTGACGGCGGAGTTGATCCTATGGATGACAACTTCGACGGGGAAAGGACTTTCGGTCCTTACAACACAAGTGAATCCTGGAACTGGAATCTCGGCATCATCGGCATCAACGCCATCGGCAAGATTGTCTATGGAGACGGGGAAGGCAGCGGAATAACCATAAACAAGGAATACAAGCTTTGTGGCGAGAATTCGCTCTGCCTCGAAGTCACCGAGCAGGCCGAGGGCGCGGCAGCGGGCGACGGCCAGATTTACCGCAATGGCAACAACGGCCAGCCTAAGGCTGAATGGAACAAGACCTACACCGTGATTCTCCAGATGCTCTACGAGGGTGAGGAGGACACGAAGAAGATTCCTGTCATCTGCGAGGGTGCGCTCGGAGCGCATTGGAAAGTCAATGCAGACGGAGGCTATGATTTCACGGATTGGGTGACGGATATGGGTGTCGAGCTCCAGAACGGCGTGCCTACTCTCGTTCAGGCCCAGTTCCTCGGCAACGGAGCTTGGGGCGGCTGCTTCAACTTCTACATCCGTCCTGCCGGCACCGGCGCGGGCTACAAGCTCTACATCGACGGCATCCAGATCGGCTACGACGACTGATCAACCGCCTACATCCGGCGAAGACCATAGGTCATACTTCCGCCATTGGACTATCACCTCAAAAGTGCTGATTTTTATAAAATCGTCACCTTTGAGGTGATTTCTGTTATATTGCGGCAATTGGCGGGCGCACTATCAGCTTCTCTGGTTCCCGAGACCCTCGCCCTGAAGGAACGGACTCTCATCTTGTGGCAGCCCGGAGAGCCGAGATGAAGCCGTCCCGCTGATTCCTGAAATTTATCGAAATTTTAGGAATTAAATCCTAATATTTCGCGAAATATTAGGATTTTGTCTATAATAGATTTATTACATCGTCCGGGAACAAGCTCACTTAATCAAGCCCGTTACGGAAAAAGTCCCCTGCATCGACGTGACGGACGCCCTCATATTTCCCGTTCTCCATATATGGGGTCATTGATATGACATATTTCGGGTTGTTGTCCTTGATTTGCAGCAGATTGCCGAACTCTCTCCGGAATGTGTCCCCGTCGTGGATCAGATAAGCCACCTGCACATATCGGATGTCGTCGCCTTTCGAGCATACGAAGTCTATTTCCGTATTGTGAAGAACTCCCACTTTTACATTATATCCCATCCTTACGAGCTGTTGATATACGAGGTTTTCGAGAATCTTCTCGATGTCATTGGCGCGCTTCCCGCCCACGATGAAGTTCCGCAGGCCGACATCTCCGAAATAAAATTTGGAGTTTGTCTCAAGCAGTCTTTTCCCGTGGATGTTGTAGCGCTCGACTTCCTGTATGAGAAATGCGTCCGCCGTCGCCTTGAGATAGCTGATGACGGTATTTTTGGAAACCTCGTTCTTCTGTGACGACATATAGTTGCAGATGTTTGTCGCAGAAACGGGTTTCCCTATGTTGTCTCCGACATATTTTACGAGATTCTCCAGAAACGGCACATCCCTGACACTCTTTCTGTTTACGATGTCTTTGATCAGGATTGTGTTGTAAATTCCTTGAAAATAATCGTTTACGACTTCAGGATTGTCAAATCCGAATGCCCGGAGTCCCGGTAGTCCGCCATAATTCATATACTTGCCCAATGACTGCCCGTTGTCCTGAAGTTTGTGGAATTCGAGAAATTCTGGATAGCTGAGGCCCTGGATGTGGATCTCTATATATCTGCCGGAAAGAAGCGTGGCGAGTTCTCCCGAAAGAATGTCCGAATTGCTTCCGGTCACCACGATGTCGATATTGTCTTCGTCATAGTAATTCCGCAGCCCGCGTTCGAAGCCAGCGATTTCCTGAACTTCGTCAATCAGGATATAGTTGTGCCTGCCGCCGTCAAGATGTCCGTCAACATATTGAACAAGATCGTCGTATGTCGCGATGAAGTCGAATGCAGTCTTTTCCTTGTCTATGTATATGACATTGTTCCCATTGTCAGCCCCCTTTCTCTCCATCAGTTCTTTCATCACATAACTTTTCCCGACGCGCCTCTGTCCGGTAAGGACAATCAGCACGCCCTTGCCCAGAACGGACTCGAGTCTTGTGGCGTAATCAGGTCTTGATATGATATCCATAATCGTAAGGATTGATTCACCGGCAAAGATAGTTAATTTTGTTGGGTATGATGAACAAAATTTAGGAAAGTTGATTTTTGTTCATTATAATTAACAGAGTCCCATAATCATCTACTTGCCGGTCAGTTCTTGGTACATCTTAAAGAGCCGGGCGACTATGTCGCTTTCTGTGGCGTCCTTGGGGAAACCGTAGGCTTCGAGGACAGCGGCATCGTTGGCGCGATGGGCTTTGCGAAGTTCGGGAGGCATGGTCATGCTGTCGTAAAGATCTGCAAGGCTGCTATTTGGATAGAATGCTCGGGCATCAAGGATTGCTTGGGCTGTCTGCTCTATCTTGCTCTTCTGAGCGTCGGTTGGCTGCGTCCATGGGAAATTGTTGTAAACAGATGGAGAATAACGATAATCAGACTTCAGACGGCCACACACAACACGCATCCAGGCCATATGGACGCTGGATATAAGAGTGCCAAAGAGAACCAAAGAGGCATCGGGAATCATCGAATTAGCATCTCCACAAATAACATCAGGGGACATATACCCAAATGGAATATAGAGCCGATTTTCAGAAGAATGACGAGGAATAATCATATAAGCGGTTTCAGGCTGGCGAATCTGCGTGAAAAGCATCGGGATGTCAGCATCCTTCTGGACAGACTTAGTAGGGCTCTTCTTTCGCATTTCCGCCACTCTTTCAAGGCGCTCCATTATAGGGGGAATATTACGATATTGTGAAGGAGCTATACCTTTTAACCAGAGACAATAGCGTAGCTTATTGTTAATAAACTCCTCAGCTCCGACAAATCGCTTTAATAACGGTTCGGCAGATGGATACTTAGATAGCAGTTCCTCCCTTTCATCTACAGTGAGGAAGAGATTACCACCATCGGTTGCTTGGCTTCCCTTTGTAATCTCTGGAAGTTCATGATTGAGCAGTTTACTACGGCCCTTGATGAAAATGTTCGGCGCATCAAGCAAATACCCATTGATATTGTCGGTAATCTCCGAACCATGCTTTGGGTCGAAAATAATCTTCTTTCCAGTGTAATGGAACGCGCAGAAGCCGATAATCACACAGTGCACAGCAGCCTTATCTTTTGCCTCACTATTCCAAACAAATGTCCTATGAGCAAAAATGATTTCTATTGAACATTTTTTCTGGAGAGGCTCCCACATTACTGCCACGGATTCACCCTGAACAATGGAGTTCGTGGAAACAAAGGCTGCGAGAATCGAGGTCCCTTGCATGTAATCAGCCGCCATTTTGTACCAGGCTGACACATAATCCAGTTTTCCGTAGGTCTCAAACCCGTGAAAAGCTATATCCATGTCCTCAATCTGCTCCTCTGAACGGTTTTGGTGGCCGATGAACGGCGGATTACCCATGATGTAATTCAGTTCGCCGGTCGGGATTACCTCATTCCAGTCCATCCGGAGGGCGTTGCCTTCACGGATGTTGGTGTAGGTCTTGAGCGGCAGCGGGTCGAGGTTGAAGCCGACGATTTCGTCGGTTTCCTGCATCATCTGGGCCTCTGCTATCCAGAGGGCGGTCTGGGCGACGGAGCAGGCGAAATCGTTGATTTCTATGCCGTAGAACTGGTTGATGCTGACCTTGATGGGGTCGGCCATCTCGCCGATGACGCGGTTGTCGCCCCAGATTATGCGAAGAGCCTCGTTCTCCAGACGGCGCAGGCTGGTATAGGATTCAGTAAGGAAGTTGCCAGAGCCGCAGGCCGGGTCGAAGAATTTCAATCCTGCTATTTTGTTCTGGAAGGCGTATGCCCGTTCTTTCTTGGTCTTGGCGATGGCCGTGGCCTTGATGTCCGCCATCTCAACTTTGAGGTCATCGAGGAACAGCGGATCTATGACCTTGTGGATATTCTCAATGGAGGTGTAGTGCATACCTCCCGCACGGCGGGTTTCCGGATTCAAGGTACTCTCGAATACGGCTCCGAAGATGGTGGGCGAGATCTGGCTCCAGTCGAAATCGTCGGAAGACCGCTGCAGGATAAGCTCCCTGATTTCCTCGTTGATACGGGGAATCTCTATGTCCCCGGCGAACATTCCTCCGTTCACGTACGGGAAGGCCAGCAGGGCCTCGTCCTCATACGGGTCACGGTCTTCGGGTTTCTGGTCCAGAATCCGGAAGAGCTTGATGAGTTTCTCACGGAATTCCCCGGCGCTGAACTGCGCCATATAGTCGTGGAACATGTTCTTGGAGCCGAATATACCGGCATCCTCGGCATAGAGGCAGAATACAAGGCGGACGCAGAGTTTGTTCAGCGCCTTCTGACTCTCCGGGTTCGCCGGGTCTTTGTACTGCGCGAGAATCTTGTCGTAAAGTATGCCCACGATTTCACCGGCCTGGATTGAAACCTCCAGCTCTTTCTTCAGATGGACATTGGTGTCGTCCACAAGGAAGGACAGCCGGTGGTATTCTGCCTCAAGGTCGGCCAGCCGGATAATCTCCGGAGCATCGTTGGGCTGCTCCATATCGTGCACTTCGAAGGTCTTGAAGTTGCAGACGACAATCCAGCGAGGATTCATCGTGTGCGGAAGACCGGCGGCGTAGCGCCTCGCCTGTTGGTAAGGAGTCAGTTCGGCGCCGTCAGACTGTCTGGCCCTGGCGTTTAGGTCCACGTGGGAGCCTTTCTGCTCAATCAGCACCTTAGTGGTGCTAACGTAGGCATCTATGAAGTCGGCCCCCTTCTCCTTTGTGATGGTCTTGACCGGAATCTCAAACTCCGTGATTTTCGTGGGGTTGTCGATGCCGAAGACGGTATGCAGCAGGTCTATCCAAAAGCGCTGGGTTTCGCCCCTTTCGTAGCCCTTCCCGGACCATTCCTGAACGAAGGCTTTCGCCGCCTGTTTTTGGGTATTTATTGATGCCATAGTGGTCCTGTTTGTCGTTAAACTTTCAAATTTAGCGATTTTTTGCAACATACCATCGGCACATATTAATGCGAATGTCTGATTGGCCAATTGCGAGATGACACCGGCGGGATGAAAGGACTCGGCAAGGTGGAAAAGGTGTACCTTGACAATCCCAACCTTATGTACGCGCTTGCCACATCGCCCGTTGATATGGGAAATGTGCGTGAGACATTCTTCTATAGCCAGACAAAGGTGAAGAACGACGTGACCTCATCAAAAATCTCGGACTTCTGCATCGGAGACTGCACTTTCGAAGTCGGTGGCAGGAAGAAAAGCGGCAGGCAATTGGCGGGCGCATCGAGAGGAATAGTTGTGCGTGATGACATTGAATACGGTCACGGCGATATAGTGCCTCTCTGGGCCTTCGGACTGAACTATTGAACGCTCTGAGAATTGAATGGCAGAACTCAGCCGCACCCGCTTTATCGGCGGGTTGCCGTGTAGTTGACGAAAATTTTTCTAACTTTGCGGTGCCGATGCGCGAATGTGCGCTGGCGATGACGTGCGATTAAAACAAACTGTATATGGAATTCAAGTATGCACCTATGTTTCAGCTTGGTGAAGACAAGACTGAGTACTATCTTCTCACAAAGGAGTATGTCAGTGTCGGGGAGTTTGAGGGCAAACCTGTCCTGAAAGTCGCTCCGGAAGGACTTACGGCGATGACAAACGCCGCTTTCAGGGACGTGTCCTTCCTTCTGCGTCCTTCACACAATGAACAGGTGGCGAAGATCCTGTCCGACCCGGAAGCCTCCGACAATGACAGATATGTGGCCCTGACTTTCCTCCGTAACGCTGAAATAGCCTGCAAGGGCAAACTCCCTCTCTGCCAGGACACCGGCACGGCCATTGTCCACGCTGAAAAAGGTCAGCAGGTCTGGACGGGGTATTGTGACGAAGAGGCTATCTCAAAGGGTGTTTACAAGACTTACACGGAGGAGAATCTCCGTTACTCCCAGAATGCGCCGCTGTCTATGTACGAGGAGGTCAACACCAAATGCAACCTTCCCGCGCAGATAGACATCGAGGCCACCGAGGGTATGGAATACCGGTTCCTTTGCGTCACCAAGGGAGGCGGCTCCGCCAACAAGACCTATCTCTATCAGGAGACCAAGGCCATACTCAATCCCGACACTCTCGTGCCTTTCCTCGTCGCCAAGATGAAGACTCTCGGCACGGCGGCCTGCCCTCCATACCACATCGCTTTCGTGATCGGAGGCACTTCCGCGGAGAAGAATCTCCTCACAGTCAAGCTCGCTTCCACCCATTACTATGACGGGCTGCCTACCACAGGCGATGAGACGGGACGCGCTTTCCGCGACATAGAACTGGAGAAAAAAGTGCTGGAGGAGGCCTGGAAAGTGGGTCTCGGAGCTCAGTTCGGAGGGAAGTACTATGCCCACGACGTGCGCATAGTCCGTCTGCCGCGCCACGGTGCCAGCTGTCCGGTGGGGCTTGGAGTCAGCTGCTCCGCCGACAGGAACATCAAATGCAAGATCAACAAAGACGGCATATGGATCGAGAAGCTGGATGACAACCCCGGCAGACTCATCCCGGAGGAGCTGCGCAATGCGGGCGAGGGCGACGCGGTCCAGATCAATCTTGACAGGCCTATGAACGAAATACTTGCCGAGCTTTCGAAATATCCTGTGTCCACACGCCTGAGCCTCAACGGCACCATCATCGTCGGCCGTGACATCGCCCACGCCAAGATCAAGGAGCGTCTGGACAGGGGAGAGGAGATGCCTCAGTATCTGAAGGATCACCCCATCTACTATGCCGGTCCGGCCAAAACTCCGGCAGGAATGGCCTGCGGCTCGATGGGACCTACCACTGCCGGCCGTATGGATCCTTATGTAGATCTCTTCCAGAGCCACGGCGGCTCTATGATTATGCTCGCCAAGGGCAACCGCAGCCAGCAGGTCACGGATGCATGCAAAAAGCACGGCGGATTCTACCTCGGCTCCATCGGAGGTCCTGCGGCAATCCTTGCCCGGAACAACATCAAGAGCATCGAATGCGTCGAGTATCCTGAGCTCGGAATGGAAGCCATCTGGAAGATCCGCGTCGAGGACTTTCCTGCATTCATTCTCGTGGACGACAAGGGCAACGACTTCTTCAAGTCGCTGTGAGACAGATGCTGAAACGGCGGACTGACTGACGCCGCTCCGCTTGGCTTGACGAGACGGACTTCAGCCGGACTCCGAAAATGAACTTGGCAGCGGTTTGTTTCAGACATAAACTTGCTGAAGTTGAACCAATGGTGAACGACGACC
>CAVHXU010000017.1:30573-37196 GCA_963640185.1 Lachnospiraceae bacterium | reverse complement strand
TGATTCCTCATATCGCGCACAAGTGCGGACGGAGGCGGGGAATCATTTTTCGGTACGGCTGTGGATGGCTATGCCCGCGCAGAGAAGCCCGAAGAGCAGGATGATGACAAGGTGGAGGATATTCACGACCTTGCCGACCAGAGCGACACTCTTGCGGGCGGTGAAGCCGAGGATGTTGTGCAGAGTGAATGCCTGCCCCTCGGAGTCGAACTCGGCCTTGTAGGCATCGACATTGTCCGCAAGGCTTTCGAGAGAAGATATCACCCTGTTGACTCCGAGCAGCCCGGCGACAAGTCCCACATCCGCCCTCTCGTTCACTGCGCTCTTGAGTGTCCGTGGACTGGAGGTTATCTCCTTCAGCTTGGCCTCGTCCAGAGGCGCGTCCTTATAGTCCGGGAAGTGCAGGTCGATGACACTCTCGGCAACGGATATGCCGCGATCGATCACTCCCTTGGTGTAAGACGGCAGGAACGCGATGCCTATGCTTATGACGGACAGAAGCACGGCCGCGACTATGAGAAGGCCGCAGAAGAACTTCCGCTCATCGCTTTCGCGCAATCTCGGCAACGAACGGCGGATCACGAGGAAGCTCAGCCAGGCCATTGCCAGTATGGATAGAATGGTCAGAAATATGTTCATAGTCAATGAGATGGTTGTTTACAGCAGGAGCAGGGACAATCGCTCGCCAGCTGCTTTCTCACAAGAGTCCGGGACAGCTCCGGGAAGCGGTCGGGACACCCGAGATCCTTGAGCACGAGTCTCACCATCAGCCGGCCGCAGGGAGCGCAGATATATTCCTTGAAGCTCTGGGGCACAAGCTGCGGCGTGTTGCGGCGCATCAGGATGTCATAGACCCGCTTCTTGCTCTGCCACGAATGGAAAATCCGGCAGGCTTCCCTTTCGCACTCGAGAAACAGCAGCACAAAGATGCATATTAGCCACCAGGAGGTGGCAAGGAAAGAAAGAGACAGAAAACCTATGCCTCCAAACAGAAGAATGAAGGCATAGATGTTCAGATACAGAAATCTGCCGGGGGTTTCTATTCCCTGACCGGTCATTGTTCAGCCTGCAGAAGCGTTGACTGGCAACTTTGCGTGGCCGGGGCGACATACGCCGAAGCGGCCTCAATCCTCTTACTGGGCTGCGGATATTGCCTTATAGAACGAATCCACAATCTTTTGTGCCTCCTCCTCATCGGCTCCGGTCAGAAGAACCGACGTGCGCTGGGTGAATGCGTCGTAGTAGAGACTGTACGCCTGGCAGAAACATCCGAAGCAGGTCCCCTCCTTGGTGTAGCCGACTTCCTTCACGCTGCTCGGCAGCACATATTTCACGTTCTTGGCGGTGTTGAACACCCAGAGTGCCTTGTACTGAATCACTTCCACCACCCTGCGATCGGTGATTACCACAAATCCGTGGCGCTTGTTGCCGAGTATGAGGTTGATGAATTTGAGGACTCTTCCCCACAGCCTTGCCAACGGATTGGAACTGGTGGCCCAAAGTTCGGCTTCAAGTTCAACGACAAGCTTCTCACCGTCCGAGAGAACGATACCTGATTTAAGATTTTCCATAAGTTGTTCCGATACCTCCGGTCAATGTCGCACGCCAAGGGTCGGAGGCCTGAACCCCTTGACAATGCAGGCGGATTCGTTCCGCACTGCCGGCGAATATAGGAAACGGGGATATGGATTCATCTAGACAAATATAGATTTCGGGCGTGACAGGGGGGGGGAATTGCCGAAAATCACCGTCTCCTCCTGATTTCAGAACGGAGGCGCGGAGGAGAACTTCTTCTTGACACGGTAGCGCACGGTATAGACGCTCGCCAGTTCGATGTTGAAGAATGCCGCTATATGTTCATATTTCACTCCGGCGCTGAAAAGGACTATGTATTTCTTGTCCATAAGCGTGAGTGCCGTGCCTCTGGAAAAAAGGTCGCGCAGTCTGTCCGCCGACAGCCTCGCCACACGATCCACCGCCTCATCCCGCCAGAGCATCGAATCCGGAAGCCTCATAAGCTCCGCGACGAGCAGATCCTTGATCTCGTCCACCTCGGCTATGTCGGCGCTTGCCTTGAGCGTGTCCGCCTCCAGAGCCTTCTGATAGAGAACCTGCTCATTGTTGATCCGTCTCAGCCACATCGACCACATCAGGACGCCCGCCAATGCGCAAACGAGTACAAGGCAGCTGCCCAAAGCGATGCTCAGGGTCTTCATAAGACGGTTCTCCTGCCTGAGATCGTTGATCAGCAGCTGATGTTCCGGTTCGTACCTGACTTCCGTGGAGGTGAGCGCGTCGCGGGACTGCACTGACGCAAGGGTCAGACACAGGGCAAGGATCAATGTGAACAGTCTTTTCATTCCGGGCGGGGCTGAGTTCCGTCCGCGCCTACTTCAGCAGCCTGTCAAGCAGGTCGCCGAGGGACTTCTCGTCAGAGACCGAAGCATCGACAAGCTCGCCCCTGCTCAGGAAGAATGAAAGCGGCAGGGCGTTGATGTTGTACAGCCCCACATATTCGGAAGAGCCGCCTCTGGAGTCGCAGACATTGATCCACGGCAGCTTCTGCTCCTTCATCACCGCTGCCCAGTTCTGCTTGTCCGCATCGAGGGCGACCTGATAGATCTCGAAGCCCCGGCCGTGATACTTCCTGTAGATTCTCTCCAGCGCGTCTATGTTGACCATCCGCTGCTCCGCCTGCGAGGCGGTCCAGAAATGTATCATCACCACCTTGGCGTCGATGTCGCTGAGTTTGCGTTTCACTCCGTTGATGTCCGGAAGCTCTATGTCAAAAAAACTCACGGGCTCCGCGGCGGCGAGGCGGGATGTCAGATTGAAATTGTTCATCCGGGCGTCGGCCTCCCGGCGGAAAGCCTTGACATATTTCGAGTCCGGATAGGCGGCTTCGAGAGAGTCCGCCAGGTTGCAGAAAGTGATGGCGTCCGTGGTCTGTCCGAACACCGGGAGATTCTCCGCTATGGTCTGGGAGCAGACGGGGATGACGGTCAGCGAATGACTGTTCTCCAGCACATAGCGTACGCAATGCCGGTAGTAGTCTATGTATATCTGCCTGAGTTGCTTGCCCAGCTCGAGGCTTCTGCCGGGAGAGGCTGTCTCCATCTCGCCGGAGATGCGGATGAACTTGTTCGCCACATCCGCGAAATCGGATTCCACCTGAGCGAGCTTGTCGCAGTTCTCGGAGCCCGTCACAGACCAGATTCCCAGAGTGTCGGTGATGACCTGCACCTTGTCGCCCGCTTCCAGAAGCAGAGAGGCGATCTTGCGGTCGCCATAGTAGAGATAGATGAACTCCGGCTGGCCTTTCTGAATCCTGTGCCGATAGGTGAAACGCCCGTCGGGACCGGCCTTGACCGTGTCCAGCACATCCAGACGGTTGATGTCCAGACTCTTGATGATAACATCCCTGCCGGCGCCGTCCTCCACCAACGCGCTTATCTCCGCCCTCGGGGAGCAGCCCGCAAACGCAAGCCCGAGTCCGAGCAATGCCATTGCTATTCTTCTGTCTGTTTTCATCCGGCCGAAGGTTAGAGTGTCTTGAATTCTGTGAAAATGGAGTCGGCAATCCTCTGCATCTCCGCAGCGGGGATCTCGACATGCTTGCCGAAGGAGAGGTCGGACTCCTTCTGGAGAGGCACCAGATGTATGTGGGTGTGAGGCACTTCCATACCGAGCACTGCTACGCCCACCCTCTTGCAGGGTACAGCCTTGCCGATGGCCGTAGCCACTTTCTTGGCGAAAGCGCAAAGCCCGGAATAGGTGGTGTCGTCCAGAGCGAAGATATAGTCGTTCTCCACATTCTTCGGGATGACGAGAGTATGTCCCGGCGCCATAGGGTTTATGTCCAGAAACGCATAGAAGTTCTCGTCCTCGGCGCATTTGTAGGACGGAATCTCGCCTTTGGCGATTTTGGTGAACAGAGTTGCCATAACGAGCGGAAAACTACAGGGTGATGTCGAGAATCTCGAACTTGATGATGCCGGAAGGCACCTTTGCCTCCACGGTCTCGCCCTTGCAGTGACCCAGAAGCGCCTTCGCGATCGGGGTGGTGGCGGCGAGCTTGCCCTTGGTGAAATCGGCCTCCGATTCGCCCACGAGGGTGAATTCCATAATCTTGTTCATAGCGAGGTTCTTCACCTTCACTTTGTTCAGCATCTGCACTTTGTCGGTGCCTATCTGCGACTCGTCGATGACTCTGGCATTGGCCACCTGATCCTGAAGCTTGGAGATGGTCAGCTCAAGCAGTCCCTGCGCCTCACGTGCGGCTTCGTATTCGGCATTTTCAGAGAGGTCGCCCTTGTCGCGCGCCTCTGCGATCTGTGCGGAAATCACCGGTCTTCTGGCAATAGCGTCAGCCAGATCCTTCTTAAGTTTGTCAAGACCCGCCTGGGTCAGATAATGAATAGCCATTTTATTCGGTTTTAACTATTTACACTAAAAACACATCGCCGCGCCAAGTCCTTCCGGCCATAGCCAGGCGATAAAACAAAGGGAGTTCCGCCTTTCCGCAGAACCCGCCACTAACTCTGCAAATATACGATTTTTTTCAAAACAACGCTCTTTTCGGAAGAATTTAGACAGGAGCCCGACAGAAACGCCGACCGCCGCATTATGCTTCAGCGCCACAGATTCCGCAGTCGCTACCGGGAGTCCCCGTCCAGAACCTGCAGCAGTTCGGGGCGGATGTAGTCAGTCGCCACCCACAGGACTTCGCCTATGTTGAGCAGCACGCGCTTGTTCTTGCGCATCCGCACCACATTGCCTTCCGCACCTTTCAGAGGTCCTCCGAGAATCCTGACACGGTCGCCGATCTTCAGATCCGGCATCTCCGACATCACTATCGGAGACTCGGCGGCCTTGCAGATGCGGATGAAAAGATCCATATCGGGGTCGCGCACCACGATGGGAGCGCCGGTGGCCCGGGAGCGCATAAAGCCCATCCTTTCGCGGAGGGAACTGCCGGAGATAAAGTCCTCCAGAGCCGCGGCGGAGCTGCGTACAAAGAGCATATTGGTCACTACCGGGGGCACGAAGGCAGTCATTCCCGCCTCCTCGAACGCAGGAGCGGCGGATGCGGCCCGCAAATAGCGCAGGCTGAGCACATACCATCTGATTTCGCTGTTTACAATCGTTTCCACAACATCTCCCCGTGCCACAGGCTGCGGCCCCGGCGAGGGACAAAGTTAGCAAGAATGTTCAAATCTCTGCCGCGAAGCGTCCGGTTTGAGGAAAATTATTACATTTGCCGCTGAATCTCTCGAACTCCACAGATTATGAAGAAAAGATTCGGAGAGGGGAAGCTCACCCTGTTTTCCAAGATCATATTGTCACTCTGCGCAGTCCTGCTTGTAGGAGGCATCGTCTCGCTGTGCCTCATCGACGATGACGCCACGCAGAGCCGTCTCGCATTCCAGACTTTCGAGGTGGCGCTGATGATGGTGCTGATCTTCCTCCCGAAATTTCTGAACAGGGTGATCCACGTCAGGATTCCGGCGCTGATGGAAATCATCTTCGTGGCATTCTGCTTCTGCGCGCTGATTCTCGGGGACGTGGCGGATTTCTACGGCAGATTCGAATGGTGGGACTCTCTGGAACACGGGATATCGGGAGTGCTGCTGGGCATTCTCGGCTATGCCATCATCAACACTTTCAACAAGGTGGAGGGGAACAGGCTGAAATATTCGCCGGTGTTCGTGTCTATGTGGGTGCTCTGCTTCGCTCTCGCGGCAGGGGCTCTCTGGGAGATAATGGAGTTCATAACGGACGGGCTGTTCGGTCTAAATTCCCAGCAGTATCTGACCACGCCGGGCACGTTCGACAAGGCCGTTCCGCTTGAGGGGCACGAGGCTCTGCGGGACACTATGGAGGATCTGATACTCGACTTTGTGGGGGCTCTGTTCATCTCCGTGCTGGGGTTCTTCGACCTCAAGCGTCAGCGGAAAAGCATCGCGAATCTGACGTTGGACACCACGGCGGACGAAAGCTGCGAAAAATCGGAATAATGGCTGAAGTTTTGGAATATTTCCATATCTTTGGCGGAGTTCAACCTATTAAGATTATTGATTATGAAAGAATTGAAAGGTTCACAGACAGAAATGAATCTCCAGAGTGCATTTGCCGGTGAGTCTCAGGCTCATACGAAGTATCTCTACTATGCCTCCAAGGCGAAGAAGGACGGTTATGTCCAGATAGGCAACCTGTTCGAGGACACCGCCAAGAACGAGAAGGAACACGCCAAGATCTGGTTCAAGCTGCTTCACGGAGGAGAAGTGCCGTGCACGAAAGCCAACCTCGCCGATGCTGCGGCCGGGGAGAATTACGAATGGACTGACATGTATGCCGGATTTGCCAAGACCGCACGGGAGGAGGGCTTTGAGGAGATCGCCACCCTGTTCGAGAAGGTGGGAGCCATCGAGAAGACCCACGAGGAGCGTTACAGGAAGCTGCTCGCCAACATCGAGGGGGCGCTCGTGTTCTCCCGCGAGGATGACTGCATCTGGGAATGCTCCAACTGCGGCCACATCGTGATCGGCAAAAACGCTCCGGATATCTGCCCTGTATGCAAACATCCGAAGAGTTATTTTCAGCTTAAGGCCGAAAACTACTGA
>CAVHXU010000017.1:0-30558 GCA_963640185.1 Lachnospiraceae bacterium | reverse complement strand
AATGAAAAAGGGCTGGCCAACGTCATTTGGCCAGCCCTTTTTCTATAACTCTTCAAACGAAATAGCGAACCCGCCGCCCTCAACGGCCCGAAGCCTCAGGGTGGTGGTGCTCCTGCACTTGACCCTGCGGATGCTGTACGACTGCGGAGCCGTCCTGCAGTCGGCGTCACGGCCATCCTCATAGACGGTAGCAATGTAGGTCTTTCCCTTTTCGAGGAAGTCCAGTCTGATCACCGATTCGTGAGGCTTCTCGCCGGTCACATTACCCACAAACCACTTGCCGCTGTCCTTCGCTTTCCTCGCCACCGTGACATACTCGCCCGGCTCGGCCTCCAGATAGCGGCTTTCGGACCAGTCGAGCGCGACATCCCTGATAAAGCGGAAAGCGTCCGGGAAGCGTTCATAGTTCTCCGGCAGGTCACAGGCCATCTGCAGCGGGGAGGACATCACGACATAGATACCCAACTGGTTGGCTATTGTGCAGTTGGCGTGGGATGTGTTCGCGGGGTTGACTTTCGACACGTTCATCTCGAAAAGTCCGGGAGTGTAATCCATCGGACCTCCGATGAGCCTTGTGAACGGAAGCACCGACACATGGAAAGGCTTTGAGCCTCCGAATGCCTGATACTCACCGCCCCTCGCGCTTTCGTTGCCAATGAGGTTCGGCCAGGTGCGGCAGAGCCCCGTAGGACGCACGGCCTCGTGCGCATTCACCATAATGTGGTGCTCCGCAGCCTTACGGACAGTATAGAGATAGTGGTTCACCATCCACTGGTTGTAGTGGTTGTTCCCCTTCGGGATTATGTTCCCCACATAACCTACCTTCACGGCATCGTAGCCGTGCGCCTTCATAAAGGCATAGGCGGTGTCCAGCTGACGCTCGTAGTTGCGCACCGCCCCCGAAGTCTCGTGGTGCATAATCATCTTCACACCTTTCTCCGAGGCGTAGCGCTGAATCTCGTCCACATCGAAGTCCGGATACGGGGTCACGAAATCGAAGACATCCTCCTTCATATTCCCGAACCAGTCCTCCCAGCCCACGTTCCATCCCTCGACGAGCACCCCGTCGAAGCCGTTTTCGGCAGCAAAGTCTATGTACTTTTTCACATGTGCGGTAGTGGCTCCGTGACGGCCGTTGGGACGGACCTTGGTGAGGTCGTCCGTGTAGATGTGTGCGCTGCGCAGATCGTCCGTATAGGCCCAGGAACAGACCCCGGCAATCATTTCCCACCACACGCCCACATACTTGCAGGGGTGGATCCACGATGTGTCGCCGATGCGGCAGGGCTCGTTGAGGTTCAGCGTTATGCGCGAGGCGAGAATGTCCCGGGCATCGTCCGACACGATGACCGTTCTCCACGGTGTCGTGCAGGGAGTCTGCATATAGGCGGCATCCCCCGACGGGTCCGGAGTGAGATGCGCGGAGAAGACCATCGTGCTGTCATCGAGTTCGAGGTGCATCGCCGGGTAGTTCACGAGGGCGGCCTCGTGGATGTTGATGTACAGTCCGTCAGCGGTCTTCATCTGGAGCGCCGTCTGGACTCCTGTCGGAGAAAACGAAGTCTGTGAGAGATTGTCGGTTATCGAGCCGTCCATCAGTCCCCTGATTTCGGAAAGGCGGGAGCGGGTGTAGTCGTATTCCTGAGTGTCGTAGTCCCCCGGAATCCACCAGGCCGTATGGTCCCCCGTCATCGCGAACTCCGTCAACTCCTTGTGAATCAGGAAATAGTTGAGAGCCCCACTGGACGGAAACTCGTAGCGGAATCCCAGACCGTCGTTGAAAAGCCTGAAACGGACTGTCATATACCTGTCGGAAGATGTCTGCCGCAGCGACACGGCCATCTCGCTGTAGTGGTTGCGGATGCTGCTCTCCTCGCCCCAAACCGGATGCCAGACCTCGTCGGCTCCGCTTCTGTCCACTCCCGTAAGTTCGAAGCAGTCGAAAAGTCCGCTCCCGTCGAGCAGGAATCCCATCCGGCTCCAGTCCACCACCGTCCTGTCCCCGAACTCAAGACGGTAACAGGGCACGCCTCCGTCCCGGAGGCGGAATTCAAGCCGGAGCCGTCCGTCAGGAGAGGTGAATGACTCGCTACATTCTTCCGCAGGACTCGACGCCTCAGCAGATATCAGTACTTCCTCAAGTCTCGACGCCTCTGCAGGACTCAGGACATCCGCGGAGGCGGAAATCCCTCCCGGGAAAACAAAGGCTGCCGCTGTCAGGGCGGCAGCCAGGATGAATTTATCTACACTACTCATATTCAATGACTATCATATCCCAGTACTTGAGCGAAGGAAGCGTCAGAGAGACCGTACTGCCGTCGGAACTGTACTCCACTCTCCGGCAGGCACCGCCGTCTATGTCCGGAGAAGCCGTCCAGACATCCGCGACAGCTCCGTCCACAGCGATTCTCACTCCGGCATTCTCCACGGTCTCCGGCTCCGGCATAGTGCCTTCGAGATCCCGCCAGCTGAGCGAGTCCGCATTCAGGAAGTTCAGCAGATGCACTACCTGCCGTTTCCCCACCTTGCGCCCCAGCGTCACCACCTTGCCAGTTTCAGGTCCCCAGGACTTGAATGACAGCTTGTTGTCGGAGGAGGCCACAGAAACGTCGTTCAATTCTCCACCGTCGCGGAGCAGATTCTCGTAAGCCGTGAGAAAATCGTAGTAGGAGACAAGGACCTGCTTGAGGTCGGCGGACATTCCGAGACTGCTGTTCGGGAAATACTCGTTGCAGAGCATATGTTCGCCGAGTTCGAGGTGAGAGCCGCCGAGAGCGAACATCACCGCATTCGTAAGCAGCACGCCCGGGGTGTTGAATGTGCCGCCGGCACTTGCTTTCCTGTAGTTCATATAGGCCGCGAACACGGTCTTGCACTTGCCTGCGCTGTATTTGTCGTTGTTCTCTATGTGGGTGCGCAGGTCTGTGAAATTCGGTTCATTGGCCCACATCTCGTCATAGGCGAAGCACATATCACCCGTCCCCAGAATCTCCCCGGCTCCATATCCCGAAACCGCATTCATAATCAGATCCTTCGATGGCTGGCGTCCTTTCATCGCCCTAATGAACGAAGCATAGCCTTCGGGGAGATCGACCGCCGCTCCGTCATAGTCATAGCGCTTGCCCCGATAGCCCAGCTGGTCAATCTGGTAGCCGTCAAAATCCAGGACGGCATAGACATCATCGGTCTTTGCCCCGATATACTCCTGCCACTGGACGTTGCCCGGATTCACGAGATAGATGGAACTCTTGAACGGCGCGGAAAGCGCGTGCAGATCCTTGTTCCCGTGGGCGGTGTCGCGGAAGATGTACCATTTCTCCCCCACTCCGTCCTGCAGCGCATCGTCGAGCGCCCCGTAACAGAGATTGTAGAAGATGGCCTTCATCCCGTATGAATGAATCGAGGAGATGTAGTTCTTGAGGGTGGCGAGCGAGGTGGTTCTGCTTGCTATGTCCTTGTAGGTCGCGAGAGGTTCCTCCCTCGTGCCCCCGAGAGGCCAATGGTGCTTCCAGTGCCAGTCCTGAAACTGCACCCCGTTGATATGATAGCGGTTGAGATTGGAGATGACCGCCTTGCAGGCCGCTTCCGACATCTCTCCGTATTTTGACAGGAAACCGTAGCGCGGAAACGCCGACCAGTCGCTTGATACGTCTATGCCGACGGTGGCAAGAACGAGATCCCCCTTTGCGGTAGTCTGATAGATCTCGGCCATATAGCCTCTGAAGTCCTCCGAAGGAGCAGTCCAGGTCCACTCGGCGGAGGTCAGCAACTCGTCGTGGATGACTTTCCCGAGGTGAAGACAGCGGATGTGCGCGCCTGAACCCACGGGGTTGGCGGTAGCGGTGAAACGGATGGTCTCACCCGGGGCATAGCAGGCCTTGTCGGTCGAAACGGAGAGGGTGATGTCCCTGGTTATCGAGTCGGGATCGACAAAACCCGTGTAGCCTCTTTCCTTCTGGCAGGCGCAGGAAGCGATCACTGCGCCCAACAGAAGAACATATATGGACAGCAAATGGCCTTTCATACTTTAATTCTTGGTTATTGCAATGGTTTCCGACAACTGGTTGACAGTGATGGTGTAGTTGCCGGCCGTGACTTTCCACTTGCGGTCGGCACCTTCCTCCGAACTGTTCACAAAAGAAATGACCGAGCCCTCAGTCTCCTCAAAGGCCGTGTCGGCGACAGCCGGCATAAACCAGCATCCTTTCCAGTCTCTCTGAAGGTCGCAGCTGATCTTGAGCTCTCCATCCTTGAGCGCTCCTGTCCAGGTCATCGTGTATTTGTCGGATCCCTGAGTCAGCTTGCAGGAGTCGTCCCCGGCGGCAGCGTCAAGACTCCAGCCCTGAGGAGCCGCGGAGCCTATGAGCCACAGTCCTTCATAAGGAGTGAACTCGCTGCAGGTCATCGTTTCCTTGTCAGGAGTGATGTCAAGGGCGATCTTGTAGGCTTTTCCTGCCTGCTCGGCGGTGAGCAGCCACTTGTAGTCCGGATTGAATCCGCTCACGAAGGCCACATCCGTGCTGCTTATCGGAGCATCTTCCGTGCTTGCCTTGTACATATTCTCCCAAGAACCCTTTGCGGTGCCGAACTTGAAAGAAGTCGCTTCCGTCGCCTCGAAGCCGTAGCGGAAGACATAAGGATCTGACGCGTCAACGTGCATAGGCCGGAAGTCCCATCCATACAGATCGCTCACAAACCATATCTCTTCGTACGGAGGCAGGTCGGCGGTGGACTCTTCATAAGTGAACGTAAGGTTGAGCACGTCCACCCTGAGGTTGTACGCCCCCGCCTTGGCGATGGTGAACTTGAGATCCTCCGCATCGGAAGGCTGAGATGCGAAGAACTTGAGCTTTGTCCCGCTCTCGTCCGAGCCGTCGCGGACATATCCGGGCCAGAAGGCTGTCCTCTGCGTGACGAACTTGAGCTCGCCGGCATTGAGCCGTCCGGTCCAGGTGAACACTCCGGCGGATGAATAGGTCAGCTCCGGCGCAGCATCGAGAGACCATCCCTTCGCCGCGCCTCCGATCATATACAGAGAGGTCGTGACGGCTTCATAAGGAGTGATCTTGACTTTGACTTCGGCCGACTGGTTGAGTTCTTCCCGTCCGGACACGACAGCGGTCACTCTTATCTTGTATTCTGTCGCGACTCCGTTCTCCGCGCCGAGCTTCTCCTTGACCAGAGAGTTGAGTTCAACGCCCCTGTAGGACTTGGAATAGACATTGCGGCCAAGATCCTCTTCGTACCCTGCAGTCCATTCGTCGGCGGCGCGGGCCATCTCGAACTTGTAGGTGATGGCGTTGCCGGTGCCCTGATTGGAGCCGGCGGACCAGGTGAGGCTCAGCACCTCGGAAGTGGCAAGCTTCTCGTCGAGAACGATTTCCGTCGCGGAAGCCTTGAGTTCGAACTCGGTTTTGTCCCCGCCATTGTCAGGCTGAGGATTCTTGTTGCAGGAAGCGAAGAGCCCCGCTACAGCTGCCATAGCGGCGGCAAGATATGATAACTTTTTCATAATCAGTAGTTTAATGTTAAATTACGCTTTATTCTAATATCCAGGATTCTGGTCATTCTTCATAGCATTGTTGGAGTCTATCTCGGTGAGAGGGATAGGCAGAAGCAGCCTGTCGGCGGTCGGTTTGCGGCCGATTGAAGTCAGGAAACTGATGGCGTAGCTGCCGTTGTCTATCCTCAGCATATCGAACCAGCGGTGCCCCTCGAACGCGAGCTCCATCCGTCTCTCGTGGATGATCGTCTCGCGGAGAGCCTCCTTGTTCTTTCCCTTCGTAATCGGAGAGAGGCCTGCGCGGGAGCGGACTTTGTTGAGAGGGACGATCGCTTCATCCATGCGTCCGAGTTCATTGAGAGCTTCGGCCTTTTTCAGGAGCACGTCGGCGAAACGATAGACGACGAAATTGGCCGCGTTGGTGTTGTACTCGGGAGAATCCGCTTTCGTGACCAGGAACTTGCGCACATTGTAGCCGGTGTTGGACCAGGTCGGCTTATAGACCTTGCCGTCGAATGTCGGACAGCCCTTGTACAGCACCGTGACATCCTTCCGGAGATCACCCGGCTCCCACTGTCCCATAAACTCCTCCGTCGGCTGGTTCCATCCGTAGGAGCCCGCCACCATACCGGAATTCCTCGGCCCCATAAAGGTGGAAAGCCAGGAACTCTGGCAGGAGCCTCCCCAGAAGTTGTACTGGGTGTCTCCCGAATATCCCACGGTAAACAGTGCCTCTCTGCTGTTGACGGCGGCTGTACCGAAGTTGCCGGCGAAATCGCAGTCCGCAAGGTCATAGCCCAGCCCCTCTATCTGTTCGCAGAGGCTCACGACATCCGCATAGTGCTCGGACGGATTGTAGGTGAGATAGACATCGGCAAGCATCGCGAGAGCCGCTTCCCTGCACACCCGGTTGCGGTCTGACGGGCCGTAGCTGCTCTTGACCGGCAGACGGTCTATCGCCTCCAGGCAGTCGTCTATGATGAGTTTGTAGTTCTCGTCTATGGATTTTGAGCGGGCTATGTCAGTGGACTCGTCGGCATTGTGCGGAGTGGTGATGACAGGCACTCTTCCGAAAAGCCGCACGAGAATGTAGTAGTAGTGCGCCCTGAGGAAATGGGCTTCTCCGAGAGAACGGCTGCGGACAGCATCGCTCACCGGATTGGCTTCTTTCTCAAGCGCCTGAATGGTGGTGTTGCACTGGCCGATTCCCACCCACGGCGACCGCCATATGTAGAGGGCGAAGCCGTTTGCCGCATCGGCGGCGAAATTCGCCACCTGGATGGTTTCGATGCCGTCATCTCCTCCGCCGGCTCCCACCTCCGAGTTGCCGGCGATGATGTCCAGCGACCAGATTCTCTGATTGTAGAGATTGGAGGACTGGAGCGGAGTGTAGCATCCGTTGACAAGGGCTATCGCCACGGAGTCCGTCACCGACACGGACGGATCCACCGCGTATGACGGGAAACTGTCGAGAAAACCTTTGCACGAGGTCAGCGACAGGAGGACGGCGGCGGCAATGAATATCTTGAAACTGTTTTTCATACTCGTCAGAAATTAAAGTTCAATCCGAAACTGAAAGTGCGCGCGAACGGATAAATGTTCCAGTCGATGCCGTTGATTCCCACCTCGGGGTCGAAGCCGGAGTATTTCGTGAGAGTCAGCACATTCTCGCAGGAGAAGAAAACTCTCGCGCTGTCAAGCCGGATCTTCCGCATCCATTTGTCGGGGAACGTGTAGCCGAGGGTTATGTTCTTCACTCTCAGATAAGAACCGTCCTCGACGAAACGGTCGGAGATGCGTGCGTTGTGGTTGGGGTCCCCATAGACCGCACGAGGCATATAAGTGCTTGAACCGTAGCCTCTCCAGCGGTATTTGACGGAAGCCGTCTGGTTGTGGGCGTTGGCCATGCCCTCGTTCCCTATGTTGACGGCGTTGAAAATGTCGTTCCCCGTGACCCCCTGGAGATAGATGCTGAGATCCACGCCCTTGAAGCTGAACGTATTGGTCATCGAGAAGATCCAGTCCGGGTTCGGGTTACCGATGATGGTGCGGTCATTCTCGTTGATGACGCCGTCGTTGTTGAGATCCTTGAAGCGGATGTCTCCCGGAGCTGTGGAAGACTCCTGGAACGCATAGTTGTCCACCTCTTCCTGAGTCTGGAAGATGCCGTCCGTGAGGTAGCCGTAGAAGACATTGATCGGACAGCCGTTTTTCTGCATCGTGATGTAGGCTCCGCCGGTCTCGTTCTGATAGAGCGGCGTGTCGCTGTTGAGGCTCACGATTCTGTTGCGGTTGTAGGTCGCCGAGATCGAAGTCTCCCATCTGAAACCGTCTCCGGCTCCGTCGAAGTTCACGGAAGTGAGGGTCATCTCAAAGCCGGCGTTGCGGACTTTTCCGGCATTGGTGTAGGTGGTGGTCGTGTCCTCGAAGCCCGAAGTGATAGGAATCGCTGCCTTGACGAGCATTCCGTCGGTATTTTTGAGATAGCCGTCCAGATTGACATTGAACCGGGAGTTCCACATCGACAGGTCTATTCCGACGTTGGCCTGGCTCACCTGCTCCCAGTGGATCGCCGGATTTGCCATTGTCTTGGCCACGAGAGTGGTGGCCACCTCGTCACCGAAAACATAGACCCCGGTGTTGTATGTCTGGATGTAGGCGTAAGAGCCGATCTTGTCATTTCCCGTCACTCCGTAGCCGGCCCTGAGCTTGAGGTCGTTGATGACGAAGTTCTTCGGAAACCACTTTTCGCGGGAGATCCTCCACGCGGCGGAAGCGGAAGGGAAATGTCCCCAGCGGTGGGAAGGGCCGAAGCGGGAAGAACCGTCGAGCCTGTATGTGGCCGTGAGAAGATAGCGGTCGGCGTAGCTGTAGTTGGCCCTGGCCATAAACGAGAACATAGACCAGTCGCTCGAAGCGCCGCCTATGGCTTTCTTGACCGTTCCGTTGTCGAACTCGTTGACATTGGAGAAAAGGAATCCGGACTTGGTGGCGTTGATGCCGTCGGCCCTGTTCCACTGCGCCGAAGTACCCGCCATCACGTTGAGGCTGTGACGGGAGGCGAAAGTGTGGTCGAAGGTGAAATAATTGTCCCAGAGGTAGGTGAACGCCTTGTTGGAGTCCTTGTAACGGCTGGTCTCCTCGACAGCCTGAGGCTTGTAAGGATAGGCGTAGGACGTGTTGTCGTTGTACCACATCTTCGCGTCGTAGCCGAATGTGCTCTTGAAGCGGAGGAAAGGCGCGAAAGTGATTTCTCCGGATATGTTGCCGAGGAAATTGTAGCCGTCGGTCCTGTTGTCGTTGGTGTAGAGCGGACCCACCGGATTGCGCACGTCACCGTACCAGTAGGAATTGCCCTCAGGACCGCTCCAGTTCCCCTCGGAGTCCTTGACCGGCTGGGTCGGCAGGGCGTTCATGGCATTCGAGATGGAATAGGAGCCCTGAGTCTTGCGGTCTGTGGAGAATGTGATGTTGTTGGAGAATTTGAGCCACTTGAGCACCTGCGCGTCGTTGTTGTTCTGGAAAGTGAAACGGCGGTAGCCCACGGTCTTCACGATGCCTTTCTGATCGAGAAATCCTCCGGACACATAATAATGCGCCTTGTCGTTCCCACCGGAGTAGCTGACGGTGTAGTTCTGCATAGTCCCGAGGCGGAGAATCTCCCGAATCCAGTCGGTACCTTTCCCGAGAGAGGACGGGACGCTCCATTCCGGGTTGGCGGCAAGTCCGGCCGCGGTCAGCATATCGTTGGAGTATTCGGCATAGCCCTCGGCATCGAGCATCTCGGGCACATAGCTCACCTGCTGAAGCGCGAAGTTCGCGCTCACGGAAACCTGGCCCTTGCCCGACGCGCCTTTCCTGGTGGTCACCATCACCACTCCGTTGGCGCCGCGCGAACCGTAGATGGCGGTGGCGGAAGCGTCCTTCAGGACATCCACCCTCTCTATGTCAGCCATATTGAGGGAAGTAAGCCCGAGGTCGGTCGGCACCCCGTCGATAACCACCAGAGGGCTGCTGTCGTTGATTGTGCCCAGACCGCGGATCTTGATGGTGACATTGTTTCCCGGCTTTCCGGAGTCCATCACATAGACACCGGAGACCTTGCCCTGGAGAGCCTGTCCGACATTTGCGACGGGGGTATCCTTGATTTCCCGGTTCGACACCGACGACACCGCCCCTGTCAGGTCCTTCTTGCGGATTGTTCCGTAACCGACGACCACCGATTCGTTGAGATACTCGCTGTCTTCGGAGAGGATGACTGTCAGAGCCTCCTTCCCGCCCACCGGCACATCCGCAGACGCGAAGCCGAGCGACGACACTTCAAGCACTGCATCATCCGGAACGCTGAGACTGAAAGCCCCGTTGACATCGGTCACCGTACCGTTGGAGCGGTCACCTTTGTCCACTACCGCAGCTCCGATGACAGGGTCGCCGGCAGAGTCGATGACCCGGCCTCCCACCATACGGGGCTGCGCCATTGCCGCCAGGCCCGCGAACAGACCGGCTGCAAAACACAGGATTCTGTAGGATTTGATCATAAGAAAGTTATTAGTTGTATGTGGTTAAAACGAGCCGTGCACCGCACCCTCCGGCAGCGTTGTCTATGTGGCTATACGGCTTTGATTGCGAATTACGGATTTCTTCCCGTCAAAAAAAAGAGCCGGTACTTTTTTAGTAGCGGTTCTCAATTGTCAAGTTTCTATAATTCAATAAGTTGAACCTCAGAGGCGAGGTAAAATAAGTAGCGGTTCAGGACAGGTGACCTATGTGCATTATCTGCTTTTCAATGTCTTCGCGGGAGGACTTCGCGGCGTTTCTCATCTTCACCCTGTAGTTGTAAATAGTTGAGACAGAACGGCGCAGGAAGTGGGCTATCTGCACTGAATCGGTGATGCCGAGACGGATGAGGGCCGCGACTCTGAGTTCGGTCGACAATATGCCCTCTTTCCCTTTCACCTCCAGTTTCCTGCCATCACACAGCAGGGCATTCAGTTCCTCCACAAAATTCGGGAACAGGTCGAGGAACGAAGCGTCGAATCTGGCGTAGAACTCATCCAGCTCCCTGTCTATGAATTCAGTGGACTTGAGCGCTTCAACCACTTCCGGAAGCCCGGACTTGGCGGCCTTCCTCAACGAGGAGCGGTAGCGTTCGAGACCTCCGATATAATCCGAGCACATGTCGATATAGCGTCCGAGATAGGATTCCTTGATGTTGTTCGCCTCCTGCAGAAGCGCCACGTATTCCTTGAGGTTGGCGTTCGCAAGCGCAAGTTCACGCCGTCTCTGCATACTTGTGTGGACCGCCGCCACGAGCATTGCCGTCACCAGGCTGAGCAGCAGCAGGATAGCATACAGCTGACTCTGGCGCCGCTTCATCAGGCCGTCGTAGGAGCTGCTTATGACCGGAAGTATCGAGTTTATGGCAGAAGCATTGAGCCTCGCGTTGGCCGCCACGGCATCGGAAATCGACAAGTTGATGTACCTGTAAGCGCGTGCAAAGTCCTGTTTCCGGTACAGAAGCGAGGCAAGCTCATAGAGCGAACAATACTCTTTCACCGGTGTCACGAGATCCTGAACCGCGCTTTCGGCCAGCAGGACTATGGCCTCGTCGTCCCTTCCGCAGCGGCGGCAGGCCGTTGCTGCGATATAGCTGATGACGGCCCTCTCGTGGGTGGAAAGCCTGCCGGACGAACGGACGGAAAGCAGGGTGTCGATGATGAGCGGGGCATTGCCGCCGTCAAGTTCCATATCGGAGCGGACATAGACTTTGGCTATATCCTCGTCTCCGAGCAGTCTGTACAATTCCTTGCGGTAAGCGTTCTTTCTCTGCAGATATTCCCTCTTCAGCAGAGGATCATCCGAAGCCTCCGCCATACCCTTGTACAGAGTGTTGCAGATGTGATAGTATCTCGGGCGGAGAGCGTAAGGGAGAGAGCCGACATCGACGGCTTCGACGGCATCCTGCACTTCGGCATACATCCCCGAAAGCACATAGCGGTCGGCAAGGTCAAACTCCGCCGCGCAGAGCAGGGAGTCTTTCATCTCTCCCGGCCGGTGAGGCTTCCCTTCCGCAAGCCTCTGCGCGATGGAGAGTTTCTTGCGCGCGTACGTTATGGCCGAATCGATGTCATACTGGTAATACTCCCGGAAAAGCCTGTCATAGATTCCATAGACCTCCGTCTCCCGCATCTGCGGATTCCTCTGCGACTTTATGTCACATATTCTCCGTGCCTTGATCTCCCGGTAAGTGTCGAGGTTCTCTATGGTGGCGTCAAGCTGACGGAGCAGTCGTTCCTGTTCGGGACTGTAGCCATATTGTCCGTCACATCCTGAAAGGGAAATGACGGCGAGAACAGGCAGCAAGCTGTGTTTCAGTCTGAACATAGTTGTCGGGGACAAATCAACTCCGCCTGCAAACTTACATAAAATCTGTCGATTTTACGCCCGTTCCCCCAGAAATCCGGCCTGAAGCCTCATCCTAATGTAGGGCTCGCCGAAGAAAAGCATCCTGCCGGAGGGGCGGAATCCCAGGCGGGAGTAATACGCCTCCAGCCCCGGTTTTGCGGCATCCACGATGAGACTGGTGGTGTCCATGCCCTTTTCGCGGCCTATGCGGATGCCGTCCAGCATCAGCAGGTGGCCTGTCTTGCCGGTGCTCCCGCAGTATTCGAAAGTCCGTCCGCGCCACTCCGGAGCTATTGCTAGAGAATCCAGATAGAACTCGCCCGGGAAGCACTCGGGTTCATCGGACACGGGAGTGTCCATCCCGAGCAGTTGTCCGACAAGAGTCCAGGTGAAGTCCCTCAGCGGCAGATAATCGTCTCCGGGATATGCGGTCAGCGACCCGGCGGGAACGCCGTCAACGCAGGCCACCCGGGTTCTCGTCCACGAATAGAGGGTGTCCGGACGGGCGCAGACGACGGAGAAGGCATCTATGACTGCCGAGGTCGGAAAAGAGCCGGAGCCGAGTTCCAGACTCCCTCTCGCCGCATCTTCCGAGAATACTTCATAGCCCATCCCCGCCAAAATGTTGCGGGCGATAAAGGCAGCGTCCCCCGCTGCCGCGTCACGGATTTCAAATGCCATAGCAGATTTCATATAAGATTTCTCCGGTCACATTCCGGAAAGCAGTTCCAAACAACGGTCGCGGTCTGAGCAGAGCTGTTCCCTCAGCGCCTCCGTGGAGGAGAAACGCTTCTCCGGACGCAGTCTGCGCAGAAACGAGATTTTCAGCGGAAGACCGTAGATCTCGCTGTCGAAGTTGAATATGTTGGTCTCCACGGTGATGTCGCGGCCGGGATTGACGGTCGGACGGGAGCCTATGTTGCACATCCCGTAGAGGTGCCTGGACACCGACGGCGCGGACGGCTCTTCCGAGGGCAGTTCCACTCTGACGAGATAGACTCCATTGGCAGGAATCATCTTCAGAGGCTCATACAGGCTCATATTGGCTGTCGGGAAACCGAGGGTGCGTCCCAGACGGTTGCCGGAAACGACCGCCCCGTTCAGAAAATAGTCATAGCCGAGCATAGAGGACGCGGCCCCGATGTCGCCGTCCGACAGGGCTTTGCGTATCCTTGTGGAACTTACTTCGCCCACCGCGGGACAGACTGCCGTCTCCACCCCGGGAAGATGCATAGCCCTGACCGATTCCACATCGGCGAAGTCCGACCCTATCCTGTTGTCATAGCCCATAAGCAGAGCCGTACAGCCGAAACGGGGCACAAGTATCTCCCCGATATATTCCCGGGCGGTCATCGCCGCGAACGAACGAGTAAAAGGCAACTCCTCCACCCTGTCGGCACCGGCGGAGCGGAGAAGCTCAGTCCTTTCAGAAGAAGATGTCAGGAGATGCAGGCCGCGCGCGTCATTCTGCATCACCATACGGGGATGAGGCCAGAACGTGACAACCACAGCCTTCTCCCCCCTCTCCCGAGCAAGCTCCGAAAGCCGGTGCACCACAGCCTGATGGCCGAGGTGCACACCGTCGAAAAAACCTGTCGCTATTACAGCCATCTCACGAGTTCGAAGTCCTGGCGATGAGGCAGAAGCGCATTCTTGGCGTAGATACGGCCTGCTATCTGGAAGACTCCTGTATGCTCGGGAACCACGGTCGCGACATATTTCGCTATGCCGTCGTTGACCTCGGCCACCTTGAACTCGCATTTCTCGACTATATGCAGCCGGGACTTCTCGTCCGTGGAGGCGAACAGAAGCTCCACTCCTATATATTCCGGATCGATGTCCCCTATGTTGAGAACTATCTCGCTGCGATACTCATTGCCGATCGACACGTTGGTGGAGGCGCTGTCCGGCTTGCTTACCGAGAGCAGCTCGACCTGGGCCCACTCGCGGCGCATTCTCTTTTTCCAGGCCGCGATCTCGCGGGCAAGCGCGAAGTCATCGGCACTGAGTTTCTCGAAGCGCTCCGACTGAGGCTCGTAGTACTGGCGGATATAGTCCGAGAGCATACGGTTGGTGGTGAAGTTGCAGGCCACCTGAGCCACAGTGTTGCGCACATAGCCGATCCATGCGGAAGGACGGCCGGTCTTGGCGTCAGCATCATAGTACAGAGGTGCGATCTCGTTCTCTATGGTGGCGTAGATGGTGGCCGCGTCGAGCTCATCCTGATAGTTCTGGTCATCGTAGGTACTTTCCATCGGAAGTGCCCAGCCGGCGCCTTTCTTATAGCCCTCGACCCACCAGCCGTCCAGGACGGAGAAGTGCATCACGCCGTTCATCGCGGCTTTCTCGCCTGAAGTGCCCGAAGCTTCGAGAGGACGGGTAGGGTTGTTCATCCACACATCGACGCCCTGCACGAGATATTTCGCCAGCGTGATGTCATAGTTGGGTACGAACACGATCTTGCCGATGAAACGGTCCTGCTTGGAGATGTCCACTATCATCTTGATGAGGTCCTGACCGGCCTTGTCGGCAGGATGCGCCTTGCCGGCAAATATGAACTGGACGGGACGCTCGGGATTGTTCACTATCTCGTTGAGCCTGTCGAGGTCGCGGAACAGCAGATGGGCCCTCTTGTAGGTGGCGAAACGGCGGGCGAATCCTATGGTGAGCACGTCGTCGCGGAGAGTGTCCTTGATGGTGACAATCTGGCGCGGAGAATAATGGTTGGTGGCGGCAGGGTCCGAAAGACGCTCCTTCACCTCGTTGATCAGCTTTTTCCTCAACGAGCTGCGTACTGCCCATATATCCTCCTCGGGCACATTGTAGATGCCCTCGAAGCAGGCCTTGTCGTAGTGGTGGGTCCGGAAAGCCTCTCCGAACACTCCGGAATGTATCTTCTTCCACTCGGGCGCCGTCCAGGTAGGATAGTGCACACCGTTGGTGACATAGCTCACGTGCAGTTCCTCGGGGAGATAGCCCGGATACATCGGGGCGAATATCTCCTGACTCACCTTGCCGTGCAGCCATGAGACTCCGTTGACTTCCTGAGAGATGTTGGCGGCAAGATTGCTCATTGAGAATTTCTCGTTGACATCCCTGCCGTCGAGCTTGCCCAGGGCCATCATCGTCTCCCAGGAAATCTTGAGCCTGGCAGGATAGTGGCCGATGTACTGACGGAGAAGACCTTCGTCAAAGGCGTCGTGACCCGCAGGCACAGGAGTGTGCGTGGTGTAGAGCGAAGAGGCGCGTATCACTTCGAGTGCCTCGTTGAAGTCGAGATTCTTCTTCTCGATATATTCTCTCAACCTCTCAAGGCCGATGAATGCGGCGTGTCCCTCGTTGCAGTGATAGACCTGAGGCTTAAGACCGAGCTTGCGCAGAGCCCTGATGCCTCCGACGCCCAGCAGAAGCTCCTGTTTCAGACGGTTCTCCCAGTCGCCGCCGTAGAGGTGGTAGGTCACCTGCCTGTCCTCCGGGAGATTGTCCTCGTAGTCGGCGTCGAGAAGATAGAGATCCGTCCTGCCGACCGCAGTCTTCCAGATGCGGGCGTTGATGTTCCTGCCTGGGAACGCTATGCTGATGGTCAACCAGTTGCCGTCGGCGTCACGCACCGGCTCGGCGGGAATCTTGGTGAAATCCTGCGCATCGTACTCCGAAACCTGGGCTCCCTGCGCGGAAAGCTTCTGGGTGAAATATCCGTATCTGTACAGCAGGCCCACTGCCACCAGATTCACATTCATATCGGAAGTCTCTTTCAGATAGTCCCCCGCGAGAATGCCGAGGCCTCCGGAATATATCTTCAGGGATGTATCCAGACCGTATTCCATACAAAAATAGGCGATCGACGGCTCCGTACGCTCCGCCTTGAGGGCCATATAGGCGTCAAACTCCTCCTTGACGGCCCTCAGCGAGGCCAGAAATACGGGATCATTGCCGAGCACCTTGAATGTCTTCAGGCTCACGCGGTCGAGAAGAGCTATGGGGTTCTCGCCGCAGCTTTTCCACACGGCCGGATCTATCGACTTGAACAGTTCTCTGGCCGGCTCGTTCCAGCACCACCAGAGGTTGCGCGACAATGTCTCCAGATCCTTCAGCGAGTCCGGAAGATGCCTGGACACGAAGATGCTGTTCCAGGAAGGTTTGTTGACTTCAAATTTCTTATATTCCATCTGCCTCTCATCCAATGCTTTAGGGAAGGCTCCCTTTTCCGATATCACTTTCTCCAATGCCTTGGAGTATGCTTCCTTGTAATAGATTATGTTGTTTTCCCAAAGCGCTATCTCGGAGACGGCTCTGGCGTTTTCCATATATTCCCCGCGGGACTTCCCGTCAAGCGTGGCGATCTCCCTTATTCTGGCCACGACCGCGTCCACCACGGAAAAGTAGTTGGAGTCGTTGCGCGGCACTATCGTTATTCCCGGATGCTGCCCCTCGAAATGATTGTTGACCCAGAGACCGAATCCGGCGAGGGAGGTGGTGAGCGTCGGCACCTTGAATGCGAGCGACTCCAGCGGAGTGTAGCCCCACGGCTCATAATAGGACGGGAACACCGCGAGATCCATCCCGTTCAGGAGGTCATAATATTTCAGATTCAGTATGCCGTCATTGCCGTTGAGGTATGAAGGGATGAAATACACTTTCACCTTGTCCGTGGCGGCATTGGTGAGGCCGACCTCGCGGAGACGGCGGGAGATCGTGTCGTACTCCGGATCGGCGAGAACGTGGGACACCTGAGTAGTGTAGTCCGATTCCTTGCCCTGGAGCTTGGCCGCGAGCTCCTTGTCCACACCGTTGTTGCCGGACGGGATCATTATGAACGCCTCGACCGGACGGCCCTCGTAGTCCGAACGGTTGAACTTGTCCAGAGCGTCCACAAACACGTCCAGACCCTTGTTCTTCCACTCGTAGCGTCCGGAAATGCAGATCAGGAGAGCATCCTGCGGGACAGGGGCCCCCGACATCGCGGAAGCGACGGAGATGAGCTTTGAACGGGCTTCCTTGCGGCGTGCCTGATAGTCCTCTTCAGTTGCGGGCGTGAAGCTGTTCTCAAAACCGTTCGGGGTGATCACGTCCACATCCCTGCCCAGAAACTGACGGCACTCGGCGGCGGTGATTTCGCTCACGGTGGTGAAGATGTCAGCGTTGCGGGCGGATATCTTTTCAAGGGAATGGCGGGCGATGACATTGAACTCCCGGGCCTTTTCGTCGCCGTTATAGACTGACAGCGAGTCATATAGGGGAAGATTGTTGCCTGCCACGCAGCGTCCCACCACCGTGGCGTGGGTGGTGAATACGGTGGCGATGGGGAGCTTGGTGTCCTTGAGATACAGCAGGCCCGCACCGGTCATCCACTCGTGGAACTGGGCCACGACCATATCCGAGGCGGACAGGTTGAAATTGTAGAAACTCTCTATCACCTTGCCTGCGGCATAGCCGAACAGCGCGGATTCCTTATAGTCCCAGTTGCCCGTCAGCGAGTCCACTCCGAATTTCTTCCAATATTCGGTGAGAATGTCGTTCTGCCGTGTCAGGTACTGCTTGAAGTCCACCAGTATGGCGATAGGCTGCCCGGGGACGTTCCATTTGCCTATTCTGATTCGCAGACCTTCTGAGGCGGCCTTGCTTTTCCATGTGTTGAACAGAAGCGGCTCCTCGATGAAATCGGGATTGCTCGCAGTGTGCATCCACACGTCAGGGCCTATCAGTATGTGATGGCGCTTGTATTCTGACTTCAGGTTCAATGCCTTGGTGGACAGCACTGTGTAGATGCCTCCTACCTTGTTGCAGACTTCCCAGCTGACTTCGAACAGGTAGTCGGGCTTGATCAGGTTCTCTTTCTCCATTACAGTTTTTCAGTTTCTGTCTCCGAATGCCTGATCCACACGGATCATAAAGTCACTCAGGACATTCATATAGTTTATAAATGCCTCGTACGGCGTATCATACGGGTTGAAATACTTGTGCACGGCACCGTCCGAGAAGAACTTCGTGCACATATAGTAGAAGTGGTCGGACTCCTGCAGATGTCCGAAATCCGCCCACAAATCTTCGTCATTGATGATTCCGAGCTTCTCGGTGAGGCCGTAGAGCTTGCTGAAAGCCTCGTTCTGAAGCTCATTTCCGAGCCATGCGCTGATATCCTTTTCCTCGTCCGCCCAGGAAATGGGATCCGGAACTTCCAGAGTGGCCACTGTCCGGTGTTTTCTGACAGCCTCCGACGGAGTCACGAACTCCATGTCATCGCCGGCAAGGGCCGTTTCCGGCAGAGCCTTCATAAAGTCGAAGATGCCAGTGGACGCCTTCTGATGCTCCCCGAAAGTCTCGTAGTCCATAAACAGGTTCACGATCTCCCCCTCCGCGGCGCGGAGCCAGTCAACGTATTTTTCAGCCGTGAGCGGCCAGTTGTCCCAGCCCCTGTCGGAGAAGCGGAACGCGATGTCGTCGCTCATACGGCCGTTCTTCAGCAGCAGGGTGACGTCGGCCGGAATGTTCGCCCGGTAGAGATAGTCCGGGCTCTGCCATCCCATAATGTGCCTTGCTCCGTCGGTGAGCACAGTCTTGAAGCCCATATCGGCGATCGATGTGGCGATGTCGTCGGAGTAGATGAGCTCGGTGTTGCGGAAAGTGACGGGCGTCACTCCGAAATAGTGCTCGATGGCCTCCTTGTGCTTGAGCACCTGATGCTTGAACTCTGCCTCGGAGACCAGGGACGCGAGAGAGTGATAGTAAGTCTCGGAAAGGAATTCCACGCAACCGGTATCCGCCAGTTTCCTGAAACTCGCGATGACCTCGGGACAATAGCGGTCGAACTGCTCCAGTACCGTTCCCGTGATGGAAAATGCCACCTTGAACCGCCCCCCGTATTTCTCCACCATCTCCAACAGAAGCTTATTCATCGGGAGATAGCATTTGTTCGCCACCCTGCGGACAATGGTCCTGTTGGCGAAATCATCGTAATAGTGGGAGTTCTTGCCGATGTCGAAGAATCTGTAGAGCCTCAAGCGGCCCGGCTGATGAACCTGAAAATAGAAGCATATTGACTTTTTCATATCTCAGAAGTTTTTATCAGTTAACACACGTACGCCCCTCATACCAACGAATCATAGACCTGCCTGATCTTGGCCGCGGCGGCTGTCCATTTGAGGGAATTGACCTCGTCGTGACCGCAGCGGGCGGCAAGATGGGAGATCGCGGGGTAATTCAGCAGTCCGTAGATGGCGTCGGACATAGCGTCCACATCCCAGAAATCCACCTTCAGCGCATATTTCAGCACCTCCGCGCAGCCGGACTGCTTGGAGATGATGGAAGGCACGTCGGTCTGCATAGCCTCAAGCGGCGATATGCCGAAAGGCTCCGAGATGGACGGCATCACATACACGTCCGACAGCGCGAACATCTTCCTCACGTCGTCTCCCCTCAGGAAGCCGGTGAAATGGAATCTGTCCGAAATGCCCAGACGGGCCACGTGGCGGATGCAGCGGTTGAGCATGTCCCCGCTGCCGGCCATCACGAAACGCACGTTGTCACAGCGCTTCAGCACTTTGGCCGCAGCCGCGATGAAGTACTCTGGTCCTTTCTGGTAGGTGACCCTGCCGAGGAAAGTGACCACCTTGTCCCTGACGCTGCGCTCTGCGGTGACCGCGGACGTGCCTGAGAAGTCCACGGCATTGTGTATGGCGACGACCTTGTCGGGACTGATGCCGTAACGGTTGATGATGATGTTCCTCGTGAGCTCGCTGACGGCTATGATCTTGTCGGCCGCCTCCATACCGCGTTTCTCTATGTCATAGACGCGGGTGTCGATGTTGTCGTCGCTCGCACGGTCGAAAGAGGTTGCGTGGACATGTATCACGAGAGGCTTGCCGCTGACCTGCTTCGCCGCGGCTCCCGCGAGATACGTGAGCCAGTCGTGGGCGTGGATGACGTCGAACTCATCCTTGTGCTGCAGGGCGATCGTAGCCCCCACCATAGCGTATCTGGCGACCTCCTCCATAAGGTTGACGCCATATTTCCCCGAGAAGGCGAACTTCTGCCCGTAGCTTATGCGGAAGTCCTTCACCTGACGGCGCCTTTCCTCCTCGACCACGTTCTCAAAATCCTCCGGAGAGACGTATGGAACCATATTGGTGCCCACGTGGACGAAGCGCACCTTGCCGAGAAACTCATCTACGGT
Organism: Lachnospiraceae bacterium; assembly: GCA_963640185.1. Taxonomy (GTDB): domain Bacteria; phylum Bacteroidota; class Bacteroidia; order Bacteroidales; family UBA932; genus Cryptobacteroides. Next base: position 10,477 of record CAVHXU010000017.1, on the reverse strand, counting down.
CTCGGACACCGTGTCCACGGCCACATCGCTGGCATTGATGATTCTCACAGCAGACTGGTCTTCGTCGCCCGAAGCCGAAGGCATCACGAAAAGCACCTCCACCCCGTTTTCAGCAAGACCCTTGGTCATCCCGTAGCAGGCCGTACCCAGACCGCCTGCAATATGCGGAGGGAATTCCCAGCCGAACATCAGCACTTTCATTTCGATTCCTCCCTATATTTTTTCATAAGATATTCAATTCTGAGCAATGCCGCGGTAGTGCACGCGGAAGAGATGGCTCCGTGCGGCTCGTGAGGAGGGTCTCCGTCGTACAGCTCCGAGAATGCTCCCACACCGTGCTTCAGGATGTCCTTGTAGAAGCCCTCGGTCAGGTATTCGGCCCTCTTCCAGAACGACGGCCCCACCATCTTGAATCCGGTGTCTATGAAGTAGTCCAGCGGAATCACCCAGGTGCTGCCCTGGTTGTAGGCGAGGTCCCTCTCAATCTGCGAGCCCTCATAGACTCCTTTGTAGTCCGGATTGCGCGGCGAAAGAGTCCTCATCCCCCGGCTTGTGATGAGCTCGTTGGAAATGGTGCTCATCACTGCGGCCTTGATCTCGTCGGACACCGGAGAGAAGTCGAGAGCCACTGCGAATATCATATTCGGGCGGACGGCAGGATTCTGACCTGCATTGTCCACATAATCTGCAAGATACCCCCAGTCCGCATTCCAGAACACGGGCTCGAAGTTCTCCTCGACAAGAGTCTTCATCGCCTCCCATTTCTCCAGGAAAGCCCTGTTGTCCGGATTGAAAGTTCTCTCCATCTCCAGAGCGAAACACAGCGCGTTGTACCAGAAAGCGTTGGTTTCGACCTGATAGCCGGCGCGCTCCGTGACGGGTACGCCGTTTATGTAGGCATTCATCCAGGAGAGAGCGGTGTGATATTTCTGAGCCCAGAGCAGCCCGTTGGGATGCACCGTGACCTCCTCCCTCCTGCCTGGCAGATAACTTTCGAGAATGCCTTTCAGCAGAGGGCCGTATTTCTTCCACACTTTCCCCGCATCCGCTCCGAAGTGTATGTACTGCTGGAGAGTGTCTGTGAGTCTGAGCGGCGACTCCACCTGGGTGGTCTTGTGGTAGAGACGGACCTGATTGTCGGCGATGAGATTGTCCAGAATCTCCTCAAATTCGCGGCAGTTGCCGTCGGCGTAGAGGGTCAGACCCGGCAGAGCCACTATCGTTTCCCTCAGCAGACCGGTGTGCAGCCACGAGAATCCGGCCACGATCTGTTTGTGGCCGTTGCGGGAGACTTTGAAGAGGTCGGCGTTGTGTCGGAGAATGTCGGAGTTGGTCGTAATCTGCCCCTTGCGCTTGAGCTGGGCCGTGAACTTTCGCTTGAGTCCGCCCGGCACCGCCTCATCGACGGAAGCCGACACCACGATGCTTTCCCCTTTCTTCATATTGACTGAGAAGAACCCCGGCACGAACAGGTCTTCACGGCAGTCGAAGCCTCTGCGGTACTCGTCGGAATAGGTCACCCCGAGATACCAGTCGGGGGCATATCTGAACACCGGCACTTTGGAGAACTGTATGTTCAGATCCGGAAATCCGGGATACATATTGAACGAAGCCCCTCCTGCTATGGCCCTGTAGCCGGTCCTCGCCGCGTCATTGCGGAAAGTCAGGTCGTGGATGTTCCTGAATGCGAGGAAAGGCTTGAACTGGAGCTCGCACGCGGCGGGCGTCTCCAGGAGCTCGTATCTGATCATCACCTGATCCGAATCCGATGCCAGAAGAAGAGATTTCCTCAAAATGATTTCGCCCACCTTGTAGGTGATGGAAGGGACCGGAGTCGCCGTGAAATCCACGATGTACTTGTGTCCCCTCGGCTCATAGACATCGCCATAGCAGCGGATGCCGAGATTGAAGCGCTTCCTGTCGAAAATGATGCTTTCGTCCAGTCCGGAGAGCAGGATGTGCTTGGCTCCGCCGAAAGCGTCTATCGGCACGGCCAGAAGACCGTGATAGCGTCTCGTGTTGCAGCACACAATCGAGGTATTGCAATATGCGCCTGTCTTGTTGGCTTCAATGATTTCCCTCTTCAGCGAATACTCCAGATTCACCAATTCGGATTTGTTGAATGTCAGTATTGCCATATCATCCTCCTGATTCTAAATGTTTCTCTCAGTCTTCCGCTCCCGCCCCTCAGTCTTCCAGCCTCAGCACCACAGCGCAACGGCTCGGCAGATAAAGATACAAAGTGTCGCTATATCTGTCGCTCCCATTGGCATTTTTCAGTGGTATTGTCAGATGCTCGTCCCCGCCGGTCCTGCCGAATCCATCGAACTCCGGAGCATCTGTGGTAAGAATGTCAACCCACTTTCCGGCCGGTGCGGAAAAGCCATAGTCAGCGAACGAGGCTACCGGATTGAAATTCGCGGCAAATATACAATTATTTCTCCGGAAAATCAGTATTTTTTTCTCCTCGTCCTGCACCAGAAGTTCCGGCTTCGACTCAAAAATGCGCTCCGACTTCGCCATAGAGACCATAGCCTTGTCGAAATTGCGCAAATATTTATATCTCAGATAATCCGGCTCGGCGAGCGACCACTGCCTCCTCGCATATTTGTAGGACCATCCGTTCCCTTCGCGAGGGAAGTCTATCCACTCCGGATGGCCGAATTCGTTGCCCATAAAGTTCAGGTAGCCGTCACCGCCCGTAGCCATTGTCACGAGCCGTATCATCTTGTGCAGGGCTATGCCCCTGTCGATGGTCGCGGACCGGGATTTCTTGTCCATCGAAGTGTACATTTCAGCGTCCAGCAGACGGAAGATGATGGTCTTGTCCCCCACCATCGCCTGGTCGTGGCACTCGGCATAGCTGATGGTCTTCTCGTCGGCGCGCTTGTTGGTGAGCTGCCACCACATCTCCCCGACGCTCCACTGCTCGTCCGACAGGGTCTTGATCCATTTTATCCAGTTGTCGGCGATGCCCATCGCCATACGGAAATCGAAGCCCACGCCGCCGGCCTCGAACGGAGCCGCCAGTCCGGCCATCCCGCTCACGTCCTCCGCAATGGTGAAAGAGTCGGGGTTCATCTCGTGGATGAGCAGATTGGCAAGAGCCAGATAGGCGACCGCATTCTCGTCCACGCCGTCTCCGAAATAGTCCGCATAGCCGGTAAAATCCCTGCCGAGGCCGTGATCCCAGTAAATCATGCTTGTGACGCCGTCGAAGCGGAAGCCGTCTATGTGGTATTCCTCCATCCAGTATTTGCAGTTGGACAGGAGAAAATACTTGGTCTCGTCCTTACCGTAGTCGAAGCAGCGGGAATCCCAGGCCGGATGATGCCCCTGACTGCCGTCGTAGAAGTAGAGGGTCCGGCTGCCGTCAAACTCGCTCAAGCCCTCATCCACATTGCTTGCCGAATGCGAATGGACAATGTCCATCACCACGGCTATACCCCTGCCGTGGGCATCGTCCACCAGATGCTTGAACTCCTCGGGCGTGCCGAAGCGGGAACTCAGCGCGAAGAAATTGGAGACCTGATAGCCGAAAGAGCCGTAGTAGGGATGCTCCTGCAGCGCCATAATCTGGAGCGTGTCATAGCCCAGATCCGCGACTTTAGGAAGCACTGTCCGGCGGAACTCCTCGAATGTGGACACCTTCTCCTCCTCGGAGCTCATCCCGATGTGACACTCGTAGATGAACGGATGCTCCCGTCTGCCGGGCCTGCGGTGTCTCCACCGGTAGGGCTTCTCCGGGTCCCACACCTCCGCGCAGAACGCCTTGGTCTCGGGATCCTGCACGGCTCTGGTGACATAGGCTGGAAGTCTCTCTCCTCCGCCGCCGGGCCATTCGATGAAAAGCTTGTACAGACTGCCGTGGGGAAGAAACATCGCATCCACCTCAATCTCCCAGTTGCCGCCGCCCGTGGGCTTGAGGGAATATGCCTCGGTGCGTTTCCAGTTGTTGAAATCTCCTGTCAGATAGACCTTCGTGGCGTTGGGGGCCCATTCTCTGAATATCCACTTCCTCCCGTCGGCGGTCTTGTGCAGCCCATAGTAGGAGTGGTTGTTGATGCCTCTGGCAAGAGAGCCGTCCACGCTGTACCTCTCGCGCAGAGCCTCTATCCGACTGTGACGGGCCTCTATGGCATCCTTGAATGGCAGAAGCCACTGATCGGTCTCATATATCTTTTTCATAGCTGTTCAGTTTTCTCCGTTCTCTCCCTGAGGCCCCTGAGCCAGGCGCGGCAAGCCCCTATGATTGCCTCGGACCGCCTGATGTTCGCGTCGATGTCCGCCAGCGAGCAGTCGGGCGACTCCACTTTCCGGGCAATCTCCTCAAGCTGCGAGACCGCCCCGATGTAGTCGAAATCCTTTGTTTCCTTTTTCTTAGGCATATCTGTATCTTTTGGTGGTTCTACCATTTGTCTTTTCTCCCCGACATCTCATCCCCCGGCGCGGCTCAACTTTTCTCCCTGGCTGCGGGCTTCATTTCGACATCCTGCACCACCGCCCCCACGGTGCCGTCGGCAAACATCAGCGACAGCGCGTCTCCGGGACGGAAACTTCCGGCGGATCTGCGCGGCTTGCCTCCGGCATCCAGAACCAGAGTGTAACCGCGGGAGAGGATTGTCCTCGGATCGGCGGCGTGAATGCGGAGCGAAAGCATCTCTATCTGTGATTCCATCTGATGCAGCCGGTTGATGAACGCCATTCTTATGCGTTGTGACAGCTGTGTGAGCTGCGCGTCCGCATCCGCGAACGTCTCCACCAGTTCATCGGCAAGCGCGGTCGGAGTGCGCAGGCTGCGGAAAGCCACCATATCGCAGATGTGGCTGTCTCTCTCGTGGCCGACCGCGGTGAGCACCGGCAGCGGACACAGCGCGATGGCCCGGCAGAGGGTGTAGTCGTCGAAACAGGCCAGATCCAGCTCCGACCCGCCTCCGCGCAGTATCAGCACGGCATCGTAGGCTTTGCCGGAGGCGAGGACGGCCTCCATTGCCGCAGCCACGGAAGCGGGGCACTCGCTCCCCTGCATCAGTGCGGGATAGAGCTCCGTGTCAAAAGAGAATCCATAGACATTTTCGGCAAGGTGGCGGGTGAAGTCGCCGTAGCCGGCGGCCGTCTCGGAGGTGATGACGGCGAAGCGGTAAGGGAGGGGCGGCATCACAAGGGCTTTCTGTCTCTCCATCAGCCCCTCTTCCTCCAGCCTCTGCATTGTCCTGCGCCTGAGATCCTCCTTCTTGCCGAGAGAAAACTCCGGATTGATGTCCGTGACATTCAGAGAGAACCCGTACAGCTCGCTGCAGCACATCTGCACCTGGACAAGGATTTCCATCCCCGGCCGGAGGGGCGTTCCCGCAACGGATTCGAAGTAAGGCCGGATCAGCCTCCATTTAGACGCCCAGACAGTGGCACGCGCCTTCGCAAGGGTACGCTGCCCATCGTTCTGAACGAGTTCGAGATAGCAGTGTCCGCCGGAACGGGCATTGACCGAAGCGATCTCGGCCCTCACCCAGATTTTTCCCGGGAAAAGATCCTCTATCCCCTCCCTCAAAAGCCCCAGCAGCTCATTCAACTCCAGATATTCCTTTTCCATCGCAATCCCTGCGGCGTACTGTCCCGCCGCAACCGACAAATTTAATGATTTTTCCCAAAATAGGGATTTTTGACTATCTTTGCGACCGTATCGGGGCATCGGCCGATGACAAACAGGGTTCAGACACGGGACAAGCGAAGTAAAGTGATGAAAATCAGGGAGGCAATATTCGCCGGGAGCAGCACGGACATATCCGGGCAGCCCAAACGCAGACTGCCGGAGTTCGCTTTCATCGGCAGGTCCAATGTGGGAAAATCCTCTCTCATCAATATGCTCGCCGGCAACCGCAAATTGGCTATGACCTCGTCCACCCCTGGCAAGACAAGGCTGGTCAACCACTTCATAATCAACGGCAGCTGGTATCTGGTGGATCTTCCCGGGTACGGTTTCGCGAAGGGGTCGCGCAGAGAGCAGGAGAAGATACACTCGGTAATCAGCAATTATCTCAGCCGGTCCGAAGACATGGTGATGCTGTTCGTCCTGCTTGACTCCAGGCATGAGATGGGACAGGCGGACAGGGATCTGCTCGCCGAGCTCGGAGAAAACGGGATTCCTTTCGCCATAGTGTTCACCAAAGCCGACAAGATGGGGGTGAACTCTCTCGCCGCCGCCGTGGAAGCCAACAAAAAATGCATTCTGGAGATGTTCGAGAGCCTGCCTCCCATATTCATCACCTCGTCGGAAAAGGGCTCCGGCAAGGAAGAGCTCCTTCACTACATCTCCGAAGTGCTCGCAAACGAATCGCAAACAACACATAACATATAAAATCTCACTGATATATGAGTAGAGAACACCAACTGAAACTCTTTGCCTGCCGCGCGTCCGAGTCCTTTGCGAAGGAAGTGGCAGACAATCTCAATACTGAGATGGGACGGTCTGATTTACTGACATTCAGCGACGGCGAATTCCAGCCCGCGTATCTTGAAAGCGTCAGGGGGGCTACGGTATTCATCGTCCAGTCCACTTTCCCTCCCACAGACAACTTGATGGAGCTCCTCCTTATGTGCGATGCGGCCAAGAGAGCCTCAGCCCACAAGGTCGTGGCGGTGATGCCTTATTTCGGCTGGGCGAGACAGGACAGGAAGGACCGCCCGAGAGTGTCAATCGGAGCCAAGCTCGTGGCCAATCTGCTTCACGCCGCAGGCTGCGACAGGGTGATGACCTGCGACCTCCACGCCGACCAGATTCAGGGATTCTTCGATTTCCCGGTTGACCATCTCTACGCAAGCAGCGTCTTCATCCCCTACATCCAGTCGCTCAACATCGAGAATCTCGCCATCGCCGCCCCGGATATGGGTGGAGCGAAGAGAGCGCACACCTATGCCAAGCACCTTCACTGCCCGGTGATCATCTGCCACAAGTCCAGAGTCAAGGCCAATGTGGTGGACACCATTACGGCGATCGGCGATGTCGAGGGAAAGAACGTGATCATCGTCGATGATATGATAGACACCGCCGGCACGCTCACCAAGGCCGCCAACACGCTCAAGGAAATGGGGGCCGCCAGCGTCCGCGCCTGCGCCACTCATCCGGTGTTCTCCGGCGACGCTTATAGGAGAATCGCCGAGTCCGCCCTGGAGGAAGTCATCGTCTCCGACACCATTCCTCTGAGCGACAATCCGGCAAACGACAAAAGCAAGATCAAGGTCTGCTCGATGGCCAGGATCTTCGCCAATGTTATCAACAAAGTATATAATTATCAATCAATCAGTTCAGAGCTGATTTACTGATATCGGCACAATGTCGGCCCGTAGTCCGCGCCACGGCTGCAGAGGACTCCCGGCCGACATCATTGACTTGAAGATATGACGGGATTTCTGAAAATATTCATAGCTGCGGTTGTTCTGGTGGGCCTGTGCGTAATAGGCCTGTGCTTCAACATAATCTTCCGCAAGAACGGTGAATTTCCCCAGACCGAGATATCCCGCAACAAGGAAATGAGAAAGCGCGGCATACGCTGCGTCAACGAAGAGGAGAGGATACGAATGGGGAAGAAGGACTCCGCCCCGTCCTGCACCGAAAACGACTGTGCCGGATGCAGCGGTTGCGATTTCCTGAAAAACAATCCGCGTGAGGCGGCACAATAAAACAAGGTTTTATGGCAGGTATTGTAGCTATCGTAGGTCGCCCGAATGTCGGGAAGTCCACACTTTTCAACAGATTGGTCGGTATGCGCCAGGCCATAGTCGATGAGACTGCGGGCGTGACAAGAGACCGTCATTACGGCAAGTCAGAGTGGTGCGGGACCGAGTTCTCAGTCATCGACACGGGAGGATACACCTCCAATTCCGACGACATCTTCGAAGAGGAGATCCGCAAGCAGGTGGTTCTGGCCATCGAGGAGGCCGACGTCGTGCTGTTTATGACGGAAGCGGCAGCGGGCATCACTGACTATGACAGCGACATCGCGGATATGCTTCGCCGCTGCGGAAAGCCTGTCATTCTGGCTGTCAACAAGATAGACTCCGGGGATAAGATTTATGACTCGTTCCAGTTCTATTCTTTGGGACTGGGGGAAGTCTGGAGCATCTCCGCCGCGAACGGCGGCGGTACGGGCGAACTGCTGGACGAGCTCGTGAAGCATCTTCCGTCGCAGAGCGATGCGGCATCCGACGGACATCCGGAGCTCCCGCATTTCACCATTGTCGGCAAACCGAATGTCGGCAAATCCTCAATGACCAACGCCCTCCTCGGTACGGACAGAAACATCGTGACTCCGGTTGCCGGCACGACAAGGGATTCGATTTCCACTCTCTACGACAAGTTCGGCCACAAATTTATGCTGGTTGACACGGCCGGTATGCGGCGCAAGTCCAGAGTGACGGAGGATCTGGAGTTCTACTCGGTGATGAGAGCCGTGCGTTCGATCGAACACTCCGACGTCTGCATACTTATGATAGATGCGCAGAACGGGCTGGAGGCTCAGGATATGAACATCTTCGGACTTATCCAGCGCAACCGCAAGGCCTGCGTCATCGTGGTGAACAAATGGGACACCGTCGAGAAGGACAGCAACACGCTCAAGAGATACACCGAGGCCATCAAGTCCAAGCTGGCGCCCAACGATGACGTGCCCATAGTCTTCACCTCCGTCATCAACAGGCAGAGGATTATGAACGTGCTGGACGCGGCCGAGAAAGTGTATGTGAACTATTCCAAGAAGATCCCGACCTCCAGGCTCAACGAGGTGATGCTCCAGGAGATCGAGAATTATCCGCCCCCTGCGTGGAAAGGCAAATACATCAAAATCAAATACATCACCCAGCTTCCCACAAGGAGTCCGGCATTCGCGTTCTTCTGCAACCTGCCGCAGTACATCCGGGATCCGTACAAGCGCTTCCTTGAGAACAAGCTGAGGGAACACTTTGACTTCGAGGGCTGCCCGGTGCAGATTTTCCTGAGGCAGAAATAGCCCCCTCCGGAGCAGGCATAGACACCACACACTAACACGCTAATAACACGCATTATGGTAAGAGTCAAACCTTTTGCTGCCATACGCCCTCCCCGCGAGCTTGTCGGGGAAGTGGCCGCACGGCCCTACGATGTCCTGAACTCCGATGAGGCCAGAAAAGAGGCCGGAGAAAAATCCCTGCTGCATATCACCAAACCGGAAATCGACTTCGGGACCGCCGTTGACGAACATTCGGAGCCGGTCTATTCCAAGGCCGTGGAGAATTTCGGGAAATGGCGGGAACGCGGATGGCTGGTGCAGGACGACAGGGAGCACTACTACATCTATGCGCAGACTATGGACGGGAGAACCCAGTACGGGCTTGTGCTCTGCGCGCACACGGACGACTACGGCAACGGCTTCATCAAGAGGCACGAGCTCACACGCAAGGACAAGGAAGATGACAGGATGGTGCACGTCCGCATACAGAACGCCAACATAGAGCCTGTGTTCTTCGCCTATCCGGACGATGAGACCATCGACTCCATAGTAAGCCGTTACATAGCCGGCGAGCCGGAATATGACTTTGTCGCGGAGGACGGCTTCGGCCACAGGTTCTGGGTCATCGACGATGAGAAAGACATAGAGGCCGTCACCGAGGCCTTCGACAGGATTCCCGCTTTCTATGTGGCTGACGGTCACCACCGCACGGCGGCGGCCGCGAGAGTGGGAGCCGAGAAGCGGGACAGCAATCCGGCACATACCGGCGACGAGGAATACAATTTCTTCATGGCTGTGGCTTTCCCGTCAAGCCAGCTGAAGATCATCGACTACAACCGTGTGGTCAAGGATCTCAACGGTCATACCCGGGACGAGTTCCTGGAGCTGCTGCAGAGGGATTTCGAGATCAGGACTCTCGGCAGCGAGGCGGAGAGAGCCGCCGGGACAATCTCCTGCCGGCCGGCAGCGCTGCACGAGTTCTCTATGTATCTGGACGGGAAATGGTACTCGCTGACGGCCCGCGAGGGCAGATATGACGACGCCGACCCGATAGGGGTGCTGGACGTTACGGTGCTGTCGTCGCTGGTTCTGGACAGGATATTGGGCATCAAGGATTTGCGCACGGACAAGCGGATTGACTTCATAGGAGGAATACGGGGTCTCGGAGAGCTGGCGCGCAGGGTGGACAGCGGTGAAATGGCCGTGGCGTTCGCTCTCTATCCGGTCTCTATGAAGCAGCTCATAGACATAGCCGACAGCGGCAACATAATGCCTCCGAAGACCACTTGGTTCGAGCCGAAGCTGCGCAGCGGCCTGTGCATCCACTCGCTTCTGTAGCCAAAGTTTTTCAAAAAAAGTTTGCATAGTGTGTCTTTTTGACTACCTTTGCAATCCTTTTCCAAAGGTTCGGAGAGTTGGCCGAGTGGTTTAAGGCGGCAGTCTTGAAAACTGTTGAGGTGAAAGCCTCCGGGGGTTCGAATCCCTCACTCTCCGCA
>CAVHXU010000016.1:0-22284 GCA_963640185.1 Lachnospiraceae bacterium | reverse complement strand
AACTCGGCATCAACTTCTCATCAAAAACCCGCTGCGTGGACGGCTGGAAGACGGTTTGATTTCAGGAACAGTGACGAACGCCTAAAATCTTGCCTCAGCCTCTTCGACGAGGCCGTCACCCCGTTGGGCACCGCCGCCTTCTCTCTCCGTCCCAACCGCCAGCGAATCTGCCTGAAATGATTTTACATCAGGCTGTTAGTTTTTATATGTCAACATCCGCTGAAAAATTCCTAAATTTGCGGCCGCTATGGACAACAGAGTGTCGCTTTGGAGTATTTTCGGAGTTTTCTCGAAAATAGGGGCCTTCACCATCGGCGGAGGGTATGTTATGCTGCCCCTTATCGGAGATGAGGTCACCAGAAGAGGCTGGATAAGCGAGGAGGACTATAAGGATGTCACGGTGCTGGCACAGAGCGCTCCCGGGATTCTGGCCATAAATATCGCATATTATGCGGGTTACCGTATCAGAGGAGTCAAGGGCAGTGTGGTGGCGGCATTCGGTGCGGCTCTGCCGTCATTTCTGATAATTCTCGCCATCGCGATGGTTTTCACCAACTTCAAGGACAATGTCTATGTCCGCCGTTTCTTTCAGGGAGTGCGGCCTGTCGCCGTGGCTCTGATACTCTCTGCGGCTCTGGATATGGCCCGGGGAATCAGATGGAACTGGTGGACAGCGGCGCTGGCCGTCGGGACCGTCCTGCTGGTGGCTTTCCTCAATGTTTCGCCCGTATGGATTATTCTCACGGTCATAGCCGCAGCCGTCAGCATCGCTGTGCTAAAGGGGAGGAGAAAATGATATGATGCTGTTTTGGGAACTTTTCTACACATTCTTCCTCATAGGTCTGTTGAATTTCGGCGGCGGGGGAGCAATGGTGTCTCTCATTCAGAGCCAGGTGGTTATGCTGCACGGCTGGCTGACTGAGGGCGCTTTCACGGACATCATCGGCATCTCGCAGAGTACCCCGGGTCCGGTGGCCATAAACTGTGCGACCTACGTGGGGTATGAGGTCATCCATTCAGCCGGTTACGGCATCGTACTCTCAATATTGGGGTCGTTCCTTGCCACCTTTGCGGTGGTGCTGCCGTCGTTTCTGATATTTCTGGTGGTTATCAGGATTTTCAATAAATACCACTCCAGCCCGGCATATTCGTACGCTATGACCGGTCTGCGTCCTGTGGTTGCCGGCCTTATCGCAGCAGCTGCATTGGTGCTGACCCTGCACACGCATCCTATGTCCATAATCAAGGATAATTTCCCCGATCTGACGGCCTGGGCTATGTTCGCTTCCGCGCTGGTGCTGAGCAGGACAAAAACTCTCGGGCCGATAACCATCATCATCTCCGCCGGGATCATCGGCCTGCTCCTCTTCTGAACCGTGAGGACTGTCCAAAACTCAGAGTTTTGGAGCGAAGCGACTAAGGGGTATGGAGAATACAGCCCACTGTGCCGCTGAGGGACTGTCACGGCAGTGACTGTGGAGGGACAAAATGGGAAGAAAAAAAGCGGCGTGGCCCGAATCACCGTAGCCACACCGCACTTCTCAAGGCTTGCCAAAGCCGCTTTCTGGGCATCCTTTTCGTCAGAATGACATTGCTATGGCAATGAAATCATCCGCCTTCAGCGCCGCGCCTCCGATGAGGCCGCCGTCGATGTCGGGCTGTGCGAAAAGTTCCTTGGCATTGGACGGCTTGCAGCTGCCGCCGTAGAGAATGGTAATCTCCTCTGCGAGTGCGCCGAATTTCTCCGCGAGCACCTTGCGTACACAGGCGTGGATCTCCTCGGCCTGCTCAGCCGTAGCTGTCTTGCCCGTGCCGATAGCCCATACAGGCTCGTAGGCCACGATCACTTTCGCCATCTCTTCTGCTGAAAGGGTGTAGAGAACATTCTTGACCTGTTCGGTGACAACATCGAAATGCTTGCCCGCCTCACGCTGCTCAAGATTCTCCCCGATGCAGAAGATGGGTGAAAGGCCTGCGGCAAGTGCGAGATGGATCTTGTCAACAAGTTTGGCGTCAGTCTCGCCGTAGTATTGGCGGCGCTCCGAGTGACCGAGGATGGTGTACCCGCAACCTACTGAAGCAAGCATATTCACAGCCACCTCGCCGGTGTATGCGCCTTTCTCCTTGTCTGCGCAGTTCTGTGCGGAAAGGCCCACCTTGGAGCCTTTTACGACTTCGGCCACCGGTGACAGATGTACAAATGGCGGAGCGATGATGAGTCCCACCTCTGCCGGAACCTCTTTTGATTTTGCTACGACAGCCCTGGCGAGTTCCACGCCCTCAGGCACCGTGGTGTTCATCTTCCAGTTGCCTGCTACAATTTTCTTTCTCATAATCAATTATTTATATTGTTATCTCTTTTCCATTTCCGAGGCCCTGTCCTCAAGTCCGGACCTTTCCTTCCGAGCACCGGGCTTTTCAAGTCAGGCTTGCCGGCCTTCCGGAGCCGGCCCTCCCCTCAAATCGCGCGCAAATTTACAAATCTGTTTTGGATTACGGAGCGCGGCTGACCAAAAAATGGACTCAGGATGGGACCGGTCATTCCCGCCCGTCACTGAATGTTGGGCGTGTCCCAGACTTTGGTGGCAGAGCAATGGATGTCGGCCACTTCCGTACCGATCTGAATCCGGAAATCTCCCTCCTCCAGTGTCCAGCGGCCGTCGAAGCCCACAAATGCCAGATTCTTGGCGGGCAGACTGAATGTCACGGTCTTGGTCTCTCCCGGCTGCAGCTCTATTTTTGTGAAATCGCGCAGACGGCGGTTGTCCGGAACAACCGACGCCACCAGGTCACTGCTGAAGAGCAGGACGGACTCTTTTCCCGCCACATCTCCTGTATTAGTGACATCAACGCTGATGTTGAGCTCGTCATCGCAGGTGAAATCAGGCTTGTCCACTGTCAGATTGCCGTATCCGTATGTCGTGTAGCTCAGGCCATATCCGAATGCCCACTGGACGGACACCACGGCATTGTAGTCGTAGGCTCCCTCCATCTTGTCAACTTCCTCGCTCACCTTGTAGTCGTAGTTGATGAGCGAATTTATCTCTTTCGGATAGGTGAACGGCAGTTTCCCGCTGAAATTCACCTCTCCGGAGAGCAGGTTCGCCAGCGCGTCTCCGCCACGGTTGCCCGGCAGCATCACATCCACCACGGCATCGGCGAGCGGCTCAAGACGGGGAATCAGACGCGGGCGTCCCTCGTTGAGCACCAGAATGACAGGCTTTCCCGTGAATGCAAGAGCCTTGACCAGATTCTGCTGATTCCGGGAAATGTTGAGGTCGGTGAGATTGCCGGGAGTCTCGCAGTAGCTGTTCTCGCCTATGCAGGCAATGACGACATCCACTCCTTTGGCGGCCTTCACGGCTTTCTGAATATCCGCGAAATCGGCGTTCTCCTCGAAATACTTCCCCTCGTTCCTGTAGGTGACTCCTTCTTGCAGAATAACCTTGTCGCTGCCGAACTTCTCGCACAGGGCTTCATAGATGGTATTGTACTTCTCGGCGAACCGGTTTGCCTGATTGCCCTGCCAGGTGTAGCTCCATCCTCCGTCGAGGCAGCGCATTTCATTGGCGTTAGGTCCGGTGACGAGAATCTTCGTGCCCTTTGCAAGAGGAAGAATGCCCGAGTTCTTGAGCAGCACGATGCTTTCCTCCGCAGCATTCAGAGACACTTGCGAGAACTCCTCACAGCCGTGTTCCGGATAGTTTTCGGCAAATGTGTCCGGAGTGTCGAACAAGCCGAGGCGGTATTTCAGTCTCAGGATTCTGCGCACGGCATCGTCGATGCGCGACATAGGCACCTCCCCCTCTTCGACCAGTTCCTTGAGAGCATCGCAGAAATCGCAGCTGTATGGCACCATAGACATATCGATGCCGGCATTGATGGCCAGCTTGACGGCTTCCTTGAGATCCGCCGCCACTTTCTCGCGGACATACAGATTGTTGATGTCGGACCAGTCGGTGACCACCATTCCGTCCCAGCACGTTTCCTCTTTGAGCCATTGTGTGAGCAGAATAGGGTTGCAGTGGACCGGAGTGCCGTTGATTGAGCCGGAGTTCACCATAAAGGTGAGTGCACCTGCACGGACTGCCGCAAGGTAGGGCGCAAAATACTTCTCGCGCAGGTCGAGCGGAGAAATGTAGGCCGGTGTCCTGTCCTTGCCCGAGAATGGAGCGCCATATCCCAGATAGTGCTTTACGGACACTGCAATGTGTTCGCTGTCAATGTGGTTGGGGTCTTCGCCCTGCTCTCCGAGGATGGTGGCCCTGCCCATCTCGGCGTTCACATACCAGTCCTCACCGTAGTTCTCCCACATACGGGACCATCGCGGGTCGCGGCCGGAGTCGAGTGTCGGGTTGAATGACCAGGGAACGTTTGCCGCCCTGGTCTCGTATGCCGTGATTTCACCGATTCTGCGGGCTATCTCCCGGTTGAAGGAGGCGGCCACGGCGATCGGTTGAGGGAACAGAGTGCCGTCGCTGAGATATGTCGTGCCGTGAATCTGATCGAGTCCGTATAGAACGGGGATTCCCATCACTTCCAATGACTTGTCATTTAGGGTCTTGACCACTTTGTTGAACACTGCCGCGGTTTCTGCGTGGCCTCGCGGAAGATTGAGGAATGCCCCCACTTTGTATCGGCCGATGAAATAGTCCAGCTTTTCTTCCGGCAGGATGAAGCCGTACTCGTTGTCTGCGGCTTCTGAGAGTGCATCCAGTGTGATCTGGGTCATCTGCCCGATTTTTTCGTCCAGAGTCATTCGCGCCAGAGTCTTTTCCACTCTTTTTTCGATTTTCTCATCCCGTGGAATAGCTGGTTCCGTCACATTCCCGCAGGATGCCGCGAGGGTCAGCGCGGCCGCAGCCGCCGTGAGTTGTCTTTGTGTCATATTGTCAATGGATTTGGTCGTCAACCTATTTTGTCTTCAACCGATTGGGGCCCCAATCTGTCCCGGCTGTCGGTCCGGTGTCCTGTTCCTCCTGAACATCCCTGTCATCAGAGATGACTCCGCTTCCGAGCATCTCGCCCTCCCCGGAGTACCAGACAGCGAACTGTCCCGGGGTGATCCCTCTCTGCGGCTCGTCGAACAGAATGAACATTCCGCTTTCCCGCATCAGCACCGTGGCGTTCTGAAGCGGCTGGCGGTAGCGTATGCGGAGATAGTAGCGTCTCGTCTCACCGATGTTCATAGTCAGATCTTCACGGATCCAGTGGATGGCTTCGGGCAGGATTTTAAGGCAGGATCTTGACAGGCCGGGGTGCCGATGCCCTTCTCCGACATATACTCTGTTGCTCTCAATGTCCGTGTCGATGACGAAAACCGGTTCTTTGTGACCGCCTATGTCGAGCCCTTTCCTCTGGCCTATGGTGTAGAACTGCGCCCCGTCGTGCCGTCCGATGATTCTGCCGAAGGGATTGTTCCTGTATCGGGTCTTCCTCGTGTGTTTCCTGCCGCTGCGATAGGTCTCGGTCTCGAAAACCAGATCCCCGTAGTGCAGGGGAGTGCTGAGCAGTGTGAGAGCCTCCTCGCCGAGAGCCCTGACTTTCTCCAAATTCCACGGGCAGGCACTCAGCGGCTTGTCCGCAATCGCCCGGAGGGAATCCTTGGGCACCGGACTGTCTCCAGTGTAGCCGGTGACGAGGCGGGCCTTGCCGGGGCTGTCGCCGGAGAGCAGAGAGTCCAGCAATGCGGAAGTTCTCTGATATTGCTCATTCTGAGCATAATACTCATCATAGACTTCCACCACGTCTCCCTCTTTGGGACTCAACTTCTGTTTCAGAAATGTGGGAAGATCCACTTTGCCCACAAAGCATATCCCCTGGGAGTCCTTTCTGGTGGCTGAGGGGAGATCGGCATCTGCGGCAATACGGCGCACCTCCGGCTTGGTCAGGCCCCCGATGGGAAACATAGCCGAGGCGAGCTGTTCCTGGGTCAGCTGGCAGAGGAAATAGCTCTGATCCTTGTTCTGGTCCAGTCCTTCGAAAATGCGGTAGCTGAGGCTGCCGTCGGCGTTCCTGATGCTGTCCTTGCGGCAGTAGTGGCCCGTCGCGACCATATCCGCTCCGAGTTTCATCGCCGTTTCCCTGAACGCCGCAAACTTGATTTCGCGGTTGCAGAGTACGTCCGGATTGGGCGTGCGTCCCTTGGAATATTCGTCGAACATATAGTCCACCACCTTCCTGCGGTATTCTTCGCTCAGATCGATGAAGTAGAAGGGAATGCCTATTTTCCGCGCGACCATCTCCGCCACAAAGCGGTCCTCTTCCCACTCGCATTCTCCGTGCAGTGTAGTGGAAGCATCGTGCCAGTTCTGCATAAACAGTCCGAAGACATCATATCCCTGCTGCTTCAGAAGCAGTGCCGCTACACTCGAATCCACTCCTCCGGACAGTCCGACGCACACCTTCATCTTAAAAAATATTTGGCTATAAACGACTTATTCAAAAGAAAAACCTATATTTGTGTCCCGCTTCGGCAAATTTACATAATTTTTATGACAAAGAAAGAACTGACAATAGAGTATTCCGAATTCGCTTCCATCAGCGAGCTGTCTCCGGAGGACCGGGCTCTTGCCGAGGCTGCAATAGAGGCTATCGGCGGGTCTTATGCACCGTATTCCCACTTCAATGTCGGTGCTGCGGTGAGGATGTCCGGAGGTCGGATTTTTACAGGTGCGAATCAGGAGAATGCGGCCTATCCGTCCGGACTTTGTGCGGAGAGAACGACAATGTTCTACGCGAGTGCCCAGCTTCCGCACGAGTCTATGGAGTCGATTGCCATAGCGGCTTCGCAGAACGGCGTTCTTTGTCCCACCCCGGCGACGCCTTGCGGTGACTGCCGTCAGGTGATGGCGGAGTACCAGTCCAAAGGAGGGCACGACATCTCTGTCATCCTCGTGGGCGGTGAGCGCATCTGGAAGTTTGAGAATGTAGAGTCGGTGCTGCCGTTCATTTTTGACAGTCTGGACAAAAAGTAGGAGACTTTTTTGCCGTTTGGCGGAAAAAGTGTACCTTTGTGACGGGTAAGTCATACACGACCAGCTCCCTTTGAATTTCCCCAGGGCCGGAAGGCAGCAAGGACAGGAGGTTGTAGCGGTGCGATGTATTAAGCTTACCCTTTTTTTATGGCGAGGCGTTTGGAGAGCGGATTGCCGCGTTGCACGGCAGAGCCTCAAATCCTCACAGCCGCCAGGCTGCTGCGGTTTGATGCCTTTGTGCGCCTTGCACTCCATCACTCCAAACGCCTCGCCACCCTGCGGGAAGTTGGAGAGCGGATTGCCGCGTTGCACGGCAGAGCCTCAAATCCTCTGCGAGGATTGGGTGATGCCCAGCACCTGTGACTGGCTTCAACCCCCGGCCCCTGTCAGGGGAGAATGGTTACGCCCGTTGGGCGGCTGGCATTTGCCAGCTTGTCGCTACGCTCCGCGGCTGCTGCGGTTTGATGCCTTTGTGCTCCTTGCACTCCATAGGGGCTGTCACGATAGAGACTGGGGGGACAAATGGAAAGAGGCTGGCCAAAATCACTTTTGGACCACCCTCTTTTCAGAGCCAGCTATGGGAATCGAACCCACGACCTTCGCGTTACGAATGCGATGCTCTACCGACTAAGCTAAACTGGCTTACCGACTCTTTTCTTGTGAAAAGGACTGCAAATATAGTAATATTTTGGAAATATGGCTAAGATTGATACAGATATTGTTGTTGCGGGAGGCGGAGCTGCCGGTCTGATGGCTGCGGCCGCCGCCTCGGAAAGCGGCAAAGCGGTGATTGTGGTGGAGAAAATGCCCCGCGTAGCACGCAAGATGATGATTACCGGCAAGGGGCGCTGCAATTTCACCAATATGAAAGATTGGAACGAGTTCTCCACCCACATACATCCCAAACCGAATGTCCTCAAGCCGGCATTCTACAATTTCACACCCTCTGCGGTCGTGGAGTTTTTCCGCCGATGGGGCCTTGATTCCGTCGTGGAGAGGGGCGACCGCGTTTTCCCGGCTTCATACCGGGCCGTGGATGTGGTGGATACGCTTCTGAAGGCGGCCGAGTCCTCCGGTGCCAAGGTGATGACGGGCAGGGCGGTACTCTCCATCGACAGGGTCGGCGGCGGCTTTGTCCTGCGTACCGCATCGGCTTCGGACGCGGAAGATCCGGGGCAGATTCTGGAGATAGGATGCCGGAAACTGATTGTGGCGACGGGCGGCCTGTCCTATCCCTCCACCGGTTCCACAGGCGACGGCTATAAGTGGGCTGAAGCATTTGGGCTCAAGATTTCTCCTTGTCTGCCGTCGCTTACCGCTCTGGTGCCTGAGGGCTACAAAACAGTGTCAGCTCCGCTGCACATAGACCGTTCCGTCCCTATGAGCGCCTGTGGACGGTCTCTCAATGGCTTGCAGCTCAAGAACGTACAGGTGTCTCTGATTGTAGGCGGCAATGTCGTGGATTCTGATTTCGGGGATGTGGATTTCACCGACGGGGGCATTGAGGGCCCGCTCGGATTCCGTCTCAGCCGCCGGGCGGTCAAGGCTCTGAACGCTGGAGACAAAGTCTCTCTGAGCATAGATATGAAACCGGCAGTCGGTCTTGACGCATTGGAGCGCGAGGTGGAGAAACTCTGGAAATCAATCAACAACGACAATCGCAGCTTCTGCTGGACCAACGGACGCAGACGGCCCAAGCCCTACAGTGACCGTCTGAAGATATTGCTTATGAAACTGATGCCCCGCGAGATGATAACGGCATTCTGTTCCACCTGGTCGTCTCCGGATGTTTCCGCGCTTGCCTCAAGGCTCAAGAACTGGACTCTGAAGATTGTCGGTTTTGTGGGTTATGAACGCTGTGTGGTGACTTCCGGCGGTGTCAGCACCGATGAAATCGTGCCCAAGACTCTGGAGTCCAGGACTGTGTCGGGGCTGTACTTTGCCGGGGAGGTGCTCGATCTGGATGGGGACACGGGAGGCTACAATCTGCAGCTGGCTTTCTGCACCGGGAGGCTGGCCGGTCAGTGCGCCGCCCGGTAGCGGCCTGTTTCAGCGCACCGCGGCAATCGCCTCTATCTTATGAGGTGATTCAGGGTCTCGTTATCGCAGAAAGTGGCGCTGAGACGGCATCCGGCCGCCTTGTCCGGCAGCAGAGCCGGATCACGGAGCTCAACGGCCACGAAGTCGCCGATCCGCAGGGATACGCATTGCGACACTTCACGGATCGCATCCTCCAGCCTTTGTCGCAGGGGCTCTCCGCATCTCCGGCGGAAAACGGTCTCCCCGCCGAGACTCAGAATGAACTCATTGTCTTCACAGTCCGCCACCATAGGATTGTAGAGAGGGTGGGGGAGCAAGGTACTGTGATCCAGACATTCCAGAATCTGTCTCGAAGCCGGGGCGAGGCCTGGCGCCGCCTCATCTCCTGAAGTCCCGCAGCGGCATTCCGCATATAGCAGCACTCCGAAATTCAGCCCGTCATAGTAGCGGGAGACGAACTTGTCGCCTATGCATTTGCCGGCTTTGGAGATCCGGGCAAACAACACGGGGGAGAAGTACAGCTTTTCCACAAAGTCGGGAAGCCAGATGTCCTTGTTCTCGCGCTCCCAGCTCGTGTCGGGCCGGCAGCTGCAGAACGGCTTTCCGCATTTCCTTACCGCGATGTTCATCTCACCATTTTTTCCCTCTGGTGGAAAGGGCTTCCAGCTGGCCTCCGAACAGGTCGAGCTGTTCGCCGCTCAGGGGCTGGTTCCTCCGCTTTTCCTCCGCCTTTTTCTCGGCTTCGAACTGCTCCCTCAACAGTCTGAACTGCTTTTTGGTGTCCAGCATAAAGTCGCTTTTCTCAATCCAGTCGAAATAGCTCGGCTCACAGGCATAGACCTCGCGTGCCGGCTTTCCCTTGTGCTTGCCGAAATTCACCTCGATTTCACCCCTGTCGTTGCGTATGAGCCTGCCGGCGAAATCGACATATTTGTTCTTCTTGGAGGCGAATGACGCGAGATGCTCTATGTCGTTCTTCAGCGGTGCCGTGCCGTTTTCCGCATTGCCTTCCCTGTATTTGTCCAGCTGAGCCTCCAGCACTTCGACGGTGGCGAGCACATCGCTTTCGGCGGCGTGGGCGTTCTCGAAGTCATTCCCGCAGTAGAATCTGTGCGCCGCCTTCAGGTTCCTCGGCTCATATTCGAAAAATATCAGCTGGGCGTCGATCATCTTCTTCTCGTGGAAATCCACTCCGTAGTCCTTTCCATTCCACCTGCCGGCGCGCTCCACCTCTTCGGCAAGCATGGGCAGGTCGAACTTCTGGGAATTGTAGCCTCCGAGCTCCGCATCCCTGATCCAGCCGATCACCTCGTCCGCGATCTCGTAGAACTTCGGCTCATTTTCCAGCTCCTCGTCGCTGATGCCGTGCACTTTCCGCGCGCTCGGCTCAACGGGGCGCTGTCTGCCCGCCTCATAGTCCCAGGGACAGATCCTCCAGGTCTTGATGTTCTGCTGCCCGTCGGGGAACAGCTTCACGAAGCACAACTCTATGATGGAGTTCTTGGCAATGTCAAGCCCGGTGCTTTCTATATCGAAGAAAACAACGGGCTTATCAAGATTTAATTTCATTGTGAGTCAGGGATTTAAGCGATCATAATAGGCATTATGATGCCGCAGATTTTCTCCTTTTCCTGATCAGCGGGCATAATGAGAGCCGCCATCTTGTTGTCCAAAAACTTCATAATCACCTCTTCGCCCGTGAAGTTGGACAGAATCTCTATCATAAACGGCGACTTGAATCCGACAGTCAGCTCCTCGCCCTCGTAGTCGCACGGAATCGTCTCGCGGGCGGAGAGAGAGAATCCGAGATCCTGTGCGGAAATCTCGATGGAGCCCGGTTTCAGGTCGAACTTGACGTGGTTGGAAGCCCTGTTGGCGCACACGGAGATGCGCCTGATCGTGTTCAGAAAGCGGAAACGGTCGATTTTCAGGACATTGAAGTTGTTCTGAGGTATCACGCTGCGATATTTCGGATATTTCCCCACGATGAGCCTGCAGATGACCTCCGTCTTGTCGAAGCGGAACACCGCATTGTTGTTGTCGAAAGTGATCTCCACGTTTTCCACATCCTTGCCGATGATGGTCTTGAGGATGCCGGCCGGCTTCTTGTGAAGGATGAACGAGGCTTTTTCCTCAGCCTTGACATTGTCAGCGGTGTAGCAGATGAGCTTGTGCGCGTCAGATGCCACGAGGGTCGTGGATTCCGTGTCGATGTCGAAGAATATGCCGTTCATCGCCGGACGGATCTCGTCGTCGGCGGTGGCGTAGATTGTGCTTGAGATGGCTTCCACGAGCGTGGCGGCCGGGAAGTTGATGGTGGACACCAGTTCACCGGTGCCTTTGATCTCCGGATAGTCGTCAGCCGATCTGTACGGCAATGTGGATTCTCCGCCGGACCATTCGCACTTGAACGTGCAGTCGCTTACCTGAGTGATGGTGATCGGCTGGTCCGGGAGCTCTTTCAGCAGGTCGATGATGTGCTTCGCCGTCACCGTCATACGGCCGTCCTCAATCCCGTTTTCGACTTCGATTTCCGTCCTCAGGGTCAGCTCTGTGTCCGATGCCGTGATTTTGAGCGTGCCGCCCTCCAGCTCAAACAGAAAATCCTCAAGAATCTGAAGAACCGGCTTGGCCGGAATAGCCTTGGAAACATCCAGAACACCTTTCAGAAGGTCTGAACTCGAAACGATGAATTTCATATTTTTTATATTCAAGTGTTTATACCCGTTGTGCGGCAGCCGTTTGAGCGCGCCCGGCGCAGACTCTGCCATTAGGCAAATATAGCAAGAATCTTTTATTCTTGGCATATAATTTGGAAATTTGTAGCGGCCCGGGGATTTCCGTGACCGTGGAAGTGGAAATCTGCCGTCGTCGCAATAAACGATAAATCAATACAATATATGAAAAAAGGAATAATTTACGCCATCGTGGCCGCTGTCGTCGGCGCGGGTACTTCGTTTGCCGTAACCAAGGCTATGATCCCATCCGCCGTCCCGACTGCCACAGCTGTCACCTCGCAGTCCGGCTCCCAGTACAGGACTGTCAATCTGTCAACCGACAATTATCCCGACTTCACATACGCTGCGGAGTCCTGCGTCGATGCCGTCGTATATGTAAAAGTCAAGGCCACCCAGCGTGTGCGTTCCTCCGCCGGACCTCTTTTCGAGTTCTTCTTCGGCTATGAGGGAGTTCCCCATTCACGCGAAGTCCAGGGCAGCGGCTCGGGAGTCATCATCCGCGAGGACGGCTACATCGTCACCAACAACCACGTCATAGCCGGAGCCAACAGCATCGAGGTGACGCTCAACAACAACCAGACATACACGGCCACCCTCGTCGGGACGGACCCCGCCACCGATGTCGCCCTCATCAAGATTGACGCGACCGGCCTGCCGGTAGTGCCCGTCGGAGACTCGGACAAGCTGAGGCTCGGCGAATGGGTGCTTGCCATCGGCAGTCCCTACGATCTGCGCTCCACCATCACCGCGGGCATCGTCAGCGCGAAAGGCCGTTCTATGCCCAATTACAGTGGCGAGTTCAAGATAGAGTCATTCATTCAGACCGATGCGGCCGTCAATCCCGGCAACTCCGGCGGCGCACTGGTCAACAAGTCTGGCGAGTTGGTCGGAGTGAATACGGCAATCATCTCTCAGACAGGCTCTTATGCAGGCTATTCGTTTGCCGTCCCTTCCAACATAGTCAAGAGAATCACCGAGGACCTGATGAACTATGGTTCAGTGCACAGAGTGACGCTCGGAGTGGCTATGGTGCAGATTGACGACAAAATTGCAAAAGAATTGAAACTTTCATCGGTAAACGGCGTATATATAACTGAAGTAGTGAAAGGCAGCGCTGCCGAAGAGGCCGGTGTGAAGGCCGGAGATGTGCTGGTGGGCATCGGTTCCGTCCGGATTTCCGGTTCTTCTTCGCTTCAGGAAGCGGTCAACAGTTATCATCCCGGAGACGTGACCTCTGTCGTCGTCCTCCGCGACTCCAAGGAGATTACCTTGCCGGTCACCTTCAGATAGGCAACCATATTTTCGACAACGTATATGCGTCAACTTAAAATTACAAAGTCCATCACCAACCGTGAGTCGGCTTCCCTCGACAAGTACCTTCAGGAGATAGGCAAAGAGGAGCTGATCACGGTGGAGGAGGAGGTCGAGCTCGCCCAGCGCATCAGGAAAGGCGATCAGGCGGCTCTTGAGAAACTGACCAAAGCTAACCTCAGGTTCGTGGTGTCTGTTGCGAAACAGTATCAGAATCAGGGCCTCAGCCTTCCCGACCTCATCAATGAGGGCAATCTGGGCCTTATCAAGGCGGCTGAGAAATTCGATGAAACGCGAGGATTCAAGTTCATTTCCTACGCGGTCTGGTGGATACGCCAGTCCATCCTGCAGGCTCTGGCGGAACAGTCCAGAATCGTCCGCCTGCCTCTGAATCAGGTGGGTTCATTGAACAAGATAAACAAGGCGCTCCAGAAGTTCGAGCAGGAAAACGAGCGCTCCCCATCGACCGAGGAGCTCGCCGAGATCATAGATGTGCCGCGCGAGAAAATCTCCGACACGATGAGAGTCGCGGGCCGTCACACCTCCATCGACGCTCCTTTTGTGGAGGGTGAGGACAACAGCCTTCTGGATGTGCTCATCAATCCGGACTCGCCCAATGCCGACCGCGGTCTTGTCAACGAGTCTCTGAACAAGGAGATCGAAAGGGCGCTGGACACGCTGGCGCTCAGGGAGAAGGAGATCATCAAGTCCTTCTTCGGTATAGGCTGTCAGGAAATGACTCTTGAGGAGATAGGCGAGAAATTCAACCTCACCCGCGAGCGCGTGCGCCAGATCAAGGAAAAGGCCATCCGCAAGCTCAAGAACAATTCCCGCAGCAAATTGCTCAAAAGTTATCTTGGATAAAAATGACGCCGGAAAAATTTATCGCAGCCAAGGCTGCACAGGCAGTGGAATCATTGTGGAATGCAGGGGTGGAGGAGTCTTCACTGCAGGTGCAGATCACCAGAAAGGAGTTTGCGGGAGACTACACCCTGCTCGTGTTTCCGCTTGCAAGGGTCTCGCATCTTTCGCCGGACGCGACGGCCTCCGCAATAGGGGATTATCTGACGGCTCACAACCCCGAGATAGAGTCATACAATGTGGTCAAGGGCTTTCTGAACATCTGTCTTTCCGGCAGATTCTGGCTCGAAACGTTTGATGAGATACTCTCGGCTCCGGACTTCGGCCAGCTGCCTCCCACAGGCAGGACCATTATGGTCGAATACTCGTCGCCGAACACCAACAAGCCCCTTCACCTGGGACATATCAGAAACAACCTCTTGGGCTGGTCCGTCGCGGAGCTGCTGAAAGCCTGCGGGCACAGTGTCCTGAAAGTCAATCTGGTGAATGACAGGGGAATACACATCTGCAAGTCTATGCTGGCCTGGCTCAAGACAGCTGACGGCGCCACTCCGGAGTCCTCTGGCAAGAAGGGCGACCACCTCGTGGGAGACTGCTATGTGGCTTTCAATGACCTGTACAAGGCCGAAGTGGCTGAGCTTGAGGCAGAGGGGATGAGCAGGGAGGAAGCGGAGAAAAACGCCCCTTCGCTCAAGGAGGCTCAGGAAATGCTGTTCAAATGGGAACAGAACGATCCTGAAGTCCGCGCATTGTGGGAAAAGATGAACTCCTGGGTCTATGCCGGTTTCGAGAAGACTTACAGAGACCTCGGGATTGATTTCGACAGGACATACTACGAGTCCCAGACCTATCTTCTGGGCAAGGCTCTCGTGCAGCGCGGTCTGGATATGGGCGTGTTCGAGCGCCACGATGACGGCTCGGTGTGGTGCGATCTCACCGCCGACGGCCTGGACCAGAAGCTCCTGCTGCGTTCGGACGGCACTTCGGTCTATATGACCCAGGATCTCGGCACTGCGGAGAAGCGTTTCGAAGAGTACAGCCTGGATCAGATGATCTATGTGGTCGGCAATGAGCAGAACTACCACTTTCAGGTGCTGAAGCTTATTCTCGGCAAGCTCGGTTTCTCCTGGGCGGACGAAATCTACCACCTCTCCTACGGTATGGTGGAGCTTCCCGAGGGCAAGATGAAGTCCCGCGAGGGGACGGTGGTCGATGCCGATGATCTGCTGGAGAAGATGTACAATACCGCCAGGGACACTTCCCGGGAACTCGGCAAGCTGGACGGCCTGTCTGACGGGGAGCAGGATGACCTGTTCAGGATGATTTCTCTCGGCGCGCTCAAGTACTTCATCATCAAAGTGGACCCGCGCAAGACTATGCTTTTCGACCCCAAGGAGTCAATCGATTTCAACGGCAACACGGGGCCTTTCATCCAATACACCCACGCGCGCATCAAGTCCATTCTCAGAAAGGCCGATGCACAGGGCATTGACAGGAAAGGGTTCCGGGCTCTCGACTGCGACGATTCCGTGCTGAGCGCCAAGGAGATCCGTCTGGTGAAGCTGCTCAACAATCTGCCTTCCAAGGTGGCTGAGGCCGGCAATGCCAAGTCTCCTGCCCTGCTCGCCAACTACTCCTACGAGCTTGCAAAGGAGTTCAACCAGTACTACCACGACACGCCTGTCCTCAAGGAGGAAAACGCCGATGTGCTGAAACTCCGGCTTTCTCTGCTGGACACTGTGGCCAAGGTGCTCACCAAGTCTATGGGGATACTCGGAATCAGGCTGCCGGAGCGGATGTAGGGGCTGTGCAGGGGCGCGCCGAAGATTTTCTGACGAAAATTCATTTTTATTTTGCTGATAGCAAAATTTGGTTTATACTTGCAGTCTGTAATTCGTGAGTCACAATTGTAAAGTCAGCATAAGATGGAACAGAAACTTAGGCGGGTGGTCAGCTATGAGAATATGAGTGAGGAGCTCGCCGCTGCATTCAATGAAAAATACCCCAAGGGTTTTTCGGACTATTTTCCCGACATCCGGGAGTATCCGAAGCCTAACGGCGACAGTTTCTATGCAGTGACCGTGGAGACGGAGGATTCCATCTATCTGGTCAAGATAAAGGTCAAGACCGACGACGCCGAGGACATCGAGCGCTGGCTTGACAGCGATGACACCGATTCCGAGGAGGAAGGAGGAGATGAGGGGGGCGAGTCACTCCCGGATGACAACATCTCCCAGTATTCCGGAGGGGACGATGACGCTTCCGATGCGGAGTGAGGATCTCCGGGGTCTCTTTTGAGCCGTTTCACTGCGGGTTCGTGCCAGCCCCCTTTTTTCTGAGCTGAAATCTTGCTAAATTTGCGGACTTGGCTTTGAGGGGGATCAATGGAAAACACAAGACCGTCACACAGCAGACATTTCGAACGGATCAGACAGCTTGTTCACAAGAAGCTGACTGAGCGCGAGCTCGTGCTTGTGCTCTCGCTTGTGGTGGGCGTGGCCTGCGGACTTGCGGCAGTCGCCCTCAAGATGGCCATCTCGGCCATTCATCACGGTCTCACCGGGTGGTTCGGAGACTCGATGTCGTTCAACTGGCTCTATCTCGTCTATCCGGGAGTCGGTATGCTGCTGTCGATGCTCTTTGTCCGCTACGTCGTCAGGGACAATATCGGCCACGGGGTCACCAAAGTCCTGGTGGCCGTCTCCAAGAACGAATCGAAGATCAAGGCCCACAATATGTGGTCGTCGCTCATAGCTTCCTCGCTGACAATCGGTTTCGGAGGCTCTGTCGGAGCGGAGGCCCCGATTGTCTATACGGGGGCCGCCATCGGATCCAATATCGCCCGCCGTCTCCACCTCTCATACAAGAGTATGACGATACTGCTCGGGTGCGGGGCTGCAGGCGCGGTCGCGGGCATTTTCAAGGCCCCTCTCGCGGGAGTGCTGTTCACGCTGGAGATACTTCTGTTCAACATCTCGATGTCGAGTCTCCTGCCGCTGCTGCTGTCCACGGTTTCGGCCACGGTGGTCTCATATCTCTTTTTCGGATATTCGGCATCATTCGCCTGCGATCTGGTCCCGTTCGAGATGCACAACATTCCGTTCTACATCATTCTCGGAGTCCTCTGTGCATTCTGCTCGGTCTATTTCACCCGCACGACCCTCAAACTGGAAGACAAGATCAAATCCATCCGGAATCCGTATCTCCGCTGGGCTTTGTCCGCGGCCGGGCTCGGTCTTCTGATTTTCCTTTTCCCGCCGCTCTATGGCGAGGGCTACGACACTCTCCGTGAACTGCTCTCCGGCTCGGTCTCATTCGAGGGCAAGACCGTTCTCGCGCCCTATCTGAACAAGCCGTGGGCTATTCCGACCTTTTTCTTCATAATACTGCTGCTCAAGGTGTTCTCGATGACGTTCACCAATGCCGGCGGCGGCGTGGGCGGAACTTTCGGACCGACCCTGTACATCGGTGCGCTCCTCGGATTCGTGACGGCGAGAACAATGAATCTGGTGCTGGCAAACACCGGGTTTTCCGTGCCGGAGCAGAATTTCGTGCTTGTCGGTATGGCTGGGCTGATGTCGGGAGTGATGCAGGCCCCGATGACGGCCATCTTCCTCATCGCCGAAATATCAGGAGGTTATGACCTGTTCCTGCCGCTTATAGTGTGCTCGTCCGTGGCATTCGGGGTGACCAGGCTTTTCGAGCAGTATTCCATCTACACCAAACGTATCGCCCAGACAGGCGAACTCCTGACTCACGACAGCGACCAGGCTGTGCTCACTCTGCTGAAAGTCGGGGATATGCTTGAGACCGACTTCAATCCCGTCAGGATAGATGACAGCTTCCGCAGCCTTCTGAACACGGTTTCCAAGTCCAAGCGGAACATTTTTCCTGTCATTGATGACAAGGGCCGTTTTCAGGGCTATGTCATACTTGAGGACATACGCCGCGATATGTTCAGAACTGAGCTTTATGAGACCACGCACGTGTTCAACTATATGAAATCGGCTCCGGACTATGTCTATCTGGACGAAAGTATGGATTCGGTGATGGCGAAGTTCGAGAAGACGGGGGCTTGGAATCTGCCTGTCGTGGATGCCGACCGGATCTATAAGGGCTTCGTGTCCAAATCCAAGATTTTCTCCGCGTACAGAGAGCAGCTCCGGCAGGTTTCCCACGAATAATGACCGACGAACCGATAGTTTACAACCACATAGGATTATGCTCAAAGAATTGTATCTCAAGAATATATCTGACAGGCTCTCTGTCAGGCTCTGGCAGGTCCAGAACTGTATGGAACTGCTGGACGAGGGGGCTACAGTGCCGTTCATCAGCCGTTACCGCAAGGAGAAGACAGGCTCGCTCAGCGATGAGGAAGTAGCTGAAATCAAACACTATGCGGAGGTCTTCACCGCTTTGGAGAAACGCAAGGAAACCGTGCTGGACGTGATAGGAAAGGCGGGGGCGCTGACTGACGAACTTCGCGGACAGATTGAAAACTGCGTGGATTCGGTGGTGCTGGAGGATTTGTATCTGCCGTACAGGCCGAAACGCCGTACCCGTGCGACGGTGGCCAGGGAAGCCGGACTCGAACCTCTTGCGGAGCATATCCGTAATATGGATATCGCTGACCCGTCCCGCGAGGCTGCGAAATATGTCCGTTCGGCGGTCAAGGATCCGGCGGTGGCGGAAAAAGCTCCCGAAACCGTCGAGGATGCTCTTGCCGGGGCTCGGGACATCATCGCGGAATGGTTCGCGGAGACTGCCTCCGTGCGCGAGACCGTCAGACAGATGCTGCGCGCCAGACGCATCGTCACACGGGTGTCCCGCAAGGCGGACAAGGAGAAGACGGACAAGTACCGTTCGTGTCTCAATGTCAATGAGCCGGTTCAGCATATCGCTCCGCATCGTCTGCTCGCCATCCTGAGGGCCTCTGACGAGGGAGTGCTAAGTTACAGCCTCGACTCCGACACGGAAAAGTGCTGCCGGAAGCTCTATTACGATTTCTGCAAGGAGAGGCGCTATCCTCAGCCGGCTGTGGCGGAGCAGATCAAGGCTGCCCTGGAGGATGCATTCGACCGTCTGCTTGAACCTTCCGTGAGCGCGGAAGTGATTCGCGAGGCCAAGGAAAAGGCGGACATCGAGAGTGTCCGCATATTCGGAGAGAATCTCCGCCAGCTTCTTCTCGCTCCGCCCGTCGGACAGAAACGCACTATGGCTATTGATCCCGGTTTCAGGACGGGCTGCAAGGTCGTTTGCCTGGACGAGCAGGGGAAACTGCTTCATTATGAGACCATCTTCCCGCATCCTCCGGTTTCGGAGAAAATAGCTGCCATCAGGGCTGTCGCCGATATGGCTGTGAAATACGGCATCGAAGTCATCGCCATAGGCAACGGCACGGCGTCCCGCGAGACAGAGGATTTCATCCGGATGGTGCCGCTTCCCGACGGCGTGAGGGTGTTTACCGTGAGTGAGGACGGGGCTTCGATATATTCTGCGTCGGAGACTGCCCGTGAGGAGTTCCCGGATTATGACGTCACCGTGAGAGGTGCCGTGTCCATAGGGCGCCGGCTGATGGATCCGCTCGCAGAGCTTGTGAAGATTGACCCCAAGTCTCTCGGAGTGGGTCAGTATCAGCACGATGTGAATCAGACTCTATTGAAGGAGAAGCTTGACAATACTGTCGAGTTCTGCGTCAATTCTGTGGGAGTGAACCTGAACACCGCCTCCAGACAGCTCCTGAGCTATGTGGCGGGCGTGGGGCCTGCTCTCGCCGAGAACATCGTTGCCTATAGGGACGAGAACGGGGCATATTCCTCCCGGGCAGAGCTGAAAAAGGTCAAGCGTCTGGGAGACAAGGCATTTGAACAGTGCGCGGCGTTCCTGAGGATACACTCTGCTGCCAATCCGCTGGACAATTCGGCAGTGCATCCGGAGGCGTATCACATAGTTGACAGGATGGCTTCGGATCTCGGAGTGGGCACGGACGCTCTTGTCGGCAACGCGGAACTGCTGGACAGAATCGTTCCCGAGGAGTACATTTCGGAACAGTTCGGACTGCCGACCGTCCGCGACATCCTGAAGGAACTTCACAAGCCGGGCCGTGACCCGCGCGAATCGGCGCAGGAGTTTTCATTCGCATCTGACATTCACAGCATCGAAGATCTGACTCAGGGGATGGAACTGCCGGGCATAGTGACCAATATCACTGCTTTCGGGGCTTTCGTTGACATCGGAATCAAGCAGAACGGCCTCATACACATATCGCAGTTCCGGGGCAAGACTCTGCGGCTGCATCAGCAGCTGACGGTGAGGGTCTTGTCCGTGGATCCGGAACGCAAGCGCATCGGTCTGGCCATCAAGTGACCGGCTGTCAAGTAAGCCGGTCGGAGCTCGCTTTCTTGCTGAGCTGCGACAATATGATTCCCACTACGCAGATGGCGACTCCCGCCCATTGGCGGAGCGACAGTATCTCCCGTCCTGAAATCCACGCTATCAGAGCCGAGGCGACGGGTATGAGTGCGGAGAAAATGCTGGATTTGGCGACGCCGAGCTTCTTTATCGTACTGACCCACAGGGTGAAAGCTGCACTCGAACAGAACACGGCAAGGCATAGGATCGGCTCCCAGACGTCCCAGCGGAGATGTACGGCCGGATCAAAGTTGTCCAGTCCCTTGAATATGAACAGCGGAAGCAGATAGACCGAGCCTATCAGAAACTGATACATCACTATGACCGAGCTTGCATAGCCTCCGGAGAGCTTCTTTGTCAGGCTGGCGTGTGCCACCTCCGCGATGACGGCTGTCAGCAGGAAGACCAGTCCCCAGACGAAATCGTCCCCAAGTGCGCCCGATGCCATCGCCACCAGCACTATGCCGCCGATGCACAGCAGGATGCCGGCTATGTTGATGCCATAGACCTTTTCCCGGAAAAACATCACTCCCGCGAAGATGGAGAAAATCGGTATGGTGGCGATCGCCAGAGCGCTGATGGTGGGGGAGCCGGTCAACTTGATGCCGTAGGTCTCACAGAGAAAATAGATGAACGGCTCGCATAATGCCAGCAGCAGGAATGTGGGGAGGTCTTTCCGCTTGATCTTCACGAACTGTCTGATGCAGAGGTTCATCACCAGCAGGAGCAGCCCCGCGATGAGAATCCTGGCGAAGACGAAGTAGAAAATGGAGATTCCGGCCTGAATGAGCCTGTCGGACCATATATAGGAGGCGCCCCAGAGGGTTATGGCCACGAGGGATGCCGCATAGGTCAGTATTTTGCCGCTTTCCCTGCCCGCTGCATTCTTAACGCCCATTATCTTCCCTCCTGCCCGTCACCTCGGACTCCTCCGCCTGTCTGGGCCTTATCTTTCTGGTCTTGAGGGCGAGAACGCCCCAGAAGGCCTCTCCGAATATGCTGCTGCTCATCTTGGACGTGCCTTCGGTGCGGTCAACGAATATCACCGGCACTTCCCTGATTTTGAATCCGAGCTTGTATGCCGTGTATTTCATCTCGATCTGGAAGCCGTAGCCGTGCATCTTTATCTTGTCCAGATCTATGGTTTCCAGCACTTTGCGCTTGTAGCACTTGAAGCCTGCCGTGGTGTCGTAGATTTTCATCCCGAGCACCGTGCGCACATAGACGGACGCATAATATGACATAATCACTCTGCCGATGGGCCAGTTGATGACGCTGATGCCGTTGCAGTAGCGCGAGCCTATGGCAAGGTCGGCGCCTCCGTTGGCGCAGGCATCGTAGAGCCGTGGAATGTCGTCGGGGTTGTGGGAGAAATCGGCGTCCATCTCGAAGATGTAGTCATAACCCATTGAACAGCACCATTTGAAGCCTGTTATGTAGGCTGTGCCGAGCCCGAGCTTGCCGCGTCTCTCTATGATGAACAGCCTGTCGGTGAACTCGCTCTGAAGATCCTTGACTATCTCGGCGGTGCCGTCCGGTGATCCGTCGTCTATGACGAGAATATGATACCCTCCGTCGAGAGCGAAAACGGCTCTGACGATTTTCCCGATGTTCTCTTTCTCGTTGTAGGTCGGTATGATGATGATTTTACTGTCCATACAGCAGTGTGTCTAAACGCTTTTCCCGAAGTCCCTTTCCTCTTGGTGTCGGCCCGGAACTCCGAGACGGCAAATTTATGAAAATACGGCCTAATTCTCAATGATCGGATGTAGATTTTGCCTTTTCCGCTTAAAAATTCTTCTCCGGAGAAAGAAAAATTTTGCAGACGAAAAAAATAATTTTAACTTTGCCCCGCAAATGCAACGGGGGTATAGCTCAGTTGGCTAGAGCATCTGCTTTGCAAGCAGAGGGTCGTCGGTTCGAATCCGTCTATCTCCACAAAAAAA
>CAVHXU010000015.1:0-56676 GCA_963640185.1 Lachnospiraceae bacterium | reverse complement strand
GACGAGGGGGGCAGGAACGAGAGGCATTTCCGCGTGGTCGGCCAGTGGAGATTGACAGACGTGCAGCTTATGGCGGGGGCGACTTTCGCTACGGCAACCAGATGTTCATACAAGCAAACATATAGTTCCATCCGCATCAAATGGACACCTGACGTAACTTACAGCACCAACATCTATCTCGCGGACAAGTATGGACAGCAGGTTCTGTTGCAAAGTGTCTGGGGGAATGAGTCCGGTCAAATCATCGTAGACGAGTTAAAAACCGGTAGAGTCATCTACTCACTTGGCTCATATTGGGATCATTGGGCTTTTAAATGGGAGGAGTCGTATGGCACCGTGAATATAAATATCTTTGACTTAGCCTCTGGTAAAAGTTTGCTCGCGCAATTTTTCACTTATCTTGATTCGAACGACACGAACTACTATCTCGGCGAGGTATGCAATGATATAATATACAATGTGATCGATCTGCATACGAAGGATATGCAGACAAAGAAGAGCAAATATACGTCGAGTACGTCGTATCATGATTTCGTAATCTATTATGATGACCCGTCCAGTAGCCAGTATCCGCCGCTTACCAAGGGCAAATCGATACATTTCAGTGACTTGTCTAATAACAATTATGGCACGTACTGGACTTCAATTGAATTCATTAGACTTTATAATAAGGAGTCTATGCGTGTCTCTGATTATATCTGTAGCTGTAAGTTTAGCGAATTGGCGTCCAAGCTTCGTGAACTTTGGGCTGCCGGGATATCGGATGTGTGGGTATCCTTCGGTAGATACAATCGTGGCGGTACTGACTACTGGCCAAAGCTGACGGTGAAGATACAAAAGCCGTGACAGCTCCACGGCGGCTTATGTCAACCCTTCAAAACGGCGAAAATTTGAACAGATTTTCGCCGTTTTGCGTATTTTTGCGTTATGGAAATGAAGGGTAAAGAGAAACTGTTGGGAAAGACCCCCGATGAGCTGAAGGAGGTAGTCGCGTCGCTGGGACTGCCGGGCTTTGCCGCCGGGCAGATCGCGGACTGGATGTACCGGAAAAAGGCGCGTTCTTTCGAGGAGATGACCAACCTCTCCAAGGCGGCGAGGGAGGCTCTGACGGAGAATTACCGCATCGGAGTCACTGACCCCGTGCAAAGCGTGCGGTCAGCGGACGGCACCCGCAAGTATCTCTTCCCGGTGGAGCAGGAGCCTTCCGGGGACTCCGGGCGATATGTCGAGTCGGTGATGATCCCGGACGGTGACCGTGCGACGCTGTGCGTCTCTGCGCAGGCGGGGTGCAGGATGGGGTGCCGTTTCTGTATGACCGGCAGACAGGGCTTTCATGGCAATCTCTCTGTCGCGGAGATACTCTCGCAGTTCATTTCCGTCGAAGAGTCCGACGCCCTCACCAATGCGGTGTTTATGGGTATGGGGGAGCCGCTGGACAACTATGAGGCCGTTATGCGGAGTATAGAGGTGCTGACCGCAGACTGGGGGTTCGGCTGGAGTCCGAAGCGCATCACGGTCTCCACGATAGGGGTCCTGCCGCGCCTGCGGGATTTTCTGGAGCACAGCCGCTGCCACATAGCGGTGAGCCTGCA
The DNA here is from genome assembly GCA_963640185.1 of Lachnospiraceae bacterium. Lineage (GTDB taxonomy): Bacteria > Bacteroidota > Bacteroidia > Bacteroidales > UBA932 > Cryptobacteroides. Next base: position 55,084 of record CAVHXU010000015.1, on the reverse strand, counting down.
CAATCCTTTCCCGGATGAGAGACTGTCGATTATGCCCGTGCAGAAGGTCTGGTCCATCACCGAGGTGGTCCGTCTGCTGAGCCGCTACGACTTCTCCGGACAGAGGCGCGTGAGCTTCGAATACACTATGTTTGACGGCTTCAATGACTCGCCCCGCCACGCTGCGGCCCTGGCGCGTCTTCTGCGCAATCTGGAATGCCGCGTGAACCTGATACGTTTCCATCAGATTCCGGATTTTCCCTACGGCTGCGCTTCGCGCGAGAAGATGCTGGCGTTTCAGAAAGCGCTGAACGAAGCGGGGATAACCACGACCATCAGGGCTTCCAAAGGGGAGGATATACTTGCCGCCTGCGGCCTGCTGGCGGGGCGGAGCAGATGAAAGGGAGCATCGGAGAAAAGAACTTGAAATCGATAGGAAGAAGATGAAAAGATTGTTGGCCATAATGGCTTTGCTGGCATTGACGGCGCTTTCTGCCGCCACACAGGACTTCTCGCGTTCTGTCACGCCGCACAGGGATTCGATAGAGGTGGAGCGTTTCCGCTCGCGGATGGACTCCATCCGGCAGCACCGTCCGACCGTGGCTCTGGTGCTCAGCGGCGGAGGAGCCAAGGGAGCGGCTCACGTGGGCGCGTTCCATTATCTCGACTCTCTCAAGATTCCGGTCGATTTCATTCTCGGCACCAGTATGGGCGGTCTGATGGGCGGTCTCAAGGCTATGGGCTATTCCACGCCGTTCATCGACTCCCTCATCCGGGGGCTTGACTGGCCGTCGCTGATGCGCGACAGGATACCCCGCGAGTACATTTCCTACAACGAGACCAAATACAGGGAGAAGTATCTCCTCTCGATGCCTTTCTTTTATCCGGACAGCAATGACTCCGCCGCCAACCGCGACGATGATCTGCCCCGCAGGCACGGCTCCTTCACCCTGGACGCGGGGGACGAAGATTCGGCGGACTTCTTCAAGGACAATCTTCTGGGCAGTCTCCCGTCGGGCTATATCTATGGGCAGAATGTCAGCAATCTGATAAATTCGCTCACTGTGGGCTGTCAGGACAGCATCCGTTTCTCCGGTCTGTCCATCCCTTTCGCCTGCATCGCCACCGATCTGGCCAGCGGCAAGACGAAAATCTGGTATGACGGCAAGCTGAACACCGCCCTCCGGACCACGATGTCCATCCCCGGAGTGTTCACGCCTGTGAGAATGAACGGAATGATCCTCGTTGACGGCGGGATGCGGGACAACTTCCCTACGGCTCTCGCCAAGCAGCTCGGAGCCGACATAGTGATAGGAGTGGATGTCTCCACTCCGTCGAAGGACTACTCCCAGATACGCTTCATCGGCGACATCATCAGCCAGAGCATAGATATGTGGGGGAGGGACGTGTATGAGAAGAATGTCACCATCCCGGATGTGACCATACGCCCCGACATCACGGGCTACAATGCCCTCAGCTTTTCCAAGGACAACATAGACAGGATCATCCACAACGGCTATGTGGCCGCCCGGCAACAGGATTCGGCCCTGGCGGCGATACGGGAGCGCATAGGGCGAGACACCCTGTCCGTCAGGACCAATTGCGACCACACCATCTTCGGCCGCGACGTGCTCATCAGGGACATCACCGTACTCGGGGTCAGCGGCAAGGACGAGAAAATGCTTCTGGATCTGGCGGATGTGAAGCCTGGTGACCGTCTGTCGTACGAGAGGATCTCGCAGATCGTGGCTGAGATCTATTCGACGCAATGTTTCGAGTATGTGACTTATGAGCTCCACGGCGACGGAGAGCCGTACAGCCTCGTGATCAACTGCCGCAGAGGTCCGACCCATCATCTCGGAGTGGGTGTGCGGGCCGACACGGAGGAGATAGCGTCGGCTCTGCTCAATGTAGGTCTGTGGAAACACCGTCTGAACGGCTCAAGCCTCGACATAAGCACCCGTCTGAGCGCCAATCCCTATCTGTCACTGCACTACGCCCTCAATCTCCCCAAGGTGCCGACTATGAATTTCGAGACTTCCCTGCGCTGGTCTTCGATGAAGCTGTTCCGTGAGAAGAATCTCTGGAGCACTCTCGACTACAGCCGCATCTCTGCGGATTTCTATTTCTCCGGTCTGCACTGGTCCTATTTCGATTTCAAGGTGGGCGTGCGCGGGGACTATTTCCGCGATGCCGATGCTGACCGCTTTCTCACTTCGGTGCTCTCGGAGAAAGGCTATTTCACTATGAAGACCAACGCTTACTATCTGCGTCCCTATGTCAAGGTGCTTGCGGACTCATTCGACGACGGGTATTTCCCGACCAGAGGCTGGAAGTTCGTCGGCGGCTACACCTGGACTATGATTCACAACCGGACTCAGAATCAGTCTCTCAAGTACTTCCACTCCGTCAGCGCGGATCTGGCGGTCGCGGTCTCCGCTCCTAAGGTGTTCACCTGGGTTCCCCGTATCAGCGCCCGCTATCTCATCGGCGGCAGCGGCATCCCTCTGGTGTATTCCAATTGCCTCGGCGGGTCGGTTTCCGGCCGTTTTATGGACCAGCAGCTGCCGTTCCTCGGAGTGACCCGGCTTCATCTGACCGGAGACTTGCTGACTATGGTCCGGTCGGATTTCCGCTTCAATTTCCTTAAGCACCACTACATCAGCGGCATATTCAACGGTCTGTACGCGGCGGAGGACTTCCGCAGCTTCAATGCAGGGCATTTCGATTTCGGAGCGGCTCTGCAGTATTCCTACGACACGTTCTTCGGTCCGATCTCGGTGAATGTCCATTGGTCCACAATCACCCACAGACCGGGCTTCTACGCATCCATAGGCTATGATTTCTAAGGAACAGGAACTTCGCATCCTCGGGCGGCTCCGCAATGCCTGTGCGCGGCGGGAATATGCAGTCTCTGATGTGCGCAGCAAGGCTTTGGCTGCGGTGGAGAAGGCTATGCAGACGCCCCCTCGGGCGACTAAGTGCGAAGAGCAGCCCGGCAATGCCTCTGCAACTGTGGAGCGCATAGTGGGGAGCCTGATCTCAGACGGCTTTGTCAGCGATGTCCGCTATGCTGCGGCGTATGCCCGTGAAAAGGCTTCGATTGCGGGTTGGGGCACGGCCAAAATCCGCTATATGCTCGCCTCCAAAGGCATCTCAGCGGATGGCATCGCATCTGCGCTGTCTGAAATAGACCGCTCCGCGGCCGATGCCCGGCTCCGGAAGACTCTCGCCGTGAAATACGCCGCCCTGCGCGATGACCCCCGATGCCGCCTGAAGCTTCTGCGCTTTCTCACCGGCCGCGGCTACAGCTACGACGAGGCCGTCCGCGCCATTTCCCAACTCCCGAAAGAATAACATTTTAACACCGTTTTACACCAATGAAACTCAAGACCTTCCTTTCCATCCTCGCTTTCGCGACAGCCCTTCAGACAGCCGCCACTGCGGCGACTTCCATTCCCAGACCGGAATATCCGCGTCCACAGTTCCAGCGTGCCGACTGGGTCAACCTCAACGGCGAATGGACATATAGCATAGACAACACCGTCTCCGGCTACGAAAAAGGCTACACCAACTCCGACGGCTTCGACGGCAGGATACTCGTCCCTTTCTCCCCGGAGAGCGAACTTTCCGGCGTCGGGCACACGGACTACATCACGGGAATATGGTATCACAGGGCCATCACCGTCCCTGCGGAATGGGACGGCCGCAACATCCGGCTCAACTTCGGTGCAGTCTATTATAAATCAGAAATCTACATCGACGGCAAGCTCGCGGGCCGGCACTTCGGAGGGTCGAGCTCATTCTCCATCGACATCACCTCTTTCGTCCGGCCGGGCAGCACGCATCAGCTCGTGGTCTATGCTACCAGCGATCTCCGCGGCGGCACTCAGCCCGCAGGCAAGCAGTCCATCAAGCTCCTTTCCGAAGGATGCCGGTACATCCGCACCACGGGTATCTGGCAGACAGTGTGGATGGAGCCTGTCGATGAAAACGGCCTCCGACAGGTGCAACAGACCGGGGATATCGACCAGGGCCAGATCGTCGTCCGTCCGTCATTCTATCACGAGAATGCCGCTTCGCTGAAAATCAGCGTAATCGACCCCGCTTCCCCTAAAAAGCCGGTCGCAGAAAAGACTGTCGTGGCGTCCAACAGCTCCGTGGCAGTCATCCCGATGAAAAAGTTCAGAACCTGGAGCCCTGAGGATCCGTTCCTCTATGATATTAAATATCAGGTCATTGATAAGGAGGGCAAGATTATAGACGAGGTCAGCTCCTACATCGGTATGCGCAAAGTCCAACTTGTGGGCAACAAGATCTGTCTCAACAATAGTCCACGCTACCAGCGTCTTGTCCTTGACCAGGGCTACTATCCCGAGAGCCAGTGGACCGCGCCGTCCGACGAGGCTCTCAGGCACGACATAGAGCTCTCGATGAAAGCGGGCTTCAACGGTGCCAGACTCCACCAGAAAGTGTTTGAGGAGCGTTTCCACTATTGGGCCGACCGGCTCGGCTATATGACCTGGGGCGAATACTCCAGCTGGGGAATGGACACCAATCTCCCCGAGACGGGCCGCAACATCCTCTCGGAATGGGCTGAAATCGTCGAGCGTGACCGCAACCACCCTTCCATCATCGTCTGGACACCGTACAACGAGGAGTGGGCTCCGGACAACATACAGTTCCCGCGTCTGATGGACGACACCTATTCCCTCACCAGGCAGCTCGACCCGACCCGTCCCGTGAGCACCTGCAGCGGCGGCGTTCTTGTCCACACCGATGTCTGGACTTATCACAACTATGAGCAGAACCCCGCAGTTTTCCGCGACATCATCTGGAACGACGGCCGGTTGATGACCTACCGGAGCAATCTCCACAACGAGGGGCTTTTCACCAAGAACTTCGGTTTCGACACGCGGGCAGTGGCCGGTGTCTATGATTATCCGGAATATGACGGCAGGATGCCTTATCTCATCGACGAGTTCGGAGGAATCAAATGGACGAATCCGGAGGATATGAAACAGGCGGCCAACAACCCTCATTCCTGGGGCTACGGCAATGCTCCTACGACTCTTGAAGCGTTCTACGGTCGTCTGGAGGGGCTTGTGGATGTGCTGCTGGATCTCTCCGACTACATCTGCGGCTACTGCTATACGCAGTTGACCGATGTCGAGCAGGAGCAGAACGGCGTTTACTACTATAGCCGTGACGAGAAATTCGATATGTCACGCATTCACGCCATCTTCTCCCGCGTTCCCGAGAACTACAAATAGGCTGGGCTTACGATTCAATGTCGGATCAAAGGGTTTGCCCACACGGTCCGACATCTGGGAATCACTCCACGTATGGATATTGTGTAATATCAAAACGGTGCCCTCCGGGTGTTACTCCATCCGATATATAAACTCGAACATATCTCCGCTTTTCAGTTTGGTTCTTTTCAAACGAGATCAGAACCTGTTTGTTTTCGACTCGTGCGCTGACCCATTCTCCCTTGAAAACGCCATCTTCGCCTTCAGAAACGAGTTCATCTTCTTTTTCATTTCTGAATGGGCCATAATATAGTCTCTGAATTTCAGGATTGCACTTGGTGGTGTGTGGCACATATCTGATCGTCTGGGCCTCGTTGCTGACAAGGTTCGGTCCTCGCCAGGTCACCCACAGATATCCTTTCATGCAAGATAAAAACAATGGGAGACAACATACTAAAACAACAATAGAACTTATTCGATGAGCCGAGTGCAGTGCCAAACTTGTTTGAGTTATGCCGAGGCGCGAAAAGTGGCTAATGAAATACGAACTTTTCATAACTTACAACGAGTGAATAATTGTACGATAATTCCAAGTGTAATTATACACGGCACCGCCAGCTCCGGAATCATAACCGGAGTCGATGTCGATCCTGCGAGTGGTATTGAACACTCCTTGATTGTAGTAGCCGTCAGAGATAGATCCCCAGCCCCAGTTTATATGGAAAAGGTTCTCTGTCCGAAGATAATTGTCGGAGTCATCGAAAACCTTTCTCACGAACAGTCCATCCACGACCCAGGCGTGACCGCTACCGCCCCCTGATCCATCCACATACACCGGCTGTCCCCGCTTAAGCTGTGCGATTACCCTGTTCTTGTCGGCCTTCTCAAACCCATAATACTTTCGGGCAGTATATCCCCAGTTCTTGAGAGTCCTCGTGGCTCCATCGGCATAGCCTCCGGAACTTTCCCCATATCTGATATAACAATTCTTTTTCCGGCCGACATACTGCAAGAATCTGGAAGCCTCACTCTTGGCCGCAGGTGGAATGCTATCCAGAGGGACAGAATATGTTGCAGCATTGCTGACAGTTTCCAGCAGAGCCCAATTGAAATTCATATTGTCGGGGTTGCCAACTTTGTTGAATTGGAGAATCTGTGCAGTGGCGACAGCTACACAACCGGCCGGGGCATTGTCGGATCGGAAGTCGTTGAAAGGAGAATCTTGATGCCATTTGGTATATAGATACGGACCGTATTTTTCAACAGTTTCATATCGATCGGCCTTGGTCTCGTCTTCGAGGTCGTCATCTCTGTATTCTCCGTCCATCTGGGCTAAGGCCGAAGATACAATCAGTATCGGCACACAGGCCTCTCCAACGGCTGAAAACTCCTCGTCGCTTGAGGCTTCAGAGTCGCTCTTGGTGGCAGAAGTTTGCGTCAGGATATAATCCAGAGCATCCGCCAGATTCTGTTCTGAAAGGTTGCCGCTCTCAGTGATGCAGAATACCGGTGTCCGGATCTGTTCCTGCGCGGCCAGAACCGAGAATCCCTCATTGTCGGCAAAATTCACAAGATACAAAAGAGTGTCGGGAATGGACTCCGCACCTTTCGTGGAAGTGCCTCCGAAGACTTCAACGGAAAAATCCTTGTGTGCTTTGGTGTTGCCGTACAGATCTCCAAGTAAATCTTCGAGTTCTTGGAGGGCATTCTCCAAAGGGATTGTTTTAGATGCTTGTTGTCCGATAGGCTCAGCGGGAATCGCCGGCTGCCGTTCACAGGCAATCAGACACAGTAGGGTTAAGAACCATAATGATTTTTTCATAGTCATGTGATTTTGGTGTTCGGGCAATTCTTTTGAGTGTCAACGCGATAAAGATGCAGGACACGTATAAATAGTTGCACGCGGAGAGAAAAGGTGTTTTTCCCGCCGAGAAAATTTGTGCCCCTCGTTCGATGCTGCGTTCAACGCTGCGTATTCCGCTGCGATGCTTACGGTGCGCCTACCAATCCGTCAACTTCAGCCGGAACTTGATGTCCCGAGCATCCCCGAAGACCTTCTCGCCCTCCTCCACGAAGCCCAGCCGCCGGAAAGCCCCGCCGTCGAACTCCCCGCCGGCCCTCACAGCCCGTCCTCCCGCCATATCCTCTCCTGTCAGAGCATAGGTCATCACATCATCCGGCCTCACCTCCTCCACAAACGCCCCGAGCAGCTTGCCCATTCCGCCGACGACACGCAGCCCGTCGAGCGAAGCATACCGCACCCACTCATACGACCTCACCGTCTTGTCGCCCTTGAGCCAGCGCCGTGCGGCTGAAAAGCCCGCTACTGCCACCAGCGCCCCGCTATGGTCATTCTCCGCCGCACCGGTCGTGCGTCCCTGATACAGCCCGTACCAATACCGGCATACGGCCGCGCCGAAACGGTGGTTCGCATCCAGAAATCTGCGGGCCACCTCAGCCTCAATCCGTTCCACCCTGCAATTCCGTGCAAAGACTCGCTCCGAGGTTATCAAAGGATCATTGAACATTCACAAAGATTATCCGCAATGATAGTATTTCTCCACCAGCGCCGTCATTGCCTCGGTATCTCCGCTCACTCTCTCACGGACAGCAGCATCCCCATAGGAACGCAGTTTCTTGATTTGTCCGTCGATAAGTGACGGCGGGAAGACATTTCCGACCTCATAGTACGCCCGACACTCCTCCAACTTGTCCGCAGACTCGGCGCACGAAGATGGAAGCTGCTCCAGCTCCTCCAGCCTGCCCGCATTAGCCGCATCGTGGATGTTCACCGAGACATAGGTTCTCGACGCTATCTCCGGCGCGTCCGCCCGCTCGAAGCCTATCCTCGCCGCAGTCACTATCCCCGCAAGCATCAGGCAGATGTCCGCCGAGCCGTCACCCGTACGCAGTTCCACCGTCTGCCTGTCGGGCCGAAGACCCTTGAGCTGGGGCACGGCCTCGCCCGGTGCATACACCCTCGCGCTGTTGGCAATGGCGCTCATGTCGTTCTGTCCGGTCCATCCGAGCGGCACCCTCACCATACACGAACGGTTCCGGTCTCCCCAGCAGACACTTGTAGGAGCTTCCTGATGAGGCACAAGCCTGAAATAGGAGCAGGGATTCGTGTTCCCGAAAGCCGTCAGAGACGGTGCGCATATCATATAACCGGCAATGGCTCTCAGTGCCTCCCCGCTGAGCTTTCCGTCCGCCGTGCCCATCACGGGACTTCCATCCTCCCTCACCAGTCTCGTATGGAAATGAAGCCCGCTGCCGGCCTTTCCCTCCGTAATCTTGGGTGCGAACGTGATGTCGATGCGGTGCTTCCAGGCGAGCGTCCTCAGAATCCACTTCGCCAGCAGCAGCTGATCGGCGGCCTCCTCCACCGGCGCCACCAGAAACTCTATCTCATTCTGCTCGAACACCCGTCCGTCCCTGCGGAAGTTGCCGACCTCGGAATGCCCGTACTTGATCTTGCCTCCTGTGGCAGCTATCGTGCGTATGGCGGCGGTTCTGAATGCTTCGAATTTCGTGAAAGGAGAGGACTCGTGATAGCCTCTCTGATCCGGAGTCGGGAAACTCCCGTCATCTTCGGCCACCAGATAGAACTCCAGCTCTCCCATCGCCTCGAAGCGGAGTCCGGTCTCGCGTCTGAACGCCGCGTGCGCCTTTTTCAGGACATATTCCGGAGAACTCTCCAACGGCAGTCCGTCCTTGGTGAAATACGAGCAGAGAAGCCCAAGCGTAGGCTGGTCCTCAAATGGGTCGATATATGCCGTGCTGAATCGTGGCAGCACATACAGGTCGCTTGAGCCCGCCTCGATATACGGGAACAGACTTGAGCCGTCCACTCTCTCCCCGTAGCTGAGTATCGAGTCCAGATACTCCAGGTCGGTGACGGGGAAGTTAAGCGTCTTCAACCGTCCGTCAGCGGCCACATATCTGAAATTCACGATTCTGACATCGTGCGTCGTGATATATTCGATGATGTCCTGTTTGGTGAACTCTGACGGGCATTTGCCGAGAGCCTGCACCAGAGGATTGATGCTGTATTGTGTTTCAGTGCTCATAAATGTGGTGGTGTTCATTAAATGTGGCGGTTGTGTCAGATTTCCGGAAGCATCAGCACCGCGCCGATTCCGTACCGGCTGTTCCAGATTTTAACTCTGCCGTCGGAGCCCACATCCACGGTTCTAAACTCGAGATCCTTGAACTCTTTCTGCGACGCCCGGGTCTTCCAGGTCAGCGAACCTTTCACATTCTGACCTTCCGATTGGGGCAAGGTGTTGAGCCTCAATACGAAATATTCGCTGTAGTCATCGAGGAACATACTGTACACCCCATTGTCGGAGTTTATCGAGAACTGGTGCTTAAGCTCATCATAGTCCATTATCACGCTTTCCCGAAAGGTCAGCGAAGAATCTTCAGTGAAATAAGGCTCCGGGAATTTGTCCCTATTGCAGCCCCCAAACAGGACTGCCACCGCGAGCACGGTGGCCGTCGCCGTCCAAAATCTCATTCCGATGCTTTTCATAATGTGGTGGCCTCTCATCCGGCCTGCTGTTTATTTGACTACAATCTTCTTGAAAATCAATTCTCTGCTGCCATCGCTCATATTGAGCACGGCTTTCAGCGTTCCGCTCCTGCTGACGCTGTAGTGTTCGTCTCCTTCCGGCTCTATCTTCTGTCCGTCGAAATACCATTCGATGTTCATCGCATCGGAGGAATTGTTGACCACGAGCGGCAGTTTCGCCCCTTTCGGGAAATACCCTTGGCTGTCTCTCTCCACATTGCCGAACTGGATGCGGTGTTTGCCTATCGCGCTGGAAGTGGTGAATTCCAATGTCTTGGCGGTGACGCCGTCTATGACGAACTCCACCTTGTAGCCCTTGCGGGGATCCAAGCCGTCCAGCCTGACGGCATAGTCCGCATCGGCATAGGGGCTCAGCTTTATGGTCTCGGTCTTGCTGCTGCCGGAAATGCCGTATTTCAGCACGACCTCGCCTGCGTCGGTTTTGCCCGCACAAGTGAAGTTGATGATTGCGCTGTTGGAGAAAACCTCATAGCCGGATACGCTCAAGGCGCCGGTCGTGGCCGCCGTGAAAGTCACCGTCCCGCTGCTTGACCGAGTGATGTTCTTGAGGGTCAGGGGAGTGGTGTCATTGTCCCAGGTGATGAGTCCGTTGCTGCTGTTGAGGTAGTTGTAGTTGCCGTATGGGAAGAAGACTTCCGCGACCCTGTCGGTGCTCGTATATCTCTCGGCGTTCGGATTAGCCTCTATGAGGTCCGCGCACTGATGGTCCGGGCGGCAATTGATTTCATTGTAATACCAACGGTTCCGGGCCGTCATATTCATTTTATAAGTGTATGAATACCCGGTGTTTCTGCTGGTGGAGTCAATGTGATAGACAAGCAGCCCGCTGCCTCCGATATACTTGTCCCAGCCTTCAGCCTTGCGGCATTCGATGAGATAGTATTCCCCATCCCGGCCTCCGTCCATCTTGTAATATCTGCCGTTCCTGTGGACCGGCTCCAGACTATGCGTCCCCTCCGTGAGCACAATCGGGTCGGAGAGTCCCAGGCAGTACCTGTCTATCGCGCTGTAGTATGGCGGCGTATTGCCGTCGTTGTTCTGGTTGCCGCTGTCCATCAGACCAGTAGATCCCCATAGGGCTTTCGACTGTCCGTCGCTTCCGTCATAGTCGGTGTCGTACATATCCATCAGTCCCAGCATATGGCTGAACTCGTGGCAGAATGTCCCGATGGTGGCGAACTTGAAGGCGGTGGCGGTGACATTTCCGCCGGCTTCTTTCCATTTGGTGGCCATAAGCTCAGAGGTGCACGCATAAGACTGTATATACACTCCATCCAGTTGCAAGGCGGGCTGAATGTAAGATGAATGAGGCCATATGCGGTCACTTCCGGCATATTCGGACTCGGCTCCCCCGGCATAGAAGACGAAAAGGAAGTCCACATACTTATTGCCCTTGGCATCTGCTTCGAAATAGCTGAACTGGCTGTAGTCTATCTGCGAATCCAGCAGTGTGCAGGCGTCCCTGACCATGCCTTCCGGGTCTTTGTCGTCGCCGCTGTCACCATTGGTGTTGGCTCCGTAGTCCTTGTAGGATTTGGAGAGCGTCGCCACCGGACTTACCGTGAAGTTGAAGTCGATATCGGAGCCCATCTGGGCCTTGAAATAGTCTTTGACGCTGCCTGTCGCTCCGTTGTAGTTGTATTCGCTCTTGTTGAGCAGGTTCTCGAAATACTCTCTGCCGTAGGTGAGCCGCTGGTCGCTGAACTCCACGAGCAGCACAAGCACATTTATGGTCTGGGAGGCTGATTTGGTGGCGGTGACGCCGTTTGCCGCAGTCCTGTTTCCGGTCAATTGGGCGCGTGTGAGTTCCCTGCGCTTGCGTACCATTTCGGCGAATGCAGCCTTCTTTTCGCGGATCCTATCTTCGGAACGATAGACAATCCGGGCTTTGGTGAGCGTTTCTGAACCATCTTCCACCCTGTCAGCACAGCCCACGCGTCTCACTCCGGCATATTTCCCGCCGTCTCCGCTTTCCTCCGCATAGCACCAGTATCCTTCCGCGTCCTGGAGTATCTCCCTGCCGTCCTCCGTGGTGGTTCTATGGGAGAACTCGTCCCCGTAGATTTTTGCCCGGAACTGTGTCCCGTCTGGCTGGCTCACGATGAACGTCACTTTTCTCGCGGGGCCCGCATAAGCCTCGCCGAGTCCTGCGACGGCCGGTGACAGGATGGCTGCAGCTGCGATGCCGAGTGTTGTCAATATGTTTACAGTCAGAGACTTGATTTTTCTCACGGTCATATCCTCTTCCAATTTGCCTTTGTCCGTCCGGTCTTGCCCCGAGGCTCTGCCGGCCCTGTCTTTTCAGCGGTTCCGGCCATGTCGGCGCGGACGGCGAATCGACAAAGATAACATATTTTCGCAAATCATTTCACGACGGGCGCTTTCTTGCTGAAGCTGACCAGAATGACGCCTCCCAGAATGGCTGTCGCCGCCACGATTTTCTGCCAGCCGAGGGTGTCCATACCGATGATGATGCTTATGGTGGTGGCTATCAGCGGCTGAAAGTAGTTGTACATACTGACGAGCGTCGGGCGGATGTTCTTCTGGCCGATAGGGATGAGGAAGTATGAGATGAATGTGGCGCAGAATATGAGAATGAAGAGGTCGAGGCCGAGTCTGCCCGCGAGAAGTGTCCAGTCGAAGTACACCAGTTCGGAAGCCGAGAACGGCAGAGTCATCAGGGCGGCGAACAGGAAAATCCATTTCATAAATGTCACCACCGAATATTTCTGGATCAGCGGACGGAACATTCCGAGGTACATTGCGAAACATATTCCGTTGGCTATCATCAGCAGGACACCGCTCAGAGAATTGCTGTCGGCTCCAGCCCCGCTGCCGTTGCTGTTCAGAATGAGGAAAACGATGCCCGCGAAGCTGATGAGCACTCCTCCTGCCTTTTGCGGGGTGATCGGTTCCTTGACAGCTACGGCTGCTATGAACATCGTGTAGATGGGTGTCAGGGCGCTGAGAATCGAGCAGGTCATCGGCGTGATCTGGGGGATGGCCGCCAGAAAGGTGAACTGTGTGAGGAAGAATCCCAGCAGGGAGGCCAGGATGATTTTGGGGAAATCTTTCTTTGCGACTTTTTCTTTGGGCGTGAATGCCGAGATAATCCAGAAAAGCGTTCCTGCTCCTATCGCCCGCAGCGTGAACAATGCGATGGGGGAGAGAATGTGACTATTGGTCAAGTCCTTGCAGGTCACCACGTTGACCCCAAAAATGGCATAGGCTACAAAGCAGCACAGATGCCCGATACATTCTTTTTTATTTATCATAACCGTCTCCAGGCTGCCTTCATCGCGGCTTTTCGCCCGCAGCCCATAAATCATACTCCAATTTCGCCCGCAAAGGTAATAAAAAAACAGAAAGGCTGTCACGACAGTTATAGGGGTTGGACAAAATACAAAGGAGGCTGACCAGAATCACTTGATTCGGAGCGCAGCGACTCAAGGGGTCTGGGGAATCCGGTCCCCAGTGCCCCAGTGGGGCTGTCACGATAGTGACTGGGGGTCGGATAAATACAAAGGAGGCTGGCCAAAATCACATTCGGTCAGCCTCCTTTGTATTCCCGTCGTGGCTTTTTACAGTTCCGCGAGGTCTTCGGTCTGAGTGTCATTCACCGGAGAGACGAGGATTTCCTGGAAATCCTTCTGGCCTGTGCCGGCAGGAATGGCGTGACCGCAGATGACATTCTCCTTCAGGCCTTCGAGCGTATCGACGCGTGCGCGTATGGCAGCCTCGCTGAGCACCTTGGTGGTCTCCTGGAATGATGCCGCCGAGATGAAGCTGTTGGTCTTCAATGCGGCGCGGGTGATACCCTGAAGCACCTGATTGGCTGTCGCAGGCCTTGCCTCACGGACGACCATCGTAGGAAGTCCCTGTCTCTCGAGAGAGGAGTTCTCGCTTCTGAGCTCGCGTGCCGTGATGATGGCGCCTTCGTCATATTTCTCGGAACCTCCCTTGTCAGTGACAAAGTACTTGCCGTAGATGCTGTCGTTGGTGTCCATAAACACCCACTTGTCCACAAGCTCCTCCTGCAGGAATTCCGTGTCGCCCGGATCGAGGATCTGCACCTTCCTCATCATCTGGCGGACGATGATCTCGAAATGCTTGTCGTTGATCTTCACGCCCTGGAGCAGATATACTTCCTGAATCTCGTTCACGATGTATTCCTGCACCTTGATAGGGCCGAGGATGGACAGGATGTCGGTAGGGGAGACAGCGCCGTCCGAAAGCCTCATTCCGGCCTTCACATAGTCGTTCTCCTGCACCAGAATCTGCTTGGTCAGAGGTACGAGGTAGTGCTTCTCCACACCGGACTTGTTGCGTACGATGATCTCCTGGTTGCCTCGCTTGATCTTGCCCATAACGACTTCGCCGTTGATCTCGGACACGATTGCCGGGTTGGACGGGTTGCGGGCTTCGAACAGCTCGGTGACACGCGGCAGACCTCCGGTGATGTCGTTAGCCTTGCCTATTGCACGCGGAATCTTGATGATGATGTCTCCGACTTTGACATCATCCCCGTCGTTCACCAGAACATGGGCTCCGACAGGCAGGTTGTAGGTCTTGAGAGCCTCTCCCTTGCCGTCGGTGATGACAATCGCCGGATTCTTTGTCCTGTCGCGGGACTCGATAATGACCTTGTCGCGGTTGAGCGAGTACTCGTCGGCCACTTCCTCACGGAATGTGACTCCGTCGATCATATTCTCGTAGCGGGCCTTTCCGGCATCCTGAATGATGGTGATGGCGTTGTAGGCATCCCATTCGCAGATGAGATCTCCCTTCTTCACCTTGTCGCCGTCTTTCTTGTAGAGGATTGAGCCGTAAGGCACATCGTACTGGGAGTAGGTGATGCCCGTGTTCTCGTCGATGATGCGGACTTCGGTGGCACGGCTGATGACAACCTCCTGCTGCTCCCCGTCATTCTCGCGGAATATGGTCTTGAGCTCGTCGAACACGAGCTTGCCGTTGTACTTGGAAGTGATGGAACTGTCAGCCGCGGTACTTGAAGCGGTACCTCCGACGTGGAACGTACGGAGTGTAAGCTGTGTACCCGGCTCACCGATCGACTGTGCGGCGATGACTCCGACAACCTCTCCCTTCTCCACCATTCTGCCGGAAGCGAGGTTGCGTCCGTAGCACTTCGCGCAGACTCCCTTGCGGGACTCGCAGGTGAGCACTGAACGGATTTCGACCTGCTCGATAGGAAGCGACTCTATGAGGCTCGCGATGTCCTCGGTGATTTCCTCTCCGGCCGGAATGATGAGCTCACCGGTGAGAGGATTGAACACGTCGTGGACAGAGGTACGGCCGAGAATTCTCTCGCCGAGAGTCTCCACAATCTCGTCCTTGCTCTTGATGGCGGTCGCGATAAGTCCCCTCAGTGTGCCGCAGTCCTCCTCGTTGATGATCACGTCGTGTGACACGTCCACCAGACGGCGGGTCAGGTAGCCTGCATCGGCAGTCTTCAACGCTGTATCCGCAAGACCCTTGCGGGCACCGTGGGTCGAGATGAAGTACTCGAGCACCGACATACCTTCCTTGAGGTTGGTGGTGATAGGGTTCTCGATGATCTCCGCTCCGGACGCACCCGATTTCTGAGGCTTCGCCATCAGTCCTCGCATACCGCAGAGCTGCTTGATCTGCTGTGTGGAACCGCGGGCTCCGGAATCCAGCATCATATACACAGGATTGAATCCCTGCTGGTCTGCCGAAATCTGCTCCTCCACGATCTTAGTTATCTTGTTGTCGATGCCCGACCACAGGTCGATCACCTTGTTGTAACGCTCGTTGTCGGTGATGAAGCCCATAGCGTAGTTCGACTTGATCTCCTCGACGGTCTTGTAGCCGTCCTCGATGAGCTTCTCCTTTTCCTGCGGGATGATGACATCTCCGAGGTTGAATGAGAGGCCGCCCTCGAACGCTTTCCGGTAACCGAGGTTCTTGATGTCGTCGAGGAACTGTGCCGTACGGGCCACTCCTGTGTTCTTGATGACCACGGAAATGATCTTTCTGAGCGACTTCTTGCCGAGCACTTCGTTCACATAGGGAACTTCCTGCGGAACATACTGGTTCACTATGATGCGGCCGGCGGAAGTCTCCACCATCTCAGTGCCCTTGGACAGATCCATCTTGTCCTTAGGCAGTCTGACGAGAATCTTGGCGTGGATGTCGATGGCCTTCTCGTTGACGGCGATGATGACCTCCTGCGGTCCATAGAATTTCAGTCCTTCGCCCTTGGCTCCTGCCCTGAGCTTGGTGATGTAGTACAGACCGAGCACCATATCCTGTGAAGGCACGGTGATAGGCGTGCCGTTGGCAGGGTTGAGGATGTTGTGGGAACCCAGCATAAGGAGCTGAGCCTCCATTATGGCCGCGTTGCCGAGCGGAAGGTGGACTGCCATCTGGTCACCGTCGAAGTCGGCGTTGAACGCCGTGCAGGCGAGCGGGTGGAGCTGTATGGCCTTGCCCTCGATCATCTTCGGCTGGAATGCCTGAATACCGAGTCTGTGCAGGGTAGGGGCACGGTTCAACAGTACCGGATGTCCCTTCATCACATTCTCGAGGATGTCCCAGATGACCGTGTCCTTCCTGTCCACTATCTTCTTCGCGGACTTGACGGTCTTCACTATGCCCCTCTCGATCAGCTTTCTGATGATGAACGGCTTGTAGAGCTCTGCAGCCATATATTTCGGGAGGCCGCACTCGTGCATCTTCAGCTCCGGCCCCACGACGATGACGGAACGTGCGGAGTAATCGACACGCTTTCCGAGCAGGTTCTGGCGGAAGCGTCCCTGCTTTCCCTTGAGGCTGTCGGAGAGTGACTTGAGCGGACGGTTGGCCTCGCTCTTCACCGCGTTGGACTTCTTGGAGTTGTCGAACAGCGAATCAACGGCTTCCTGAAGCATACGCTTCTCGTTTCGGAGAATGACTTCCGGCGCCTTGATCTCGATGAGCCTCTTCAGACGGTTGTTCCTGATGATCACCCTTCTGTAGAGGTCGTTGAGGTCGGTGGTCGCGAAACGGCCGCCGTCAAGCGGCACGAGAGGACGCAGATCCGGCGGAATGACCGGAATGACCTTGAGGATCATCCACTCCGGCTTGTTGATGCCCTTGGACTCCTGGAACCATTTTACAATGGACAGTCTCTTCAAAGCTTCGGCCCTGCGCTGCTGGGAGGTTTCCTTCACCATCTTGGTGCGGAGTTCCCTGGCAAGAGCGTCGATGTCGATCTTCTTCAGGAGCTCGTAGATGGCTTCCGCGCCCATCCCGGCTCTGAACTTGGCAGGGTCGTCATTCGGAAGATTCTGATTGTCCGGATATTGTGCAAGTACGTCCAGATACTCGTCCTCGGACAGAAGCTCCATTTTAGGGAGCTCCGTCTGGCCCGGGCTGATGATGATGTACTTCTCGTAATAGATTACGGCCTCAAGCTTCTTGGCCGGAATGCCGAGCAGGGCGGCAATCTTGTTCGGCGCGGACTTGAAGTACCAGATGTGGGCTACCGGGACAGTGAGCTCGATATGGCCCATTCTCTCACGCCGCACTTTTTTTTCCGTCACCTCGACACCGCAACGGTCGCAGACTATGCCGCGGTACTTGATTCTCTTGTACTTGCCGCAATGGCACTCGTAGTCCTTGGTCGGTCCGAAGATCTTCTCGCAGAAGAGACCGTCCCTTTCCGGCTTGTAGGTTCTGTAATTGACCGTCTCCGGCTTCAGAACCTCTCCGGAGGATCTCTCCTTGATGTCCTCGGGCGAAGCGAGCGATATGCTGATTCTTTCGAAATTGCTTTTAACCTTGTTGTCTTTATTAAAAGTCGGCATATTTCTAAAATTTCAAATTTTCCGTAATTATTCCAAAGTGACTTTCAGAGCGAGACCTCTCAACTCGTGCAGCAGCACGTTGAGTGACTCAGGTATGCCAGGAGTAGGCATAAGGTCGCCCTTGACTATTGCCTCGTAGGTCTTGGAACGTCCTGTGACATCATCGGATTTGACTGTAAGAATCTCCTGGAGCACATTGGATGCGCCGAATGCTTCGAGCGCCCACACCTCCATCTCTCCGAAACGCTGGCCTCCGAACTGCGCCTTACCGCCGAGAGGCTGCTGAGTGATGAGAGAGTACGGTCCTATGGATCTCGCGTGCATCTTGTCATCGACCATATGGCCCAGCTTGATCATGTAGATGACCCCGACGGTAGCCGGCTGGTCGAACCAGTCGCCGGAGCCGCCGTCGCGGAGGTAGGTCTTTCCGTATCTCGGAAGTCCCGCCTTGTCCGTGTAGGCGCAGATGTCGTCAAGCGACGCACCGTCGAAGATAGGAGTGGAGAACTTGAGTCCGAGTTCGTCGCCGGCCCAGCCGAGGACAGTCTCGTAGATCTGGCCGAGGTTCATACGTGAAGGCACGCCGAGAGGGTTCAGGACTATGTCCACCGGGGTACCGTCCTCAAGGAACGGCATATCCTCCTCTCTCACGACCTTGGCGACGATGCCCTTGTTGCCGTGACGGCCGGCCATCTTGTCACCGACCCTGATCTTTCTCTTTCTCGCCACATACACTTTGGCAAGCTGAAGCACTCCGTTTCCGAGTTCGTCACCGATCTTGACCTTGTCGAGCTCTCTCTTCTTGCGTGCAAGCTCCTCCTTGTTGGCTATGCAGTAGTTGTTGACGAGCTCGCGCACCAGAACGTTGGTGTTCTTGTCGGCGGTCCACTTGCCGGTGTTGATGTTGTCGTAGTCGATGTCCCTGAGCACTTCCGCAGTGATGGTCTTGCCTTTAGGCAGGATCTCGACTCCGTAGAGATCTGAAATGCCGGCGCTCTTCTTGCCCTCCACGAGGGTCGCGAGCTTTTCGATGAATCTTGACCGGAGCATCTCCGCCTTGACATTGTACTCCTCCTCGATCTTTTCGGTCTTGGCCTTGAGCTCGGCCTTGGCGTTCCTCTTGTTGGAACTGCTTGTGGCCTTGGCGTAAAGCGCCGTCTTGATGATTGTTCCGTCGAGGGAAGGATTGGCTTTGAGTGAAGCGTCCTTGACATCTCCGGCCTTGTCTCCGAAGATTGCGCGGAGCAGTTTCTCCTCCGGAGAAGGATCGCTCTCTCCCTTAGGCGTGATCTTGCCGATGAGGATGTCGCCCGGCTCGATGTGGGCGCCCACCCTGATGATGCCGTCTTCACCGAGATTTCTGGTCGCGTCCTCGCTCACGTTCGGGATGTCCGAAGTGAGTTCCTCCTGACCGCGCTTGGTGTCACGGACTTCCGCCATATACTCCTCCACGTGGATTGAAGTGAGGATGTCCCAGCGGATCATCTTCTCGGAAAGCACGATGGCATCCTCGTAGTTGTAGCCTTTCCAAGGCATAAACGCCACTTTGAGGTTGCGTCCGAGTGCAAGTTCGCCGTTCTGGGTGGCGTATCCCTCGGTGAGGACCTGTCCCTTCACGACCTTGTCACCCTTGCGGACGATAGGCTTGAGCAGAATGGTGGTGCTCTGGTTGGTTCTCCTGTAGATAGGGAGCTGATATACCGTTATGTCCGAGCCGAAGCTTACGAATCTCTCGTCCTCGCTGCGGTCGTACTTGACGTGAATCTCGTTGGCGTCCACATACACGACTTCACCCTCGCGCTCGGCCATCACCTGCGTGCGGGAGTCGATGCAGACCCTTTCCTCAAGGCCTGTACCCACGATAGGGGACTCAGGGTTGAGAAGCGGCACTGCCTGACGCATCATATTCGCGCCCATCAGTGCACGGTGGGCGTCATCGTGCTCAAGGAACGGAATGAGCGACGCGGCGACTGACGCGATCTGGTTAGGAGCGACGTCCATATAGTTGACATCTTCTTTGGTCACGACCGGGAAGTCGGCGCCATAGCGGCAGAGGATACGGTCTTCGAGGATGTTGCCGTCATCGTCCATCTTGACGTTGGCGAGCGAAACCATCTGGTTCTCCTCCTCCTCGGCGCTCATATACTGCCAGCCCTTGGACGAAAGGTCCACCTTGCCGTTTTCCACCTTGCGGTACGGCGTCTCGATGAATCCGAGGTTGTTGATGCGCGCATAGACGCAGAGTGAGGAGATGAGTCCGATGTTCGGACCCTCAGGAGTCTCGATAGGGCAGAGACGTCCGTAGTGAGTGTAGTGCACGTCGCGGACTTCGAATCCGGCTCTGTCACGTGACAGACCGCCCGGACCGAGTGCGGAAAGACGGCGTTTGTGGGTCATTTCGGACAGCGGGTTGGTCTGGTCCATAAACTGGGACAGCTGGCTGGTGCCGAAGAATGAGTTGATGACGCCGGCAAGCGTCTTGGAGTTGATCAGGTCAACGGGAGCGAACTGCTCGCTGTCGCGCACGTTCATCCTCTCGCGGATGGTTCTCGCCATTCTTGAGAGACCTACGCTGAACTGGTTGGCGAGCTGCTCTCCGACAGTCCTGATACGGCGGTTGCTCAAGTGGTCGATGTCATCCACGGCAGCCTTGGAGTTTATGAGCTGCACAAGGTATTTGATGATCTCGATGATGTCGGTGTTGGTGAGCACCCTGATGCCGCCGTCGATGCTGAGATTCAGCTTCTTGTTGAGCCTGTATCTTCCGACGTCTCCGAGGTCGTACCTCTTCTCGGAGAAGAAAAGCTTGTCTATCACATCCTTGGCGGTGGCCTCATCAGGTGGTTCCGAGTTGCGCAGCTGCTTGTAGATGTAGTTGATGGCCTCTATCTCCGTGTTGGTCGGGTCTTTCTGGAGGGTGTTGTATATTATCGCATATTCGTTGACGTTCGCGTCCTCTTTCTGGAGCAGAATGGTTTTCACGTCGGTGTCGGCGAGCTTCTGGACGGTGTTTTCGTCGAGGATCTCGCCCCTCTCCATAATGGCGGTCTTCCTCTCGACAGGGATCACCTCTCCGGTGTCCTCGTCCACGAAGTCCTCGGTCCAGGTCTTGAGCACTTTGGCGGCAAGTTTTCTGCCCTCGAATGCCTTGAGGTTTTCCGGGGTGGCTTCAATCTCGTCCGCGAGTCCGAATATGTCGATTATGTCCTTATCTGAATTGTAGCCGATGGCTCTGAGCAGAGTTGTCACAGGCAGCTTCTTCTTTCTGTCGATGTAGGCGTACATCACGTTGTTGATGTCCGTGGCGAATTCGATCCACGACCCCTTGAACGGGATGATGCGGGCAGAATACAGCTTTGTGCCATTGGCGTGCAGGCTTTGTCCAAAGAATACACCCGGCGAACGGTGAAGCTGCGACACTATGATTCTTTCAGATCCGTTGATGATGAATGTACCTCCTGCGGTCATATAAGGAATGTTGCCGAGATATACATCCTGGACTTTGGTGTCAAAGTCCTCGTGCTCGGGATCACTGCACGAAAGGCGGAGTTTTGCCTTCAGAGGAACGCTGTATGTCAGACCTCTCTCAAGACACTCTTCGATTGAATACTGCGGCGGGTCGATGAAGTAGTCGATGAACTCGAGCTTGTAATTGTTGCGCGTGTCTTCAATCGGGAAAATCTCCTGGAACACCTGATACAGACCCTCGTTCTTTCTGTTCTCCGGGGTGGTCTCCAGCTGGAAGAAATCCTTGAAGGACTTCAGCTGGACTTCGAGAAGGTCAGGATATTCAAGAAGAATTTTTGAAGTTGCGAAAGATATTCGCTGTTGTCTGTTCTTTTGTGACATCTTTCTGCCTTTATTTCGATAATTAAATTACGACAAAAAGGTTTAGGGCCCGTGGACCCTAAACCTGAGTTTGTTTCCCTAAAGGGAAGCGGGGGTGAAGTTATTTAAGCTCAACTTCAGCACCCTGCTCCTCGAGGGCTGCTTTCAATGCTTCCGCCTCAGCCTTTGATGCTTTCTCCTTAACGGCTGTTGGCGCTTTGTCGACAAGTTCCTTAGCCTCTTTCAGACCGAGACCGGTGTGCTCGCGGACAGCCTTGATTACATTGAGTTTGGTCTGACCTGCGCTCTTGAGGATGACATCGAACTCTGTCTGCTCTGCAGGTGCTGCCTCAGCAGCGGCTGCAGGACCGGCTGCAACAGCAACGGCTGCGGCTGCAGGCTCGATACCATACTCTTCCTTGAGAACATTTGCAAGTTCCTGAACATCTTTTACAGTGAGGTTTACCAACTCCTCTGCAAGTGCTTTAATATCTGCCATAATTGTTATAATTTAATTAGTTAATACTTATTCTTCTGATTTCTTCTCTTCGATTGCCTTCACGAGGCCTGCGACAGTGTTGCCGGAAGCGTTCTGCAGAGCGGAGATGACATTGCGTGCAGGTGACTGGAGCAGTGTGATGATCTCGCCGATGAGCTCTTCCCGGGACTTGACAGCGCAGAGAGCGTCGAGCTTGTCGGCTCCCACGAATGCGCATTCCTGGACATAAGCAGCCTTGAGGGCCGGTTTTTCCGCGCCTGCATCGGCATACTTCTTAATGAGCTTTGCCGGAGCGTTCACGGTCTCGGTGTACATTATGGCTGTAGGACCGTTGAGCGCCGGGATAATCTGCGCGATCTCCTCGCCCTTCTGCTCTATGACTTTCGCAAAGAGGGTGTTCTTCACCACCACGAGCTTGATGCCCTGTCCGAAACACTCGCGGCGGAGCTTCGAAGTCTGCTCAGCATTCAGGCCTGAGATGTCGGTGACATAAAAGTCAGGGGTCTTCTCAAGCTGTGCTGAAATATTCTCAATTACTGTTACTTTAGTTTCTTTTTTCATAACTGTATTCGTTTTTATTCAGCACTGCCGATAGTCTTGATGTCAACGTGAATGCCCGGGCTCATAGTGGAGCAGATTGAAACTCCCTGAAGATAAGTGCCCTTGAGGTTTGCAGGCTTCAGCTTGAGGATGGCGTTGAGAAGCTCGGACGCGTTGCGGCAGATCTGCTCTGCGGTGAAGGACACCTTGCCGATTGCCGCGTGAACGATACCCGTCTTGTCAACCTTGAAGTCGATCTTGCCGGCCTTGACTTCCTTGACGGCGTTGGCGATCTCCATAGTCACCGTACCGGTCTTAGGGTTAGGCATCAGTCCGCGGGGACCGAGGATACGGCCTATCGCACCGACCTTACCCATCACGGATGGGGTACAGATGATTACGTCGACATCTGTCCAACCGCCCTTGATCTTCTCGATATACTCTTCGAGTCCCACATAGTCGGCGCCGGCTTCCTTGGCTTCGTTCTCCTTGTCAGGAGTACAGAGCACGAGGACTCTCACCTGCTTTCCTGTTCCGTTCGGAAGAGTTACCACTCCACGGACCATCTGGTTGGCCTTGCGGGGGTCAACCCCGAGGTTGACGTGAAGTTCTACGGAAGCGTCGAACTTCGTGAAGCTGACTTCCTTTACAAGTTCACAAGCCTCTGTAAGCTTATACATTCTGGCCGAATCAATCTTGGCCGTTACCGTTTTCTGGTTTTTTGTAAGTTTACTCATCTGGATGTGAATTTTAGATGTCGGCAGGCATAGGTCCGTCGACCTTTATGCCCATACTTCTTGCAGTTCCTGCAACCATTGACATTGCGGATTTGAGAGTAAAGCAGTTCAAATCCGGCATTTTGGACTCTGCGATAGCCTTTACCTGATCCCAGGTGATGGTAGCGACCTTCTTTCTGTTAGGCTCGGCGGACGCAGTCGTGATTTTCGCTGCTTCCTTGAGCTGTACAGCTACAGGCGGCTGTTTTACTTCGAATGTGAATGACTTGTCGCTATAGACCGTAATCACAACCGGCAGCACCTTGCCTGCGCTTTCCTGAGTGCGGGCATTGAACTGCTTGCAGAAATCCATAATGTTCAGACCCTTGGAACCGAGGGCCGGACCTACTGGAGGTGACGGATTGGCCGCACCGCCCTTTATCTGGAGTTTAATGAATCCGGTGACTTCTTTTGCCATAATAGATTAATCTTTTGTTACTTGTGTAAATCCGAGTTCCAGAAGAGTCTTTCTTCCGAAAATCATTACCATAACCTTGAGTTTACTGCGGTCTTCCACAATCTCCTCTACAGTCCCGTCGAATCCGTTGAACGGTCCGTCAGTAATCTTGACGGCATCGCCGACCTTGTAGTTGACTATGGTCTCGGCCTCATTCCCTGCAGCCTCGTCCTGCTCTCCAAGTATCCTGCGCGCTTCATCGTCTCTGATGGGGGTCGGAACTTTCTCGCCGTTGTTGTCCTTCTCCGTGAGGAATCCGGACATATGGGGCACATCGTTGCGGATAATGTACTGAAGCTCTCCGGTCAGCTCGGCCTCAATGAGGACATAGCCCGGATAGAACAATCTCTCCGTGCACACCCTTTTACCGTTTCTGATCTGAAAAACTTTCTCGGTCGGAACCAGAACCTGATTCACATAGTCCTGAAGACCGAATCTTTCAATTTCCTTTTCGAGATACTCCTTGGCTTTCTTTTCCTTGCCGCCGGCAGCGCGCAGCACATACCACTTTTTCGAATTCTCGCTCATAACAGGCACGAAATATTAAAAGTGGATCGAGTAGATGGCTGTCATCAGGTGCTGGAAGCAGAAGTCCATAGCGAAGATTACAATGGCGAAAATCACAGACGCCACCATAACGAGTATGGCGGATGACTGCAACTTGTCCCAAGTCGGCCAGGAGACCTTCTTGGTAAGCTCGATGTAAGACTCCTTGAAATAGTTAATGAACTTTCTCATCTTTACCTTTAATGGATGCCTTCAGTTGGAAGCTTGCGAAAGACATCTGTTAAACATAATCAAAGCGTAACCTTTGATTTGCAGGGGAAGCAGGATTCGAACCCACATCGACGGTTTTGGAGACCGCTGAACTACCCTTGTTCTATTCCCCTATGAAAGAGGTTGACCAACTCTCTTGGACAACCCCTTCGCTTTTATCCTCGGTTCCGCAGGCTTGCACCCGCGGAACCGGAAACATCAGGATTAGTCAAGAATCTTGGTTACCTGACCTGCACCTACCGTACGGCCGCCCTCGCGGATTGCGAAACGGAGACCCTCGTTGAGTGCTACAGGGTAGATAAGGTCAACGTTGATGGTGACGTTATCTCCAGGCATAACCACATCCACACCCTCTGGAAGAGTGATCTCTCCGGTGATGTCGAGCGTACGGATGAAGAACTGAGGACGATAGTGGTTCTTGAAAGGAGTGTGGCGGCCACCCTCGTCTTTCTTAAGAACATAGATCTCGGCCTGGAACTTCTCGTGAGGATGAATTGAACCCGGCTTTGCAAGCACCTGACCTCTCTTGATCTCTTTCTTGTCGATACCGCGGAGGAGGAGACCTACGTTGTCGCCGGCCTCACCCTCGTCGAGGATCTTGCGGAACATCTCGACACCGGTGATGACGGTCTTCTTAGGCTCTTCGCCGAGGCCGACGATTTCAACCTCGTCGCCTGTGTGAACGACACCGGTCTCGATACGGCCGGTTGCGACAGTTCCACGTCCTGTGATGGAGAAGATGTCCTCGATAGGCATCAGGAACGGCTTCTCGTTGTCACGAGGAGGGATAGGAATGTATGAGTCAACAGCGTCCATGAGTTCCATAACCTTCTGCTCATATACAGGGTCGCCGTTGAGGGCGCCGAGTGCCGAGCCGCGGATTACAGGGGCGTTGTCGCCGTCGAAATCGTAGAATGAAAGGAGGTCGCGGATCTCCATCTCGACGAGGTCAAGCATCTCAGGGTCGTCAACAAGGTCAACCTTGTTCATAAACACGACGATCTTAGGGACATTCACCTGACGGGCGAGAAGGATGTGCTCACGGGTCTGAGGCATAGGGCCGTCGGTCGCTGCCACAACGAGGATTGCGCCATCCATCTGGGCTGCACCTGTAACCATATTCTTCACATAGTCGGCGTGGCCCGGGCAGTCAACGTGCGCATAGTGGCGTGTCGCTGTCTGGTACTCTACGTGAGCGGTGTTAATGGTAATACCGCGCTCCTTCTCCTCCGGTGCGTTGTCGATGGAGTCGAATGAGCGAAGCTCTGAAAGACCCTTCTTCGCGAGCACCGTGGTGATGGCTGCGGTCAAAGTGGTCTTACCGTGGTCAACATGGCCGATCGTACCGATGTTAACGTGGGGTTTGTCTCTTTTAAAGGTTTCTTTTGCCATACTTGTATGTTTTTAAAAGTATTATCAATGATTTCCCGTGCCCGCAAGGCACAAAAAAAACAGAGCCGGTGGAGAGATTTGAACTCTCGACCTCTTCCTTACCAAGGAAGCGCTCTACCCCTGAGCTACACTGGCGTAGTATTGAGCGGAAGACGAGGTTCGAACCCGCGACCCTTAGCTTGGAAGGCTAATGCTCTACCGACTGAGCTACTTCCGCAACATTCAAAGTCTCTCGACTTCACCGAAAAAGAGCCTTTGCGGCTCTTCTCTTGTGGGAGAAGATGGATTCGAACCACCGAAGGTGTAAACCAGCAGATTTACAGTCTGCCCCATTTGGCCACTCTGGTATTCTCCCTTTTTTGTGTCCTCTTTCTGCCGTCTGCGGTGTTGCACTGCGCATTGTCAGTCGGTCATTACCTTCGAGGTAACTCCCTCCCTCCTCGCTTGCGCGCCTTGCAGCCAATCAGAAACAGGCCCCAAAACTTCCTCTTTCTGCCGTCTGCGGCGTTGCGGCACAGAAAGATTTCCAAAGAACTCCGAGCCGATGGAGGGAGTCGAACCCACGACCCCGAGATTACAAATCACGTGCTCTAGCCAACTGAGCTACATCGGCAATTGTTTGCCTCTCAAAAAGGACTGCAAATATAGGTATTATTTCCCATTCTCCAAAACTTTTCGGGAGAGTTTCTTCATTTTTTTAGATTACGGTGTGCGGCGACCATCGTTTTCACGATTTCCGCCGTCCCGATGCCGCATTCGCTCCATTGTTCCTGCTGCGAGGCATTCTCTATGAACCGGTCAGGTATGCCCAGACCGATGATGCGGGGGCCGGTCTCGGAACTGGCAAAATGCTCGCACACAGCACTGTACAATCCGCCTGCCGTGCATCCGTCCTCTATCGTGATGACGCAGCCGGCGGCTCCGGCTTCATCGAGCAGAGCCCCGTCGATCGGCTTGACGTACCGTATGTCGTATATCGCGGGCGAGAAGTCCGGATGCTCGGCAATGACCCTGTCCGCCGCCTTCAAGGCTCTCCGGACAGCCGGTCCCGCAGCGACGACGGATATGCCGCTTCCTTCCCTGAGCCTGACGCCCTTTCCAACTTCGATGCCCTTGGGGGCGACACCTTTCCAGTCCACCCCCTCGCCCAGTCCTCTGGGATACCTTATAATGTATGGACCCGTTTCTGTCGCGGCTGCGGAGTACATCATCTCCTTGAGCTCCATCTCGTCGGACGGGACCGCGATGATGGCTCCCGGGATGGATCGGTAGGCCGCCATATCGAAGCTTCCGTTGTGCGTGGCGCCGTCTTCGCCCACCATCCCGGCCCTGTCGAGGCACAGGACCACAGGCAGGTGCTGAAGTGCCACATCGTGGATTATCTGGTCGTAGGCTCTCTGCGAGAACGAGGAGTAGATGTTGCAGAACGGCTTCATCCCGCCGGCGGCAAGTCCTGCGGAGAATGTCACGGCGTGTTCCTCGGCGATGCCCACATCGAAGAATCTCGACGGAAACTTCCCGGCGAACTGCGTCATACCGCAGCCGTATGCCATAGCAGGCGTGATTCCCACTATCCTGTCGTCTGATTCGGCGAGCTCTGTCAGGACTTGTCCGAACACATCCTGATAGCGGGCCGTGTCGCAGGCTTTCCCGATTCTCTGTCCGGTCTCCGGGTCGAATGTGCCGGGGGAGTGCCAGACGGTCTGATGTTCCTCGGCCGGTCCGTAGCCCTTGCCCTTGACGGTGAGGGCGTGCAGCACTCTGGGCCCCTTGATCCGCCGGAGCTTCTCCAGAGTCTTGACCACCTGCTCGATGTCATTGCCGTCGATCGGACCGAAATAACGGAATCCCATAGCCTCGAAGATGTCTCCTCCCGAGTCCTTGATGATGTTGTGCTTGGTGGTGGTGACGAAACTCCTCACGGCCTCGCGGATTCTGCCCTCGCCGAGCAGATCCCAGATTCTGGTCTTGAGCCGGTTGTAGGCGCCGCTGGTCGTGAGGTTGAGAAGATGCTCGTGCATCGCGCCGATGTTTTTGTCAATCGAGATGTTGTTGTCGTTGACTATCACCAGAATGTCGGCCTTGCTCGTCCCCGCGTTGTTGAGCCCCTCGTATGCCAGTCCTCCGGTCAGCGAGCCGTCGCCGATGAGGGCCACCACCTTTTCCCCGCTGCCTTTGAGCTGAGCCGCCGTCGCGAGTCCCAGCGCCGCGGAGATGGAGGTGGATGAATGTCCCGCCCCGAATGCGTCGTAGGGGCTTTCGTCGATGCGCGTGAAGCCGCTGATGCCGCCTTTCTGCCTGCTGGTGGCGAAGGCTTCCCGCCTGCCTGTCAGGATCTTGTGGGCGTATGCCTGATGTCCCACATCGAAGACGATTTTGTCTTTCGGGGTGTCGTAAACATAGTGCAGGCCGGTGATGAGCTCCACTGCGCCGAGGCTGGATCCGAGATGCCCGGGATTCTTGGAGCAGCAATCGATCATATATGCTCTGATTTCAGCGCAAAGATCCTTCAGCTGCGCCAGATCCAACTTTTTCAGGTCTTCGGGCGAGTTTATTTTCTCCAGCATCACGATAGTCTTTAGATTCATCTGCCCTGCAAATATAGGCGGCAAAAGTTTCGCAAGTTACGAACATTTTCCTAAATTGCGGAGTTTTTCGCGCCCAATAATGTCTGAAATAAAGATAAACGATATGCAGAAGATTTACAAACTAATGAATGACAACCCGTTCGCCCGCTGGACGGTACTGATTCTCGTCGCATCGATGATGTTCTTTGCCTATATGTTCGTCGATGTGATGTCGCCTCTGAAATCAATCCTGGAAAAGTCGGCTGCGGACGGCGGACTGGGCTGGGACAGCTCTGTTTTCGGGACTTATGCGGCTTCGGAGTACATCCTGAACGTCTGCGGCTTCCTGATTCTTGCCGGGGTGATTCTTGACAAGATGGGCGTGCGTTTCACGGGGCTTCTTTCAGCGGGGCTTATGGTGATAGGAGCGTCAATCAAGTTTGTGGGCATCTCTCCCTGGTTCGCCGCTACAGGCTTCTGCCATTGGCTCGATTCGTGGTGGGTCGCCCTGCCGGGAAGCGCCAAGATGGCCTGCCTCGGTTTTATGGTCTTCGGCTGCGGATGCGAGATGGCCGGTACCACGGTTTCGAAGGTTCTCGCCAAATGGTTCAAAGGCAAGGAGATGGCTCTGGCAATGGGTTTGGAGATGGCGATCGCCCGTCTCGGCGTGTTTGCAGTTATGTGGATTTCTCCGCTCATCTCCCAGCGTTTCGGAGATTCAGCCCCGGTGCTTGCGCCTTTCGGCTTCTGCGCGGCACTTCTGGTGATCGGCTTCATCAACTATCTGGTGTTCACCGTGATGGACAACAAGTTCGACAAACAGCTCGCGGCCGCCGGCGAGGCTGTGGAGGAGCACTCCGCCGAAGACGAGTTCCATCTCCGGGACCTCGGCAACATCTTCACCAGCAAGATGTTCTGGATTGTGGCACTGCTCTGCGTCCTCTATTACAGCGCCATTTTCCCGTTCCAGAGGTATGCCACCAATTTCCTGGAGCAGACTCTTTCTGTTGACGCAGCTTCCGCGGCCCAGCTTTTCAGCGTGTTCCCGGTTCTGGCTATGTTTCTGACTCCTGTCCTCGGTGCATTCCTCGACTTCAGGGGCAAGGGAGCTTCGATGCTTATGCTCGGCGCCGTAATTATGGTGGTCTGCCACCTGAGCTTCGCTTTCGTGCTGCCGGCGTTCCCGTCCAAGTGGCTTGCGATGCTGCTCATAGTGGTGCTCGGGGTCTCTTTCTCTCTCGTGCCGGCGGCTTTGTGGCCGTCAGTGCCCAAGATCATCGATGAGAAGATCCTCGGCTCCGCCTACTGCGTGATATTCTGGGTGCAGAACATAGGTCTTTGCCTCGTTCCGCTTCTCATCGGCAAGGTACTCGCCCGGACAGGCGGATATCTCTGGCCTATGATCATCTTCTCCTCATTCGGCGTGCTCGCATTCTTCTTTGCGCTGTGGCTGAAGGCTGAGGACCGCAGGAAGGGCTATGGGCTTGAAAAGCCGAATGTCGAGAAATCCAAGTGAGAATGAACGGCCGAACCTCGAAATGGATTGCATTGGCGCTGCTTGTGGTGCCGATGTTCGCGTCATACTTCTTCGACGATATGTTCTCGTCGGTGTCTCAGCTCTTCCATCATCCCGAACTGCTGGAACTGGGCTGGGACTCGGCAGACTACGGCTTCTATGCCGGGGGCTACTCGTTCCTCTGCGTGTGGGGCGGCCTCATCGTGTGCGGAATGCTTCTGGACAAATGGGGCGTGAGGGTGACGGGATCCATTTTCGTGGGAATGATGACTGTGGGAGCGGCTCTCGTCGCTGTGGCGATATCCGTGGGATTGTCTCCGAAAGTGTCGCTTACAGTCGCTTATGTCGGTTGTATGCTCTTCGGACTCGGCAGCGAGATAGCCGGTGTCGCTGTGACACGTTCCATCGCCAAGTGGTTCAAAGGTAAATATATGGCATTGGCGATGGGCCTGCAGCTCGCCATTGCTCGTCTCGGTACCGCGGCGGCTCTGATCCTGTCTCCGGTCCTGGTCTCGGCCAAGCCGGAGGGCAGCTTCTACACTCTTGCCGAGACCAACCGTCCGGCTCTGGCGGGCTTGGGGCTTCTGCTGCTTGGCTGCATCCTATGGGCCGTGTTCGTGGCGATGGATGCCCGTTTCGACGCCGTCGAGGGCACTTCTGACAGGAAGCGGACGGGCGAGGATGCTCAATTCAGGTTTTCCGACATATTCAGAATCCTGAAAAACAAGCAGTTCCTGATGATCGCTCTGCTCTGCGTGTCGTTCTACTGCTGCATCATCTCCTTCAAGAAATTCGCGACTTCCATCCTCATCCCGCGTTTCGGTGTGTCGCCGGACATCGCAAGTCTGATGGTGTCGATGATCCCGTTCTTCACTGTGGTCTTCGCGCCGCTGTTCGGATATCTGGTGGACAAACTGGGAAAGGGGCCACGGTGGATGATTTCCGGAGCCGTGCTCGTCCTGACGGCTCATCTGATAATAGCTTTCGCTCCGGCGCAGATTTCAGCCGGAGGTGACACGGTGGATACCGGATTTCTCGGATATGTGGCCATAGGCATACTCGGCATCGGCTATTCGCTGCTGCCGGCGGCAATGTGGCCGAGCGTACCGGCCATAGTTCCGGAGAAGAATCTCGGAACGGCATATTCGCTCATCTATTGGGTGCAGAACATCGGACTGATGATCGTGCCGGTGCTGGTAGGGATGATCTTCAGGAACGGCGGGCAATGTGCGGCTGGCGAGACGGCAGTGCATTGTGAGTACATCTTCATCAGCCTCGCCGCCGTCGCCATCGTCATCTCGGTCCTCTTCGCCTTGTCTCAAAGGAAAGCTTCTTCCGAAATCCCGCAAAGGTTGGAATAGGCCTTTTTCCCCTTGGTGCTGTTTGTCAGCACACAACAGAATTTTCTGTCCTTGTAGTTCTGGAGCTGTTCTGAAGACAGGGACATAGTTAATCCGGTGGTCGTGGCTCCGCTGATGGTCAGACCCGGGACGTCAACATCCTTGCAGGCGAAATAAGTCTGCTGTGTTTCATCAAAATAGTGCCATTGATATGCCTGCGCGTCGGCAGAGGCCTTCGCCTCTACGCTGAATGATATTTCCGTCAAATCCTGGTCTTTGTCTTTAGTCACGCTGCAGCTTGTCTGCTTGCTGAATCCGGGGGCGTCGGAGCAGTCATATATCAGACGGATCCATTTCGTTGTCCCGTCTATGGACATATCCCAGCCGAGCGGTCCCTGATTGCTCATTTCATTGTTGAAGATTATGAACTTTCCGCCGAATCCCGGGTTGTGATCAACTGCAAGCTTCTCGAATCTGCTCACTTTGTCAATCTCCAGATTCTGCAACTGATTGTAGCTGCAGTCAAGGTAGTTCAGGTCCAGATATTTCACGGCCGGGTAAGTGACATACAACTGGGAAAGGGTAGTCAGGTTGTTATTTGAGACATCCAGCTTCTGCAGATTCTCGAAATACTCCAGTCCGGTCACTGAGCTGAGTCCGGCATTCGGCAGTGACAGCTCGGTAACTTTTTTGACTTCAGAGTGCCTGATCCTGCTCTTGTCCTTGACATAGCCGGCTTTTTCCAATGCTTCCGCAAAATCTGCGTCAAACTTGGATGATATGTCCGTGTCGTCTGTGATAGTGTATGTCACCGTCACCTGACACATAGAAAACTTCGAACCGTCAGTGTTGGCTGCCTTGATCATAGTCTGACCTTCACGCACGGCAGTGACCAGTCCCGTGTTGTCAACGGAGGCAACCGCATAGTCCCCGGAAGACCACACGAGCTTTTCCGTGGCATTTGTCGGGGTGATCGTGAAGAGTATCCTGGCAGTCTGGCCCTCCTCAATCGTGATTGACGCCTGATCGAACGTGATGGTCTCCACAGGGATAGGGACAGTGACAGGCTCCTCCTGTTTGCACCCGTTGATGGCCAGCGCTGTCCACAGGATGGCCGATGCGGCAAATAATCGTCTCATATTCTTTGTGTGTTGAAAATTCGTAAAAAATCCGTGAACAACGGAGCGTTCACTTCGGATGTCGCTCAGAACGGGATGTCGTCCTCAGGCAGCTCCACCGCCGGAGGATCGATGGCCGCCGGAGCGGGGGCAGGCTTCCGGGACTTGTCGTCGTCCTGTCGTCTGCCGACGAACTGCATCGTCTCGGCGACGATCTCCACTCTTGAAGAGCTGTTCCCCTCGCGGTCCTGCCAGCTGTGGGAGCGGATGCTGCCCTCGATGTACATCGGGGCTCCTTTCTTGACATATTTCTCGACGAAGTCGGCCAGGCCGCGCCACGCGACGATGTTGTGCCATTCGGTGCTTTCTTTCAGGACACCGTTGCGGTCTTTGTACTTTTCCGTCGTGGCGAATGAAAACGACGCCACTTTGACGGCATTGCCTGCCGAGCCGTGGCTTCCCTCAAGGTAACGGATTTCCGGATCTTTTCCCACGTTACCGATCAACATTACTTTGTTCAGTGACATAATCTGCAAAATTTGTGTCCCCAAATATAGTGATTATTATTTATTGTCGTCCGTCATCAGCGCATATCCGTTGACGGCCTGCAGTTCAAGCCATTTCTTTCCCCCGATGTATTGATGCAGTCCGCTCAGCTCAGTGAGAGCCGGGTCGCGGTAGTTGGCCTCTATTATGACTTTGCGTTCAGGGCAGGCGTTCAGCAGCCTGACGATTCCCTCCGGCCTGTGCGGGAGGCCTGAATGCTGAGCGACTGTCTCCCGGTCCGCCTCCTCTTCGAGTTCGATGGGGCAGGGGAGGGTGTAGATGATGATGCGGGCACTCCTGACTGCCTCGGCAAGGCCGTCGTCCGGCAGGACTTCAATGCTCCCGGTGCCGGTGAATCCGTGGCGTGCGAACCCGGCTGCCGCCTCTGCTGCAAATGCCTTTGCCTTGTCGCGGCTTCTGTTCCAGAGAGCCACATCCGCTCCGCATTCCGCCGCCGCCACGCTTGCCGCCCGGCCTGCGCCTCCGGCTCCCAGCACCAGTATTCTGTCCGTATGGCTCCAGCCCGAGCCGGCGACTGTGTCCCCTGCAGAGTTTTCCGGAATGGCGTGGCGCTTGTCCAAGCCCTTGAGGATGTCCCTTACAGCCATCACGTCGGAGTTGTAGGCATAGACCCCGGAGGCTCTCTTCACCAGGATGTTGCAGGCGCGGGCGATATCGGCGAGCGGGTCAACCCGGTCTGCTCTCGCGAGGGCTGCTCCCTTGAACGGGGCGGTGACATTCACGGCCGCGTAGTCTTTGAGGAAAAGCTGATATGCCCTGTCGAAGTCCGTGTCTTCTATGAGATCGTAGGCATACCTGCCTCCATAGAATTTCCGGAAGAGTTCCGGGCTGAGGGAATGTGCTATGGGATAGCCTATCAGACCGAATTTCCTGTTGCCCCGGAGTCCCGTCAGCAGCTCGATTTCGGTGCAGATTTCTTCGCAGGTTTTGCCTTCGCAACATATAGTCTTCTCCGCGACGGAGAGATATGCTCCGTCTCTTTCTCCGAGCAGTTGCGAAACCCTTTCCCGGAGATCATAGCCTGCAAGCATCGGTCTGCCGGACACGCCGCCCTGCCGCAGGAGCCTGTCCGTGAGGGATTCCGCGGACAATTTGAGATAGATGCAGAGATATTCCTTCTTCAGCAGCGCCGCGCTTGCGGGAAATGTCGGTGTACCTCCTCCGGTGGCCAATATCAGAATGTCCGGAGACGGTTTTTCCCCGGTACGGGTCCGCCCGGTAATCTCTGAAAGCGTCCTGAACTCGGCTTTTCTGAAATATGGCTCGCCCTTTTGTGAGAACATTTCGGGTATGCCCGCCTTTTCCCGCCGTGCAATCTCCCCGTCAAGGTCACGGAAAGCGCATCCGAGTCTTTCGGACAGCATTCTGGCGACACTGGTCTTGCCGCACCCCATCATTCCTATGAGTGCGATTCTTTTCATCGGGAACCGTTTAGAACAGGGTGGGTTCGTCACCTATCTTGAAGTCAAATACCGGGAAATCGTCCTCCTCCGGCTCGGAAGTCTCCTCTGCGGATGCTTCTGCCGTCTTCCGGGCCGTCTCTGCTGTCTCAGGGGCCGTTCCTGTCGTTGCCGGGGCGGTGCCGATGGAAGGTTCAGCCGCGTCAAATGCATTGGAGATGCCGTCAAGATCAATCACCTCGTCCTCCGCCTTGGTCAGCGGCTCGATGAAACGCACTTTCTCCACCTCGAATCCGCTGCATTTCTTGCCTTTTGCCGCAATGCCCTTCTTGGCGATGAATCCTTCGGCATCCACCTTTTCAGGCTCTTTGCCGGAGTGTCTTCCCGCGAAGACTATCTCGAACTGAGGATGCCTGTCCGCGCTCAGCTCGACCAGATACGAGCCTTTCCCCGCGGAGATGAAGCTGACGGGGTTGTTGTCGCTCACGTCGAACGAGAATCTCTTCACATAGAAGGCTTCGGCGGTCCCGTCATAGTAGAGTGCGGTGTACACCTTGCCGGGATCCAGTTTCTCGACCAGAAGCAGTTCCCCCTGATACCTGTTGCTGAGGTCGTAATTCGTCGTGTAGTAAGTGCCGTCGCGGAATATGGCCAGGATATGGTCGCTCTCCGTGAACTGCCCCAGATAAAGGCCCCGTTCCTCGTCGTTGAGCCTCTGGATGTCTGCGTCGAACCACATATCCTTGCCGCCGATGGTGGACACGCCCCGGGTCTTGAGCGTGATTCGCTGGATGGCGTTCTTTCTGGCCACGACATTGCCGCGCGCGCTTCTGCCCTTGATGTCCAGCTGCGAGAAATCATACTCGTCGGTCAGCTTCTTCAGTTTCGGCCGCGGCTTGAGGCTGATTTTCACAGTCTCGGCCTCTCCGTTGAAATTGACTGTCATCCACTGTATCACGGAGTCGGGCGTCCCGCTTGTGATGTCATATTCCTTGTCCCGGGTGACGGATGTCAGCGCGAACCTCTTGGCATAGCTGACAGGACCCTTGCCGTCGCGGTAGATGACATTGTAGATGGTCCTGGTGTCGTTGCGGTTGAAGACATTGACATAGATGATGTCCTTGCCGAGGAAAGCCTTGTCGCTGACCTTGGTGACGAGGTACTTGCCGTTCTTGTGGATGACAATGATTTCGGACAGGTCGGAGCAGTCGCAGACGTATTCGGCGTTGTCGTCTTTCTTGAGGGCTATGCCCACGAAGCCTTCAGCCTTGTCGGCGTAGAGCCTGGCGTTGTTGCTGACCACCTTGGTCGCGGAGATGGACTCGAAGTCCGCTATCTGCGTCAGGCGCGGATAGGCCGCTCCGTATTTCTTCTTGAGAGAAGAGAACCAGTTCACCGTGTATTCCGTGAGGTGCTCCAGATTGTTCCTGACCTCTTCCATCTCTTTCTCGATGCTCCTTATCTTCTCGTCTATGGCCTTGGTGTCGAACTTGGAGATCTTGCGTACCGGCTTCTCCACCAGACGGTTGATGTCCTCCATCACAATCTCCCGCTTCAGGAGGGACTGGTATTCCCTCATCCTGTTCAGGATTTCCTTGAGCTGGGCCTCCCAGCTGCGGGAGTCATTTTCCAGAAGCCTGAACACCTTTTCCTCGAAGAATATGCGTTCCAGCGAAGTGTAGTGCCATTCGTTCTCCAGTTCGCCCATCCTGATCTCCAGCTCCTGCCGGAGCAGATCCATAGTGTGGGCGGTGTCATAGCGGAGCACGTCATCGACCCCGAGGAACTGGGGCTTCTTGTCCACGATGACGCAGGTGTTGGGAGACACCGACACCTCGCAGTCCGTGAAGGCGTAGAGCGCATCGATGGTCTTGTCCGGGGACACGTCGTTTGGCAGGTGAATGAGGATGTTGGCCCTGTCCGTGGTGAGATCCTCGATTTTCTTGATCTTGATCTTGCCTTTTTCCTTGGCGCTGATGATGGACTTTATGAGCAGCTTGGTCGTCTTGCCGTAGGGAATCTCGGTGATGGCGATGCTGTTCTTGTCAATCTTGTCAATCTTCGCCCTGATCTTGATGCTGCTGCCGCGTCTGCCGTTGTTGTATTTCGAGCAGTCCGCGTAGCCGCCGGTGGGGAAATCGGGGTATATCTCGAACGGACGGTTCTCCAGAATGGCTATGGATGCGTCAATCAGTTCGTTGAAATTGTGGGGGAGAATCTTGGAGGCCAGACCTGCGGCGATGCCTTCCGTGCCCTGGGCGAGCAGAAGCGGGAACTTGACCGGCAGCTCGACCGGTTCCTTATTGCGGCCGTCGTAGGATGTCATCCAACTGGTGGTCTTCGGGTTGAATACCACCTCTTTGGCGAATTTGCTGAGCCTGGCCTCGATATATCGCGGCGCAGCGCTGGAGTCCCCGGTGAGGATGTTGCCCCAGTTGCCCTGACAGTCAATGAGATAGTTCTTCTGGCCGAGCTGTACCAGAGCTCCCCCGATGGAGGCGTCTCCGTGGGGGTGGAACTGCATAGCCTGACCTATGATGTTGGCAACCTTGGTGAACGCTCCGTCGTCTATGCGCCACATCGCGTGCAGGACGCGTCTCTGCACGGGTTTGAAGCCATCTACGATATGAGGCACGGCCCTGTACAGAATGGTGTAGGAGGCATAGTCAAGATACCAGTCCTTGAACATCCCGGACAGTTTGTACTTTTCGCTGTTTTCGTTCAGAAGTTTGTCAAATTTGTTGTCAGCCATATATCTCCTCTTTCCCTGTCTCTGTCTAAAATTCGTATCCGAAGCGTTTAAGTTCCTTTTTGCTTTCTCTCCAGCCGTCATCGACCTTGACGAAAAGGCTCAGATACACTTTCTTCTGGAAGAAGTCCTCCATATCCAGTCTCGCCTGGGTCCCGGTCTTTTTCAGCGCCGCCCCTCCCTTGCCGATGATAATCCCTTTCTGGGACTCGCGCATCACATAGATCACCGCGCTGATTTCGTATCTCTCCGCCCCTTCCCTGAACTCCTCGACGGCCACTTCGCAGCAGTACGGTATCTCTTCGGAGTAGTTGAGGAGGATCTTTTCGCGTATGATTTCAGAGGCGAAGAAACGCAGGTTCCTGTCGGTGAACACGTCCCTGTCATACCAGGGCGGCGCGACGGGCAGATTCTTCAGGATCTCGTCGAGAATGTTGTCGAGGTTGAATTTCTCCTTGGCGGATACCGGATAGATCACAGCCTTGGGCAGCTGCTCCTTCCAGTACCGCATCCTCTCCATCACCTCTTCCTGCGTGCTGATGTCTATCTTGTTAAGCACCAGTATCACCGGACAGTCCACCCTCGCCAGTTTCTCCACATATCCGGCGTTCTTGTCGGCCTTTTCGACAGTGTCGGTCACATAGAGGATGATGTCGGCGTCTCCGATGGCCCCGTCCACGAAGTTCATCATAGACTGCTGCAGACGGTAGTTGGGCTTCAGTATGCCGGGAGTGTCGGAGAACACTATCTGGTAGTCTTCTCCGTTCACTATCCCCATTATCCTGTGTCTTGTGGTCTGGGCCTTTGCCGTGACTATCGAGAGCTTTTCGCCTACAAGGGCGTTCATCAACGTGGACTTGCCGACATTGGGATTGCCGATGATGTTAACGAAACCTGATTTCATCGCCATAGTTCAGCTCCTACAGATAAGAGCCCATCCTGAGGGCGTTGACCTCGGCGTCGTTGAGCACTCTCCACTCTCCTCTCTTGAGGGACTTCTTGGTGAGACCGGCGAAATACACTCTGTCAAGAGCTTTCACGTCGTATCCGAGTGATTCGAAGATGCGGCGCACTATGCGGTTCTTGCCGGAATGGATCTCGATGCCCACCTTTCTGTGGTCGTCATCCTCGATGAATTCCAGACTGTCCGCGCTGGTGTCGCCGTCGGAGAGGGTCACTCCCTGCAGAATCTTCTCGCGGTCTTCCTCGGTGAGCGCGTGGTCAAGCGACACCTGATAGATCTTCTTCTTGTCGAACGAAGGGTGCGTCAGCTTCTCCGCAATCTCGCCGTCGTTGGTGAAGAGGAGCACTCCGGTGGTGTTCTTGTCGAGTCTGCCGACGGGGAAGACTCTCTTGGTGCAGCGTCTGAGCAGATCCATCACCGTCTTTTCCGCGTGGGGATCGGTGGTGGTGGTGACAAAGCCCTTTGGTTTGTTCATCACGATGTACACTTTCTCCTCGCCCTTGAGCCTCTCTCCGTTGAAACGGATGTCATCGACATCGGCGTTTATCTTGGTGCCGAGCTCGGTGACGGGCACTCCGTTCACTGTCACCACTCCGGCCTGAATGAAGTTGTCGGCCTCGCGGCGTGAGCAGATGCCGGAATTGGCGATGAACTTGTTGAGGCGGACCTCTCCGCGAAGGGCTGCCGGCGCGAGCTCCGGAATGAATGCCGGCGTGTCGGCCTGCCTGCGGTTGTCGATCATTCTGCTGATGCCGCTTTCTTCCTCGTCACGGAAGTGGCTGTAGTCGTTGTACTGTTTCCTGCTGATGGATTTCTTGGCTCCGAAGCCTGCCTTGCCGGCTCCATAGGGTTTTCTGCGGTTGTCTCCGCCGAAGTTTCTGTCTCCACCGAAATGCTTCTCGCCTCCGTCGAAGCGTCTCTCGCCTCCGAAATTGCCTCTGCGGTTGCCTCCGAACGAGCCGCCTGACGGCCTTCTGTCGCCTCCGTAGGATTTCCTCTCGCCGTTGAACGGTCTGCGTCCCTCGCCGGAGGAGCTGTGCTCACCGTTGAACGGTCTGCGTCCCTCGCCGGATGAGTTGTGCTCACCGTTGAACGGTCTGCGTCCCTCGCCGAAAGAACTGCGTTCTCCGTTGAACTGGCGTCTTTCACCGCCGTTGGAGTGTCCGTAGGATGGCCTGCTGCCATAGCCCGGTTTCCTGTCGCCGTAGCTTCTGCCCTCGCCGCGTCTCTCTCCGTAGGATGAGCGGCCGTATCCTCTGTTTTCTGAGTGGTCTTCTCCTGTACGCCTCCCGCCATCGTGGGAGTGATCGTAAGATGGTCTGTCAGAACCGTATGCACGTCTCTCATAGGTTGGTCTTCCGCTGCCGAAAGAACGGCTTTCGCCGACTTTTCTTCTCGGTCTGAGCTTTCTCTTTTCTCCAGACCCGGAAATGATTTCTTTGTCTTCCATTGTCAATTCTGCCTCGCGGCTTTTACTTGTAGATTTTCGTGGCTCACGCCATTTGTTTGTTAATAAAAATATTGCTGACCTGTCGTGCTGCCGGGAGAATGTCCCGTCCACGGCTATTTCAATTTGAATATATACGTTATCGTTCCCTGCTGCAGCGGAGGAGCATCGGCGGACTGGTTGAAATGTGCTCCCATCGCCGCCTTTCTGGCCGCCGCCCAGAGCGTTGCATCCGTGACGGTCGTACCCTCCGCCCCCGCGATGGCCCTGCTCACGTTGCCGTATTGGTCAACCCAGATCGTCACCACCACGGTACCGGACTGCTGCACCGCATATTGAGGCTTCGGCAAAGTGCCGTTGAGGCTTCTGCCCTTGAGCCGGGCGTTCGGCTCCCCGCTGACCTTTCCCGTGGAGGTGTTGCCCTCGGCGTGTCCCGCCTTGAGCCGGTCGCTCACTATCTCCGCCACCTGAGGCGACAGGGTGTCCTTCCGGCTCTTGTTGTCAGTGGCTCGGAAAAGAGCCCTCCGCTCGATCGGCTTCTCCTCCGGAGGAAGATTCTGCTCCACGTCTCCGAAATCGTCCACCACGCTTTCCTGCGACTCGTTCAGCTTGTGCCCCTTGACGGGTGCCTCCGAACGCTGTACGAGCTCTGTCTCCCTGGTCCTGTCCGGCTCCTTGACCCTCGGCTTGCTGCCGTTCCAGATCTGCTTCGGCTTTTCCACCTCCACTTCCGTGTCCTCAAACTCGATGAGGATGTTCTGCTGCTCTGGCGGCGGCGGATCGAGGTATGTCATACCTGAATAACACGCAGTCACCACAACGGCCACGTGGACCGCCACGGTGAGTCCGGCACCTGTCAAAGCCGCCAGCCTGTTCTGCTTTTTTCTTGTTATCCTGTAATCCATATACTCGTTCTGTCCCGGTACAGGGCGTCATTCAGCCGCAGCGGATTCTTCTACTCCGGCGAAGTGGCCAGTATCACCTTGTAGTGGTTTCTCTTGGCGATGTTCATCACTGCCACGACCTCCTTCACCGGCACAGTCTCGTCGGCGAAGATGGAGAATGTAGGATCTTCCTCATTCTGAAGCAGATTCACAAGGTCGTCCTCTATGAGGTCGAATCTCTCCGGAGTCTCGTCACCATTTATGTGATAGGTGTAGAAGCCGTTCCCGTGGTCCG
Source organism: Lachnospiraceae bacterium (assembly GCA_963640185.1). GTDB lineage: Bacteria > Bacteroidota > Bacteroidia > Bacteroidales > UBA932 > Cryptobacteroides. The sequence goes on along the minus strand of CAVHXU010000015.1, from coordinate 14,314 downwards.
CTATCGACACGCTCACCGTGGCCTTTGCCGACACCTGACCCGTGCTCTTCGGCAGAAGCAGTTTCAGGGCGTTGGGGTTGATCAGCGTCGAGGTCACCAGAAAGAATATGAGCAGGAGGAACACGATATCCGTCATTGAGGACATCGAAAAGGAAGGTTCCGCCTTGGTTATTCTCTTGATAGCCATATCCGTCAGTTCTTGTCAGCTTCGGCCGGTTCGTGAAGCAGATCCATAAACTCGATGGTCGCGCTTTCCATCTTGAACACCAGATCCGAGATCCTGGAAGACAGGAAGTTGTATGCGAAATAGGCCACAATGCCGACGAGCAGACCGCCCACGGTGGTGACCATAGCCTCGTAGATACCTCCCGAAAGCAGGGTGATGTCGATGTTGTTGCCGGCCGTGGACATCTGGAAGAAGGCGCGGATCATACCGGTCACCGTTCCGAGGAAGCCGATCATAGGGGCTCCGCCGGCGATTGTCGCGAGCATCGGCAGTCCGCTTTCAAGCCTTGCCACCTCCACGTTGCCGGTGTTCTCCACTGCTGTCTGTACATCGGTCAGAGGCCTGCCTATGCGTTCGATGCCCTTCTCCACCAGTCTGGCGATGGGAGTGTCGGACTGCTTGCACAGGTTGATCGCCGACTTGATCTTGCCGTCGTGTATGAGGTCGCGGATTTCGTTCATAAAGTTCTTCTGCACCTTGCCCGCCTTGCGGATGACCCACCATTTGCTCGCGAAGATATAGACCGCGATGATGGAGAGAATCAGAAGAACGATCATCAGCCAGCCTCCCTTGACGGCGAGGTCAAGGACTGACAGTTTCACTTCCTGCTGAACCGGCGTCACGCTGGCTCCGGCAGCCATAGCCACTGTGTCTGTCACAGTCTGAAGTAAGTTGAAAAGCATATTGCCGTGTTTTTGTATTGCCCTGTTTGTGTGAACTTTGCGCCGATTCGCGGACTACCCGTGCGGTCCGGGCGCAAATATCCCGCAAAGATACACAAAAATCGGCAAATCAAAAGCCTCAATACTCAATCTTGCTCAGAAAAAGAGCGTTACCGGGCACAGATTCCCCGGCATCACAGCGCGTCCCCGTCTCCAGCAGGGTCTTTATCCACGCGGCGTCCCGCCTCCCGCGTCCCACTTCAATCAGACTTCCCACCATAGCCCTCACCATATTGCGGAGGAACCTGTCGGCCCTGACCGTGAACACGTAGTAGCCGCAGTCCGGGTAGCCCGTCAGCCCGACGTGAGTGGGGACGTAGCGGTCCCAGTGCGCCTCGGTGACGGTGCAGATGCCGGTGAGATTGCTGCCTCCCGTCTTCTCGAAGCAGGAGAAATCGTGGGTGCCGAGCAAGTGTCCGCAGGCGGCGTTCATCGCGCCGAAGTCGAGAGGGAAGCGGCAGTACAGCGAAAAGGCCGAGGCGAACGGGTCCTGGCCGAGGTGGACGAAATAGCGGTATTCGCGGCTCCTGGCACTGAATCTGGCGTGGAAGTCATCCGCCGTCGGGACGATGTCGTGGACCGTGATCCCGGTGGGTGTGATGGCATTTATTTTGTAGATTAACCGCGGTTTGTCGCGAAAGAGAGTGTCGCCTCCGCGGACGTCGAAATGGCAGACATAATTTATCGCGTTCACCCCCGAGTCCGTCCTGCCGGCGCCGACTGTGCGGACGGGCTCTCCGAACAGGATGCTCAAGGCTCTGTCAAGCTCTCCCTGCACGGTGACGGCGTTGTCCTGGATCTGCCAGCCGCAGTATCCGGAGCCGTTGTAGGACAGAGTGACAAGGTATCTCATAGCAGCGGGGGATTAGGGATTTGAATGCAAATGTAATAAAAAAATAAGGACAATGGACAGCGTCAATATCAAGGAACTCAATGACACGATTCAGCGTGAGAGTTCGTTCGTGGACATCCTCACGATGGAAATGAACAAGGTTATCGTGGGACAGAAGCAGCTGGTGGAGAATCTTCTCATCGGTCTGCTCGCTGACGGGCACATCCTGCTGGAGGGCGTGCCGGGACTGGCGAAGACTCTGGCGATCAACACTCTGGCTTCGGCCATAGATGCCAAGTTCAGCCGTATCCAGTTCACTCCGGATCTCCTCCCGGCCGATGTCATCGGCACGATGATCTACTCCCAGAAGACGGAGCAGTTCAGGATCCGCAAGGGCCCGGTCTTCGCCAATTTCGTGCTTGCGGACGAGATCAACCGTTCTCCGGCCAAGGTGCAGTCGGCTCTGCTTGAAGCTATGCAGGAGCGTCAGGTCACCATCGGCGACGAGACATTCAGCCTGCCGGAGCCTTTTCTCGTGATGGCGACCCAGAACCCTATCGAGCAGGAGGGCACATATCCTCTTCCGGAGGCGCAGCTTGACCGTTTTATGCTGAAAGTGGTGGTCACCTATCCCAAGAAAGAGGAGGAGAGGCTTATCGTGGAGATGAACAATCGCGGCAGTTTTCCCAAGGCTCAGCCGGTGCTGAAGCCCGAGGACATAGTCCGCGCACGTCAGATTGTGAAGCAGGTCTATATGGACGAGAAGATCGAGAGGTACATCGTGGATCTGGTCTATGCCACCAGGACTCCGGCCGAGTACAATCTCTCGAAGATCGCCGGTTACATCTCCTACGGTGCGTCGCCCCGTGCGAGCATCTCTCTCGCGGCGGCTTCCAAGGCCTATGCTTTCATAAAGAGAAGAGGTTATGTGATACCGGAGGATGTGCGTGCGGTATGCTATGAAGTGCTCCGTCACAGGATCGGTCTCACCTACGAGGCCGAGGCGGAGAACGTCACTTCCGACAGCATAGTCTCCGAAGTTGTGAATGCGGTGATGGTTCCGTAGTCGGGGAGATGGCAGAATTGACAGCAGAAGACCTTCTGAAGAGGGTAAGACGGATAGAGATCAAGACAAGGGCTCTGTCCCACCAGATTTTTGCCGGCGAGTACCATTCGGCTTTCAAGGGCCGCGGTATGGCGTTCAGCGAGGTCAGGGAGTACCAGTACGGAGACGATGTGCGCAATATGGACTGGAATGTCACGGCGCGTCTTCGCAGTCCGTATGTCAAGGTGTTCGAGGAGGAACGCGAGCTGACCGTGGTGCTGCTGATAGATGTCAGCCGTTCCGGCATGTTCGGGACCAAGGGTATGACGAAGCGGGATATGATCGCCGAGATTGCGGCTGTCCTGTCCTTCTCGGCCATTCTGAACAACGACAAGGTCGGCGCTCTTTTCTTCAGCGACAAGGTGGAGAAATTCATTCCTCCTAAAAAGGGCCGCAGCCACCTGCTCCACATCATCAAGGAAGTGCTGGAGTTTGAGCCGGAACACACGGGTACGGATCTGTCAGAGGCGTTGAGGTATCTGACCAACGCCATCAAGAAGCGCTGCACCGCGTTCGTGCTGTCAGATATGATTGATGCCGACGCGCAGGGGAATCCCGGATATGAGGAGGCCCTGAAAGTGGCCGTCGGCAGACACGACTTGTCTGTGATAGAGGTGTATGACCACACTGAGACGGAGATCCCCGATGTCGGACTTGTGGCCCTGAAGGATTCGGAAACCGGCAGGACGGCGTGGATCGACACTTCTTCCGCGTCTATGCGCGCATCCTACGCGCAGTGGTTCCGCAGGCTCAGGGATGCCGAGAAAACGCTTCTGGACAAGTATAATGTGGACAGGGTGGCTGTCGCCACCTGCGAGGATTATGTCAAGGCTCTGCGCAGCCTGTTTGAAAGTAGATTGAGATAGAAAAGATGAGGTTCTGCACTGTATTTTCAGTATCATTGGCAACGGCGGCAGTCTCTTTGGCCATGGCGGCGGCTCTGTCCGTGCCGGCTTTCGCGCTGTCGGTTTCCGGCCCGGCGGAGAGCAGCCCGGCGGCTGAAGCGGCTGCGGACAGCCTGAGTCCTGCCGGAGCGCCGGAGCCCGGGGGAAGCGTCATATTCTCCAAGAATGTGTTCCTCAAACAGTTGCATCAGCGTGACTCGATTCTCATCGCCGACCAGATGGTCTATGGAGTCACGATGGACAGGGTGGAGGAGGGGACCGAATTCCTCTTCCCGGAGTACAGGGACACCATCTGCTCCGGAGTGACGGTAGTGCGGCCGTGGCAGCTGGACACCGTCAGGGTTCACAGGGAGAAGAAGTCTTCCGTGCGCCGCTATGACCTTGTAGCGGGGATGCTGCTCACCTCATTCGACGAGGGCAGGTACCGTCTGCCGAACATAGTGATTCAGAGGCTTTCGCCTGACGGGACGAGAGATACGCTCGTGTATGAGGGGGCGGAGATGGATGTGCGGACTATGCCTGTGGACACGAGCAGTTTCGTCGTCCGTGACATAAAGGGCCAGATCCGTTATCCTCTCACGGCTGCGGAGGTGCTGCCGTGGGTCGGACTCTTCTACGGAACGGTGCTGCTCGCGATTGCCGTCGCCTGCCTCTGCATCATCTACCGCCGCCGCGACGGGGAAAATGTCCGTCACGACCCCGCCCATATCATTGCGCTCAGGAAACTGGACAGATACCGCGACGAAAAGTTCAGGACTCCGGAGAAGCAGAAGGCCTTCTATTCGGGAGTTACGGATGTGCTGAGGGAATATGTGGCCGCCCGCTATGGAGTCGGTGCGATGGAGATGACTACGGCCGAGATCTTTTCGGAGCTGAACAAGGTCTTCAGCGAGGAGCCTGCAGCGAGAAAGGAACTGCTGGAGCGCCTCAAGGGACTTTTTGAGATGGCTGATTTCGTGAAGTTCGCCAAACTGCAGGCAGACGCCTCGGAGGTTGCGGCAGCGCTTCCTCTCGCGGTGAGATTCGTGACGGAGACATATCAGAGCGAGATTCAGGAGGAAGCGGACAAGAGTGCCGATAAAAAGGAGGAGGCGTAGATATGTTTTTCGAATATCCCAGACTGCTTTGGCTTCTGTGCATTCCGGCATTGCTGGTCTGCCTCTATCTGTTCCGCGAGCTGACCGGGCGTCAGCCGCATTTCCGTGTGTCTTCGCTGCATCCGTGGCTCTCTTCCGGCAGGACTCCGCTCGCTGCGCTCCGCCATCTGCCATTTCTTCTGAGGACATTGGCTCTGGTGATGATCATCATCGCGATAGCCCGTCCGCGTTCGAGCGAGCAGATGGAAAAAGTGGACACCGAGGGCATAGACATAGTGATGGCTATGGATGTTTCCACCTCGATGCTTGCCCGGGATTTCACACCTGACCGCATAAGCGCGGCCAAGGACATAGCGATAGAGTTCATCTCGCAGCGCCCTTCCGACAGGATGGGAATCGTGGTTTTCGCCGGCGAGAGTTTCACCCAGTGCCCGCTTACCACCGACAGGGCCACCCTCATCAACCTGATGAAGGAGATCTCTACCGATCTGCTTGAAGATGGCACGGCCATCGGAAACGGACTTGCGACCGCCGTCGCGAGGATGAAGGACTCTGATGCCAAGAGCCGCGTGGTGATACTGCTTACCGACGGTGTCAACAACCGGGGAGAAATAGCTCCGCAGACGGCCGCCGAGATAGCAAAGACCTACGGCATAAGGGTTTACACGATAGGAGTGGGAGCCAACGGCACAGCCCCTTACCCTGTTATGACTCCGTGGGGCGTGGATGTGCAGAACGTGAAGGTGGAGATTGACGAGAAACTGCTCACGGAGATAGCCAACACCACCGGAGGCCGTTATTTCCGCGCCACTGACAACACCAAGCTCGCTGAGATCTATTCGGAGATCAACAAGATGGAGAAGTCCCGCACCACCATCGACAGTTTCCCTGTCTATAAGGAATTGTTCGGCACCTATGCCATTGTGGCGCTCGTGGCGTTGCTGCTGGAGTTCCTGCTCAGAGTGTTTTTGAAGAAACTGCCATAGGGGAGGATAGAATATGCTGTATTTTGGTCAGGCTCAATATTTATGGCTGCTTCTGCTGATTCCGCTGTTTTATGCGGCCTATGCGGTGAGCAGGCATCTGCGCCGCAGGAGAATAGGTAGAATGGGAGACCCGGAGCTGGTGTCTCAGCTGATGCCATCCGCTTCAAAGGCGAAGGGATGGGTGAAACTGACTCTCTTTTCGCTCGGATTCCTGTTTTTCACGGTAGGGCTCTCCCGGCCGATGATCGGCGCCAAGCTCAAGGAACACGAGAGCAAGGGAGTGGAGATAATGATCGCGCTCGACGTGTCCAATTCGATGCTGGCGGAGGACTACACTCCCTGCCGTCTCGACAGGGCGAAACTCGCGGTGTCGCGTCTTGTGGACAAGCTTCGCGAGGACAGGATAGGTCTCGTGGTCTTTGCGGGGAGCGCCTATGTCCAGCTTCCGATCACGACGGACTATGTGTCCGCCAAGATGTTTCTCAACTCCATATCCACCGAGTCGGTGCCGATTCAGGGGACGGCTCTCGAGGACGCGCTGAACACCTCCATCCGCTCGTTCAGCGCCCAGAGTGAAAAGTCCCGCGTGATCATCGTCATCACGGACGGCGAAGACCACGAGGGAGACCCTGTCAAGGCGGCGAAACAGGCGGCCGAGATGGGCATAAGGGTGTTCACCATAGGTGTGGGGTCTCCCGAGGGCAAACCCATACCGGTGAACGGCGAACTGTTGAAGGACAGGAACGGAGACATAGTGGTGACCCGTCTGAACGAGGATCTGCTCAAGGAGATAGCTTCTGCCGGCGGCGGCGCGTATGTGAGGGCCGGGAACAGCGAATTCGGTCTGAATCCCATCATAGACGAGATACAGAAGATGGATGCGGAGAAGTTCAATTCAGTTGTCTTCGAGGAATTTGACGAGCAGTATATGTATTTCTTCGGCATAGCGCTGTTCTTCTTTGTGCTGGAGTGTCTGGTGGGACGCCGCCGCAGCAGGATTCACCTTTTCGGAAAATGATTTGACACTATGAGGAAAGTCTTTGGATATATGATGGTTCTGGCGGTTCTCGCATCGGGCACGTCGCTCTATGCCCAGACCGACCGCAGGGATGTGAGACGAGGCAACCGCGATTTCCGCCGGGAAAACTACAAGGAGGCGGACATCGATTACCGCAAGGCTCTGGTGAAGGATTCCACTTCTTTCGCGGCCAACTACAACCTTGCCAACACGCTCTATCGTCAGGGCGATTACACCAATGCCGCAGCGAGTCTGAAAAAGATAGAGGCGGCTGCTCCGGCTAGCGGACATTCGGCCGACTATTATTTCAATCTCGGCGACGTCGCTCTGGCAAACAAGGACTACAAGGCTGCCGTCGAGGCTTTTACGGCGTCTCTGCTGCTGCGGCCGGACGATATGGACGCCAAGGAGAATTATGTCTATGCCCGCAAGATGCTGGAGAATCAGGAGCAGAACGACGGAGGCGGCGGGAACGATCAGAATCAGGACAAGAACAATCAGGACGAGGACCGGAATCAGGACAGTCAGGACAACAACAATCAGGATCAGGACAAGGACCGGAATCAGGACGGTCAGGACAAAGATGATCCCGAGGACCGGAACGGGGACGATCAGAACGACAATGGGGACCCGAACCGGGATCAGCCGCAGAACCAGCCCCGGAATGACAACGGACAGGGCATAAGCCCTCAGGCCGCACAGCAGATGCTGCAGGCCATACAGGCTAAGGAAAAGGAGACTCAGGACAAGGTCAACAAGGAAAAGGCCGCCCTCCTGCAGTCCCGTCAGAGAGAAAAGAATTGGTAGAATATGAAGAACAGGATATCGGCTTTTTTGATTGCGTTGCTGTGTTCAGTGACGGCTATCGCCCAGAACTCGATCAAGGTGGAAGTCCACAATGTGGTCGAGGCTGACGAGCAGTTCAGCGTGACATTCATAATAGAGGGTGACAGCCCGTCGGACTTTTCCTGGGATTGTCCGGCGGATTTTGATCTGGTGTGGGGTCCCCAGAAGAGTTCCTCGTCCAGCATCAGCATCATCAACGGCAAGAGAACATCCTCGAAGCAGGTATCCTATTCCTATATCCTCCTGCCGAAATCGGTCGGCAAGTTCACGATTCCCGCCGCCCGTGCCACTGTGAAGGGCAATCAGGTGGCTTCGATTCCCGTCGGGGTGGAAGTGGTCGCATCCGGGGCTTCCCCGCAGAACTACGGCGGCTCGTCCCGGAACAGTAACGGCTCTCAGGGCGGCTCGCCGAATCCCGGACAGGGAGGCAACCAGAATAGCGGCAACCAGAATAGCGGCAACCAGCCCGGCAACGCTTCCTCCGAAGACCTGTTCCTGCGCTTGAGCCTCGACAGGAGCAATGTGGTGGTGGGGCAGCCTATCACCGCCACTCTCAAACTCTATCAGCGGGGCGGGGACATAGCGGGCTTTGAAAATGCCGACTTCCCGACTTTCACAGGGTTCTGGAGTCAGGAGATCGAGTCGCCGACCAACATCGAATTCACCCGGGAGAACTACGACGGGCGCATCTACAATTCCGCCGTTCTCCGCAAATATCTGCTGATACCGCAACAGTCCGGCAAGCTCAGCATCGAGCCTGCGGAGCTTGTGTGCCTGCTGAATGTCCGGACACAGAGCCGCTCCGGCAGCATATTCGACAGTTTCTTCGACAACATCACCACTGTCCGCCGCCGCATCCTGTCCAAGGCGGTGACCGTGAATGTCTCGCCGCTGCCGTCGGGAGCTCCGGCATCTTTCGGGGGCGGTGTGGGCAAGTTCAGCATTTCCGCCAAACTCACCCGCGACTCTCTGAAGATGCACGAGGCCAACTCTTTGATCGTCACCGTCACAGGTACGGGCAACGTGTCCCTGCTCTCTGCTCCGAAGCCCCAGTTCCCGCCGGATATGGAGGTCTATGACACCAAGGTGACGGACAGGAGCTCCAAGACTTCGCTTTCCGGCAGCAAGCAGTACGAATATCCGTTCATCCCGCGCAGCTACGGTGATTTCACCATCGAGCCCGTACTGTATTCGTACTACGATGTCGAAAGCGGGAAATATGTCACCCTCAAGACTCAGCCTCTGACATTCCACGTGGAGAAGGCGGCGGATGTCCAGGGGGGAGGCGCTGTCGTTCAGGGCGTCCTGCAGAATGACGTGCGCAATCTCGGCTCGGATATCCGTTTCATAGTGACCAAATCCCCTTCATTGTCTCCGACCGGCCGTTTCTTCGTCGGCTCTGCCGGATTCATTGTGACGATAGTTATGATAACCCTTCTCTCAGTGCTTTGCTGGCTGCTGTTCCGCAGAATTGCCCGGCGCAGGGCGGACATCGTGGGCTCGCGCAACCGCAAGGCTACCAAGAAGGCGCTGAAGCGTCTGCGTCTTGCCGGAGCCTACCTCTCCAAGAATCTGTACTCGGCTTTCTACGAGGAGCTCCACAAGTCCCTGCTCGGCTTCATCTCGGACAAGCTGAATATGCCAGTGGCCGAGCTCAACAAGGAAAATATACTCGCCCGTCTGCTTGAAGGAGCTGTACCTCAGGATATTGCGGAGCAGTTCGTCGGTCTGGTGGATGACTGCGAGTTCGCCCGTTATTCTCCGTCAGCCGGCTCGGACTCTATGCAGGCCCACTATGACAAGGCGGCGGAACTCATTTCTGAAATTGATGCGAAAATGAAAACTTCCAAGTCCAAGGGGACTTCTGTGGCAGTGGTTGCGGCTCTGCTGGCGATGACTGTGCCGTTCAACACTTATGCGCTTGATGCCGTGGCGGAGACGCGCGACATCGCGGGCGGAGCAGCGGAGGCGGCTGTGCAGCAGGGGGCGGTGTCTGATGCAGGCAGGGCCGCGGACTATCCGGAACAGCTCTGGAATCAGGGCAACACGGCCTATTCTGAAGGACGCTGGGATGATGCAGTCTCAGCCTATGCTATGATTGCCGCCACAGGCCTGGAGTCTTCCAAACTCTACTATAATCTGGGCAACGCGGAGTACAAGGCGGGCAACATCGGGGCGGCGATATTGAATTACGAGCGTGCTCTGAAGATTGATCCGTCCTCTGACGATGCGCGTTTCAATCTGGAGTATGTCTCCGCTCTCACCCAGGACCGGATAGAGCAGCTCCCCGAGTTCATTCTCAAGACCTGGACGAAGAAACTCTGCTATCTGTTGGATTCGGACGAGTGGGCTGTGCTCTTCGTGCTGCTCTTCGCGCTGACGGCCGCCATGGTGCTTCTGTTTCTGCTTGCTCCGTCTGCAGGCGGCAAGCGCGGCGGCTTCATAGCAGGGATAGTGTGCCTGATTCTGGCAGGATTCACTCTGGGATTCTCCCTTTATCAGAAAACCGAGTATTCCGTCCGTGACGAAGCCATAGTGATGCAGCCGGTCATTTCCGTCAAGTCATCGCCGTCTTCGGAAAGCGGCACCAGTCTGTTCATCCTTCACGAAGGGACCAAGGTGAAAGTCCTGGACACTGTGGGGGACTGGAGCAACATCGAGATTGCTGACGGGCGCCAGGGCTGGATAAAGACTTCGGGGGCGGAGATCATCTGAGTCTGCATTTTTTCCTGCCCCGGCATTTCCTTTGGCGGATTTTCGCTAACTTTACGCCCATAACACTAATAATCTGAAATATGAAGAAAATAGCCGGTTGGCTGATCGCGTTGTCCGTGATCGCCGCAAGTGCCGATGCTCTCGCGGCCGGAAGCAGGAAGAACGATGTCGCACCGTGGAAGACCACGGAAATCAATTCCATCAACAGGATGAAGATGTCGTCAAGTTTTGACACCGACGGCATCAATCTCAGTCTGAATGGACTGTGGGATTTCCGCTTTTATGCTGACCCCGCGCTGAAGTCTGCGGATTTCTTCCGTGCGGACTATGACGCGTCCTCCTGGGATCGGATCCCCGTGCCGGGACTCTGGGATGTCAACGGCTATTGCGATCCCCTCTATGTCAACATTCCCTATCCCTGGTACGGACATTTTCCCTACACTCCTCCGATCGTTCCCGACGAGCACAATTATGTGGGACAGTATCGCCGGCATTTCAGCCTTGACGAGAGTTGGAAAGGGCAGGAAGTGATTCTGCACATAGGATCGGCGACCTCCAACGTGAGGGTCTGGGTGAACGGCAGGGAAGCGGGCTACAGCGAGGACTCCAAGCTTGAGGCGCGCTTTGACATAAGCGGGCTGGTGCATCAGGGGGACAATCTGATCGCTCTGGAGATTCACCGCTGGTGTGACGGCACCTATCTGGAGTGTCAGGATTTCTGGCGTCTTGCCGGCATATCGCGTGACGTGTTCCTTCTCTCAAGGCCACGGCAGCACATAGACGACATCAGGGTGAATGCTTCCGCCGACGGAGATTACAGGATAGTGGCGGAGACCTCTGCGGGAGTGTCACGTCTCAAGTGGAGAATATTTGACCCGAAGGGAGTTCTGAAGGAGTCCGGCGAGACTGTTGTGAATTCAAGGAAAAAATCCGCGGACGGGGCTTCGCATATCACCGAAATCTCCGGTGTCGTCAGACTTCCGAGGCAATGGACTGCGGAGACTCCGTATCTGTACCGCTTGGAAATCGATGCCGTCACATCCAGGGGCGCGAGAACACAGACGGCATCGCTGGACTTCGGATTCAGAACGGTCGAGATCCGGGACGGGCTTCTCGTGGTCAATGACCGGCCGATCACCGTGAAGGGGGTCAACCGTCACGAGATGAATGCCTACAAGGGATATCTGGTCTCAGAGGCCGATATGATGGAGGATATCAGGATAATGAAGCAGTTGAACTTCAATGCGGTGCGCTGCTGTCACTATCCGGATGACCCGCTATGGTACCGCCTGTGCGACAGATACGGACTCTATGTGGTGGACGAGGCCGACAATGAGGGGCACGGAATGGGTTACGACGGGGAGAGTCTCGCCAAGAACCCCATCTATGCCTCCACGATTCTGGAGAGGGTGCAGCGGATGGCTCAAAGGGACTGCAACCACCCTTCCGTGATAGTGTGGAGTCTGGGAAACGAGACCGGTTTCGGGCAGAATTTCAGGGATGCCTACACCTGGCTAAAGGAGTTTGATTCCAGCCGGCCTGTCCAGTACGAGCGGGCCGTGTACGATGAAGTGAATCACGGCAGGATGGATCCGGACGGCAAATACACCGACATAATGTGTCCGATGTACTGGGATTACGCCACTTGCGAGAATTATGTCCGCAATCATCCTTCGCGGCCGCTTATCCAGTGCGAGTACGCCCACGCTATGGGCAACTCTATGGGAGGTTTCAAGGAGTATTGGGATCTGGTCCGCAAATATCCGGGCTATCAGGGCGGATTCATCTGGGATTTCGTGGATCAGGCTCTGCGCTGGCCCGCCGATGCCTCGAAGTACGGCACGGACCACATCTTCGCTTTCGGCGGCGACTTCAACGATTACGATCCGAGCGACTGCTCGTTCAACTGCAACGGCGTGATCGCTTCCGACCGCAGCCTGCATCCTCACGCTTACGAGGTGGCATACCAGCAGAGGAGCATTCACACTTCCGCCACCCCGTCCGACGCCATCTCTGGCAAGGTGCAGGTGTACAACGAGTACAGTTTCATATATCTTCGCCGGTTCGCCCTGAACTGGACGATTGAGTGTGACGGCGTGCCTGTGCTTCAGGGCACGGCTCCGGACATCCTTGAGATAGCCCCCGGGGAGACCAGGACGGTGAATCTCGGATATGGGGCCGATGCCGTGGCGAAGTACTGTGGCGGCGACAGGGATGTCTATCTCAATCTGCGTTACACTCTCAGACGGGCCGATGGTCTGCTGCCTGCCGGCACCGAAATCTCGTACGACCAGATCTGTCTTGCTTCAGCTGAGGTGAAGGCTTACAGGCCTGAGGTCCGGCCTTATGTCCTGTCTGAGGATGGCGAGTCCGTGACGGTCTGCGGCAATGCTCTTTACCGGGGGACTCTGAGCCCGCGCGCAGCCGAGTGGAAGGCGGTGTTCGACAGACAGTCCGGGCTGTTGACCGGCTATTTTCTGAACGGGGCCGCTCTGCTGTCTTCTCCGCTCCAGCCCTGCTTCTTCCGCGCCGCTACCGAGAATGACCTCGGAGCCAATTACAAAGACCGGAAGCTGGTGGATGCCCAGCAGATATGGAGGGATGCCCGGTTCCGTCCGGTCTCATTCGGAGTGGAGGACAAGGGGGAGTATGTGCAGATCGCGGTGGAGTTCGCTCCGCTTCAGAATGCGGCTGTGACAAGTCTGTTGTACAGGGTGTATGGAGACGGGTCACTGGCGGTGACGGAGTCGCTGGGGGATGCCGGCGAGCTGTCCGAGGCGGCGATTATGCCACGCTTCGGCATGCAGTTTTCGATGCCCGGGGAATACTCCGACATAGAGTTCTACGGCAAGGGGCCTTTCGAGAACTACTCCGACCGCAATTCTGCCGCTTTGGTGGGTCTGTACCGCCAGAGGGTGGAGGATCAGTACCATTTCGGCTATGTGCGCCCTCAGGAGTCCGGGACCAAGACCGGCCTCAGGTGGTTCAGGGTGCTGGACGGCAACGGGACCGGCTTCGAGATTTCTTCCGACGTCCTGTTCTCGGCCTCGGCGCTCCCGTTCTCCGCCGGACAGCTGGATCTTCGCAAGAGCGGCCTGCGGCATTCTCTTGAGCTCAAATCCCTCGCCTGCGAGAATCATCGTTCCGACGGCGAGACCTGGGTCAATTTCGACCTTGTCCAGATGGGGCTCGGCTGCATAGATTCCTGGGGCGCACTCCCGCGCGAGGAGTACCGCATCACTCCTCGGGAGATGTCATTCAGCTACATCCTCCGCCCCGTGAACAATTAGCACTGTAATCAGCGAAATGCAGTGATATATAAAATTTTGTGTTTCGCGGTCCAAGTGTGTGCCGTTTTGTGCTACATTTGCCGGATGTGAAGAGAAGGCGATATGTTACAAAAAGCTTTGCAATAAACAATTAACAAGGAAACCATTATGAAACTGCAATCACGACTCTACGCCATCCTGGCTGCTGCCGCTGTCCTGCTCTCCGGCTGCGCGAAAAATTCGGATCTGGACGCGCTTTCAAAACGCGTGGACTCCATCGAGCAGAAACAGACTCAAGATACCGAGAGTCTGGTTTCTTCAATTAAGGCATCCATAACCTCTCTTCAGAACACTGACGCGCAGCTTCAGGACTATATCTCCGTTCTCCAGTCAAGAGTCGCTTCTCTGGAGCAGAGTGACGGGGATCATCAGTCCGAGATAGAGGCGCTCAAGGATGCAGTCAAGATTCTTCAGGAGAAGGACACTGACCTTCAGACGAAGATAGACGAACTGAAGGAATATGTTGACGGACTGGTTTCCGGGACGAAGGACTGGGCCAATGCGACATTCGTCACCCTCGAACAGTACAACGC
>CAVHXU010000014.1:0-127143 GCA_963640185.1 Lachnospiraceae bacterium | reverse complement strand
CCGGTCGCCGCCAGAGTATTGCTACCCCGCGCTGCCCCTCGACTTGCATGTGTTAAGCCTGCCGCTAGCGTTCATCCTGAGCCAGGATCAAACTCTTCATTGTATATTCTTAAATGTCCAGCTTGTCCCGACGACTTCATTTCTATCCTGCCACCCCATACGCAATCCTGCAATGGGGCAACCAAGGAATCAACGCTCTCGAATCTATCTGAATCGTGTTCAAATTTGGTACTTGCTCTTGTACACTGCAGGGACACTCCTCCCGGAGACTGTCCCCGCCTGTTCCTCAGTCTTTTCAATGAACTATCCAAATGATTTCTTCAAATCCGAGCCCTGACAGTGCAGAACTCTCTTATCCGAAATGGGCTGCAAAGATACGAACTTTTTAAATCCCTCCAAATAAATTACCGTTTTTTTTCATTAATTTTTCCTACTTTTGCCGCGTTTTAACGGTATATGGACTGGTTCATCGAAATCTTCACTCAACAGACATTCATTCAGGCTGTACTGGTGCTGTCGCTGATCTGTGCGGCCGGTCTGGCTCTGGCAAAGATAAAGATCCGGGGAGTCTCCCTCGGGGTCACTTTCGTGTTCTTTTCCGGCATCCTCGCAGGACATTTCGGGCTGAACATAGACCCCAGGATGCTGGCTCTGGCACAGAACTTCGGTCTGATTCTGTTCGTCTATTCCCTCGGTCTGCAGGTTGGCCCGAGCTTTTTCGGCTCCCTGAAACGCGGAGGACTGAGCCTCAACCTGATGGCGTTCACGGTCCTGCTGCTCGGCACTCTGATGACACTGCTTCTGGCACGCATCACGCCCCTCGACCTGCCTGTGATGATGGGTCTGTTCTCCGGAGCGGTCACCAACACGCCTATGCTCGGTGCGGCACAGCAGTCACTTCTGCAGGTTGACCCGGCGGCCCTTGACAAGTCCAACGAGATGGCTATGGCCTGTGCAGTCGGCTATCCGTTCGGAGTGATCGGGGTCATACTCTGCATATTGATACTCAAAGCCCTTTTCCTGCGGGAGGGCAAGGCCACTGAAGACCATCACGACAATCAGACCTATATACTGGAGCTTCGCGTCAGCAATCCGGCCATTTTCGGAAAAACCATCAGGGAGATTATGAAAATGTCGGGACAGAGGCTGGTGATATCCAGAGTGTGGAAAAATTTTGACCCCGACGCCATCGGACAGAAGCCTGTCGCCGACGGGATGGTCATCATCCCGACCGGAGACACCATCATCGAAGAGGGAGAACTGGTGCTGATCCTCTGCAAGGAGGCCGAAGCGGGCAAGGCGGAGGCGCTGTTCGGCCAGAGGATGAGCAAAGACTGGAATATCAGCAACATAGACTGGAACTCCATAGACAGTCATCTGGTGTCGCGCCACGTCCTCATAACCAAGTCCAAGTACAACGGCTCCAGGCTCGGCGACCTGCATCTGAGAAACTCGTTCGGTGTGAACATAACGAGGGTCAACCGGGCCGGCATTGACATTCTGCCTACAAGCGGCCTCACTCTTCAGTTGGGGGACAAACTGACCATTGTGGGAGAGTCCAAGGCCATTGACAATGTGGCGGCTATGCTCGGCAACAAGGAAAAGGAGCTGCGTAATCCCAACCTGCTCTCGATCTTCGTCGGGATAGTGGCCGGACTCATTCTCGGCTCAGTGCCGCTCAATCTGCCCGGAATGACCATTCCGATCCGCCTGGGAATAGCCGGAGGACCTATAATAGTGGGCATATTGATGGGAGCATTCGGGCCGAAATTCCACATCGCCACTTACACGACGCACAGCGCGAACTTGATGATGAGGCAGCTGGGAATCACGGTATATCTCGCGGGGCTGGGGCTCAGCGCCGGACCGGGATTCTTCGAGACTGTGTTCCGTCCGGAAGGGTTGATCTGGGTGGCCGTGAGCCTCGCTCTGGCCATTGTGCCGGTGCTGATCGTCGGACTCGTCGCAGGAAAGTTTTTCCACTGCGGTTACCAGCACAACGCCGGTATGCTCTGCGGAGCTATGGCAAATCCCATCGCCCTGAACTATGCCCTGTCCACAGTCGATGATGACGACCCGTCGGTCGCCTATGCCACAGTCTATCCCATCTGTATGTTCCTGAGAGTGGTGATAGCCCAGATGATAATGCTGGTCTTCTGATCCGGTGGCGGGTCGGCTCCAGATTTTGACTCCCGAGGGCTGGACAATACCGGAAGGGCCGGTTTATCTCAAAGCCCGAAGCGCAGCGGAAACCCTCTCTTCCAGACTTTCACGGAGCACGGCATCCGAAATGCCGTTCAGGACCGGATGCAGGAAAGAAATCATCTGCAGAAAGCGGGCCTCCGTTTCGGGAATGCCCCGGGAACGCATATAGAAAACCTCATCCTCGTTGAGCTTTCCCACCGTAGCCCCGTGGGAGCATTTCACGTCATCGGCATAGATCTCAAGCTGAGGCTTGGCGTTCACCCTCGCCTCATCGGAAAGGAGGATGTTGTGATTGGCCTGAAAGGCCTCCGTCCTCTGCGCATCCTGAGCCACCACGATTCGTCCGTAGAACGAAGCCTGCGCACGGCCGCCTACAATGCCCTTGAACAACTGGCCGGACACGCAGCCCGGCACATTGTGCTCCACATCCACATTGATGTTCAGCCGCTCGTCGGAGCCGCAGATGTACAGCCCGCCAATCTGCGCCTGCGCCCCCTCCCCGTTCATCGCTACACGCAGGGACAGATCCGCAGACACTCCAGGCAGCGCGACAAAAGTGATTTCGCAGCTCTGTCCTGCCGTCAGTTCAATGGACCGAGGAATCTCGTCCTGACCTATGAAAAATACCTTAGAAGCTGTCATAGCCCTCATTTTCAATCTTGTCGATAAGTTCGCGGCCGCCGGTGCATACGATCCGGCCGTTCTTGAGGATGTGCACGACATCCGGGACTATGTAGTCAAGCAGTCTCTTGTAGTGGGTGATCACTATGGCTGATTTTTCCGGAGAACGCAGGGCATTGACACCGGATGCCACGATTTTCAGGGCATCCACATCCAGTCCGCTGTCCGTCTCGTCCAAAATCGCGAATGTGGGATCCAGCATCGCCATCTGGAATATCTCGTTGCGCTTCTTCTCCCCTCCGGAGAATCCCACGTTGGTCTCCCTCTTGGCGAACTCCGGCTTCATCCCCACAAGCGCCATTCTCTCTTTCATCATTTTCAGGAACTCGGCAGCCTTCATAGGTTCAAGCCCCTTCGCCTCACGTGCCGAGTTGACAGCCGTTTTCATAAAGTTGGTGATAGAGACTCCTGGTATCTCGACAGGATACTGGAACGACAGGAATATCCCCGCCCAGGCGCGCTCTTCCGGAGTCATTTCCAGCAGATTGCGGCCGGCGAAGCTGATGCTGCCCGCAGTCACTTCATAGCTGGGTTTACCCGCAAGCACCGCACTCAGCGTACTCTTGCCGGCACCGTTGGGTCCCATCACCGCGTGAACTTCGCCCCGGCGGATCTCAAGGTCGATTCCGCGAAGAATCTCCTTTCCATCGACTGCGGCGTGAAGCCCCTCCATCTTGAGCAATATCTCGGTATCCATAATGCTGTTTTCTTAATGTTCAATAAAATATGTCAAATTCCCCGAATCGCGGCCGGCTCAGGCCTTCTTGCGGTAGAGCCTGTACCAGTTCAGCAGAGATATCAGGCCGTTCACCAGATACATCGCGCTGACTATCGGCATAAATATGTGGCCGACAGACAGATGCAGTGCGATCTGCGCCACATTCACAAGCAGCCAGACCACCCAGCACTCCCACTTCTTCTGGGCCGACAGATACTGTGCGGACAATATCAGCACAGTCAGCAGCATATCCAGATAGGGAACAGGATCAGCCGGTAGCACTCCTTGCATCCACCCCCTTCCGAGAGCCTCCAGACCCCATCCGAGGAAACCGGCGGCCACAGGAATGGCTATGATCCAGACGAGTCTCTGACGATTGTTCAGCATACTGACCTTGAGGCTGGTGTCGTCTTTCGAAGACTTCTCTCCGGTCTTGGGATGAGTCCAGCGGTAGTGTCCGAGGATGTTGATGCACAGCGAGACGGGCTGAAGCATCAGGGAAGCGTACAGGTGCTTGTTCCAGAACATCAGAGCCAGCAGCGCGGTATAGACATAGCCCACCCAGAAGTTGTACTTGCTGTTGCGGCCGGCCAGAATGACGCAGGTCAGACCGAACAGCGATGTCAGCAGATCTATCAGCAGCACCGGCTTGTCGCCGGCCAGAGTAAACAGAGTATAATTGATCCAGTCAAACATTTTCGGAAGATCAGAAAGCAGGTTCAAAACAGGTCATCATCCCACAGAGCCCTCCAGAGACAGCGAAAGCAGTTTGTTGGCCTCCACGGCGAACTCCATCGGCAGCTTGGACAGCACCTCCCGGGCATAGCCGTTCACTATCAGGCCGACGGCGTCTTCCTGCGGGATGCCGCGCTGATTGCAGTAGAAGAGCTGATCCTCGCTGATCTTGGAAGTAGTGGCCTCGTGCTCCACCACGGCAGTCCTGTTGGAGTTCCGGATGTCCGGGAAAGTGTGAGCTCCGCACCGGTCTCCTATCAGCAGGCTGTCGCACTGGGAGTAATTGCGCGCATTGTCCGCGCCGGGCAGTATCTTCACCAGCCCCCTGTAGCTGTTCTGGCTTTTCCCGGCAGAAATGCCCTTGCTGACTATGCGGCTGCGGGTATTGCGCCCTATATGTATCATCTTTGTGCCGGTGTCCGCCTGCTGGCAGTTGTTGGTCACGGCCACCGAATAGAACTCGGAAGAGGAGTTGTCGCCCTTGAGGATGGTCGAAGGGTATTTCCAGGTAATCGCAGAACCCGTCTCCACCTGAGTCCAGGAGAGATGGCTTCCGCTGCCCCGGCATATCCCCCTCTTGGTGACGAAATTGAAGATTCCGCCCCTCCCCTGCGCATCGCCGGGATACCAGTTCTGCACCGTCGAATACTTGACGTCCGCGTCCTTCTCGACTATGATCTCCACCACGGCGGCGTGCAGCTGGTTCTCGTCGCGCATAGGAGCGGTGCATCCCTCCATATAGCTGAGCGACGACCCCTCGTCGGCCACGATGAGAGTCCTTTCGAACTGCCCCGTGCCCCTCGCATTGATACGGAAATAGCTTGAAAGCTCCATAGGACAGCGCACCCCCTTGGGAATGTAGCAGAATGACCCGTCGCTGAACACCGCGGAGTTGAGCGCGGAGTAGAAATTGTCTCCTGCCGGCACCACGGTGGCGAGATACTTCCTCACCAGATCCGGATACTCCCGCACGGCCTCCGAGAATGAGCAGAATATGATGCCTTTCTCCTGAAGCGCCGCCCGGAAAGTGGTCTTGACGGACACCGAGTCGAACACGGCGTCCACCGCCACCCCGGCCAGAGCCGCCCGCTCGTGAAGAGGAATGCCGAGCTTGTCGAATGTCTTTTCAAGCTCCGGGTCTATCTCTTTCGGCCTTTCCGAGTCCTTCTTGGGCGCCGCGAAATAGATTATGTCCTGGAAGTCAATCTCCGGAATGCGGAGATGACCCCAGGTAGGCACTGTCATCCTCTGCCATTTGCGGAAGGCGTCCAGTCTGAAGTCAAGCAACCACAGAGGTTCCTCCTTCTTGGCGGAAATCAGTCTGATGATATCCTCGTTCAGGCCTTTGGGTATGAACTCCTGCTCCACGTCAGTCGTGAAGCCGTGCTCATACTCCCTGCCGGTGAGTTCCTCTATGTTGCTCCTGCCGTCCATCATTCGATTTCCCAATCATCGGTCCTGAACGAAGGGACGGGGATGCCGAATGCATTGAACATCACGCCCTCCGTGTAGTTGTGGAAACAGTAGCGCACGGCCACGGGCTCAGGCACGGCCGCGGCCGACACGCTGATTATGTTAGGCTTGTCGATGTAGGCCTCATCGGCTGGATGGAACACCCTGTCGGCTCCAGCGATCTCGAAACATACGATCTCCCTGCCGTCAACTGTTGTCCTGGCGATGTTCCTCCCGTAAGGGGCGATCCCGAGAGAGCCCCTTCCTTTGGACATCGTGATGACGGCCTTGCCGTCCTTGACTTCCAGAGACTCATAGACAGGAGCATCGGGGTCAATGCCCCCGACTCCGTAGTCGTTGACCAGAGCCAGATATGCAAGTCTATGCCCTACAGGTTTTTTCTTTGACGGGTGGATGCATCCCTCGTCACCGACATCCATAGTCACAGCCATCCCGGAATGAGGGATTGTCTTGAGAGTGGCGGCCTGGGCCTCGCGGAAAACCGCTGCAATTGTTCCTTCCGAATCGGAGTATGAGTATGGAGCTATCTGAGTGAAATAGAACGGCATGTCAGGGTCGTTCCAGTAGTCGCGCATCATCCGGGCATAAGCCGGCTGGAGCGTCTTGTATGCCTCGGGGCGCTCCCTGTCCGTACATCCCTGATACCAAATGATTCCCTTGATGGTGAACGGTATGAGAGGGGCGATCATAGCGTTGAAAAGGCAGGTCGGGGCCAGTTTGTGCGCCTTGCTTTCATCTCCGCTCTCCAGAAAGGACAAATCCTCGTCGGAATTCGCGGCCAATGTCTGCCTGTCCATCCAGGAGCGGATGGGTGTGCCGCCGTAGTCGCTGATAAGCAACCCTACGGGAACACCGGTCACCCTCTGCACAAGGTCGGCAAAGAAGTACGCTACAGCACTGCAGCCCGCGACAGAAGAAGGGTCGTGGACAAGCCAGGAGCCGGATATCAGATCCTGCTGGGGCACGATGGCAGGTCCTCTGCCTACATTGAAGATTCTGATGGGACGGTCAGGAGATGCCGTGACGATGCAGTCTGTGACATCCTCGACCAGCTGTGAGCGGAATCCGCGCATAGGCATTTCCATATTGGACTGGCCGGAACACAGCCAGACCTCGCCTATCAGCACATTGCTGAACTCGATTTTCTCTCCGTCACTGACGGTGACGGTGTAGGGGCCGCCGGCTGACGGTGTCTGAAGCCTGAGACTCCATTTCCCGTCACTGTCCGCAGTGGTGACAGCCACGGCTTTCCTGTCCCAGGAGCCCTTGACGGTGACTTTCGCATTCTTGGACGCAGTTCCCCAAAATGCGGCTTCACGGTTCTGCTGAAGCACCATATTGTCGCTGAAAACCTTAGGCAGGACCGGCTTGGCCTGCAGCGTGACGGCTGCGACAGCCGCCAGAACGAGCAAAAACAATCTTCTCATAATCCCGTAATCGTGCATTTTCATTTGTTGAGAGCCCTGTAGCGGAGAAGCGCTTCAAGGAAATAGTAATCGGCATAAGTCAGGGGCACATCCACCTCGCTGTTGCCGTGATAATGGCCCACGCTGTGTTTCAGCAGGAAACCTCCGTTGGTGCCCGGAGCGGCCAGATACTCATCCGAAGCAAGCGTGCGGATCTGAGTCTGGGCCATAGCGAGACATTTTTCTGCAAGGGACTTGTCTGAGGTGAGCTGAGACAACTGAATGAAGGCCGAAGACATAATGGCACCAGCAGACGCATCCCTGAGGATCTTCCCGTCCACCTCGCCGGCCCAGGCCCTGTCCAGACCGCTTTCCGAGGCCTGTGCAGCCTTGAGAGCCTGTGCCGCCTCCTCGGAGTAGGGCTTTCCCTGAAGGAGCTCCGCCGCATCGAAGTCCCAGTAAGGCACTCCGTCGGCCGGCAGCCGCTTAAGAAGCATTGCCGCGACATTCTCCGCCTGAGAGAGATAGCTCCGCTCTCTGGTGAGATCGTACATCATAGTGTAGCCGTAGAGAGCCCAGGCCTGACCACGTGACCATGCAGACCAGTCCTCATAGCCCTGCACCGTGATCTTGCGGAGCACATCTCCCGTTTCCGGGTCATAGTCCACCAGATGGAAGGTGCTGTAATCGTCCCGGAAGTGATTCTTCATCGTGGTGTTGGAGTGGGTCTTGGCGATGTCGAGCAGTTCTTCCTCTCCATAGAATTTGTAGGCTCTGACGAGCAGTTCCATATTCATCATATTGTCGATGATGACAGGGAAGGAATAGCGGCGGTTGTTCCAGCTCTTGGTGCAGCCCACCGCCGGATTGAAACGTGTCGCGAGCGAACGGGCGGCCGTCAGGAGCACGTCCCGGCAATATTCGTCGCCGAGGATTCTGTACTGGTTGCCGAAGCTGCAGTTGATCTGGAAGCCTATGTCGTGGTCGTCCGTTCTGTACTTGAGCGCCTCAATCTTGGATGTTTCACGAAGCGCGAGATCCCTGATGGCATCGTCCCCCGTGTATTCGTATATGTACCAGAGCGTTCCGGGGAAAAAGCCGCTGCACCACCATCTGAGCTTGCCGGTGACCAGAGTGTCGGCCTGGAATGTTCTCGGAGTGGTGTTCGAATCCAGCTGTGACGCGAGCAGGACAGCCTGCTGCTCCGCCACTTTGAACACTCTGTCGGTAAGCTCGGGCATAGTCTCCCTACAAGATGTCAGGCTCGCGGCCAGAGCGATGGACGAGATGCCCGCAATAAGGCGTATTTTGTTCATAACTATTTGTTTATAAAATCATTGCATTACTTCAGCCGGCTTCCTGCACGACTTTGGAGATAAGCCCGGGTGCTGAAACGGCATTTGAGGGGTAAAGTTAGTCAATTTCTCCGCAGCCGCCAAAAACGATTTGCCCAATCTGCTCTTCTTTTACGACTGTTCGGATTCAGTCAGCGTTGGAAACAGGCCGGTGAAGATGTGAGACGGATTTTTAAGGATTACTTAACATTTTTGAGAATTAAAAAGCGGCGCCGATGCTATGTTTTTGGCTAAATTTGCATCTTGTTATGATAGTTAAATCTTCCCATTATGAAACACCAGAAAGCACTCACTATCATCATCAGCATCGTGGCCGTCCTCTTTCTCGCCCTCGCGGTCGCCGGCATTGAGCTTTTCAGAAATCATCGCCGAAGTCAGGCAGAGACGGAAATTCAAAAAGACAGCACAGATATGGTACAGGCAAACTGCGATCTCTACGACATCGTCACCACTGAAGGTACGATCAGAATCAAGCTCTACGACAAGACTCCGAAGCATAGGGACAACTTCCGGAAACTCGTCTCCGAGCACTACTACGACAGCCTCCTCTTCCACAGGGTCATCAACGGTTTTATGATCCAGACCGGCGACCCTTACACCAGAGACAGTTCCAAAGCCGATCTCTATGGTCAGGGCGGGCCGGGATATACGGTTCCCGCCGAATTTGTAGGAGAGTATTGGCACAAGAAGGGAGCGGTGGCCGCAGCCCGCAGAGGCGACATCGCCAACCCGAAGAAGTCCTCAAGCGGTTCGCAGTTCTATATAGTTCAGGATCAGGACAACTGTCTGCATCTTGACGGACAGTACACCGTGTTCGGGGAGACGGTCGAGGGACTGGATGTGATAGACCGGATCGCGGCGGTGCCGGTGGACAGATATGACAGACCCGTCAACGATGTGCGCATCATCAAGGTGGTGCCGGTGGTCACCGCGATTGTAGGGACAGAGGAAGCGGACAGCGTCGGAACAGAAAACGGGGCTGACAGCGTCAGGACAGCGGCTCCGGAAGGGACGGAGGCAGGAGCAACCGCCAAAGACGGCAGCAGCGCCGCCAAGGAAATGCGGGTGGCTGAAAAAGATCTGAAACCGGAGGATTTTGCGGAATAATGGGCGAAAGGTGGATTTATTTTGATGCGGACGACACTCTCTGGGACAATGAGGGCTATTTTCGCAGCGCGGAGGCGGAGTTCGCGCATCTGTTGAGCCGCGATGCCGAAGCGGCGGAGGTGCAGGAGAAGCTCTGGGCAAAGCAGGAAGAGAATATCCCTTATTTCGGATACGGCTCCAAGACATATATGCTCGGAATGACCGACACGGCGATAGAACTGTGCGGAGGGGTGCTGCGGGATGAGATTTATCACGGCATCAAGGACATCATCCTGCGCCTCGCACATCACGGCTTCGACATCATCGACGGAGTGGAAGACACCCTGCAGACATTGCGGCAGGCGGGCTATTCCCTTGCCGTCGCGACCAAGGGTGACCTGACCGAGCAGATGGCGAAATACCGCAAGAGCGGGCTCGACAGATTTTTTCACCACATAGAGGTGCTGGAAAACAAGGATGAAAAAAACTATCTCGAACTGTGCCACAAGCACAACATCGCGCCTGAGGATTTCGTAATGGTGGGAAATTCCGTAAAATCTGACATAGCACCGGTCATAGCGATCGGAGGATGGGCCTATTACATTCCCCACGACATAGTCTGGTCGCACGAATTCGCACCTATGCCTGAGTCACAGAGGGTTACAGAAGTGGCAACAATCCGTGACCTGCCCCGGGCCATCAGCGCGAACCGCGAAAATCTATAAAAAGAAGGAAAAAATGTAAAAAATTTCCGGGAACCTTTGGAAGTTTGGCACAGCTCTTGCAAAACTTTCTCCCCGAATAGTTTTTTCATAGGTTAAGTTTTAGGTTAGAATTTGAGCCGCTTTCGATGGGAATCGAGAGCGGCTCTGCATTTATACCGTAATGTTACGGCCTATTTGACGAAGATATCCTTGATCCCGCCGAGGGAAGATAGCAGGGAGGATGCCTCGTAAGGGAGATAGACGGTCTTGTTGTCCTTGCCGCTGACCATCTCCTTGAGGGTCTCGATATATCTGACCGCAAGAGTGTAGGACGCAGGGTCAGTCTTGGTGGCTGCAACCGCCTCCGCCACAAGCCGGATGGCGTTCGCCTCCGCTTCTGCCTGAAGGACCTTGGCTTTCGCCTCACCCTCCGCACGCAGAATCTGGGCTGTCTTCTCCGCTTCGGCATTGTTGATTTCAGAGGCCTTGTCTCCCTCTGACTTGAGGATTACCGACTTCTTCTCGCCCTCGGCACGAAGGATCTCCGCACGTCTCATACGCTCGGCCTGCATCTGCATCTCCATTGACTCGCGGACGCTGTCCGGAGGAGTGATGTCCTGAAGTTCGACGCGGTTGACCTTCACGCCCCATTTATTGGTGGCGTCATCAAGGACTACTCGCAGTTTGGAGTTGATGGTGTCGCGGGATGTGAGCGTCTCGTCCAGTTCGAGTTCGCCGATGACATTACGGAGTGTGGTCTGGGTGAGTTTCTCGATGGCGTTCGGGAGATTGTCGATCTCATAGACCGACTTCTTCGGGTCCACGATCTGGAAATACAGCAGGGCATTGATCTGGGTGCTGACATTATCCTTGGTGATCACCGTCTGCTTCGGGAAGTCGTAAACCTGCTCGCGAAGGTCGATGATGGAGGAGCTTGAGAGCTTGATGATAGGTTCGCCTCCGAAAGTGGAGTTCACTATCTTGCGGGATGTCACCACCTTGGCACGGTCGATAATAGGCCAGATGATGTTGATGCCGGGGCTGAGGACCCTGTCAAACTTGCCGAGACGCTCGACGACGCGAGTCTCAGACTGGGGAATGATCTTGATACCGCGAAGTATATAGATCACGATGATAGCCGCGAAGACTAAAAGGACGATGGTTGTAACAGACATATTATCAGAAATTTATTTGATGATGAGCAGAGACGGGATGCCGATGCGCGGAGTTTGTCCGCACCCGGCGGTTATCTGCGGACTGTCAGGATGATGCTGTCGTAGGAGACGATCTTCACTTTCGCACCGACCGGCACTTCCTCGCGAGGTTCGTTGCTTTCATCCCGGGCAAGCACTGCCTGCCATTCGTCACCGTCGATCTTGACCCTGCCGACATCTTCCGCCGGAATAGCCTCTATGACAGTGGCCTCGCGGCCGATAAGGCTTTCCATATTGGACTTGTAGCCGCCCTTGCGCTCCGCACGCCGCGAGAGGACTTTGAGCGCGAACGGGCGCACGAAGAGGAACGCCAGAAGAGAGCCGACGATAAACAGTGCGATCTGCCAGTTCAGAGTGTCAGGTGCAATCGCACTCAGTATGCAGCTGAAGAGGCAGCCTATTGAGAGGCAGGCCACGGCAAAGCCCGGTGTGAGGATTTCCACGAGAAGGAGCAGCAGAGCCGCAAGCATCCAGATAAGCCAAAGTTCCATTTTATGTTTATTTAGTGTAGTTTATTGCTGATTGGTCCGGGTGCCGGCAATGGAGGAAAGTCCCGGCCAGTCGGAGATGTCGTAGCTGTCCTTAACTCCCGCCGGAGCAAGCGGAAAGAAGCTGAACTCGCCGCCGATTTTCTTCTCTATTTCGGAAACCGAAAACGTGTAGTCCGCCAGCGGCGGGAGAGCATCCAACTTGTCACCGGTAAAGTTCTGCGGGAACCAGAATCCTATCGCCATCACCTCATCGGCGGAACATTTCCATATCGGCTTTCCTGTAGAGCCCGTCTTTGTCCTCATCACCAGTTTATAACGGGCTGTCGGCATAATGCAATCCTTTGACTTGGCAGAAGTCGTGCCCCAATTGCAGGCGTCTTTCAAAGACCACGACTCGTCACCATAGTAACAGCCGACCACGACATAAAGTGTGTCGCTGCACCTCCACTCGTTCGGAAGTATATTTTCCACCATACCCCAATGCGAGTCGGAATCCGTTTCGTTCAGATACGACTCGGGGGCGATGTTGGTAGGATAGTAAGTCTGCACGTTCAGATCTATAGGATTTGTGTTATTCCCGCATCCCCTCTCGGCTGAACGCAAAAGATGTCCCCTTGTCACCGTGTTTCCTGTCGGCATAGGAGACCAGTACTGAAACTTGTCTGTCGGATTCCCGCTATTTGAACTCCAAGGCCAATCTTGCCAGTCTTCCGCATAGATTATGGACTGTTCGCTTTCCTCTAAATTCGGCTCAGGTCTCCACGGGTCTCTGGTCGGCCGGGTATAGCCGCCTTCCCAATATATCGCGTGGCAAGGGTATGCCACCCACATAGGGTTGTGGCGTCGGACATCGTAGCAGGCCTCGTAGTTGCGGACATTTTGCCTGGTCCTGTATGTGGTCCCTCTATGATCTATGTACTTGTAGTCGGAGCTCGCCTTGAGCGTCTGCGGCCGCTCTATATAGTCCTTCTGCTCCTCCGGAGCCGGTTCCGGGTCTGGAACAGGGTCGGGGGTAGGTGTCGGATCCGGCGTAGGGTCAGGAGCGGGGTCGGGGTTGTCGATGGGGTCGAGATCCGGGACTGGCTCCGGCTCGCACGACCAAAGTCCTGTGGAAAGAGCCACCGCAATCAGGAGGTATGCAGCCACACGCTCCGGCCTTTGAATCAAGAATCGCATATACACAAGAGTTAAGATTCGGGCTGTCGCACTGCGCGACTTCCGCAAAGATAGCATTTTTACACGGAATTCCTAACTAATTCCCCAGCGCCCCTGCGGGGCTGTCACGACAGTGACTGGGGGTTGGACAAATGGAAAGAGAGGCTGGGCAAAATCACTTATCCGGAGCGAAGCGACTCAAGGGGTCTGGGGAATCCGGTCCCCAGCGCCCCTGCGGGGCTGTCACGACAGTGACTGGGGGTTGGACAAATGGAAAGAGAGGCTGGGCAAAATCACTTATCCGGAGCGAAGCGACTCAAGGGGTCTGGGGAATCCGGTCCCCAGCGCCCCTGCGGGGCTGTCACGACAGTGACTGGGGGTTTGACAAATGGAAAGAGAGGCTGGGCAAAATTGCTTTTTGCCCAGCCTCTCTTTCCTTATCAGAGGTTAGCTTAGTCGTCCAACGCAAATCCCTTGAACGCAACCACCTGAGCCTCCTTGTCAGCCTTGGCGAGAGCTTCCTTGACGGTCTCCTTGCCTTCGCCCATCTGATACTCCTGCTCAAGAAGAGTGTTCTCCTTGAAGAACTTGCCGAGCTTGCCCTTGGCGATCTGCTCAAGCATAGCCTCAGGCTTGCCTGCCATCTTAGGGTCGTCCTTCATCTGCTCCTTGTAGATCTGGAGTTCCTTCTCCACAACCGCTGCAGGACAATCTTTCTCTGAAATGGACACCGGCTTCATAGTGACAACCTGGATTGCCACGCCCTTTGCGAGGTCTGCGTCAATCTCCTTGTTGAAGCCCACGATGGCCGCACGCTTGCCGTTGATCTTGTGCTCGTAGGCCGCGATGAACGGAGCCTCGACAGCCGCATAGCAGGCAATCACGTGCTTCTCTCCGGTCTTGCCGGTCTGCTCGGTAACGGCAGCCTCAACAGTCCTTCCGTCAGCGAGGGTGCAGCCCATAAGCGCATCCTTGTCGGCAGGGAACTGAGCGATGGCAGCGTCTGCAATAGCATTGGCAAGTGCCTGGAACTCAGCGTTCTTGGAAACAAAGTCAGTCTCGCAGCCAAGGCATACGAGTACGCCTTTGCTTCCGGCTGTCCTGGTGAGGACACGGCCCTCGGATGTCTCGCGGTCAGCACGTTTGGCTGCAACGAGCTTACCCTTTTCGCGGATAATCTCCTGAGCGCGCTCATAGTTGCCTTCAGCCTCGATGAGAGCCTTCTTGCAATCCATCATTCCGGCGCCTGTCATTTGACGCAATTTCATTACGTCAGCTGCTTTAATATCCATCTTGTAAATGTTTTAGATTTGTTAATACCCGGGTGATCAGGCCTCGGCCTCTTCGGCCTTGGGCTCCTCTGTCTTCACCTCTTCCGCAGCCTCTCCGGCAGCCTCTTCAGCAGGTTTCACTGCCTTGCGGGCGCGGAGCTTCTTGCCCGGAACCTTCTCCTCGGTCACCTCCGGAGTCTCCTTATCCTTTTCGAGCTTTCTTTCCTCAAGCCCCTCGTTGATGGCCTTGCATACAACATCCATAATGTAGGCGATGGATTTTGCAGCATCGTCGTTTGCCGGAATCACATAATCAATCGGTGTAGGATCGCAACAAGTATCAACCATAGCGATAACCGGGATGCTCAGACGATTGGCTTCCTTGACGGCATTCATTTCCTTCTGCACGTCAACTACGAAAAGTGCTGACGGGAGACGGCTCATATCCTTGATCGAGCCGAGGTTCTTCTCGAGTTTGGCTCTCTGGCGGGTCACCTGGAGGCGCTCACGCTTTGCGAGAGTGTCGAAAGTACCATCTTCAATCATCTTGTCGATGGTGTTCATTTTCTTGATGGCCTTGCGGATGGTAGGGAAGTTTGTAAGCATTCCGCCGGCCCAGCGCTCTGTCACATAAGGCATATTGACCTCGGCAGCCTTCTCGGCGACGATGTCCTTGGCCTGTTTCTTCGTGGCGACGAACAGCACCTTGCGGCCTGAATAGGCGAGCTGCTTCAGCGCTTCTGCCGCCTCGTCGATTTTTACTATACTTTTATGCAGGTCGATGATGTGGATCCCGTTCTTCTGGTCGAAAATGTAAGGGGCCATCTTGGGATTCCATTTTCTCGCCAAGTGTCCGAAGTGAACACCTGCATCAAGCAATTCTTGGAAATTTGATCTTGGCATTGTTTAAGCTTTTACTTTTGTTTGTAATTATCCTCTTCGGCGTTGCCTCGCCTGGAGGCTCTTTTCTTCATTCGGCAAGCAGCGGACTCGGCCGGTCTTCCGAATTTCCGCAGTCTCGGCAATCATCGAGGCAGCTCGCGGGATTCACATCCCTGTCGGGGTCCTGAGATTTGCAACCGGACTGTGCTGTAAATCAGACTAATACTAACGTTTGCTGAACTGGAAGCGCTTACGTGCACCAGGCTGACCCGGCTTCTTGCGCTCAACCTCACGGGAATCACGGGTAAGGAAACCCTCTGCCTTGAGTGCAGGACGGTAAGCTTCCTTGTCGAGCTCGCAAAGAGCGCGCGCGATACCGAGTCTGAGTGCTTCAGCCTGACCTTTGACTCCACCTCCGTCGAGGTTGGCCTTGACGTCAAACTGACCTTCCGTGCCGGTCACGGTGAAAGGCTGGTTTACAATGTAGCGGAGAGCGTCCTCGCCGAAATAATTCTCGAGTTCGCGGCCGTTGATTGTAATGTTACCTTTACCTGCTGACAGATAAACGCGAGCAACAGCTGATTTACGTCTTCCAAGGGCGTTTACTACTTTCATTGACTCTGCTTAAATTTCGTTTAACTTAATGACTTTAGGATTCTGTGCCTGGTGCGGATGCTCATTTCCGGCGTAGAGATAGAGATTGTTGATGATCTTGTTTCCCAAGCGGTTTTTGGGCAGCATACCTTTGACAGCCATCCTCACGAGCTCGGTAGGCCTCTTTGCGAGGATCTCCTTCGGGGTGGTGAAGCGCTGGCCGCCGGGATTGCCGGTGTAGCGGACATAGACCCTGTCGGTCATCTTCTTGCCTGTGAGTCTCACCTTGTCAGCGTTGATTATGATGACATTGTCACCGCAATCAAGGTTGGGGGTGAAGGACGGCTTATTCTTACCGCGAAGGATAAGCGCGACTCTGGAAGCAAGACGGCCGAGAACGAGATCGGTTGCATCGATGACATACCACTCTTTCTGAATTTCGCCCGCTTTGAGCGATACAGTCTTGTAACTTAGTGTGTCCATCTTGTTTAGTTAATACTTTAATAAATTGCGATACCTATTCTACATAGGGGGTGCAAAGGTAGCAATAATTTTAGTTTTGGCAAAATTTTATCTTAACTTTGCGCGGCAGTCGAAAACGGGCTGCAAACCGCGTAAATAGCGTTATTTATGAAAATAGGAAATGTCGATCTGGGAGAGAAACCGCTGCTTCTGGCACCGATGGAGGATGTGACTGACGCATCCTTCAGGGTGATGTGCCGGGAGTTCGGCGCCGATATGGTATATACCGAGTTCATCTCCTCCGACGGGCTGATCCGCGATGCGCGAAAGTCGCTGGACAAGCTGATTACCTCCGACGAGGAAGCGCCTGTGGGCATACAGATATACGGAAGCGACCCGGATGCGATGGTGGATGCCGCCGTGATGGCCGACAGGGCGGCGGAAATCGTGGCGGGGCGCAAGGACGGCTGCACGGTCACCCACGGAGCAGATGTCATCGACATCAATTTCGGCTGTCCGGTCAGCAAGATTGCCCGCAGAGGCGCGGGAAGCGGGATGATGAAAGAGCCGGACAAGATGGTGGAAATCACGAGGAGAGTGGTGGAGGCCGTGGACAAACCGGTCACAGTCAAGACCCGTCTGGGCTGGGACGAGGACAGCAAGATCATCGTGGAACTGGCTGAACGGCTGCAGGATGCGGGAATATCGGCCCTGACCGTACACGGCCGCACGCGCTGCCAGATGTACAAGGGCGAGGCGGACTGGACTCTGATAGGCAAGGTGAAGGAAAATCCGCGTATGCACATACCGATAATAGGAAACGGGGACATAGTGTCCGCCGAGGGCGCGAAAGATGCCTTTGACCGCTACGGAGTGGACGGGATAATGATAGGGCGCGCAAGTTTCGGCCACCCCTGGATATTCAGGGAAATACGGCACTATCTCGACACGGGGGAGCTGCTGCCGCAGATGAGCGTCAGGGAGAGAGTGGAGACCGCCAGGAAACATCTGTCGAGGTCGCTGGCGCTCAAAGGGGAGAGAGTTGGCGTGCTGGAAATGCGCCGTCACCTCAGCTGCTACTTCAAGGGCTTGCCGGATTTCAGGGAGACAAGGCTCAAGCTGGTGACTCTCACCGACATACCGGCTCTGTACTCGCTGTTGGACGAGATTGCCGGACGCTGGGGGGACTGCACGCCGGAGGCGGGGTCCGTGTATCAGCAGCCGGCGGATGGTTTCTGATTTTGGGGTGCAGGCTTTAAGAAATCCGCGGGATTTGCTATTTTTGCGGCTGTTTAGCGGTCCGGATGCCGGTGCCGCAATGTGACGAACCCGCCACAGATACCTGTTGAACTGATGATTGACTACATTCTCCTGTTTCCATATTATCTGTCGCTGAAAGCGAGGCATTTCTTCTATGACCACGGCTGGAAAAAGGTCTGGCGGTCGCCTGTCAGAACCATAGGCATAGGCAATCTCACCGTGGGAGGCACAGGAAAGACGCCTCACACCGAGATGATCGTGCGCACCCTGCTCCAGTCGGAGGGAGGACGGAATCTCAGCGTCGCCGTCCTGTCGAGAGGCCACAAGAGGAAACTCAGAGGCTTTCAGGTGCTGCCGAAGAACGCATCGGCAAGACTCTACGGGGACGAGCCCTCGCAGATAAAGAACAAGTTCCCGCGCATCACCGTGGCGGTGGACAAGGACCGTGTGCGGGGATGCAACGTCCTGAATGACCCGGAGGCGTTCCTGAGTTCAAAGGCGGGGCGCAAATGCAGGGAAAGGGATTTTCCCGGAGCGGACGTGGTGGTGCTGGACGATTCTTTCCAGTACCGCAGTCTCAAGACCGACCTCTCGATTGTGCTGGTGGACTTCTCAAGGCCGGTTTTCCGTGACCGCCTGATGCCGATTGGCAGGCTCAGGGATCTCAGGGAGAGGCTCGCGGCAGCCGATGTGGTGATAGTCACGAAATGCCCTTTCGAGATGAACGGCTTTGACCGTGGCAATTGGGCGGAAGCGCTCGGCATACCGCAGTACGATGTCACGGAATGTCGCGGAAGTAACGGCCAGTATCTGTTTTTCACGACGATAGCCTACGACGAGGCTCTGCCGGTGTTTCAGGAGGGCGACCAGAGATACTTGTATTCTTCGAGGGCTGTGGTGTTCTCCGGCATCGCCAACGACAGCCGGTTCTGCAATCAGGTGAGACTCGGCTACCGGATGGTGGGGCATCTGAACTACCCTGACCATCACAAGTTCACGAAGTCCGACGTGAGGGAGATAGCTTCGGCGGCAAACGCCAATCCCACCGCCGTGGTGCTGACCACGGAAAAGGACTGCCAGCGGTTCCGCGAGGTGAGGGACGTGCCCGACTGCCTGCGCAGAAGACTCTTCTATATTCCCATCCGCGCCAGTTTCCTCGATGACAATCAGCGCTCCGTCTTCAACCGCCTGGTCTTGGCGGCAAGCCAGCGGGACTCTTCTGGCGTGAGACGTGAGGAGAGCGTGTCATAGACCCAGGCATTGTAGCTGTCGAGCCAGTCGATTTCAGACTTGGAAAGATGTTCCGTAAGCACCGCCGAGGTGTCTATGTGACAGCAGGTCAAGGTGTCGAAGCGCAGCCATCTCCCGAATTCATTCTCATTGGAAAGGACTCCGTCCTCACCGGGCCGCCTGTCCTCCGTCACCAGGACAATGTTCTCGTGACGGATGCCGTGTCTGCCCTCACGGTAAAGTCCCGGCTCATTGGAGGTGACCATCCCCGGTAGCAGCGCCTGGGGGTTGAAGTTCTGCCGGATGTCCTGAGGTCCCTCGTGCACGCCGAGATAGAATCCCACGCCGTGGCCTGTCCCGTGCCCGAAATTGCGGTGATGCGCCCAGAGAGCCTCTCTTGCCAGCGCATCTATCTGGCAGCCTGCCGTTCCCTCCGGGAAAACCGCAAGCGAGAGATCGATCATAGCCTTGAGCACAAGGGTGTAGTCAAGCTTTTCCTCATCGGAGCAGGGTCCGAGGGGAACGGTGCGGGTGATGTCGGTGGTGCCGGTGAGGTATTGCCCGCCGGAGTCCACCAGATATAGTCCGCGAGGCTCGATCCGCCTTGAGCCGACAGGCGGGGTGACATAATGAGGCAGAGCCGCAGAAGGGCCGTAGGCTGAGATGCATTCGAAGCTGTCGCCCCTGTAATCCGGAATCTCGGCTCTGAATGACATCAGTTTCCGGGATGCGTCCCACTCGGTCAGGCTTCCGCCCGCGACAGCGTTCTCCAGCCAGTACAGGAACTTCTCCATAGCCACGCCGTCAGCGATGTAGGTTTCCCGGAGCACCGCGATTTCACTGTCTTCCTTGACCGCTTTTTTCAGGATGACCGGAGATCTGCCTTTTATGAGGGTCAGACCGCAATCCTCAAGAAACGCGGAGAGATGGTAATTGAGAGTGGAAGGGTCTATGAACAGGGAGGCTCCGGACGGAAGTTCGGCCAATGCTGCTTCCACGGCATCATAATCCTCGCTCAAGACCCCGTCGGCGGCCAGTTCATTGAGGCTGTCGGAGGTCTCTATGTCATCCTCATAATCGACATCCTGCTTCCGGACAAACCACCTTGCGCCGTCATCGGACACTATCAGACAGGACAGCACGAACGGATTGTATTCGATGTCGTTGGCCCTGACATTCAGCAGCCAGGCTATCTCGTCGAGGGAGGTGAGCAGCACATAGTCCACATCCTCCGCGAGCATCCACTTGCGGAGCCAGTTCAGCTTCCCGAACCTGTCGCTGACTCCCGACACCTCCGGGTCGAGAGTGCGGATCGGGGAATGGGGCATCGGAGGTCTGTCCTGCCAGAGCCGTCCGAGCAGATCGGGGACGGAAACGACTCCGGAGCCCTCAGATGCGGTCCGGACGGCATTATCGATTTCTTCCGCTTTGTCTGCACTCCAGCACAGTCCGTCAAGCGCGACCACAAGAGGATGCTCAGACTCGGAAGCGAGTTCAGAAAGCCACTGCGGGATGCCGACAGCTCCCGGAATACGCATTTTGTGAAGTTCAAAACCGGTCCCCGCAAGCTGCTCGTTCGCCTGGATGAAATAGCGGGTGTCAGTCCAGAGCCCCGCGTGGTCGGCTGTCACGACCACATCTCCGGCCTCTCCGGTGAATCCGCACAGCCATTCCACCTGTTTCCATCTGTCTGCGGGATACTCGCTGCTGTGTGGATCCGAGCCGGACATCACGACGGCGTCCCATCCGTTTTCCTCCATCATCTCCCTGAGGAGACGGGTTCTTTCTTCGTATGTGTTCATAGTACAGTGGATTATGCTTGAAACAGCGATGATATGATATTGTCAGATATGAAAAAATGATTCTCGGGAATGCGCAGGCGGTCTCCTGACCCTCCGGCAGGAACAAGATGGGCGGAGGCCGTCTCCCGGGCGAGCGCCCCGCTGTCGCAGTGGGAAACGAGATAGTCCTTCGGCACGCCCCTGTCCGTGCGGAGACCGAGCATTATCCGCTCTTCCGCCACCTGGGCGGGAGTCAGCGTTTCCGAACCGCCGGACAGCACAGGGTCGGAACTTTCAGAGCCATTGAGGATCTGTCCTTTCCACGTGGCGTAATCGGCCGGATTCCATTTTCTTGTGAAAACTCCGGGCTCCGAAGTCCGTGCGAAAGAATGTGCCGCCGGACCGACACCGACATACGGAACATAGTCCCAATAGGCGCTGTTATGCACCGCCTCATAGCCGGGAAGCGCAAAATTGGAGATCTCGTAGTGGTGATAACCGGCATCGGCAAGCCTCAGGCACACTGTCTCATACTGCGCGGCGCAAAGCTCCTGCGATGCCTCGGTGAGGGCGGGATGCCGCGACATCCGCTTTTCGAGAGCGGAGCCCTCCTCCACGGACAACTGATATGCGGAAATGTGTCTGGGGACATCTCCGGAGGATGAGATGGCGAGCAGGGCATCCAGATCGCGGCGCAGCCTGTCTGTCGAAGGACCCGCCGAAAACCAGTCCGGGAGACCGAAAATGAGATCGGTGCTGATGTCGGTGAAACCGGCCGACTCCAGGATGCGATAGGCGCGGATGGCGGCGGAGGCGTCGTGGCGGCGGTTCATCTTCCTGAGCACCCCGTCGTCAAGGCTCTGCACGCCGAGACTCGCGCGGGTCACGCCCATCCTCAGCAGGGATTCGGCCCAGCGCTCCCCGCCCCCGACAACATCATCGGGATTCATTTCCACGGTGAATTCGCTGAACTTTCCGGCGGCGGAACTGGCGGCTGCCGCTATCTGCCGCAAACAATCAAGCGGAAGCAACGATGGTGTGCCTCCGCCGATATAAAGTGTGTTGCAGGATGTCGTGGCTGCTATCTCCCCGCTCCTTGCCGCAATCTCGCGGCACAGGGTCTCAGTAAACTCCCTGAACAATCCTCTCTCCCCGCCCTTTCCGCAGAGCCTTGCAGGAAGCTCCGAATAGAAGCCGCAATATGTGCAGAACGACTTGCAGAAAGGTATGTGGACATAGATCATCTGAGCATCAGTTCCGCTGTGCCGAGAAGTGACTGTTCGGTGTAAGCCTCGATGTTGTAGATGCCCTTGACATACTCGGGGATGTCGTTGACATAGATGCTCAGATCCACTTCCGCACCCTGATAGTCCACCTCGCGGGAGGCCGTGCAGATCATAGGCTGCCCGTCCACGGTGAACTGTCTCTGGCTGCTGTTCACGAGCAAAGTCCCGTCCGGATCCTTGACGCGGATATAAATCCTGACTGGTCCTTTCGGAGCCAGCTCGTTCTCCACCAGGGAGATGCTTGCCAGCAGACGGACCACACGGCTGCTCCTGTCGGTGACCTTGCCGGTGCTGTTGTAGGCCTGGACGCTGAGCCCGCGGCCCTTGATGACCGAACCTGTCGCCACCTGCTCGGAGAGGGATGTCACCTGCCTGTTGAGCTCCTCGTTGCGCTTGTTGCTCTCGTCTGCAGCCTTGCGCGCAGCCGCGGCATCGGCGGTGAGACGCTTGTTGAGCGTGTTGAGGGAGTCTATCTGGACGATGTAGTTCTTCATTATGCTCCTGAGCGTGCCCAGCTCCTTCTCGTACTGACGCATTTTCCTGCGGTTGGTGGCCTCGGTGGTCTTGATGCGCTCTATGAGCTGCGAGACCTCCTCGCGGGACGAATCCAGCTGCGAGTTGATGGCGTCGTAGTCGGAAGACAGTGTGGCGTAGTCGTTCTGAAGGGCTATCATCTGCTGCGTGAGGTCCTCCTTTTCCGCGTTGAGATCCTTCACGAGTTCTGATTTCGTGAACCAGATATATGCGAGGGCTGCGGCAAGAACGACCGCCACCGCAAGCAGGGCATACATAATCTTTTTGAGTTTGCTCTCTTCCATTTTGTTCTCTTCCATAATCCGGATATAAAATTTCTTAAAACCAAACGGCCTCCCGAGGCTCACGCGAATCAGACCTGCCGTCCGCGCGGCTCGTAAGCCGCATATCTGCAAAAATAAGAACAATATTAGACTTTTCCGCTATATTTGCGGGGTTTAGATTAAATTTTATGAGATACTTTATCCGTGCAGTCAAATATTTCCTGCATCTGGCGGTGCTGGTGACCGCCCTTATGGCGATTCTGATAGCGATCGGAATGGTCCCTGCCGACATCGGGCAGATTTTCACCGGAGGATGGGTTTCCGTCGCCGAGATCGCGGCCCTGTTTCTGGTCTTCGCCGGCATCTATCCGAAGATCGGATATGCCCGCAGAACCATCTCTCTTTCAGGAGACTGGGACGAAGTCTGCGGAATGCTGCGCAGCTATATGTCCGAACGCGGAGACTATGTCGAAGAGGAGGGGAAATCGCGGAACAAGTCCGGAGACAGCCTCAGAATCTGCTTCAGAGCCAGGAAGCTGAGCACCAGAATAGCGAGGACCTGGGAGGACAGGCTCACATTCACGCCTACTTTAGGGGGAGTGGAAATAGAAGGTCCGACCAAAGATGTGGCAAAGATGGTAAGTGCCATAGAATACCGCTACCGGGAGGAGAATGCCGACTGAAAAGCCGGACGGCACGTTACGCTTCCTCCGATCCCCCGACACTCGCGGCCGCGGCATCCAGAGCCTCCCAGAAATCTTCGCCCCAATAGCGCACAATCGGCTCTTTCAGGAACTGATACACCCGGACGCCCTCTTTCCTGCCTTTGGCATAGGCATCCCGGCACACATCCCAGCGGTGCAGATTCAGCGCCTGCAGTCCATTGCTCAGCCGCGACACCCTTATAGGGTACAGGGAGCACGAGATCGGCTTGCGGAAATCCGTCATCCCCTTGTGCCAGCAGGCTTCTATGCAGCAATAGCAACCTCCCTCCGCGCTCTTGCGGGAATAGGCACATTCCTCCGAGCCCGGCACCAGCGGAGTGACTATGTCACCGTCCCTGTCTATGACGAAAAAACCGTTCTCCTCGACTGACCTGCGGCCCTCCGGAGTCATCGACGGGGAAAAGGCATCGTAGTTCTTCTCCAAAGCCTCAAGTTCACATTCTTCCAGCGGGGCCCCGCTGTCCCCGACTATGCAGCATATCCCCTTGCATTTCTCATAGTCGCAGGAAAAATATTCCTCGATTATTTCGCCCGACACCAGGCAGTCATCTATCTGTATTATCATCCCGCTGTTCACTTGGCAGTTACAGAATCAGTTGACCCGCCGTCGGCATCAGCCGTGCTGCCGTTCACATAGACTGTCTCAAGCCGGGTCCCCTCTTTCAGCCGCCCGAATATCCGGACAACCTTGTCTGCGCTGACGGCATTGATCTTGTCCTCGGCCCCTGTCTCGAAATCCTTGGCATCGACATAGCGGCGGATAATGGCGTCCCTCCAGTACAAAGGACTGTTGCGCAGATTGTTATGATTGGTCACCAGCACCTTTTTCAGCGCCGCGAGCGTGGCCGCGTCTATCGGGTCGTCAGCCATAGAGTCGATGCAGCGCCGCACTCTGTCGTAGTATTTCCGGAGATATGCATCCCTGTCGGCCGCAGACTCCGGCAGACGGCTCTCCTGTGCGCTGACTATCAGATCCAGGGTGAACCTGTCAACCGGGCGGGTGGAAAAGTCCCAGCGGATGTCCGCCGAAAGTCCCGAATCAGACAGAGCCAGAGCTGTCCTCTGATGCAGAAACATCATCGCAAGTGCTGCGGAGTAATAGTTCTCGGCCGTGAGGGGGATGTCCGCCGCAAGCCGGGTTACAATGCCGTCACGGTCAGTCCGCACCGTCTCCGAAGCGCGCCGCAGTCTGGTCTCCGGACGGGACGCCCTGTGGGCAGCGGCTGTAGGAGAAGTATGCAACTGCTTGATATACGGAGTAATCCGCTTGCGTAGCCCGTCCGCGTCGATGTCTCCCACCAGCACAATCACTCCGTCGTTCATCTTGCGGAACCGGCTGCTTATGCAGGAATATGCATCGGCAACCAATGTGCTGTCTCTCAATGAACTGACATCGAGGTCCCCCTCGTTGCAGATGCCCAGAACCGTCTTGAACAGGAACTCCGCCTGATCGGAGTCGGCCTCGCCGGAAATCTGCGTCACGGAAAAGTCGATGCGGGGCTGTATTGTAAGCCCCTTGTACAGGGCGAGATAACGGAACTTGTCGGACGGAATGCCGCTGATGCTGATTTTCTCCCTGAATATCTCCTCAAGTTCAGCGGCCTTGTCCTCAGGGAGCGAAGCTATCTGCCCGTAGCCTCCGTTGAGACAGATGGCCCAGTACAGCCGCCCGTCAGTGTTCATCTTCTTGTATATGACCCTGACTCCGTTGGGGAATTTCCAGACATGGCCCTTGGAAAGCGGGTCGGTGCTGATGCGGGGCGAGAATTTCTTCCTGTCCACGGCAACGGGCAGCAGAAGCGTGTCGTTCTGATCCACGGCAAGCTCCGAAATGTGCTCCGGCGTCCGGTATGAGTTCAGAAGTGTGTCCCGACCCATCATCGCGGATGCGAACCGCTTGACGACACGCAGTTCCACAGTGTCGCGGACATGGCGGGATGTGTTGAATGCCAGCAGCTGGGAGTCGGAGGACATCGGCGCTCCGTACAGGAAGGACGCGGCGCAGAGCGAGAGGTATTCGTCGTTGGTTCTGCTTCCGGAAGCAGCGGCGTCCCGAAGAGACTTGACATAGGCTTTCGATGAAAGCACCGCCTCGTCTCCGCTTATCGCGCCCCTGCTCGTCTCCCCGAGACTGCACAGAAGCAGTTCTTTGGCATCATTCAGGGCGGAAGAATCGGCCGAGACCCTGAATGTGAGGGATTCTGCGCCGGGACCGTCCGCGCTCGACTCGTACACTACCGCGAGGTTGGGAACAGGCTTGCCCTCACTCTCGGCCAATCTCACTACCTTGTCGCGGACAAGCGCGGAGAGCTGGCCGACCATTTTTCTGATGACGGCGAAATGGATGGTGCCCATAAGTTCCTGAGGGATGCGAGGGAAGCGGTAGGTCACCGAATAGCTGTCGTCGGAAATGCGATGCAGAGGCTCGAAACCGTCCTGCCGGGGATGTTTTTCCGCCGCAGGGCGGGGATTTGCGGGCGGAGGCACCATCAGCAGCATTGACTGCAGTTTGGCAATGACTGATTTCGCGTCCATATCCCCGGAAATGATTATGGCGCAGTCGCCGCTCCTGCACAGGGAGTAACCCTCGGAGTCGGTGGCGGAGAAAAGGCCGTCAGCCGTGTCGGAGAGCACCACCAGCAGCGAATCGAGGCTCTGCGGGGTCTTGAGCAGGACATCGGGGAACACGGCCAAGGTGGCGTCCCCGGTGGAATACACGTAGCCCGAGCCCGAAGAAGCTATGCCGCCGGCAATCATAAACTCCCTGACGGACCTGTTTCCGAGCCGGCGTCTGTTTCCGGAGATGATCGCCGCATCCGCATCGGTGGAGTCCGGCAGGCCTTTCACCACAAAGGCGAAACTTGCCACGCCGCCTATGCGGTCATTGCCCGTGACATAGTAGTTCAGACCGTTGGCGAAAACTCCTTTCTGAATCTTGGAATCCTGCGGGAGAAGGGGCAGATTCTGGGCCTGCGCAACGGTCGGCAGGCAGAAAAGCGGCAGCGACACAAGAACAGATTTCAGACTGAAACCTGCGCAGAAACGACCGAATATTCCCGATTTATCCATATTAATGACCTCCGGAGTGCAAAAGTACAACAAATTTCATTATTTTTGCGTTTTGCGTTTCTGCACGAAATCAATTATAAGTTATAAAGTATTATGAAGAGAGTTTTTATTACCATCACAACCGTTCTGCTGGCGGCATTCGCAGCATCCGCGCAGGATATGTCAGCCACGACGGAGACCTACAACAACGGTGCTGCCGCTCTCAGCAACGGCGACTATGACAGCGCGCTCGCCTATTTCAAGGAGGCTCTGACTATGGCGGAGGCCTGCGGAGAAGAGGGTGCGGAAGTCGTTGCCAACAGCAAGGACATCATCCCTCAGATTATGCTCCAGCAGAGCAAGGAACTTCTCAAGGACGGGAAATATCCGGAGGCTATCAACAGCCTGAATGAGACTCTTTCCGTTGCACAGGAGTACGCTTCCGACGCGGTTGTGGAGGATGTGAACGAACTTCTCCCGCAGGTGAAGATGCAGCAGGCCGGCTCTTATCTCAACAACAAGCAGTTCGCCGAGGCGGCTGCGGCCTACGAGGAAGTGCTCGCGGACAATCCTACCAACGGCATAGCTGCTCTGCGTCTCGGTATGGCCTATGGTCAGACCGGCGAGGTGGACAAGGCGGAGGCGGCCTATCTGAAAGCCGTCGAGTGCGGTCAGGAGAAAGCGGCGAAGAAGCAGCTTTCAGCACTGTTCGTAAAGGCTGCGGCGAAGAATCTCAAGGCCAAGAACTATCAGGAGGCCATCAACGAGGCTGTGAAGTCATATGACTATCTGGAAAACGCCACGGCGATGAAGGTGGCCGGTACGGCGGCTTCAGCCCTCAAGCAGAACGAAAAGGCCATCGAGTATCTCTCCAAGTATCTGGAGCTCTCGCCAAACGCCAATGATGCCGCCCAGATGGCATACACCGTGGCCGCCACGGCACAGCAGATGGGCAAGAAAGACGTGGCCAAGGAGTACTACACCAAGATCCTTTCGGACGCCAAGTTCGGCGAGGTGGCCAAGCAGCAGCTCGTGGCTCTGAGCAAGTAAGGGATAGCCGGAAGACAATGATCCATCTGGAACTGCTCGCTCCGGCGCGTGACATAAACATCGGCATCGCAGCCATCGATTGCGGTGCCGATGCTGTGTATATGGCGGGTCCTGCTTTCGGCGCGAGGCTGGCGGCGGGCAATTCCATCGAAGACATACGCACTCTGTGCAACTATGCGCACCGCTTCGGAGCGAGGATCTTCGTCACGCTGAACACCATCCTGTACGACGGGGAGATTGACAGGGCATTCCAAATGGCGCTGGACTGCGAGGAGGCGGGAGCCGATGCGCTGATAGTGCAGGACTTCGCGCTGCTGACGCTGCTCGGAGGCTCTCCCCGGCTGCACATCCCGCTGCACGCTTCCACCCAGTGCTCCATCCGGAGCGTCGGGAAGGCAAGGCTGCTGGAAAGTCTGGGCTTTTCGCGCATCGTACTGGAGAGGCAGCTGTCGCTCGGTGAGACAGAGAAGATCTGCTCCGCCGTGAAGTGCGAGGTGGAGAGCTTCGTGCACGGAGCTCTGTGCGTGTGCTACAGCGGCCAATGCTATCTGTCGGA
The DNA here is from genome assembly GCA_963640185.1 of Lachnospiraceae bacterium. Classification (GTDB taxonomy): domain Bacteria; phylum Bacteroidota; class Bacteroidia; order Bacteroidales; family UBA932; genus Cryptobacteroides. The sequence goes on along the minus strand of CAVHXU010000014.1, from coordinate 98,978 downwards.
GATGTTGAGCGGCCGCAGCGCGAACCGGGGATGCTGCGTGCAGGCCTGCAGGTCGAGATATGACCTGGTGGACGTGGATGGCGCCCCGGTGCGGGACGGATGCGGGAGGGCTCTGGCATCCGGCAGGACTCTGCTGTCCCTGCGGGATCTCAATCTGCTTGAACATCTGGAGCAACTGGCAGGAGCCGGGGTCAGTTCGTTCAAGATTGAGGGCCGGCTCAAGAACATTTCATATGTCCGCAATGTGGTAAGCGCCTATTCACAGGCTCTGGACGCTCTGACGGCAAAGTACCCGGAACGCTACGGCAGGGCCTCTTTCGGACATTGCCGCTATGGATTCACTCCGGACCTCGGCAAGACATTCAACCGTTCATACACAGAGCTGTTGCTGAACGGTGAGCGGGGACATTGGGCCTGTCTGAATGCCGGAAAATCGCTCGGAGAGCCTGTCGGGACTGTGGAAGCGGTGAGCCACATCGCGACCGGCGCAAAAATCCGCCTGGCCCCCGCACCGGGCGGCCGGGAAGTGCCCGCCCTGAACAACGGAGACGGCTTCTCCTACATCGGAGCTGCCGGAGGGGACTGCGGATTCAGGGGAGATGTCTGCCGGGGGAACGAGATATTTATCGGAAGAGCCGGACAGGATGCCGCCTGCACCGATGCTCTGAAGGGCCTCAAGGCAGGTACGCTGCTCTATAGAAACCTTGACACAGCTTTCGAGAAAGAGCTGGCGAGGTCGGCGGACAGGAGTCTGGAGGTGAGCGTTTCTCTCCTTTTTGAGAATATGCCGCCGTCAGCCGGGGCGCGGCCGGAGGATGCTTGGGCGCAGCCTACGGAGACCGGGGCGCGGTCGGAGAATGCCGAAATGCGGCCGACGGATGGCGACGACCGGCACGCAGACCTCCGGGGAAGGCGCCTCACGGTCAGAGCCGTCAGCGAAGACGGGCGGGAAATCACTCTGACTCGCGATGTCTCCTCACTCTCCACAGCCGAGAACCGGGCAAGAATGGAAGAAGTGTTCAAGACTCAGATCGGCAAAAAGACCGGACATCTCAGCTTCCGCCTTGAGGACATACGCAGCGACGGGGCTCTGCCGCTGATGCGTGCGGCGGAAATAAACGAACTGCGCCGAGCCGTCGCGGCTGACCTTGACAAACTGCCTGTGAAAGCCCGTGAACTGTACAAGGGGGCCGCCTCGGCGGCTTCAGCTTCCGAATGTGCAGAAAAGCTGTTCTGCATCAGGGAGGGGCGGAAAGTCATAGACTACCGCTTCGATGTGGCCAACAAGATTGCCGCCGGCATCTGGCACAGCCTCGGAGCCGATGTCGTGGAGCCTGCCTATGAGATTGCCCACGGCTCCGGGGAAGACATAGAGCTGATGAAAACCAGATACTGCATCAGATATGAACTCGGTCTCTGTCCGAAGCACGGCCGGGGCACGGATTGTGGACACAGTTCCGGGCGGGGCCGGATTCCTGACAGGCTGTTCCTCCGCAACAACGGCCGGATGCTTGAACTGCGCTTCGACTGCACGAAGTGCGAGATGAGCATAGTAGCCTGCTCTCAAAAGCCTACAGATCCACCACCTCGAACACCAGATCCACATCCCCGAAATGGCCGGTGAGATTGGAATTGGCGTCCAAGTATTTTCTCGACAGCTGTCCGCGCCAGACGATGTCATCGCGTGAGTTGAACGGCAGCGAGATGTCCACCCCATAGCTTTTGGATGCCACTTTCACTATCGCGGTGCATTTCCATTGGGTGACGGTGCCTCCGTCATCCTCCGTTATCATAAAAGCGCAGTGGGTCATGTCCTTGGTCCATTCCGAGACAAGCACCGCATTGAACGGGAGGGGCTCTCCCACCTGTTTCCTCTTCACCACTATCATAAAGTCCGTGACGGTCGGGGAATAAAGCCTGAGTTCCGCCTCCGTGGAAGCGTTGAAGTCCTCCACAGCACCGGCCTTCACAAAGAACTCCGATGCTCCGGCAAACCAGCAGTCAAAGTTGCGTTTAGCGGTGAATTCCTTGAGTATGAGACTTTTGGTCGCCTCTTCCGAAGGATTGCTCTTGACGATCACCGTGCCTCCCTCTCCCCAGGACGGATCCCGCTTCCGCATCAGATCCAGAGTGAGGTAGTCGGAGTCCGAGTTGGTGTTGACCACCCAGACCGGCTCGTTCTTCGCCATCTCCTCGTCCACGAGAATCTCCTCCACATACATTTCCCCCGCAGCATCCCTGACCATTCGGTAACCTGCGTTGACTTCGGAATCGTCTCCCGGATCAAAACTGATGATGGGCAGAGTCTCTCCGTCCCAGTTCTCGGAATAGGGCCAATATATCTGTATGTCGGAGTGTTCGATGTCGGTCAGGAACTGCTCGTCGGGCACGAAGCCAAGTCCTTCGGAGGCTTGGTCTTCCGTTTGGACCAGCCGTCTCGCAGCCTTTGACAACCTGCCGCCCGCACTCTCCGGGCTGCCTTTGACATCACGGAGCAGAGCATCGAGCCCCGCAGACGCTGTCCCGCAACAGCGCTGACCGGCGATACCGCTGACTATCTTCACGGGGGCTTTCACGGCAGCGGAAGATATTCCTGCGACATAGTCCCTCATCACATCCCTCAACGGACGCGAATACCGGGGCAAAGCCTTGGTCGTCTCCTCACCCACCCCCTTGCCGGGCAGAGCGAAGAGGTCGCTCATCAGATATTCCTCATCATAGCCATTGCCGGAAGAAGACGACACCGCCCTGTGCACTTCATCCATCTGTTCCTGCTCCAGCGGCAGCACCGACAACAATGCAGCGACATTCTCCAGTTGTACCGTCCCTCCTCTGCGCTCAATGTCGTCATCCAACTCCTCACACGAAGCCACAAGGAACAGTGCCGCTCCCGCCGACAAGACGGCTTTAACCAACAAACCAAAATCCAACCTTTTCATATCCGATAAGATTCACTGTCATTTCACATCGGGGCCGTCTATGCGCCCCGCCCCACAGTCTCCGGGGATCACATCCCTCCGACAGCGCAAAGTGAGCGATAATTATCCGCGTGGCATAATTTCACGCGGATAAAAATGAAAATCGCCGTCCCGGCGCTCTGAGACAGCGATTTTCTCCGGAGAGATTCCGCCCGTTTCCCGGAAAACGGCGACCTCCCCACTTCCCGACTTTCTGTCAGTCAGGCTTTTAACACAGCACATCCAGCATATCGAAAAAAGGTCAATCCTTGTTCTTGACGGGGACTTCTATGCCTGACGGCCAGACGGCCGGGGCGTAGGAAACGGCATCGTTGCCGTTGCCGGTCCAGTCCTTGACCGTGTCGCCGGAGCCCTCGTTGAACTTCCAGTAGGCGCAGAGACCAGGGGTCGCAGGATCCACGTCATACATATTCCTGTAAATCTCCTCCTGAGTGCGGACCACGCTCCAGACCCTCACCTCGCAGATCTCGCCGTCAAGCATCCTGGACATATCGTCCGGCTCGCCGTAGGAATGGCCGATCTTGAACATAAAGTGCTTGCCGCGCTCCTGTTTGCCGAGGTCGATATCTTCGGTCTTGCCATAGCTGTCGATGCTGCTGTAGAGCTGACCGTCAACATAGATGGCGGCAGTCTTGGACTCCGTGTCGTGGGTCACCGCCAGATGATACCACTCTCCGGGCTGGAGCAGCTTGCTCTTGTCCGCCGCAGGGAACTTGATCTCGTGGACGGCGAACTGAAGCTGCTGCTTCGGGAATCCGGCATCGCCGAAGCGGAACAGGCAGTACTGCTCGATGCCCATTATCGTGGAGATGTTCTTCCTGTCGTCTCCGAAGTCGTTCACCCGGACTATCGCCTCGTAGGTCAGCTGCTTCAGACCGTTGACCACACTGGCGGTAGGGCTGCCGGCGTCGAAGCCCGGCACCTCGAAGTAGTTCTCCTTGAGGCTGACGGCCGAAGTGATGGCACTGGAGCGGCGCACTATGTAGCAGAGCGTGCGCGAGCCCTCCAGCACGGCCATCCCGCCGGATACGCTGCCAATGGTTACCGGAAGCAGGTATCCTTTGTCAATTTCCAGTGCCGTGAGGTCGTGGAAGTCCACTGTGACTGTCTTCGATGTGGCCTGCCCCGCGGGGATGACCACCGAGGAGGCCGACAGGGACCAATGCTTCGAGTCGAGCGGGGAATAGTCGCCGCCGAGGCGGGCGTTGTAGAAGCCGACCAGAGACGGAGCCGCCTCTATGCCGACGCTCACGTCCTGTCCGGCAGGGTAGGCGAGGGCGGCAGCGAACGAGCGGGAACCGGTCTCGGTCACGTTGTTGAAAGTGAACTGGCTCAGGTTCTTGACCTGTGCGGCATCGATGTAAACCACATTTTCGAAAGGAGAGTCCTTCGTGTAGTCCGTCCTGCATCCCGCACCCGGCAGCAAGAGCGAGACAGCTGCGGCGATGCTTGTTAACATTCTGCCAATATTATTGTGTGTCATACTGTTACCAATCTTTAGAGAGTGTATTGTATGTTACGTCGTGGAAGCGTGATAGACCGCTCATAGTGAAGAAATATTTACCGAACCGTATTCTCAAGCTGCCGTCAGCCCTTTCCGTCAGATAACTTCCTTCAGCGTGACAGTGCGCATAGAACTCACAGAGGTTCTGCAAATATCCTTCGTATGCATTCTGCTCATTGGCGGTAAGATCGAACCCCCACACAATGACGTCGTTATTCTTTGATTCGGATGATTTCCACTTTATGACACGGATAGGATTGTCCGTGTTAATCATTTTATATAGTCTTGCCTGTTCGTCAGGATCGAGACTATCATCAATTCTGCCATATTTCGGTAGATTGATCTTTCCGTAATGGTCGGCAGAGAGACCGGCTATAGGTTTGCGGGTATATTCACTGAACTCCTGCTCGTCACTCCACGGATCAATAATCTGAACAATCTCACGCGGGTCGTTGTATCCGTGCCAGACAAGGTCTATGTGGCGACCGACCTCTATCCCCCCGCATAGGGCGGAATCGTGGAAATACTCAGTCGGCTTGCCCACATCCACGACAGTAATAAGTTTGCCGGGAAGCGCCTTCCGCAGGGATTCTATCAGCTTGGGATACGATGTGGTGTTCATAGGAGGCATCCCTTCCTTGCCATATCCGTTGCCTTCATCCCACAGGTTGATGCCGTCCAGTCCGTACATCTCGATCAGCTCCTTTGTCCGCGCGGTGAAGTCGGCAATCTGCCTGTCGCTCATATTGCAGAAACTTACACCCTTGCTACCTTCCTGAATACAGATGCAGACTTTTTTCCCGTTGTTTTGCATCGGACGGATGTACTTGGCAGCATTCTCCAGCACATAGCGCAAATCCGGACTGAGAGAGAGGAAGACACGTCCGGTAGCACTCTCATAGTCAATGTTGGAAGGCCTCAGATTGACGAGGCTTCCTGTCGTGTAAAATCCCCGGTCCGGTCCCTTTGTCTCCATTCTGATCAACACCAGATTGTCCGCCAGCAGAGGTTGATAGAACTCGGTGTTGATGTAGAATACCGTCATAAAACCGGTTTCGCTTTCCGGTTTTATTTCAGCATCTGGAGGGACTTGCGAGGCCCCCCCGTCCTGTGTCTGCTTATGTTCGTTCAGGGTGATGACGTATTGCAGCGATCTGCTTGTTGTTTTTCCTGACCCATCTTGCAGTCTGATTGCCACAGGCAGAAAGTAGATGGTCTGCAAGTCAAGACCGTCATTGTTGACTCGGACGGGAAGCTGGTCAGATGCGGTTTTCCCGGACCTGACAGTCAGTGTGCGGCTGTCGAGCTGCAGATTCTCTGCGGGGAGTAATTCCGCCGTGAAGTGATCTCCCGGAGGAACCCAGTTCACTGCCTTATAGTACGCCAGCATCTGCGCATTCCTTCTTTCCACTTCGGCGAGATATTCATTGGTGAAGCCGGTGCCGATGCTGATTTCGGCGGTCACGTCGCTCGTAGCGGGTTTGTCAAGGGCAAGATACAGTTCGTCGATGAGGACGATCTCGGGCGTCCCGCCATTTTCCTGGGCGACGATGTCAATCTTTGTGAGTCCGGAGAAAGAGTGCCCGCTGCGCATCGAACTCCTGACGAGGGCGAACGATTCCCCGTCAGGGAGTGTGCCGGTGTCCATCCGGATCACTTCCGCCTCGCACCCGGCAAGCCCGAAGGCGGCGCAGAGGGCGAGCAGCTGGAGGACAATTCTGGTTATCTGTGTTGTTTTCATAATGATGCTTTTTGAGGGTTTATCTTGACGGATTCATCGAGCGGATGACCGTGCCTACTGTTCCGTAGTTCGTTCCGGAACCGTAGTAGTCGTCACCGACGGAGTGTATGGCCAGACCGCCGAGCGGGCCGAGAGAGGCCACGAAATCCATAATCAGAGGGACCTGGCTTTTCTTGACATTGTTGCCGTCGGCCATCTCGGCTCCTATGGAGGCGGAGAGCAGGACTTTGTCCTTGTCTATGCCCTCAGCGGAGAGAATCCTGACCATCATCAGTTTGAGGTCCACGGCGTTGTCGAGGCCGGCGGTCGGAGCCACCAGGAGACTGAGTTTGGCCCTGTCCGCAGGATCAATGGCTTCCGGAAGCCCTTCGAAGACCAGCGTCCCGGACGGTCCGGCTGCGGCTGAGAGTCTGGAGACCAGAAGTTTCGCCGCTTCATTGCGCGCGGCCATCTCGGCATCGGTGCCGGAGTAGAGCGGGCTGCAGGTGAATGCGAAGCCGTCAGTGCCGAGTTCAGAGGCCAGCGCAGTGACCTTGTCCAGATAGGCTCCGAGTTTGGCGGCATCGTCCAGTTCAGTCCCGGCCATCCCGGCATAGTCCACGAGGAGCAACACTCTGGTGCTTTTCTCGCGCAGAAGCGGGATGTCCTCGCGGTCGTAGGCGGTGATCCGGTCCGGATGGGCGAGTACAACGATGTCCAGAGAGTCCGGCAGCGAGCGGAGATAGCCGCCCTCGTTGACCGGTGCCTCCGCGCCGTTGTCGAAGCGGGCGCAGGTGATGAAGTGGCGGCTCTGCTTGTAGTCGCGCAGGACGGTCATATAGCGTGCCCACAACTCAGGGTCGCGTTCCTGGGCGGGATTCAGTTTGATCTCAAGCGGCTCGGTCGCATTCCATTTGCTGCAGCCTGAGGCAAGCACTGCCGCCAGCGTCAGGACGCAGAGAGTGAGGAGCGAGGCCGTTTTCGCTTTGATATTGGCTTTCATATCGTGTTGTTCATTTAATGGTTATCATCTGTGGCTGTCATTCCTCCGGTGCGGGATCTCAAGGCTTCTTGTCCCACCAGAGCCGCGTCCCTCCGTTGTCCGGCCCGCCGAGATTGGCCACCGCGGCGGCGACATTGGCAGGATTCTCCGAATACTCTACCGGCGGATACCACAGGCGGCGTATCATAATGTCGGAATCTATGGTGCCTCCGCTCTTGTTCTCCGCCACAGGGATGAGTTTAGGGTAGCCGGTACGGCGGAACTCGCTCCACGCCTCGACGCAGAGAGGGAAGATTGCTATCCATTTCTGGGTGATTATGCGTTCGAGATTGCGCTCGAAAGCGGCATCTCCGTTCTCCCAGGCTATGGTGATACGGCTGCGCGGACCGGAATTGTCCGTGTAGGTGTAGAGCGGGTCCGTGTAGGCGGCAGGGATTTTCTTGGAGTCTGCGGCGTATTCCTCAGCTCCGGCAACTCCGTGCTGCTCGAACGAGAGGGCTATGGCGGTGTTGTAGAGGGTTTTGGCATCTCCTCCCATCTCCCAGCCCCTGAGCGCTCCCTCCGCGCGGAGGAAAGTCACCTCGGCCGCGTTCATCCAGAGGAAAGGACTGGTCTCCGTCACCAGCGGACAGGAATAGACTCCGGTCACGCGGTCTTTGCTCGCCACATCGATGCCGATCCGGATGCCGTAGAAGTCCGATTTATTGCCGAGCCGGCCTTTGGTGAACATCTTCTCCCTGCGCGGGTCGGCGTAGCCGTTCATATAGCTGATGATGTCGGCCCCGACGCGGTGGTCGGCCCAGTCGTTGAACACCATTGCGGAGCGGTTCTCGGTCACTGTCAGGAAGGCGTTGTCGGCATTGGCGGTGATGACCCCCGCCGCCACGGCTTCTTCCGCAGCCTTGCGCGCTCCCTCAGCATCGGCATAGACCATACGCATGGCCATACGGAGCTTGAGGGAATGGGTGAAGCGGTACCATTTGGTGAGGTCTCCGAAATAGACGTCGTCGTATTTGCGGAAAGCGTCGGAGCTCAGCCCCAGATTCTCCGACAGGGTTGCGCTGACCTCATCGAGTTCCAGGAGCATCTGACGATAGGCTTCCTCCTGGGTGTCGTAGGCCACGGCAAGGCTCTCGCTTCCCTGACCGGAAATCACTTTGGAGTATGGAATGGGACCGTACATATCGGTCATACGATGCATTATGGCCACCCGCAGCAGTTTGGCGAGAGCCACCGCGACCGGATCGTCCGAGAAGTTGATGATGTCCCGGTAGAACGGATATGTCCTCGTGAACACGTCGGAGAATGTCTTGTTCTGCCAGTCCACGGACGGGTTGTAGGTCTCGAACTTGTCTGTCCAGGGCACCGTCGCTCCGAAATAGCCGGCGAACGGCCCGGCGGCGAGCGCCTCGATGAACTGGTAGAGGTGCTCCTGGGTCGGCACGACCAGTCCCTGCATTCCCTTGATGGTCGAGCCTATGATGTAGCCCTCGCGCTGAAGTTCCTCGTTGTCCACCTGATAGGGCTTCCTGTTGAGATTGTCGAAGTTGCCCGTGCAGGAGGAGCCGAAGAGTACAATGGCGATGAGGGCGGATGTTATCGTAAGTTGTCTCATAATCATTGCGCGTTAAAAGTTTATCCTGGCGTTCAGGCCGATGCTGCGTGTGTTCGGCATCATAAAGTAGTCGATTCCCTGGTAGTAGTTGCCAGTGGTGGCCACGGACTCGGGATCGAACGGAGCCTTGTTGTAGATCATCCAGAGGTTGCGTCCCACGACCGACAGCCTTATGGAGCAGACGTTCCCCAGCCAACGGCGCGGTATGGTGTAGCCTATGGAGGCTTCCTGCAGGCGGATGTTCGTCGCGCTGTAGCTGTAGTACTGCGGAAGCCCGCTCGAAGAGCCGATGGCCGTGTACCAGGTCTGGGCGTTGACGAGGGTGCGGCCGTTGACGAGAACTCCGCCGTTGTCCCTCGCCAGAGCGGAGGCTTCTGACACTCCGTACTGGTCCATAGCCGCCTGTGTGGCCGAATATACGATGCCGCCGATGCGCGCTGTGAACAGTGCGCTCAGATGGACTCCGTGCCACTCGAAAGTGTTGCGCCAGGCGAGGTTGGCTTTCGGGAACACGCTTCCGAGCTTGATGTCGGAGAGGTTGTCCACCGTCACCAGTCCTCCCGCAGGATCTATCTCGACCATTCCGTTGCCGTCCCGCTTGAGGCCGGACTGGGTGTAGAGGTCGCCGAGCGTGCCGCCTGTCTTGAGTATGAATCGCGCCTTGCCGAGGCCGCCGACATCCAGACGGTCCTTGTTGATGATTTCACCTGTCTCGGGATGGCGGTAGTCTCTGACCAGTTCGATTATGCGGTTCCGGTTGGCAGTGAGGGTGAAGCCCGAATCCCAGTGGAAGCCGCTTCTGAAAGTGTGATTGTAGCCGAGCGACAGTTCGACTCCCTGGTTGCGGACGTGTCCGGTCTGGAGATAGATGGTGGAGTAGCCGGAGGACACAGAGATTTTAGGGTCGAAAGTCTGGTTCATAGTGTTGGCCCGGTACCAAGACAGGGCGAGACTCAGATCCTTGAACAGACGCAGGTCGAGTCCCAGTTCCCACGAGTTGGTGCGCTCGGGCTTGAGGTCGCCTATCGGATAGTGGGTCTTGGGCTTCCAGGTCTGGGTGGTCTCGTCGTATTCGTAGGTGGGCGAAGTCAGATTGCGCGGATATGGCATTCCGACGGAGCTGAACGAGGCCCGCAGCTTGATGTAGTCCAGTCCCTTCGGCATCGGGAACATCTCGGAAACAATGGCGGAGAGTCCGACGGATGGGTAGAAGAATGACTTGGTCGATGAGTTCGCCAGTTGTGAAGTCCAGTCGTTCCTGCCGGTGAGGGTGAGGAAGAGCATATTCTTCCATCCTGCCTCCACGCTGGCGAAGATGGACTGAGTCTGTTCGTTCCATCCCTCCTGCCGGGCTTTCTTCTTGGTGCTGTCAAGGTCATAGACATTGAACACGTTCGGGATGCCGTTCTCTCGTATAGGCCCGCGGTAGCTCAGCTCGTCGTAGCGGTTGTCCGAGATGGAGGCGCCGAGGTTAGCCACGAGCGAGAAGTCGCCGAAGCGCTTGTCCACATTGGCGAGAATGTCGGCGTAAGTCTGCCTCTCGTCCGGGGTCGCCACAGCGTAGTAGCCCTGCGTGCTGCCCTCGGTGATGGTGGAGTTGGAGCTGGCGTAGAGTTTCTGCTCATACTTGGTGACGGCATTGTCTATACGCACCCGCCCGGAGACGTTCAGCCAGTCGGTGATGTCGTAATTCAGCGACGCGGAGACCATATAGCGTCTGCGTTTGTTGGTGCGCAGGTTGCGCCAGGCGATCCAGTAAGGGTTCTGCATCCTGAGGTCTCCCTCTCCCTGCGGCCAGAACATAGTCTTTATCTTGCGGGACGGGTCCCAGCGCTCGAACACCTTGACGAGGCTGAAGTCATCGCCTCTCGGGAAGAGATAGACCGGGGTGACAGGATTGGAATATACTCCCTGATTGGTCATATTCCTGTCGTCCTGTATGATGTAGCTTCCTCCCACGTCAAGTTTCATCTTGCCGTCCAGAAAACTCGTGGTGTTGCGGAAAGTGAAGTTGAGACGGGAGTAGGCGTTGTTCGGCACCATTCCGTCGGATTTGACTGAGGCTGCGGAGACGAATGTCTGGTTTCTTTCCGTGCCTGCGGACAAGGTCAGGGAGTTGGTATATACCATTCCCGTGCGGAAGAAGTCCTTGGGATTGTATCCCGTCCGGGAGGTCTCTGACAGCAGCGGACCCCAGCTGAGGATGGTGGAGCCGTCGGACTTGCCCCGGCTTCCCGTGCCGTAGCGGTTCTGGAACTCCGGCAGGACGAACGGGCGGGCAAACTCTGTGTTGGTGGTGAAGGATGCCTGAAGCCTGCCGGCTTCGCCTCTGCGGGTGGTGATCACTATCGCGCCGTTGGCGGCGTTGCTTCCGTAGAGAGCCGCCGCGGCCGCTCCGGTCAGCACGAACACGCTTTCGATGTCGTCAGGGTTGAGGTCGGCGATGCTCTCGGTCATTCCCCGGGAGCCGAACTCAGTGTCTCCCCCGCCGCCGAAGTTGTACATAGGTATACCGTCTATGACATAGAGCGCGTTGCTGTTCTGCTCGATGGACTTGGCTCCCCTCATCACCACCTTGCTCGCTCCTCCGACTCCGGCGGAGCTGCTGTTGACTGTGACACCGGCCACCTTGCCGCCGATGCTGTTGATGAAGTTGGCGTCCTTGACTTCCAGAAGCTGTTCGGACTTGACCTGTTGGACATTGTAGCTCAGGACTTTCTGCTCGCGCCTGATGCCGAGCGCCGTGACCACGCTTTCGCTCAGCACGTCAGCTTCGTCGGTCATCTGCACATTGTAGAATGTCCTCTCCGTGACGCGGACGGTGGCGGGCTTGAAGCCGAGGTAGGACAGGAGCAGCACGTTGCCGGGCTTGGCTTCGATGGAGAAACGCCCGTCCAGATCGGTGACCACGCCGATGTCCGTCCCCTCGACGAAGACGCTCGCCCCGATCAGCGGTTCCTGATTTTCGTCCACGACACGGCCAGTAATCAGCCTTGTCCGGGGCTCCTCGGCGCGGGGGCGCGGCACGATTTTGATGTACCGGTCCTGAATCTCATAGGTGAACGCCGTTCCCTGCAGGATGGCGGTGAGGGCATCGGGGAGAGTCGCGTCCTTCAAGTCCAGATTGACAGCGGGAGCGGCGGCAAGGGCGGAGTCGTTGTAGCCGACCGAAAACCCCGACTGCTTCTCCACCTCCCTGATGGCGTTCACGACCGGCATCTCCTTTTGTCTGAGCGTAATCCTGACATCCTGCTCCTGCGCTGCGGCAGGCGGGGGAATCAGAGACAGAAGGCAGACCAGCGAGGCTGTTGCCGCCGCTATCTTCCGCCATATCGATTTAATTTTGTAACTTTGCATAAAATCTTAGTGTTAGTTCATTACTCAAGGTTTTGCTGAAAACTCAGAATGTGGCTCTTCTGATATGGGTTGGAATTCTGGATTTCACATCCGGGGCGGGGGCTTCCGTTCCGGATGCTTTTTTTTCATTGTTTGATGGTCGGGTTATCAGTGTGTCATAGTCTTATGTGTTGTGTGGACGCGGTCAAGCCCTTTGCGGGCATTGGGGTCATTTCCGGGTTATGCGGCACCGGTCCTCCTCGATGCTGAAACTGAGGGTGCCGGCCACATCGGTGATGATGGTCATCACCTCAGGCAGCGAGGCGTCCTCCCTGAAACGGAAGGTGTAGCTGTCTTTCTTCAGGTCGTTCAGGCTGTAGATGAAGCGGTAGTCGAAACGGCGTTCAAGCACTGTGATTATCTCCGGCAGGGTCATACTGCGGAATACGAGTTCGCCTTTCTGCCAGGCGGTGGCATCCCCGATGTCGGGACGGCTCAGCCGTGGGCGGCGGCTCTGTCTGTCATAGAGAAGCTGTTCGGACGGGCGCAGGATTATGCGCCGGGAGAGGTTGTCGAATTCCACCATTATGCTGCCTTCGACCAACAGGGCGCTTGCGCTGCGGTCTCCGGGATAGGCCGACACGTCAAACTCTGTCCCGAGGGCGGTGATGCGGAAGTCGTCAGCCTTGACCACGAACGGATGCTTCCTGTCCGGCTTCACCTTGAAGGCGGCCTGACCGACGAGATAGACGCTCCGCTCACCCCGTCCGAACTTCTGCGGGAAGAGCAGCGTGCTGCCGGAGTTGAGCCGCACCTGTGTGCCGTCCGGCAGAGTGAGATCCCTCATCTGAGCCACGGGGATGTGCAGTTGTACGAGGTCGGTACGGGTGTTTTCGCTTCGGATGAGGGCGAGGCCGAGTGAGACGGACAGCAGAAGCAGGACAGCAGCGGCTGCGGGCCAGAGCCAACGCCGCGACCGTCCGCCTCTCTGCGGGTTGGCAGCGGGGAGATAGCGGCTCTTCCAGAGGCGGAGAGATTTCTCCGTGTCGCCGGAGTCGGCCCTCTGGAGGCATTCGTCGAACAATCCGCGCAGAGCCTCATTCTTTTCTTCCCGGTGCCGGCTGTCGGTCAGCCAGTCGTAGAAATGCTCCGAGACTTCCGCGGAGTGGTCCCGTTCAGTGAATAGTGAAAGTATTTTTTTGAAATAGTCTTTCCGGTCCATAACGATGCATAGCAAGTGTCACTATGCATATCACGCACAAGCAGGCCCTTGCACTTAACGGCCGCTGCAATTTTTCTACCTACGCGCCGCTAAGAGGGGATGACTAAAAAGGATTTTAGTCACCCTCTTGTCATTTGTCCAACCCCAGTCACTATCGTGACAGCCCCTATGGGACACTAAATCAGATGCAGCAGCACGATGATGAAGACAATCCTCCTGAGTTCCCGCAGTGAGAGGTGGATATGGTGTTCCACCGTGCGGACGGACAGCCCCAGGGACTTGGCTATTTCCCGGTTCTCCATCCCCTGAAAGCGGCTCATCCGGAATATCTCTCTGCGCCGCTCGGGCAGACAGTCTGTCGCCAGTTCCAGCAGCAGCCCCGCCTCCCTGTAGTAGATCGGGTCCAGCGGGTCGTCTCCGAAGAGTTCCCTGTCCCACTGTCCTTCGCGGACAGGCTCGATTTCCCGGGCCGCCCTCACTCTCTTTCTGCGGATGAAGTCGAGGCCGGCATTCCTTGCCATAGTATAGACATAGCCTGTGCATTCCCCGCCGCTTTCCCACACGGCGCGCCTCTTCCACAGGCGATAGAAGATGTCCTGTGCCAGATCCTCCGCGTCCTCACGCGAGCGTATGAGCGAAGTGATGAACTCCTTCACCGCCGGATAGTGGTATCTGTATATCTCTTCGAACCGCCTCGTAAGTTCAAACTCGCTGGACATAGTGGGGCTGTTTTTCGCAAATATAGATATAACTTGTTGATATTGCCTGCTATTGGTTCACTAAATCGAGGTCGGCCGGTTTATTAAGGCCTCCGCTGGGCTGGATTTGGGCTCCGCCTGAAGAGTTCTTTCCCTTTCTGCATTCCTTATTCAGCCAAAAGCGATGCAAATGATGCGGTTTTGGCTGAATTAAATTTCTTATTTGGCCAAAACGATTGCTTTTTGTATCTTTGTGGCTGAATAAGGGCCCTTTTCAATAAGCGAGATGCCTAAAAATGCGGTTGGCGCTGAATTAACCTATGCGGTGTTTAAAGCGGTTAGCCCAAAAACTTCTTTGCCAGAGCGTTGACGGCGTCAATGTCGATTGGTTCGAGAACGATTTCCTCCGGCTTCAGGTCCAAAAGGAACTGCATATAGTTGGGGAGAGTGAGCAGCCGCCCCTCCCGGCCGACATTGAAGTCGCCGAATTTGATGATTTGTTTCACGTGGTACTTGTCCGCGTGCTTCAAGACAGTCTGCACGCTCTTGGCCTGTGCGGTCTTCGCTTTTACTTCAAGCGGCACACATTCGCCTTTCATCCTGACGAGGAAATCCAACTCAAGTCCGGAGTCCTTCATGAAATAGTACAGGCTTTGCTGCTTCTTGTGAAGCGTGTCGGCCATCAGATTCTCGAATATGGCGCCCCTGAATTCTCCCAAGTTGCCCTGAAGGATGTCTGCCCGGGCCCCGGGCCCCAACATCTCAATGAGGAGGCCGATGTCTGCCGTGTACACCTTGAACACATTGTCTCTGGCGTTGCCTTCCAGCGGGAGGCCGGTGATGTCTGTATTGTAGCAGCGACAGATAATACCTGCATCTTCCAGCCATTGGAGGGAACCCAGAAAGGTTTCACTTCGCCCTCCGGGCTTGACCTTGCTGTATTGGAACTTCTTGTTCTCCTTTGCCAGCTGCTTCGGGATGGAATTGAAGCACTCGCGGATGTGTGGCTTGTCTTTGTCCGGGGCATACTTTACCATATCGTCGCGGTACTCCTTCAGTATGCCCTTGTATTCGTCACTCACGACATTCATGTTGTTTGTGGCAAGGAAAGCGTTGATGGGGGCGGGGAGACCACCTATGGCGACATAGAGGTTCAAATATCGCTTCATGGCCACATGGATTCCTTCCGGGACAGCCGTTTCCTCCGTGTAGAACTTCCGGAGCGCTGCGATGACATCAGGGCTCATTCCGTTCGCCCAGAGGAACTCCTCGAAATCAAGCGGGTACATTTCGATGATATCCTCGCTGCCCACGGGTATCGAGTTGACACCCGGTTCTTTTGTCTGAACCATCTTGCGCCGCTGTTTCTTGATATCATCGCCGTAGCCCTGAACCCCCAGCAGGGACCCGGTGGCGATCACGTCAAAGCGGCCATCCTCTTTGAAGAACTTGAGCGAAGTTCTGGCTTCCGGGCATTCCTGGATTTCATCAAATATCAGACAGGTCTCTCCGGGGATGAACTTGACACCCTTGATCTGTGCGGACAGATTGAGCAGAATACTGTCCACATCCTTTGAACCAGTGAATGCGTTGATTCGCTCTGGTTGCCTGATAAAGTTCACATAGACGACATTCTTGTAGTTCTCTCGGGCGAAGTGCCGCGAGATATATGTCTTACCGCATTGGCGGATGCCCATAATCACCAGTGGCTTGTGTCCCGGCTTGTTTTTCCACGCTATGAGAGCGTCTTCAATCTTCCTTTTCAGCATGACCAAATTCTTTATCCGAGAGCAAAGTTACACTTTTTCCAACGACTTGTCGGGTCTTCATCGCAATTTTTCCAACGAGTTTGCGGTGGTCCTCCGTAATTTTTCCAACGAGAGCAGTCTTGCTTGTACCGCGCGCGAAAAGTAGACACGGAAAATAATTTTTAGAGGTAAGGTCAAGCGACCATGGGAAAGATCGGTTATTCAGCGCCAACTGCGCTTTCAGATGAATTCCCGAAAAATAGTCGGCGACTATTTTTCGGGAACCGATGTTTTTGTATATTTGCCGAAAAATAAAGCATTATGAGAATCATAGGAAGACAAGCGGAAATCAAGGAACTGGAAAATCTTTACAGCAATGGTCATTCGGAGTTCGTCGTGCTGTATGGTCGAAGGCGAGTAGGAAAAACCTTCCTTGTCAACGAGTTGTTCCGTGATCGCATCACGTTTTCACACACTGCTTTATCTCCGATTGAACTCAAAGGTAAGGAGTTGATGAAGAGGCAATTGCAGAATTTCACGCATTCTCTTATAAGATGTGGAGCGGAGGTTACTTCGATGCCGGAGAACTGGTTGGACGCATTCTTTATGCTGGAGAAATTTCTTGAATCCAAGTCGGATGGCCGCCGCATGCTCGTCTTTATGGACGAGTTGCCTTGGCTTGACACTCCGAGAGCAGGGTTTGTAACGGCATTTGAAGCTTTTTGGAATGGTTGGGGCTCCAAACGTGATGATTTGATGTTGATCGCCTGCGGATCTGCCGTTTCCTGGATGTCCGATAAACTGATAAATGGCAAAGGAGGATTGTTTGATCGCGTCACATTTGAGATTAAACTGGAACCCTTCGACTTACGTGAGACGGAGGATTTTTTTCAATCAAAAGACATCCGGCTTGACAGATACGACATCACACAGTGTAATATGATTTTTGGCGGAGTACCATATTACCTTAGCCTTTTTGCCCGGGATATGAGTTTGGCGCAGAATGTTGACGCCTTGGTTTTTAATCGAAAGGGTAAGTTGGCCAATGAGTATGACAGGTTGTTCGGCTCCATATTCACTAATCCTGATTCCGCCGAGAAAGTGATACGTTTTTTGGCCGGCAAGCGTGTCGGCTATTCACGTGAGGAAATCATCAAAGGGACTGGAATAGCTGATGGCGGCGAATTCACCAAATTGTTGTTGTCGCTTGAAGAAAGCGATTTCATCTCAAAATTCAGATATTTTGGAGAACCTCCAAGAAAATCCCGTTACCGGCTGATTGACGGATTCTGTCTCTTCTACAATTATTTTTGCAACCGCAAGCATACGGATGACACCAACTACTGGCAACATAATCAGAACAACCCTTCCGTGAATGCGTGGAGAGGGTATTCATTTGAAAATGTCTGTTTCGGCCACATTCGTCAGATAAAGTCCGCATTGGGAATATCAGGGGTGCACACGGAGACATATTCATGGGTCGGAGCCTCCTCACAAGTGGATTTGCTCATTGACAGGGACGACCGTCTGATCAACCTTTGCGAGTGTAAATACTCTTCAAAGGATTTTATCGTTGACAAGGAATATGACGCCAAACTGAGGGAGCGGCAGGCGGCATTCGTCGATGAGACCGGAACCGGAAAGTCAACATTGCTGACCCTCATCACCACATTCGGGCTGAAATACAATGAATATTCAGGACGTTTCCAGAATGTGATCACCTCTGATGATTTGTTCAAGTAGAGGCGTTGCCGCCTTTCCGACAGCCACTCCCGGGCAGTTTACCTTTTTCCAAGTTCGGCATCGAGGAATATCAGGCCGCCGTCACCGCATTTCTCGATCTTGCTGACGATGGCATCGACCGATGCCTCCTCCTCGACCTGCTCCCTCACGAAGCCCCAGAGAAAATCCTGGGTGGCCTTGTCCTTCTCCGCCGCAGCCACATCCACGAGCCCGTCGATGAGCCGTGAGACCTTGCGCTCGTGCGACGCCACATTCTCAAACACATCCTTCACGCTGCCCCAGCCGGTAGGAACCACATCTATTACGCTCACCCTGGCCTCTCCCCCGCGCTTGGCGAGATAGCCTGCAAGGGTGGTGGCGTGCTCCCTTTCCTCATCGGACTGCTTGTGCATCCAGTGTGCAAACCCGTCCCATCCCTCTTTCTCGAAATGAAAAGCCATCTGGAGATAGAGGTTGGAAGACCATAACTCGGCGGTAATCTGATCATTCACCGCTTTCTGCAATTTTTCGCTGATCATAATGATTCTGATTTAAAGTTTCACTTATCCTGTTCGGACAGGCCGCGACGGTGCGCACAACTTATATGCCGCGTCCGGATTCCCGCCAATCTGTCCAAAGCTTGTCAATTTTGATTGCAAAGTTATTGAGAAATATTTGCAAATGCAAATTATTTGCAATAACTTTGCGACATAAGGACTGAAAACAATGGAAAGTGTTGAGAACATCAAGCACGCCGGGCTGAAATTGACTCCCCAGCGAAGAATGATTTACGAGACGATGACGCAGCTGCGCCATGCCACGATTGAGGACATAGAGAGTTCCTTGAAGGACCAGGGCGCCGACATCGCCCCGTCCACGGTGTACCGCATTCTGGACTCTTTCTGCCGGGCCAATCTCCTGTCCCTGTTCTTCCACCCGGAGACCGGCAGGGGATACTACGACATCACCACACGGGAGCACCACCACATCTTCTCGTCGGATCAGGTGTCAGATTTCGAGGCTCCGGGACTTTCCGATCTGGTCCGGGACTTTCTGAAGCAGAAGAACATACCTCCGGAGGATATCGCCAAAATACAGGTGCAGATCACCTCCGTTCATATATAAATCATCTTTAACCCCTTAAACAACAGAATTATGAGAAGCATCACAACATTCGATTTGCAGTATGCACATCGCTTTCTGGACTTCAAAGGAGAAGCACAGTATCTTCACGGCCACACCGGCACATTGACCATCGAGGTAGCTGACACCCTGAACACGGGAGTAAATATGGTTTTCCCTTGCAATGAAATCAAGAAGACGGCCTGGGAGGTGCTCAAAAACTTCGACCACGCCCTGATACTTCGCGCAGACGACCCTCTGCTCCCTGCGGTGCTTGAGGTCTATGAGCGTCAGGGCATCCGCAAAGGACATCCGCAGAACAGGATGAAAGGGCCTGCCTTCAGCACGGAGCTCGCCACAGCCTACCCGGACTGCCGCCTGGTGGTCACCAAGGAGACTATGACCGTGGAAGGTATGATAAAGATCGTCCACAGCCTGCTCAAGGACAAGCTGAACATAGTGAAGCTCACTTTCAGGAGCGGAGACAACACGGCATCCGCCGAGTTCGAGACTGTGGAGGACAGGATTGACCGCTGCCCTCTCTGCGGCATAGCCCTCAACGAGCAGGGCGTCTGCCCGAAGTGCGGCTACAGGAAATGACGGTCTATGCGGCGCGCTGCTATGCCTATGGCTTTGGACGGGCAGACAAGACGGCAGAGGTGACAGCCGACGCAGCGGCTCCCGATCAGACGGGGCGTGCGGGTCTGCGGATCGAACTCGATCGCCTGATGGCCGCCGTCATAGCAGGAAGTGTAGCAGCGGCCGCAACCTATGCATTTTTCACGGTCGAAATGAGGAAACAGAACTGTGTCCCGCTCAAGCTGATTGTGCGGGACAATTGATTTCACAGCCGCTCCGACGATAGGGTGGATGCTGCTGAAGCGTTTAAGTTTCAAGTAGTAGATGAGTCCGTCGAGCAGATCGTCGATGATCCGGTAGCCGTACTGCATAACAGCCGTGGTGACTTGTACGCTGCCTGCGCCGAGAGAGATGAACTCGAGAGCGTCTATCCAGTTCTCTATGCCTCCCATTCCGCTTATGTGCATCCCGCGCAGTTCCTCGCTGCGTGCGAGATCCGAGATGAAGCGGAGCGCTATCGGCTTGACCGCAGGTCCGGAATACCCTCCCACGATGGAGTGTCCGTGGACATCCGGCTCGGCGGTGAAAGTGTTGATGTTCACGCCGGTGATACTGCTGATGGTGTTGATCGCGGCGATGCCGTCAGCGCCTCCTTGACGGGCGGCAACAGCCATCGGAACCATATCCATAAGGTTAGGGGTCATCTTGGCAAGCACCGGCAGGGTCGTGCCCCTGCGCACTGCGGAGGTGAATCTGGTGATGAGCCCCGCATCCTGTCCGATGGTCACTCCGAGCGAGTCGGACTCCATATTGGGGCAGGAGAAATTGCACTCTATCACATCGGCCCCCGCCAGTTCACATTCGTGCGCGAGCGATGTCCACTCCTTCTCGTCCCGGCCCATAATGGAGGCAATGATCACTTTCTCCGGAAAGTCCTGTTTCAAGCGGCGGAACACCTCCATATTCTCCTCGACGCTGTGGTCGGAAAGCTGCTCGATGTTCTTGAATCCGCAGAAAGCGTTCGAGTGTTCCGTGATGGTGGAGAAGCGCGGCGAGGCCTCGTGCTGCGGGAAGGAGCATATGGTCTTGAACGCGGCCCCCGCCCATCCGGCTCTGAATGCCTTGGCGCACATCTCGTAATTGCTTGCCACCACGGAGGACGAGAGCAGAAACGGATTCTCCAGCCGAACCCCGCAGATGTCGGTGCTGATGTCCGGTTTTTCGTCCGAGGAGAAAGCCCCGCGCAGTTCCCGTTCTCCGACAATCCCGTACTCCACCGTGTCCCGGGTCCCCTCATACAGTGCTCCGATGATGCTGTGAATCATCACGGGAGAGTTTTTCCTGCCGAGTACGCAGGCTTTTTCGCAAGGCGCGTCACAGCCGATGCACCTCTCTCCCCCGGTCTTCTCCAAAGCTCCGAGGGCGTTGCGGAAGTAGATGGATCTGAGTATGTCACCGACAGGCAGCGACTTGGCGCAGGCTGCGGTGCAGGGCGCATCATGACAGAGCAGACAACGGTTCAGCTCCGACATGTCGATGAGCGGATAGGCGGGCAGTTTGTTTTCTTTCATAGTGTAAAGTTAGTGCCGCTACCCGAGAAATGCAAATCTGCCGCCCTAACCTTTGGCCAAATGACCATTAGCTTCGCAGAGCTGGCGGCAGCGATTGACCACGGCCTGTCTCCCGGACTCGGGGACTGAGAGGAGGATGTGCTTTCCTGACGGATCAGGGATGAAAGACGCAAGGCCGTTTTCGTCTATCGACGCCTTGCCCGGAGCGCTTTCCGTGAAATATTTGTCGCCCTCGACCGCATAGAGCACCGCCGTGAGATCCCAGATGGGACGGTCGTACGGCATCGGCAGATAGGCCTTGTAGGCTTCCGCCACCGGATTGCTATTGCTGTAGCCGAGATTCGCCTCTATAGATGCCGCAGGATAGGTGATCTCTATCCCGAGTTCAAACGGAGAAATGGCGACCGGAGACGGGCACTCGGCGAAAAACTTCCGCGCCGACGGAACATCCCTTGTCACATTGTACTCGGAGAACCAGTCATTCCCCTCGCCCCGGAAATTACCCGCCATCACATAGACCCCCTTCACTTTTTTCGCCATCAGTTCCCTGCCGGACAGCGGGGAAATCTCGTCGGCCGGAGAATCCAGAAGGGCGGCGAGATTGGTCGAGAAGCCCACGGAGATGATTTTCACCGAGTTGTCCTCCTGGGAGGAAAGCAGCCGTCGATAGAGCTTTGTCGCCGGAGGCAGGGAGGCATAGTCCTTCACACTTCGGGGGAAATCCATCCCGGAGACTGCGGTGACAAAGTTCATCCCGTTCAGGTTCACCCCGTCGCCGCTCGAATCCACAGGCTTTTCCACCAGCCCGATCGGAGTGTCGCCATAGCCGTAGTACGTGTCCACGATGTCCACGCACTCGGCCGAGGCGGGGTCGTTCTTGTTGACCATCACTCCCAGCAGCTTGACCGCACCCTCATCGGAATAGCGGCAGAGCATTGCAAGGGCAAGGGCGTCATCGACATCGTTGCCCATATCGGTGTCCAAAATCACCGGAACGGCCGTGTCCCGGGTGTCGCCGCCGTTGCAGCACGAAGTGAGACACAACACTGTCACAGAGAGAAATACAAGAATCCTTCTCATAAAGCTGATATCATCGGACCTGTTCAAAACCTGTCCGGGAGCCTGAGGGCCGCCGCCCCTTCGGCATCTCCGGACAAGCAAGGCAAAAAATATGTCAGTCAACTATTCTGACTTCAGCACGCAGCGGACAGAGAGACCGGACCTGCTTCCGTACCACGCGAAACCGTAGTTATTATCTCCGTTCATCCAGAGTCCGAACATATCCCAAGTCTGCCCTACATTGGTAGCTGTCCAGATAGCCGCATCCCACCAGTCTTCCTGCTTGCAGGTGTCACGGTTGATCATTCCGGCCTGCGGGATGAAAATCGCGCCGTTGAGCTTGCCGGGGCCGCACTCTTTCTGCATCAGTTCCCTGTCAAGTCCGCAATAAACTCCGGCAACTTCCATTCCGTTGGTCATCCAGAAGTCGAACCAGAACTTAGGTGTAGCTCCTTCACCGACTGCGAGAAGCGTCTCTAACTCGGCCTTGGTAGGCACTCTCCAGCCGTCAGGACAAGGGTCGTTCTCGTCTGTCCAGGTCTCGGAGTGGACATCGAATGCTCCCCCGGTGAACCCCGGAACGACCGTCTCCGTGTCGCCTTTGTCATTTGCCGAGTATGAAGGATAGCCCACCTTGGCGTTCCACTGGTAGAGCTTGCCCCTCACCTGACAGTTCCTGCCGAAGGTGTCCGGATCATCCACATTGGCATTCGCCCAGACGATATCTCCTATCTTGGTGCCGACGTGCTGCACGAAGACGGTGCGCTCAAGCGTGCCGGCAGTGACTTTGACATTGGCCGTACGGTACTGATAGTCCGTGGACTCCTCCACATTCACCTTGAACTCCCCGATCCCGACTGCAGAACCGTTCTCGACCTTGCACCAGACAGCATCGGAAACCGCTTCCCATTCGCCCGCTGTCGCGACGGAAACGGTGTAGCTGCCGCCCTCCACATCAGAATAGATGTTATATACTCCCAGATCCAGATCAGTGGCCACAGGCTTCGGGCGGCCGGTCTGAGTGATGGTGACTGTCTTTTCCACGCCGTTGCCGGAGATGGTGGCGGTGGCGGTGCGGGTCGCGTCATAGTCGAGGAATCTGCTTATCTGGAACAGCAGCGTCCCGTCGCCTTTGAGCACTTTAGGCATCAGGAAAATCCAGCCGCTTCCGCTGCCGCTTTCATAGACTATCTCGGTGGTCGTAGTCACATTGCTGCTCACCTTGATGTTGAAATCTCCGCCGTCGGTAGTGGCGTCGATATGGTCGGCATCGACCTCAAGGGTCGCCACCTCGGTCTTGTTGCAGGAAAGCAGACATCCTGCACACAGGCACAAAAGGAAAAACTTTTTCATTGCATCAGTTGTTTTGTTCAGTTATTTATTGTTCCGCTCATTTGCGTATCAGTCTATAGACCTTGCAGGCCTCCATAAGCAGCATCCCGTTGCCGAAGCGCGAAGACGCATCGGAGGTTTTCACCCATACGCCCTCAGAGTCATAGTAGCCACACTCGACGGCCGACGGAGTGAAATCGGGATGGACAGTATCCGCCTTGGTGGAGCCGACAGTGCAGTAGCCGTCTCCCTCGATGGCGAACGCGACTCCCCTGCTGCCGGTTTTCCACTTGAAAGAGGCAGAAGACGTGGAGGCGGTCTCTTCGGTCGAAGTCCTGCCTGCGGAGTCCTCCAGATTGAAGCCCGCCATATCCTCCACGGAAGCCGTGGCAAAGTCCCACCAGGCCGCCCTGAATATGCCGTAGGCGTCTATGAGCCGCTGTGTCTGGGACTTGGGGCTGAAGTCCGGGTTATATACTCCGCGCAGCGTCCAGTCCTTCAGATAGGGATGAGGAGTGGTGATAACCTCGAAGACCTCATAGCCGCAGCCCGTCACAAGGGCGCTGAGCGTCAGCAGGTCGTTGTTGTCGTACTCGCCGCCGTTCTCCGCTATGTGAGAAAAATTCCCGGGGATTTCCTGAATCTGTGAAAGCCAGGAGTTCAATGTCGGAATGTCGTTCACATAGGGGTCGAAGCCCACATAGTCTATTCCCTTTCTCTCTGCCAGTTTCCTGCTCCAGTAAACCCAGTCATCGTAGGTGACGGTCTGGTTCACACGGGTGTAGCAGTCGTAGGAGCTCTCCTTGACGGCCATCCCCAGTTCGTTCAGATGCCACAGCAGACTCGGCCACAGATCAGTTGCCGAATACCCGTGGGCGGAGTTGTGCCGCGTAGCGAGCATATCCGGCTCATTCTCGATCTGCACTCCTATGACTGTGTGCGGACAGCCCAGCGACTTGTCGTAATCCGCGACAAACTGCATCATCTGCGAGAGCGCCTTCTTCTCCCTCGCCACCAGTTCCCTGTTGCCCGGCTTCAGGTAGAACTGCTTGCCGAGCCAGCCCTGATAGGCCGCGGACGGTTTCAGCTCCGGATAGGTCTCAGTGTCCCCGATCACATAGGCCGGGATATAGCCTTCGACGGAGTAGCCGCACATATAGCTTCCATACCAGAGAATCTCGAGTTTGAGACCGTATTTCTCGCAGTAGTCGATATAGGCCCTGACGGAGGCGTCGGTGTAGCTGTCATAGGAGGTCTCCACATCGCTCCAGGCAACCGGCACCTGAATGCAGGTGATGTTCAGACCCGCCGCAAGGGCGAAATAGTCGCCCAGATTGTCCAGAGTCCTTCCGTCGAGCCGGATGAAATAATCCGTCCTGAGCTGCGCCCCGAGCATAAGGAAGGGCTTCCCGTCAACCGTGAGGCGGTATGGGGATGATTCCTTCCCGTCATCGCCTCCTTTCGTGTCCGGCTTTGAAGAGGGCGAACACGAAAGGAAAGCGAAAAGGACAGACGCCAGTATGCCGCAGATTTTTCTCATAATCATTCAGCGCCCTGACCCGCCTGGACAGGCCATCCGGGATTCTGATACAGAGGCGACTGAGACGAGTCTCCGCCTCCGGTTATCAGGAAATGCTGCACGGCGACAGGGTCGAGATAATGTGCCATCTTCCACCTGTAACCGTCGTACACGCGGTTGTTGGAGAGGATGTGGTATGGCGCGCAGTACTTGCTGAATGTTCTCGGTGAGATGTTCTCTTCCTCCTTGAGGTTGTTGTCGTTGCCGGCGAGGAAATCGGGATTGGTGTACATACTCTCCCAGACATTCATTCCGTAGATGTGGTAAGGCGTGTCGATCATCTGGTCCATAGCCCTCCAGCGACGGACATCAGAGGCCCGGAATCCCTCGGCCATCAACTCGCAGCGGCGTTCGCGGCGGATGTTGAAAAGGGTGGGATCCACAAGTTTGCCTGCGGAATATGCGCCCCAGTCGGTCTCCTTTTCCTTGTCCATATCGGTGTTGTCTATGGTTGTCTGCCAGTCGGCCACTTTCGAGCGGTTGCGGATGGCGGTCCAGTAGGCCCGGGCGTCGGCGTCAAGCGCGCCTGTAGCCTCATAGCAGGCTTCCATATAGTTGAGGTAGGCCTCGACAGCCCTGAAGATGATGGAGCCCACATAGCTCTTGTCCCTCACGGACTGTTCCCCGTCGAAATTGAGTCCTTTGCGGAGAGCATAGCCCGTGGTGTAACGCATCGACGCGGTGGACCTTACGATGTTGGGCCAAGGCTCGATCTCGTAGGACTCCGGACCCGGAGTGCTGTGGAGGTTCACGTCGCCGGGCTTCTTGATGAAGATCTCGGCTCTGGAGTCGCGTCCTTCCGTGATCTTGAGCAGGTCGGCATCTCCGGGATAACCGCTGCCGGCGGCATAAGTCGGGAGTCCGTTGGACATCACGAAAGCGTCCACCATACTCTTTGTGATTCCGTAGCCCTGATTCGCTGCGGCGGCAAACTCCACCACGGAGTTGGTCACGCCCTCGGACACGCTGTACGCCTTCCAGAGGAGAACTTCCCCATAGGAGGACATATCAGTGGCTCCGAACATATCGAAATACGGGTTGGCTGCGGCGGAGGCGGATGACTGGAAGACTCCAGTGTTGTCCACGAGGCTGTACTTGTCCGCGATTGCCTTGGACTCCTCCATACATATCTTCAGGAAATACTCGATCTCGGCATCTATGCTGCCGGACGGGTACTGATAGTCGGGGTGGGCCGCCTTGCCGGGCCAATCGGAAGTCCCCGGAACGAAAGCCGTGCCCTTGAAGTATTTCAGCCAAGTCCCCTCATAGAGAGCGACCCTCGACTTCATCAGCCGGGCGCAGTCTTTGTCGAGACGGTTGGAGCCGCCTTTCGGAGCGCTCTCGCCCATATATTCTATCGCCTTGTCCAGATCTTCGAGGATGAATCTCGCCACCTCGTTGCGCGGAGCTCTGACGCTCTCGGCGGTCAGCTTCTCAAGGTTGTCGGGAAGAACGGTCTTCACGATGGGGAAATCCCCCAGGGCCTTGAGCTTCTGGAAATACTGCCAGGCGCGGAAGAAATAGACCTCGCCCACATAGTGGCGGATGTTCGACGCCGAGCCGCTGACGCCGCCTTTCTCGAAGTTCTCCATCACATTGTCGAAGAAATAGTTGCAGCGGTAGATGCCTGTAAATTCATAGCTCCCTCCGGTCTGGCCCACTTTCCAGTAGCCCGGGGCGAAGATGTCGCTCGGATTGGCGTAGGCCATATTGTCGGTGTTGCTGTCGCTTGTCCAGGTGCCCCAGCTCGTCGTGCCGTGACAAGGGAACATATTGTAGAGATCGGTCGCGTATGCGGCGACATTGTCCTCCGTCGTCAGATACTGTCCGGGAGAGAGGCTCGACTCCGGCTTGAGGTTCAGAAAACCGTCGCAGGAAGCCAGGAGCAGCGGGAGTGACACCGCTATGCCGATATATCTTGATATTCTTCTCATATTCTTGATTATTAGACGGATTGATTAAAAAGTGACGCTTAATCCGAAGGAATATGTCCTCGACAGAGGATATACGTTGCCCGTCTCGTTCTCGCCGATGGTCTCCGGGTCGAAAAGATCGGTCATACGGGTGAATGTCGCGAGATTCTCGCCGGAGAAATAGAGCCTGAGGTTCTGGATTCCCACCTTTTTAGTCCACTTCTGAGGGAAGGTGTAGCCCAGCTGGAGGTTCTTGAGCCTCAGATAGGCGGCGTTCTGGACATAGAGACTCTGCCACTGCACGTTCTTCTCGCTGTCGAGATAAGGCCTCGGATAGTAGCTGTCCGTGTTGACGCCGAGAGGGCTTTCCGGGTCGTCGCGGTAGTAGTCGAGATGCTGCTTGAGCACCATCGTTCCCCATTTGCTCCATCCGCAGCTACCGAAGAAATACTTGCCTTTCTGGAAATAATCCCTCTTGCCCACGCCCTGGAGATAGACTCTGAGGTCTATGCCTTTCCAGGCGAGGTTGATGTCGAACGCGTAATTGTACCTCGGGGTGGTGTTGCCTATGACTTTGAGGTCTCCGTGGTCGTCGGTGGTCCAGGAGCCGGAATCAATCTTTCCGTCGCCGTTGAGGTCGCGGTACATAATGTCGCCGGCCTGCCAATTGGAGCCGAGAGCTGTCTGACCGCCGTTCGGAAGCGAGATTAGATGTTCCAGCATCTCGTCCTCCGTTCTCGCGATGCCGATGGATTCGTAGCCCCAGAAGTCTCCGAGGGTCATTCCCTCATAGTAGGTCCCGAGGGTCTTGGACGGGTTGGAGTACTTGGTGATCTTGGTGACCGCGTCGGAGAGGACGAAACGCACGCCGTAGTCCAGCTGGTCGAATGCCCTGTCGTGCCAGGAAATCTCGAAATCAAAGCCAGTCGTGCGCATATCGGTGTTGTTCGTGTATGGCACCGATGTGCCGAGGATGACCGGCAGTTCGTCGGCCGGACCTATCATATCTTCCGTCCTGCGGACATAGCCGTCGATGGAAGCGGAGAGACGGCCGCCAAAAGCCGTCACGTCGAGACCGGCATTCCAGGACTTCACCTTTTCCCATGTCAGGGAAGAACTGATCAGGTCTGCGGGCCAGGCGATGTTGGTCTTCTTGCCGTTGATGAGCCAGGTCCCCTGCGAATTGGCGAAGTTCATCTGCTCGTAGGTAGGGTAGTAGGCAGTGGTGTTCTGGTTGCCCAGGGAACCGTAGGAAGCCCTTAGTTTGAGCGTGCTGACCCACTTCGAAGCCGGTGCGAAGAATGGCTCCCTGGCGATGTTCCAGCCTCCGGAGACAGAAGGGAACAGGCCCCAGCGCTTGTCTGCTGCAAAGCGTGACGAGCCGTCGTAGCGGAGATTGGCCTCCAGCAGATACCTTTCCTTGTAGTTGTAGTTCACGCGGCCGAAGAATCCGAGCGTCCTCCAGGCGGAAGAACCTCCGCCCACGACAGGACTCACTTCCTCTCCGCCGTAGAGCCCGGATGTGGTGTTGATCGAAGGGACATCCGGCACGATGAGACCCTCCCTCTTCGCATAGGTGGTGTTCACCGAGTAGGACTCCATCTGCATACCTGCCATCAGCTTGAAATAGTTGCCTGCGATGTTGTTCTCGTAGTCGGTGTAGAGGTTGGTGTTGAGGTACTGGTTGCGTCCGTCGTCGTTGGCGACACCGGTGTGATCGTCCCAGACGGAGCCCTTGGAGTAGCCGTCGATGCAGGTCTGCCAGACTTCCTTGTCAACGATCTTGTTGAAGTAGGAACGGTAGCGGTAGTTCACGTCGCCCACGATTCTCCAACCCTTGAGCGGGGTGAGGGTGAAATTGAACTGGTTCGATGACGTGGTGTTGGAGATGGTGGTCTGACCGCCCCTGCTGAAACGGAGGGCGAGGTCGTTGAAGAGATTGCCGTTGGGGTCGTAGAGCGGCGCGACAGGCCAGAGATACTGTCCGAAGTACCAGAGGGTCTCGTCACTGAGAACCGTCGGCTGATGGTAATCCTCGCGGATGAAGCGGCTGCTGAAGCCGATGCTGAGGAAATCGAAAGGCTTCGCCTCCACCTTGCCGAACACGTTCATCCTGTTGAGCCCGTCCAGGTCGGCGCCCTCGAACGTGAACTGGCCGTCCTGCATAAGATAGTTCGCGGAGACGAAGTAGTTCATCCTGGAATTGCCGCCGGAGATGCTGAGATTGTGTTCCTGAGCGAAAGAGACATCCTTGTAGAAGACGTCGTAGTAGTCGATGTTGTCATTTCCCTCGGTGTAGGCCGTGCCCCACTGGTTGCCCACCGGGATGGTGTTGTAGGAAATGACGCCGTCCTGATAGTCCTTGATCCTCTGGAGTCTGGCCGCTCCGATGTCGTCGGCGTTGCCGTCATTGTTGGCGGCGTCGTTGAAGTAGAGAGCCCAGGAGTATGAATCGGCGGAATGGGGCAGGTTGAGAGGAGTGCTGAACCTGAAACTGTTGTTGTAGTTCACTTGCATCTTGCCCTCACGGCCTTTCTTGGTGGTGACGAGAATCACTCCGAACGGTGCCCTGGAGCCGTATATGGAAGAGGCGGCGGCATCTTTGAGGACGGAGATGTTCTCGATGTCCTGGGGATTGATGGAGTAGAGGTCACCCTCCATACCGTCTATGAGGATGAGTACGCTGCCGGACGAACCCTGTCCGATTGTGCCCTGCCCGCGCAGGGTGACGGTAGGATTCTTCCCGTAGAGCTGGCCGCTGACCTGCTTGATAGAGAGTCCAGGGACCTGTCCCTGAAGGGCGAGGACGGTGTTGCTGACAGGGACTGACTCCAGCTGCTGTGAATTTACCGTGGCGACACTTCCGGTGAGGTTCACTTTTTTCTGGGTGGCGAATCCCACCACGACGGACTCTTCGAGGAGTTTCATATCTTCGGCGAGGACAACGTCCACAACCGCCCTCCCGAGTATCTCAACAGTCTGGGAAGAGAATCCTATTGAACTGAATATAAGAGCTTTCGCCCCCCCCGCATCGATGGAGTACTTTCCATCGGCATCGGTGATGGTGCCGCCCTGAGCGCCATCGGACAGGAGAATGGACACTCCCGGAAGCGGTTCGCCGCCGGAGTCCGTCACTGTCCCGGAAACAAGACTCTGCGCATAAGCGCCGAGACTCAGGAGCATTGCCGCCGCTGCGGCAAGCGCTGTCTTACAGGGATTTCTCATAATCTTGCGTGTTATTAAAATATGGTTCCTATGTTCTTTTTGGCTGTGCTGCTGCGGCTTCCTTCAGACTTGAACGGAAGACGGTACAGTTGTCCGCCGGTCATCCGGACCGTGTTTCCCTCACCGGAGGTCAGAGTGCCGCCGTTGACAGTGAGCATCCCGTCTCCGGTGGAGAACGCCACGAGGGTGTCACCCCTGTCGAGGACAAACGCGAGCGCGCCGGTCGCGGTCTTGAAGGTGAGTTCCGCCCCGGAAGTGCTTATCGTCTGAGTGAGACCGGTCTGCGGAGAATCAGTCCTTATGTTGAATGCCGCGAAGTCCTCCGTCGGAGTGAGAGCGACATCCTCCCCTGCAGCGACAAGCCCGCTAAGGAGAACCTTGGTCTGAGCCACTTGAGGCTTCGGAGTGAAGTCGGAGCGGTAGATGCCCTCCGAATTCCAGGGAGCGGCGTTGTTTGCGGAGACGTATCTGCTGGTGGCGAGGTCATATATGTCATAGCCTCCTCCCAGGGCGGATGCCGTGAGTATCAGGCTCGGAGTGGTGGAATAGTCTCCCCTGTTCTCCGCTATGAGGGGATAGTTCCCCTTCATTGATGCATACTGGCTGACCTCGTAGGCAATCTGGTTTACGGTGGACATATACGGGTCGTAGCTGACGAAGTCTATCCCGGAGAGGGCATAGACATCCTTGGGCGATATGCCCGGAGTCTGCGGAAAATCCTTCACCCCGTCTCCGGAGATGATGTTTGTGCGTGTGGCGACCGAATAGGCGCTGCTCCGGACCGCCTTACCCACGACATCGAGCGCTTTCAGAGTCATCTCCCACGCCTCCGCCTTGGTCAGGAGAGTCCCGTCCCTGCGAGAGATCTGCTTTTCGTCAAGCCTCCATCTCACGAGGGCGTCAGGCTCGTTGTGCACCTGACAGGTGATGACAGGATGGGTGCCTCCGTGTTCGGCATCCCAGGCGCGGATGTGCGCGAAGAGTTTCGTGACGGCGGCCACTTCCCTCTCAAGCACCGCGCTGTCGGCGAAATCGATGGAGTAGGTGTAGCCGTAGAGACCGTGATAGTCTCCATCGGAGTTCCTCTTGAGACGCACTGACGGCATCGCTAGGATGTAGGTAGGAACGAGCCAGGAGTAGGAGTCACCTATGAAGTTGGTGCTGAACCAGAGCAGCTCCACCTTGAGGTTGTGCTTGATAGCGAACTCCATCGTCTTGTCTATGCAGGTGAAGTCCCAAGCGTCCTTCTTCGGCTCTATGAAAGCCCAGGGGCAGGGAACCTGAATGCTGTTCACTCCGAGGCTTTCCGCGAGGGCGAAATACTCCTCTATGGCAGGCCAGTCGAGCTTGTCCACGGAGCGGAATATGTCCAGACGTATCTGCGCCCCATAGATGGGGAACGGTTTGCCTGACACTTCCAGATAGGGCTTGCCGGCGTCCGAAGTGCAGATCCTGCTTACGATTATCGGCTCCAGCTCCGGGTCGTCCGGCACATTGTCCGTCTGCGCTCCGGAAGGGGTGCAGGAAAGGACGAGACCGAGAAGCAGGGATGCCAGGAATCCGTATTTGAGTGATGTCTTGTTCATTGTCTGACGGCTATTCAATTCACTTATCAGGGGGCTTAATTGGATGCGGCGATGATGCAGCCCAGACCCGCTATGAAAAGCAGGAACATCAGGGCGAGCAGGCCGTAAACTTTGCGGGATGAGCCTCGGAATTCTTTCCAGATGAATACACCCCAGATGGCGGCAATCATCGGCGCACCCTGCCCGAGGGCGTAGGAGACTGAGGCGCCGGCCTTGCCTGAGGCTATGTAGCTGAACGCCGTGCCGAGACACCAGATGCATCCGCCGAGGATGCCGGTGAGGTGGGTCTTGGACGAACCCTTGAAATACTCGGAATAAGTCACCGGCGCACCCACGAACGGCTTTTTCATCACGAGAGTGTTGAAGATGAAGTTGCTGAGTAGCACGCCGAGCGAGAATATGACGATGGCCGTGTACGGGGTGGCTTTGCCCTGAGCGGGAGCGGCGAAGTTCTCGAGATCCATAGCCCTTGCCACGAAGCTGTAGAACAGGGACATCAGCACACCTGCCGCCACCGCGAGGATGATGCCTTTGCTGCGGTCCTTTGCAGGGACTTCATCCGCACCCGCTTTGCGTCCGCTGGCCGCGCCGTTGCAGATGATGGCGAGCACTACGAGCGCCACGCCGACGAAGAGAAACGCAGGGTCGGTCCTGTCTATGCCCTGGCCGCGTTCAACTATGTAGGTGTTCACCGTGCCGAGAGCCATCGAGATGCCCACGCCGAGAGGAAAAGCCACGGACATCCCGGCAATGGAGGTCGAGGCGGAGAGGAGGATGTTGGAGGCGTTGAATATGATGCCTCCGAGGATGATCCATCCCCAGTTCCGGGCGCTAACCTGGGCGATGTTCCGGCAGAACGGCACTCCCTCGCCTCCGATACTTCCCATCGTGAAGGCGATCAGCAGGGAGAAAAGGAGCATACCGATGACATAGTCCCAGTAGAAAAGCTCATAGCGCCAGGTCTTGGCGGCAAGTTTCTGGGCGTTGCCCCAGGAGCCCCAGCAAATCATAGTGACGAAGCAGAATATGACTGCGAGCAAGGTGCTGTTGACGATAAACATAATTATATGGTTTCAATGGTTTTCAATGGTTTCCGACGCTGTTCAGAGACCCCGCTCATCTATTTCCGCCCTGCGGGGGATGGAGTCCTGCGCGCCCCGTCTCTGGACTGTCAGGGCGGATGCCCTGGTGGCGAAGCGTGCGGCTTCGAGAAGACTGCGACCCTCGGCGAGGGCCACGCACAGGGCTCCGCAGAATGTGTCTCCGGCCGCCGTCGCGTCCACCGCATTCACCCTGCAGGCATCTATAGTCGTGTATTCCCCGTTTTCTAGGACCGCACATCCTTCGCTGCCCATTGTCACTACGACAGACGGCACTCCCATCGCCGCGAGCTTCGCGGCGGCGGTGCGGTCGTCTCCCGCCACGCCGGTGAGCAGAGCCAGTTCCGTGCGGTTGGGGGTGATCAGGTCTATGTTGTGAAATATCTCCTCAGGAAGCTGCACTGCAGGAGCCGGATTCAGAATCACACATACCCCTGCCTCATGAGCTATTTCCGCTGCGAGGAGCACAGAGGCCACGGGTATCTCCAGCTGCAATATGAGGTAGTCCGAGGCACAGATGAGTCCGCGGAGAGACTCCACATCCTCCACCGAGAAGTCGTCGTTGGCGCCGGAGGCTACCGATATGCAGTTCTCCCCATCCTCAGCCACCATAATCAGGGCGACCCCGGACGGTTTCTCCGAAAACAGGATATGCTCCGTGTCAATCGCTTCTTTCCTGTAGCTGTCAACGGATTCCTGTCCGAACAGGTCTCGGCCCACCTTGCACACGAAAGTGACTTTGCCTCCGAGCCTGCTCGCCGCGACCGCCTGATTGGCTCCCTTGCCGCCGCGCCCCATCACGAATTCTCCGCCGAGTATGGTCTCGCCGGGAACAGGGAGGTGTTCGGCCCTTATTGTCATATCGGTGTTGCTGCTGCCGATGACAAGTATTTTCCTATCTGACATTGTGTATTGGATCGGTTATAGGTTCAGTGTTCTGCGACAACGATTGCGTTATCCGATGCCAAAATTATGTAACTCCACAACAAAAGTTCGCGATTTTCGTAAATTTCACATAAATTTGTCACCAATTCTTGCGCAACATTAGTCGCAATTTGAAAAACGCCGCTATGAAAGAAACACTTCAGACCATCGCCCGGAGACTGGAGATCTCGGCCACCACCGTGTCCAGGGTCCTCAGCGGGAACGCGGAAAAGTACCGCATAAGCGCGAAGACGCAGGAGCTCATCAGAAACGAGGCGCTGCGCTGCAAATACACGCCGAGTATGGCTGCAAGGAGTCTCCGCACACGGAAGACGAACACGATAGGACTCATCCTCCCTTCGGTTTCCAACAAGTACTTCGCGGACATAGCCGGCACGGTCATCTCCGAATGCCGCAGCAACGGCTATGTCACCATCGTGATGGATGTCGCCGAAAAGGAGGAATTCCAGAAGGACTGCATCCGTTCCCTCGCCGTCCAGGGAGTGGACGGAATGATAATAGCTCCCTGCGGGGACGATCCGTCGCAGCTGGAAATGATAAACCGGGAGTACTTCCCGGTGGTGCTGATAGACCGTTATTTCAGGGATTCCTCGCTTTCCTACGTGACCGCCAACAATCTTCAGGGAGGGATGATGGCGGTACGCCACCTCATCTCGCAGGGGCACAGCCGGATAGCCTGCATACAGGGGGTGGTCGAATCCATCCCGAATCAGAAACGGGTCAACGGCTACAGGCAGGCTATGACGGAAGCCGGTCTGACAGACTGCATCAATGTCCGTGGCGACGCGTTTTCCATCCAGAACGGATATGTGGAGACCAGGCTGCTGCTTTCCGAGGGACCGGCGTCAAGGCCTACGGCGATATTCGCGCTAAGCAACACCATCGTGCTGGGTGTGGTGAAAGCCATAAAGGAAAGCGGGCTGAGGATACCGGAAGACATCTCGGTAGTGTCTTTTGACGACAACATCTATCTGGACTATATGGAGCCGCCAGTCACCAGAGTGATCCAGCCCGTCGAGGGAATGGCCAAACTCGCGGTCAGGCTGCTGTTCAACGCCATCTCCAGCCCCGCCGGGGAGCGGAGCAAATCCGAGCTACAGCTATCTACAGAGCTTATCCGGCGCGACTCGGTGCGCAGTCTGAAAACGGAGCCGGTCCAATAGGGCTGCGGGAGGTCTTCTATAGGAGGGCTATGGGAGGTCTATCGGAAGTCTATGGAAGGTCTATAGAAACCTATAGGGGGAAGTCTATAGGGATGTCTCGAACTCCTTGAGGAACCTCAAGTCGTTCTCGAAATAGTTGCGGAGGTCCTTGACCTGCCATTTGAGCATAGCGATACGCTCCACACCCATACCGAACGCGAAGCCGCTATAGACCTTGCTGTCTATGCCGGAAGCTTCGAGGACATTGGGATCGACCATCCCGCAGCCGAGAATCTCCAGCCAGCCGGTGCCTTTGCAGACATTGCAGCCCTTGCCCTTGCATATGTTGCAGCTCACGTCGACCTCTGCTGAAGGCTCGGTGAACGGGAAATAGGACGGGCGCATACGGATCTGCGTCTCGGGGCCGAACATTTCGCGGGCGAACAGGAGGATGGCCTGTTTCATATCGGCGAAAGTCACGTTCTTGTCGATGTAGAGACCCTCGACCTGATGGAATATGCAGTGTGCCCGGGCCGATATGGCTTCGTTGCGGAAGACTCTTCCCGGACATACGATGCGGATGGGGAGAGGAAGCTTTTCCATAGCCCTGACCTGCACCGATGAGGTGTGGGTGCGGAGCAGGATGGGATTCTTGTGTCCCGTGCTGATGAAGAAAGTGTCCTGCATCTCTCTGGCGGGGTGCTCCGGCGGGAAGTTCAGAGCCTCGAAAACGTGCCAGTCATCCTCGATCTCGGGACCTTCGGCGACATCATATCCGAACTTGCGGAAAATGGAGATGATCTCCTCGCGGGCGATTGAGACGGGGTGGCGGGAGCCGAGAGCCACGGGGTCGCCGGGCATAGTGCAGTCCGTGCCTGTCGGAGCGGCGGCGGAGCCTGCCTCATCTGCCTGACGCAGCTCCTCTATCTTGGCTGCGGCTGCCTGTTTGAGGATGTTCAGGCGCTGGCCGAATTCGCGCTTCTTCTCCGGAGCCACATTTCTGAACTCCTCGAACAGGGCGGT
Source organism: Lachnospiraceae bacterium (assembly GCA_963640185.1). Taxonomy (GTDB): domain Bacteria; phylum Bacteroidota; class Bacteroidia; order Bacteroidales; family UBA932; genus Cryptobacteroides. The sequence goes on along the minus strand of CAVHXU010000014.1, from coordinate 63,256 downwards.
GATTTCGCCCTTCTTGCCCAGCAGGTGCACTCTCAAGTTCTCGATTTCCTGACCTCTGAGGCCTCTGAGGCCCTCTATCTCGGCGAGAATCGCATCAATCTTTTCTTTCATACGGATATCCTTTTTACAGAACGGCAAATATAGTGTTTTTCCGGGATATGTTGTCCGCCGCCATAAAAAAGGGACTGGCGAAAACACTTAATCCGGAGCGAACAAAGTGAGCGGAGTCCTCTCAGAGACAAGTTGCAGACGATACGCAACTCCGCACTACAAATAAAAAAGAGGATGACCCTTTTTAGCCATCCTCCCTGTGGAGCGGAAAACGAGACTCGAACTCGCGACCCCGACCTTGGCAAGGTCGTGCTCTACCAACTGAGCTATTTCCGCATTTATTTAAAGAACTTCCCCAAAGTGGATTAGGCTTCCTCCCCAATGGGACTGCAAATTTAGGCATAAATTTAACAACCGCAAATTTTTTGTGTATTTTTGGGGAACTTTTTCGAAATCTGCCGTCACTTATATGATAGAGGAACTGCACATCAGACCGAAGCGTTCAGAGGAGCCGCATCATCAGACTGCCGGCCGGACCGCCCTCGCCGGCGCGGAGGAGGGGACCGTCCACGAGGCGAAAACGCCCTCTCACGCGGAGGAAAGGCTCATACGGAAAAACATCAGGCCGACGGCCAACAGGATTCTGCTGCTGCGTGCCCTGGAGGAGGCCGGGAGACCGGTGAGTCTGGCGGATCTGGAGTCGCTCACCGAGACCATCGACAAATCAGGAATTTCACGCGCTCTGGCCCTGTTTCAGGAGCAGGATCTGATACATTCATTCGAGGATGGCAGAGGCGTGATGAACTACGAACTCTGCACCGAGGAGGGAGACTGCGACCATGAAGATGCGCATATCCACTTCTACTGCGAGCGCTGCCACCGGTCTTTCTGTATGGAACATATCGACCCGCAGAGCATAGTCCTGCCGGAGGGTTTCCGGGCGCATTCTTTTTCCTTTGTGGTCAAGGGAGTCTGCCCCGACTGCCGCTGAACGCTCCCGACCCGGAGCGAAGCGACAAGAACGATAGAATCAAGTAGGGGGCTGACTAAAAAGTCATCCCCCTTTTTATTGCTCAACCCCCAGTCACTTCGTGACAGCCCCTGGGGGCGCTGGGGACCGTATTCCCCAGACCCCTTGAGTCGCTACGCTCCGATTTTAGGCCTTTTTGGTCAGCCCCGGCCGAAGGCCGTAAAAGTTCTCCCCTGACAGTGACTGGGGTTGGAATGCAATGTACGGTCTATCCGTCAGATAGACAACACATTCAATACATTTATCAGCTCGCGCTCAATCGGCTTGTCTATCTTCACCGCCCTGTTGAACGGCACATAGACTATCTGATTGTTGTTGATGCCTATCATCACATTGCGCTGCCCGTCATTCAGGGCATCAATCGCGGCCACGCCCATACGGGACGCGAGGATGCGGTCGTAGGCGCTCGGCGTGCCTCCCCTCTGGAGATGTCCCAGAATCGACACTCTCACATCGTACTGGGGATACTCCTTGCGGATTCTCTCCGCATAGTGCATCGCTCCACCGTCCTTGGGACTCTCGGAGACAATCACGATGCTGCTGTTCTTGCTCTTGCGGAACCCCCTGCTGATGAACTGCTCCAGCTGGTCCACATCCGTCTTGTCCTCGGGGATGATGGCAGCCTCCGCGCCGCTCGCGATGGCGCTGTTCTGCGCAAGGAATCCTGCGTCACGCCCCATCACCTCTATGAAGAATATGCGGTCGTGGGAAGTGGCGGTGTCGCGTATCTTGTCAACGCACTCGACGATGGTGTTGAGCGCCGTGTCATAGCCGATTGTGGAGTCGGTCCCGTAGAGATCATTGTCGATGGTGCCCGGCAGACCGATGCAGGGCACGTCAAACTCCTGAGCGAAAATCTGGGCTCCGGACAGAGAACCGTTGCCTCCGATGATGACCAGTGCGTCGATGCCGCTCTCCTTCATATTCTCGAATGCCTTTTTCCGCCCCTCAAAGGTCATAAAAGCCTCGGAACGGGCGGTTTTCAGGATGGTGCCGCCGCGCTGGATCGTGTTGCTGACGCTTTCCGAGGTGAAATCCGTGATCTCGTTATTAATCAGCCCCTCATAGCCCCTATGTATCGCCTTGACCTTCCATCCGTTGAAGATGGCCGCCCTGGTGATTGCCCTTATGGCCGCATTCATTCCCGGAGCATCTCCTCCGGAGGTGAGAATACCTATGGTTGAAATCTTCATGATGACCCTGTTTTTTGAAAAACGCTGCGAAACTACAACAATTATTCCGATTGTGAGCCCGGAATATTCAAATAATTTTATGTACTTTTTTACTTTTTTGTTCAAATTCTTAAATTTGCACTATATTTGCCGCCCGGTGCCGTCCGGCAACCACTCATTGCGGCAAAAACAAGGTATATGCAGAAAAAGAACATAGCAAAAGAGAAAATCCTCCAGGTGGCCAAGGAGCTGTTCGAGCATTTCGGCTACGAAAAGACCACCATCGAAGGCATCTGCCGCCGAACAGGCAAGGCAAAGACCTCCGTTTACTACTACTATGACGGAAAGCAGGCACTGCTCAAGGGCATTGTGGAGCAGGAATTCGCGGAGGTGAGAGAGCAGTTGACGCCGCTTAGGGTCATCAGCGAGAAAGTGACGGCCAGCAACCTGAAAACCTATCTCAAGGAGAGGATGAAGCTCATCATCGGGATGAGGGTCTATCCGCAATTCATCATAAGCCAGTATTCCGAACCCGACAACGAGGCCTGCGGCACCATCCGCGCAGTCCGCGACGAGTTCGACAGCTGGGAAAGAGACTATTTCTACAGGGTCTGCAGCTACGGCCGACTGAACAACATCCTCAAGGACGACATCAAGCCAGACGCTTTTGCGGATATGCTTATAATGCTGCTCAAAGGCATAGAGACCCAATACATAATATACAGGGACCGGGACTCCATCATCTCGACATTCAACGCTATGGTGGACTTCCTCATCCGCGACATCGTGGTCCCGCACGAGCGTGAAGCCGCATCTCTCGCCGCTCTTGCAGGCATCGCGGCTGCCGGTGCAGCCTCCCCTGACGCATCCGATGATAATGACAATAAAAAGTAATACGATGAAAATGAACAGATTGGCAGTAACTGTACTTTCGGCGGCAATCGCTGTCGCCTGTCTGTCCTCCTGCACGAAAGAGGGCAGCCGCCTTTTCAAGGGCTACTATTCATTCAAGACTTCCGGCACGATGGAGGTCGAGCGCACCCGCCTCTATCAGGTGCTCGATCCGGAGACCAGGACTATGACGGACTCCACGGCCGTGGACACTCTGCAGACGATCCTCGCGGCGGAATCAGGCCAGATGAACATACTCTCGGCAAACGACAAAGAGGGCGAAATGATAGTCACTATGAACATATTGGGAGGAGATGTAGTCATCTACGAAGCCGAGGCGTCCCGCGATGAACTGCTGCTCCGGACGGGCAGCCGCACCCTGAATTTCTACTGCGACGGGAAGAAGGTGACTATGAACGTCACGGTGGACGGCTCTGCCAGAAAGATCGACAATGTCGTGATCTTCGACCTCGAATATGCCGGAGAGACTGAAACCGCAGGCTCTGAACTGGGGATTCTGAAGTCCACCGCCTACAAGATACTGGAGTCAGGCGTGAACTGCGTGGCCAAGGAGAACAACTGATCCGGAAATGCTATGAAAACCAGAATATTGAAAGACTCCGCCGCGATTTTCTGCATAGGCCTGTCCGTGCTCGCGGCCTCGTCCTGCGGCAGCAATCCTTTCCGGAAAAGCACTCCGGTGAAAGCGCCCGTGAAGGTGAGGGTGGCCGATGTCAGGACCGGGAACAGCTGTTCGGAGAAAACATATATCGCCAGGACGGAGGCCTCCAAATCCGTCACCGTCACATCCCCGTTCCCCGCCAAGCTACAGTCTCTCAAAGTGAGCCAGGGCAGCCGGGTGAAAGCGGGACAGACCATCGCCACTGTCCATTCCGAATCCGTGCAGAACACATTGTCGGCGACACAGGCCACTCTCCGTCAGGCGCAGGACGCCTACGACCGCATCTCTTCGGTCAAGGACAACGGAAGCATCGCCCCGCTGAAGGTCATCGAGGTGGAAACCGCGCTCGAAAAGGCGAAATCAGCCTACAGGATGGCTCAGAAGTCCCTCTCGGACTGCTCTGTCAAGGCTCCATATACGGGCACCGTCAGCGAAGTGTTCGTGGACGAAGGAGTGGATTTAGGGATAGCCCAGCCCATCGTGAGAATCGCGGATCTGGACAACATCGAGGTGATCATCTCCGTTCCGGAGTCCGAGATCGCCCGGATGACTGTCGGCAGGGAAGCCACTCTCAGCGTTCCGGCCCTGGACGATGCCGCAGTGACGGTCAGGATTGTGCGCCGGGGAGTGGCCGCGTCACCGGTCTCACACACATACGAATGTGCCCTTGCGCCCTCCGCACGCATCACCGGACTGATGCCCGGGATGGTCGGGAAAGTCGTTTTCAGAGAGGACGGCGCTGCCGGGAAACGGGAAATCGTCATCCCTTCCTCCGCCGTCAAGACAGATGTGGACGGACGGTATGTCTGGACTGTCGATGAGGACAGCATCGTACGCAAGGTCAATGTGACGGTGGGCGGATTCGCAGGCAAGGGAGTGGTCATCACCGGGGGACTGTCGGAGGGCGACAGGCTCATCATCGACGGGTGTTCAAAGGTGTCCACTGGGATGAAAGTAGAAGCGGTGTATTGATATGGGACTGAAAGACAAGATAGGCGGGGCGAAAGGAAACATTGCGGCGGTGGTCAGCGGCGCGATACGCTACAAGTCCATCGTCTATATGATCCTCTGTATGTTCATCATCGCGGGCATCTTCGGGCTTGTCAGGATGAACAAGGACGAGTTCCCCACCTTTGAACTGAAGCAGGGGCTGATAGCCGCCGTATATCCGGGGGCTGACATATATCAGGTCGAGGAGGAGGTGTCCAAGCCTCTGGAGCAGCTGCTTTTCTCATTCTCGGAGGTAAGCCGCCAGAACACCAAGGTCATCTCCAAGGACGGGATGTGCTACATCTATGTGGATCTCACCACCCCGGCCAGCAAGAAAGACGAAGTCTGGTCCAAGATAAAGCTGAAAATCAACGCATTCAAACAGACGCTGCCGCCGGGTGTGCTCGCGGTGGTGGTGATGGACGATTTCAGTTCGATCACCACCGTGCTGATAGCGATGGAGTCCGAGGACAAGGGATGGTCCGAGATGAAGGAATATGCCGATAATCTCGCCGACAGGCTCAGGCTCATCCCGGAGCTCGCCAATGTCAAGATCATAGGCACACAGAGCGAAGAGATAGCCATCAATATGGATATGGAGAGAATGTCGGCCTACGGCATTTCCCCCACGGCGCTGATGCTGGAATATCAGACATCCAACCTGCAGGCGCTCGGCGGCACATTCTCCACCGACTACACTATTTCGCCCGTCCATATCCCCAAGACGGTCTCGGACGAACAGGAGCTCCAGGACAAGGTGATTTTCAACACCGCGGACGGCAAGACTCTGAGACTCAGGGATGTGGCGACCATAGAAAGGCGTTACAAAGAGCCCTCCTCACTGGTCAGCTACAACGGCCACACCGCCATCGTCCTGTCAGTCGAGATGCGTCCCGACAACAACATCGTGGCGTTCGGCAAGGATGTGGACAAGGCCATCGGCGAATTTTTGAACGATGCTCCGGACAGCGTCAGGCTCTCGCGGATCACCGACCAGCCGAAAGTGGTGGGTTCGTCAGTGTGGTCTTTCCTGCGCGACCTCGTGATATCGATGCTTGTGGTCATAGCGGTGATGCTGCTGCTGTTCCCTATGCGGTCCGCGCTCATCGCCGGCTCGGGAGTCCCCGTCTGCACGGCCATCGCCGTCGCGCTGATGTATTTCAGCGGCATCTGCCTCAACACGGTGTCTCTGGCAGCGCTGATCGTGGTGTTGGGAATGATAGTGGACGACTCTGTGATCACGATGGACGGCTATATGGACAAGCTCGGCAGAGGGATGTCCCGTCTTGAGGCAGCCTGCGCGAGCGCCCAGGAGCTGTTCCTGCCTATGTTTATGGCGACGTTCGCCATCTCTATGATGTTCTTCCCGATGACCGGCATAATCACCGGCTATCTGGGCGATTTCGTGGCCACATTCCCCTGGGTCATCGCATTTTCTCTGATGACTTCGCTGGCCTATGCCGTGCTGGTCGTGCCTTCATTTGAGGTGAAATACATCCGCAGTCTGCATTCCGGCAGGGAGAACATCCTCACAAAGATGCAGAACAGGATGTTCAAGGGCCTGCAGAACGGCTATGAATGGATGCAGGAGAAATGTTTCCGCCACCCGGCGCTGACAATGCTGGGCGGTGTGGCCGCAATCGGGCTCGGAGTGCTGATGTTCAGCCGGATCAATGTGCAGCTGATGCCTATGGCCGCCCGCCCGCAGTTCGCCGTGGAGATCTATCTTGACCCTTCGGCCGACCTCCGGAAGACAAAGGCGGTGTCGGATTCGCTGTCAACGCTGCTGCGTGCGGATGACCGCGTCACCTCGGTGACGGAGTTCATCGGTACAGGCACACCCCGCTTCCACGCCACCTACGCGCCCATTCTGCCGGGACGGAATGTGGCACAGCTCATAGTGAACACCCGCTCGGAGAAGGACACCGAGTCGTTCCTCGCCGAGAAAGAGGACTTCTACGAGTTCTATTTCCCGGAGGCGGTGGTGCACTTCAAGCAAATGGACTATCAAGGCACCTCCACCCCGGTGGAAGTGCGAGTCAGCGGAGACAACTACGAGCAGATCAAGCCCGTGGCGGACCGGATCAAGGAATATATGTGCAGCATACCCACTATCAAATGGGTACACTCCGACGCGGACTGGAACACATCGGCCATCGATCTGGATATGAACGTCGACGAGGCTTCGAGGATGGGCGTGAACCGCACCCTGATGAACCTCTCCCTCGCGAGCACGCTTAACGGCATTCCCATCTCTTCCATTCGGGAGGGCGGGAACGAGATCCCGGTCAACCTGTACGCCGTCAACATCGCCGATGACAGCCCTTACGAGGTGATAGAGAACAGCCTCGTGCCCACTTCCGTTCCGGGTCTGTCGGTGCCTGTGCGTCAGGTCGCCGATATGGCTCCGCAGTGGACTCCCGAAAGCCTGTGCCGCCTCAACGGCAAGCCGGTCATCTCCATCGGCGCGGATATGAAGTTCGGTCAGAGCCAGCCCGTCCCGGTGCGTTCCATCAAGAAATATCTCAAGACTCTCGATCTGCCGGAGGGCGTCGAAGTGTCTCTGGGGGGTCTCAACAGCGTCAACGGACAGACCGGGCCTGAGATCGCCCTTTCGTTTCTGGCTGCGGTGCTGGTGCTTTTCTTCTTTCTGGTTTTCCATTTCAAGAAGGTGTCGCTCGCCATTCTGACGATGGTGCTTTCGACGCTCTGCCTTTTCGGGGCATCTTTCGGACTGTGGATTTTCGGTCTGGATTTCTCGATGACGGCCGTGCTCGGACTCATAAGTCTGGTCGGCATCATAGTCAGAAACGGCATTCTGATGTTCGAACACGCCGAGGAGCTGCGTTTCGAGAAAGGAATGCTGGTCAAAGAGGCTGCGGAGGAGGCCGGGAAGCGCCGTATGAGACCTATCTTCCTGACTTCCATCACCACTGCCCTGGGAGTGCTGCCGATGATTATCAGCGCAGACTTGCTGTGGATGCCTATGGGAGTGGTGATATGCTTCGGCACAATGCTTTCGGTGGTGCTGATCACGCTGATTATGCCTGTTTCCTACTGGCTGATCTTCTACAATGCCGACAATAAGGCCGCCCGGGCCGCTACTTCCGGAGCGGGCGACGATGAGAGTCCGGATTCAGGCGAGTGCGCCGCCGGAAGTGCCGCAGAGGAGAAATAATGGAGGAGAAACAATTGAGATGAAGAAGAATATCGGAAAATACATATTGTTGCCGCTGGCTTTGGCGGGCTGCTGCATCACGGCTTCGGGGCAGGGAAATGCCGGAGCGGGTCGGAGCGGAATGGCCGCCTCGTACTCTGATGCCGTGGCACCGCTGACTCTCAGTCTGGAGGATTGCCGGCAGATGGCTCTGGAAAACAATGCCTACAGCCGCAATGCCGAACTGGATGTCAGGGCGGCGTGGCTGCAGAAGCAGGAGGCTCTCGCCGAATATTTCCCCCGCGTATCCGCCAATGTCCTGGGCTACTGGGCTCTCAATCCCCTGCTCGAAATAGGGGTCACAGATGTTCTGGGCGACAACGACTATGCCTGGAACATTCAGAGCGAGATAGAGTCTCTGGGGTCGATGTACGGAATAAGTTCCAGATACACAGCATTCAAGAGGGGCTACGCCGCTTCCCTGACGGCAATGCAGCCGGTCTATGCCGGAGGACGCATCGTGGCGGGGAACAGGCTCGCGAAGGTGGGCATGGAGGCGGCGGAACTCAACCGCAGCATCCGGAGCCGCAAGACTGTTGACGAGGTGGAAGATCTATGGTGGCAGATAGTCTCCCTGGAGGACAAACTCCGGACTCTGGACCATCTCGACGGCATGCTGGACACCCTGTACAGCAACCTCAATTCCGCCATTGCATCGGGACTTGCCGCAGAGACTGACATTCTCCAGCTCGACCTCAAGAGAAACGAGCTCGCGGCCGGCCGGAAGAAAGTCATCAGCGGCATCCGCCTGCAGAAGATGAATCTGTTCAACTCCATAGGCTTGGACTATAGTCTGTTCGAGATGGCAGCCACTCCGGAAAAACCGTTCATCGATTCCATTTCGCTGACTACGCACTCCGAACCGCCGCTTGAGCCGGAGCACTACTGGAGAGACGAGGAGGATGTAGTCTCGCAGATGGATGAGACCCGGCTGCTCGATCTGCAGGTAAAGGCAAAGAAGCTGGAGAAGAGGATGGCTGTGGGAGAGGCTCTGCCGCAGGTGGCGATAGGGGCGATGACGGGCTATTCCAATCTCTACGACAAGGGGCGTTACAACACTGTGGCGTTCGCGACTGTCCAGATTCCGCTGTCGGACTGGGGAAAGACCGCCCGCAAGACGCAGAGGCTCGACACGCAGGTGCAGAAGGCTGAGAATGAGCGCGATTTTCTCCGCAGGCAGCTGCAGCTCCAGATGGGGAAACTGTGGCTTGACCTGACTTCTGCATACGACCAATGGCAGCTCGCGGAAGAGGCTCTGGGCAAGTCCCGCCGGCTCTACGATGCGGCTCTGTCGAACTACCGGGCCGGACTCATCCCGGTGCAGGATCTGTTGCAGGCCGAGACTCAGCTGCGAACCGATTCTTCGGAGTGTACAGATGCGCTCATCGCCTACCGCAGCGCCGTCCGCGCTTATACCGGTAGATGCAAATAAATTATGGGAACGAAACAATGGAACAACCTTTTGACAACAGCATTTCGGGGCTTGTAGGAAGCGACTTGCCTCTGCTTTCGCGGGGATACTCTTGCCGCGAGCTGATTTCCAGACACGGGGACTTCATCCTCGTAAAAGCGCAGAACAGGGGCAAATGGTTCAAACTGAAGGCTCTCGGCGAGGAATGCAGGGAGAAAAGAAGGCAGAAATAGCAAGCATTCAGGCACGTGGTGAATATAGTCTGGCCAATATTCTCAATCCGATGTCAAGTAAAGAAAAAAAAGAAAAAATTAATGTCATCAAGAAAGAGATAGCTGATTTGAAAGTCAGAATGTTACAATTGGAATAGTTTTGAACATTGTCTGCAAATGGACCTTTCACATTGGTTACGGCAGAAAAACCACAAAACAACTACGAATTTGTTCGCCCCGATGCTTTTGCGCCGGGGCGAAATCTGTTTTACGCGCTTGAATTGCAATAATTTTCGTACTTTTGCGGTGAATCTCAAAAAAGATGGCCGTATGTTGTACCCGATTGGAATACAGAATTTCGAGAAACTGAGAACCGGTGGATTTGTCTATGTTGACAAGACCGCGCAGATTTACAACCTTGCCTCCACTGGCCAGTACTATTTTCTGAGCCGCCCCCGCCGTTTCGGCAAGAGCCTTCTGATTTCTACGATGGAGGCCTACTTCAGCGGGAGGAAGGAGCTGTTCAAGGGGCTCGCGATGGAAAGTCTCGAAAAGGCCTGGACGGAGCATCCCGTCCTGCATCTGGACTTCACAGGGAGCAAATATGCCACCGTCAAAGACTTGAGGGAAACTCTTGACCAGCATCTGAAGAAGTGGGAGGAGATGTTTGACGTAACTGACAGGTACACGACAGCGGAGGCTCGATTCAAAGCCGTGATTGACACGGCCTGCAAGAAGACCGGGAACAAGGTGGTCGTCCTCGTAGACGAGTATGAGAAGCCGGTCATAGACAACATCGACAACGAGGAGCTTGCTGACATCTTCCGCCGCGAACTGCAGGGCTTCTACAGCGTCATCAAGGGCAGGGACGAGTGCATCCGCTTCGCATTCCTCACAGGGGTGACCAAGCTCGGCAAGATGAGCATCTTCAGCGGACTGAACAACTTGAACGACATCTCGATGGATCCACAGGCCGCTGACATCTGCGGAGTGTCGGAGACGGAGTTGAAGGCGTATTTTGACGGCAGTGTGGAGGAACTCGCGGCGGCAAACGGTCTGAACAAGGACGAGTGCTACGGGAAGCTGAAGACTATGTACGACGGCTATCACTTCCATCACAGAGCAGCAGGAGTCTATAATCCTTTCAGCCTTCTCAATACGTTCAAGTCAAATGAGTTCCGTATGTACTGGTTCGAGACGGGGACTCCATCCTTCCTTGTGCGCTATCTCAAGAAAATGAGCTACGACCTCGAAAGCATATCGAAAGACGAGGTCTCCGTGGAGACATTGACAGGGACGAACTATGCAAATCCTCAGCCGATATCGCTGATGTATCAGACCGGCTATCTGACGATAACGGGCTACGACCCGGAATTCATGAACTATACGCTCGATTATCCGAACGAGGAGGTAAGACGAGGCTTTCTCAACTCATTGAGTCAGCTTTATGCTCCTGCACTCATTCAGGGGGAGTTCTCCGTGGCGCAGTTTGTCCGTGATGTACGCAGCGGCGATGTGGAGGGCTTTATGAACCGCTTCTCTGCGTTCCTCTCCGGCAACAGCTACGAGATACAGGGCAGACTGGAACTGTACTTCCAGAACACGATGTACATAATGTTCCGAATGATGGGTCTCTATGTGAAGACGGAGTACCGCACATCGAACGGCAGGATTGACATAACCATCGACACGGACAGATATGTCTATGTCATAGAACTGAAGATGGATCAGTCGCCGGAGACCGCTCTCGCACAAATAGAGGAGAAGGGCTACGCCAAGCCGTTCCTCGCCTCCGGCAAGCAGATCATAAAGCTCGGCATCAACTTCTCTTCCGAGACCCGCACCGTCGACGGCTGGGAGATGGCGTAGTCCTCCGAAATTTTAGGGGCACTGTGTCCCCTCCGCTTTTGTCTGTGTGCGTTTTGTGCGCACTTATTTGGCTTGGCTATTATTGATTATCAAAAAATTATTCGTATATTTGCAGCCCCAAAATTATGGGGAATAAAACATAAATAAAAGATTTACAATCATTTATGCCTACAATTCAACAATTAGTCCGCAAGGGCCGCGAGGTACTCGAAGAAAAGAGCAAATCTCGCGCGCTTGATGCTTGTCCTCAGAGAAGGGGCGTTTGCGTGCGTGTGTACACAACCACACCGAAGAAACCGAACTCAGCGATGCGTAAGGTTGCACGTGTGCGTCTGACCAACTCCAAAGAGGTCAACGCGTACATTCCGGGCGAGGGTCACAACCTCCAGGAGCACTCCATCGTGCTCGTCCGCGGAGGCCGTGTCAAGGACCTTCCGGGTGTACGTTACCACATCCTTAGGGGCGCTTTGGATACAGCAGGTGTAGAGGGTCGTACTCAGTCACGCTCACTCTACGGTGCCAAGAGACCAAAGGCTAAGAAAGCCGCTAAGAAGTAATTTTATCATCACCTTTTTTTAACTTTTCAAACAAATGAGAAAATCGAAGCCTAAGAAGAGGATTCTACTTCCTGATCCCAAGTTCCACGACGCGATGGTTACGCGCTTCGTGAACAACCTTATGCTGCAGGGGAAGAAGAGTATCGCGTATTCTGTTTTTTACGATGCCATTGATATGGTAGGCGAGAAGATGAAGGATTCTGACAAGGCTCCTCTGGATATTTGGAGGAAAGCTCTCGAGAATGTGACGCCTCAGGTGGAGGTGAAGTCACGCCGTATCGGAGGAGCGAACTTCCAAGTGCCTATGGAGGTGCGCCCTGAGAGGAAGATCTCACTTTCTATGAAGAATATGATCAACTTCGCCCGCAAACGCTCAGGCCACTCCATGGCAGAAAAACTTTGTGCTGAAATCATCGCGGCATACAACTGCGAGGGTGCGGCATTCAAGAGAAAAGAAGATATGCACAGGATGGCCGAGGCCAACAAGGCCTTTGCGCATTTCAGATTCTAATTCCCCAAGAAGAGACATTGACAAATGGCAAGAGATCTTAAATTTACCAGAAACATCGGTATAATGGCTCACATTGATGCCGGCAAGACTACAACCTCTGAGCGTATCCTTTATTATACGGGCAAGACCCACAAGATCGGTGAAGTTCACGAGGGTGCCGCAACAATGGACTGGATGGTGCAGGAGCAGGAAAGAGGAATCACCATCACTTCCGCTGCCACTACCGCGTTCTGGCATTACAAGGGGGACACTTATCAGATCAACCTGATCGACACTCCGGGCCATGTTGACTTCACCGTCGAGGTGGAGCGCTCGCTTCGTGTGCTCGACGGCACGGTGGCGACTTTCTGCGCCGTGGGTCGAGTACAGCCGCAGTCTGAGACCGTATGGCGTCAGGCCGACAAGTACGGCGTTCCGAAAATCGCCTACGTCAACAAGATGGACCGCGTCGGCGCAGACTTCCTCGCAGTGGTCGAGGAGATCAAGACCAAACTCGGAGCCACGGCAGTTCCCATCTGCCTCCCTATCGGAGCGGAGGACAAGTTCCAGGGAATCGTCGATCTGATCGCCAACAAGGCCATCTACTATGACAACACCGAAGAACTCGTCAACTACGAAATCAAGGAAGTCCCGGAGAATATGAAAGAAGAGGTTGCGGCCTGGAGAGAGAAACTCGTCGAGGCTGCCGCCGAATATGACGACACTCTTCTGGAGAAATTCTTCGACGACCCAGACTCCATCTCGGAGGACGAGATCATCGCGGCTCTCCGCAAGGCCACCATCGATATGTCCATCGTGCCTGCCTGCTGCGGTTCTTCCTTCAAGAACAAGGGTGTGCAGTTCCTGCTTGATGCAGTGATGCGCTACCTCCCTTCCCCTCTTGACAAGGGTTCCGTTCACGGCACAGACCCGAGGACAGGCGATGAGATAGAGCGTGCACCGCGCGCCGGCGAGCCTTTCTGCGCCCTTGTGTTCAAGATTGCCACCGACCCGTTCGTGGGCCGTCTCGCATTCCTCAGGGCATACTCAGGACGTCTGGACGCCGGTTCATACGTGCTCAACACCCGTTCCGACAAGAAAGAGCGTGTGGCGCGTCTATATCAGATGCACTCCAACAAGCAGAATCCTATCGAGTTCGTGGAGGCTGGAGACATCTGCGCGGCCGTCGGCTTCAAGGATCTCCGCACCGGCGACACAATCTGCGCCGAGAATGCTCCTATCACCCTTGAGTCTATGGAGTTCCCTGATCCGGTGATCGGACTCGCAGTCGAGCCGAAGACCCAGAAGGATCTCGACAAGCTCGGCATCGCGCTCGCAAAACTTGCGGAAGAAGACCCTACCTTCACCGTCAAGTCAGACCACGAGACCGGCCAGACGATCATCAGCGGTATGGGTGAGCTTCACCTTGACATCATCGTGGACCGTCTCCGCCGCGAGTTCGGAGTGGACATCAACCAGGGTGCTCCTCAGGTCAACTACAAAGAGGCCATTACCGTGCCCGTACAGCACCGCGAGGTGTACAAGAAGCAGACGGGCGGCCGCGGTAAGTTCGCGGACATCATCGTGGAAATCGGCCCTGCTGACGAAGGTGTCACAGGACTCCAGTTCGTCGATGAGGTCAAGGGCGGAAACATTCCGAAAGAGTTCATCCCGTCAGTCGAGAAAGGCTTCAAGGCCGCTATGGCAAACGGCGTTCTCGCCGGGTATGAGGTTCCTTCGATGAAGGTCGTCCTCAAGGACGGTTCATTCCACCCTGTGGACTCCGACCAGCTTTCATTCGAGATCTGCGCCCGCATGGCATTCCGCCACGCCTGCCCTAAGGCTAAACCGGTTCTCCTTGAGCCTATTATGAGCCTTGAGGTTGTGACTCCGGAGGACTATATGGGAGACATCGTAGGGGACCTCAACCGTCGCCGCGGCCAGATCAACGCGATGGATTCGACTGTCGGTGCCCGTATCGTCAAGGCGTTTGTTCCTCTTGCGGAGCAGTTCGGCTATGTCACGGTACTCCGTACCATCTCTTCGGGACGTGCCACCAGCACTATGACCTTCGACCACTATGCGGAAGTTCCCGCCGGCCTTGCAAAAGAGGTTATCGAGAAGTCCGGATACAAGGCTATCGAAGAGGAATAATCCAGTAATTTCGGTATATCTTATACAAAAGAATATGAGCCAGAAAATCAGAATAAAACTCAAATCATTCGATCATATGCTGATTGACAAGTCAGCTAAGAAAATCGTTGATACAGTGACATCTACAGGCGCGCGCGTGAGCGGACCGATTCCACTCCCGACCGACACCAAGATCTTCACCGTGAACCGTTCGACTTTCGTCAACAAGAAAGCCCGCGAACAGTTTGAGCACAACACATATTGCCGTCTTCTTGACATCTACGAGTCAACTCAGAAGACTGTCGATGCGCTGATGAAGCTTGAGCTTCCGAGCGGTGTTGATGTCGAGATTAAAGTTTGCTAGTCAGCGATTTTTATCTATCTTTGCGAAGAGGCTTTTTGAGAAGTGGAGTGCAGTCCGCTGCCGGCCTTTCAACAGGCCTCTTCGACAAACAGTTCTTTGAATTTGTCTTTTGACCGAGGGAGCAACCTCGTGCGACGGGCCGATGAATGCAAGGAGGGCAAGTGAGGAGCGAGGGAGCAGCCTCGTGCGCTGTGACCGAGCGACGACATCGCAGACCGACGCCGCAGGCGCTCAATTCCGCTTGTTTTTGCCTGTATTTTGAGATGAATGCAAGGAGGGCAAGTGAGGAGCGAGGGAGCAGCCTCGTGCGCTGTGACCGAGCGACGACATCGCAGACCGACGCCGCAGGCGCTCAAAAGACAGGCAAAAAAGGGTCCCATAGCTCAGTTGGTTAGTAGCACCTGACTCATAATCAGGGGGTCGCAGGATCATGCCCTGCTGGGACCACAAGGACTGACGCACCGCAATGCATTGCCGCGCGTCAGTCCTTTTTTATTCCCCGGCTCTTGCAAAACCCGATCAATCCGCATAACTTCGTCTGCAGTTCCATTGGCAACATTGAATCCGATATATGATGTTACAAAGCCTCAAATGCGCGAACACCTCCTGCGGAAAATGCAGGATGCCGGGCTATAGGAGAGGATTGCCGTCAGCGGCGGCGATCGTCCTGTCTTTTTTTGTATTCTCGGGATTCCGCACCCCATGGTTCGACCGCTTTTCCGTCAAGGACGGTCTCTCGCAGAACACCGTCTTCGCCATCAGTCAGGACAGCCTCGGCAGGATGTGGTTCGGGACGATGGACGGTCTGAGCAGGTACGACGGCTATGACTTCAAGGTCTGGAGAAACAGCGCCAATGACTCCACATCCCTGTCTTCCAACATCATCAGACACCTGTTCACCGACAGCGCGGGAAGGGTCTGGATAGGCACCGGACAGGGACTGTCCCTCTACAACCCGGCCGATGACTCATTCCGCAACTGGAACGGCGGCGAGGTGGAGGGGATAGCGCAGGCCGACGACGGAGGGCTGTATGTCTCCATAGGAGGCCACCTGTCGGTTTTCAATCCCGCAGACGAGACTTGGGAGGACGGAGGGACAGACCTCGGAGTCCCTGCGGGTGCATTGTACCGCGAGGGGAACAGGCTCTGGATAGCCGGCAGGAACGGAGTCATCTCCGTCCTCGACACCGGATGCGGCAAGGTCAGCACTGTCGTAGAACTGCCTCTCAACTGCGGAGTGTCCGCCATTCTCCCGGGTCCCGGGGCATTGTGGGTGGCGACCGACGGCAACGGCCTCTGGAAGATAGACACGGAGGGGCAGAAATGCACCGGGACAAGCTGCTACCGGCAGTCGGACGGTCTGCCTTCGGGGTATGTGCGCTCGCTCGCCTTTGACTCAGACTCCCGCCTGTGGATAGGTACTTATGGAGGACTCTGCATATTCGACGGAGACAGATTCCACACCATCAGAGGAGGAGACGAAACGGAGGGGACGCTGTCGCAGGACTCAATAAGGAGCATCTGCCGGGACAATCAGGGAGGAATGTGGCTCGGCACATATTACAAGGGAATAAACTACTGGCATCCGCTCCGGAACCATTTCAAGTCCCTGCGTCATCAGGCACACTCCAACTCTCTGAACGACAATGTGGTCAACTGCTTTGCCGAAGATGCCCGAGGGAATGTGTGGATAGGGACGAACACCGGAGGCGTGAACCGCTGGAATCCCTCTTCCGGAGAGTTCCGCTACTGGTCGATAGCGACCGGACATAACAATGTCCCCGAATCCAACGATGTGAAAGCTCTGTGGATAGACGATGAGGGTGAAAGGCTGTATGTCGGCGCACACGCTGGCGGGCTGTCCGCGATAGACCTGCATTCCGGGGCCATCGCCCGTCTGGCATCTGCGGATTCGGCGGAAAGCGCGGGAGCGGCGGATGTCTATTCCATCATACCTTCATCCAATCCCCGCTATCTCTGGATAGGGACAATGGAGGGACTGAGAATACTCGACAGAAACAGCGGCAGGATCACCTCGCCCGTTTTCGCGGAAACAGGGGGAGACTTCGACCGGAAATCCGCCAAGACCCTGCTCATCGACTCATCCGACCGCCTGTGGGTGGGCAGCGAGAGCGGTCTCTATGTGTTCATTCCGGTAGAGAACAAGCTCTATGTCTGCCGGGACATCACTCCTCCGCCGGGCCTTTTCGTCCAGTCGCTGTTCGAGATACCCGGAAGATCCGTCTGGGCGGGCACGCGCGAGGGGTTGTGGAGATATGAGACCGCAAGCGGGAAATGGACACGGTTCACGACGGCGGACGGACTGCCGAGCAACATTGTGGACGGGATGGTTTCCGACGGGTACGGGATGATCTGGGCGAGTACGGACCAGGGTCTGTGCCGCTTCAATCCGTTCTCAGTCTCTTTCAGGAACTACACGGTCGAGGACGGGCTTCCATACAGCCAGTTCAACCCCAACGCGGCCCTGAGATGCAGAGGCGGTGACATCCTGTTCGGAGGCATAGAGGGAGTAACGTATTTTTCCCCTAACAGGCTCTCGGACAATCCCTACTCCCCCGCGCCGATAATAACCTCGTTCACGCTCGGCGGCAAATACTCCTCCGAAAAAGTACCCCTCGACGGGGACGGCATCCGGCTGAAATATGACCGGAACTCTTTTTCCATCTCCTTCGCCGTACCCAATTATCTGGCCGGAGAACACAACACTTTCTCGTATATCCTTGACGGCTACGAGGACGAATGGACAACCCCTTCCGGACGGCGGACTGCCCTGTGGTCGAACCTGCCGCACGGCAACTATGTGTTCCGGCTCAAGTCGGCCAACAACGACGGTGTCTGGTGCGAGTCCCCTGTCAGTCTGAACATCAGCATCGCGCCCGCCTGGTGGCAGAGCGTCCCCGCCATCACCGGCTTTGTCCTGCTGGGACTCATCGTTCTCGCGGGAGCCTGCTTCCTCATCATAAAGCACAAGGAAAGGCAGAGGAAGGAGGAACTCGCAGTCAGGGACAAGGCCCATCAGGAGGAAATGCAGCAGATGAAGACGCGCTTCTTCATCAACATTTCACACGAGATGCGTTCGCCGCTGATGCTGATAATCAACCCCCTCACGGAGATGATAGCGCGAAGCAACGACCTGTGGATGCGCCGTCAGCTGAACTACCTCGACCGCAACGCGAGGCGGCTTCTCCATCTGGTGAACCAGCTAATAGACTACAGGCGTGCCGAACTCGGAGTGTTCAAACTGAGCGTAAGGCAGGAGAAACTGCTGAGAATCATCAGGGAGAACTGGTCTTTCTACGAGTCTCTGGCGAGGAAGAAAGGCATCAGGTACAAGCTGGAATCCGATATCGGAGAAACTGAGGGCTATGTGGACGTGCAGTATATGGAGCTGATACTCAACAATCTGATATCCAATGCCTTCAAATACACCGAAAGCGGCAGCGTCAGTCTCCGCGCCTCGGTGGAGGAGGGGCGATTGATTCTGACGGTGTCGGACACGGGGGTTGGGATCTCAAAAGAAAACCAGGAGCGGATCTTCGAACGCTTCTTCCAGGTCGAGAGAGACTATGTGGGGAGCGGAATCGGGCTCTCGCTGGTGAGCAGTCTGGTGGAGCTCCACCACGGCACGATAGATCTCGAAAGTGAGCCGGGCAAGGGCTCAATCTTCACGGTGCGGATTCCCGTAGGCAGGGAGAGTTACTCTGAGGACGAAATCGGAGACGGGGCGGCAGACGGGGGCAATGCCCAGTTCAAGGATGTATATCTGCCCGATGGGGAGACCTCGGAAAGCCAGACAGATGCGGAAGCTCCGTCAGGAAAGGCCGGGGGCGTGATTCTGCTTGCCGAGGACAATCAGGAGATCGCCTCCTACCTCAGGGAGGCTCTTTCAGGGAAGTTCGAGATAGTGCTCGCCGGGAACGGAGAGGAGGCTCTCAATGCCGCGAGAGAGTCGAAGCCGGACATAGTGATCACCGATATGAATATGCCTGTGATGGACGGGCTCAAGCTCTGCACGGAACTCAAGCACGATGTGGCCACTGCCTATATCCCGGTCATTATGATCTCCTCAAGCACCGACTCCAAGGACGAACTCTCCGCACTCAAGGCCGGTGCGGACGATTTCCTGTCCAAGCCTTTCCCTGTCAGCCTGCTCCAGATGAAAATTAGGAATATGCTGCGGCTTCGCTCGCAGTTTACGGACAGGGGCGTGGAGACCACAGGCATAGAGGGGCAGTGGGTCGCTCTGTCCGCCTACGACGAGCAGCTGCTGACGAGGGCGACGCAGATAGTGAACCGCAATATGGACAATGCGGATTTCTCCACCGCCGACTTCGCCTCCGAGATGGGGATGTCGCGTTCCAGCCTGCATATCAAGCTCAAATCGCTCACGGGAGAGTCGGCGCTCGACTTCATCCGGCGTGTGCGCTTCAAGGAGGCCTGCCGGCTTCTGAAAGACGGGCGCTACTCCATCGCGGTCATCAGCGATATGGTCGGATTCAACAGCCCTTCCTACTTCGCCACCTGCTTCAAGCGCTATATGGGATGCCTCCCTACCGAATGGATCCGGAAATAGGGAGGCACTATGCAGATGAATGTCAGTCAGGCGGATGCAGCGTCACATATCGGCGCGTTTCGCCCCGATTAATTGCAACATGGCGGCTGTCGGCTGTTTCGTTGTGTCCTCCGCATTGATGCTGTATGGCCCATATACGCCTCCGGCCGGATTCCATTCACTTGAAAGCGGCGAGGCTGACAACTTGACAGGCGAACCTGATTTCGTCGGTCTCAACGCAATGTTCAATGATTTTTCACCGCTTGTGTAATAGTAATTGTTTACGACACTGCCGTTTATTGAAGTTCCTGCAGGACCTTTATAGTTGCATAAGGTAGAATGCTTGTCTGTGAGGACTGTTTCGTTGCATAGATTATACATAATGTAACAATTCTCCACACCATATACGATGATGCATCCAGCATTGACCATTGTCGTGTGGTCGAAAGTGTTGCTATATGCGTTGATGTTCGTTACGGTGGCGCCTGGTCCGTGCAGTACTTTGAATTCTGTCATTGTCACACCGGCAGCAGGACAAAATACATTGTTTCTTACACTCAGTTCTGAAAGCGTCGATGCGTTGCTCCCGAATGTCACTATGCTGGCCGCTGCCGCTTTCGAGAACCAGTCACAGTTCAGTACGGATATCTTCCCTATTGCTGTCACCGCATTGGTGATGCAAATCAAATGTCGTCCTGTCGTTATCGTGCAGCTGTCAAAAACTATGGCTCCGAATTCTGTCCCCGGATTTTCAGCGGCTTTTTTCTGTCCGATGAAATCATTGCCGAAGGATTCCGCAGGAGTGATGATGAGATTCTCAAACAGAAGACTCCCGCTCCCGTTTGTCACCGGCTGAAGTGTTTTTCCGATTTCAATCTTTGACCGTGTGGATGAATCCGCACCGCAGACAACCAAATCCGAGACTGCGTTGTAAAAGATTTTTGCCGGTGTGTCTTCGTCACAGATGAAATAGACCCCGTCTTTGTTTATTGTCGTGTTCCCGACAGTGCTATTCACGAGTACGCCGCCGGGATTTGTCTCCTTCGAGAAAGTGACTCCTCCATTGTCAGCATTACCGACGGTTATAGGGAATCCGTCATTGTATCTGACAAAGTAGTTCATATATTCTGAGAACTTGTCGGACGGTACAGCTGGCATCGGAAGTATTTGATTCCTTTTGTTGAGCCCGTCAATCTTCCCCACAGTCTTGGCCGCCACCTGAGTGCCGTCAGACTCTTTTGAAAGAATCACTGTGAATCCGTCCTCAAACTCCACAGGAAGTACGGTGAAGTAATATGTCCCCTGAGCAAGCGCGGAGCCGTCGGCGTTGTAGAGCCGCACATAGGTCTCCGGCTTGGAGACAGTGACAGAAGGCTCCCCGTCAGTGAAAGACACGGAGAATGTGCCGCACAGAGCTTCGCTGCTGTTGCCCATAAGAGTGATGGACTTGACTCCTTCCACGGCGAGGGTGAAGCTGATGTGCGAGCAGAGATTCTTGAACTCGATGGAGCCGTCGCTCACCTTGCCGGCCATTATCGCCACATTGTCAGCGAAAGTTCCCACCGCGGCGATCTGATCCGCAGGGAGGGTGGTGCTGATGCTGCCGCCCGCAAACGAAGCGGCTGCGCTGTACGGATACAGGGCATAGAACTCCGTCGCATCCTCGGGCACCTGCCCGCTGAATTTGCCGTCGCCTGCATAAGTGAAGCTGTTGTTGTGGCTCTGAGCCGCAGCCGAATTGTCAAAAATCGAAATCAGGTCGCCGTCGCTCCACGACACCGTACCGTCGGAGCTGACAGAGGTCTTTGTGTCCAGTGCAGGCTGGCCCTCTATCGCGGAGGACAGCTGCAGATCTACATATTCCACAGCCGTTTTGCCTGCATCCTCCTTCGGGAGATTTTCCTTGGCGCAGGACGCCGCCAGCACAGCGGCTCCCGCCATAACGATTGCATATATCTTTTTCATAGCCAGATCGGATTATTCCCAATCAACGGGAGTGAGTACATCATAGGATTCGGTCTTGCCGTCCAAGCTGCCGCTCAGAGCAAAACCCGCTTCTGTGCCGACCGGTATCATTTCCACGGCCGGGGCTTTGTAGTCATTCATCGCTTTCATATCTAAAAATTTACTTTATCGCCAGCCTTCGTTCTGGACACATTGTTTCATCATATCAAGGTCGCGCTGCGGAATTGGCATCACCTCGTGGCGGCCCTTGACGGTGTAGTCGGAGATGATGTAGAGGGACGGCATCTGCTCGTGCCAGGAGGAGAGCCCTGCCGCCGTATTCATAATGGTGTCGTAGTAGATGCCCCAGCGCACAAGGTCCTGACGCCTGTGACCCTCAAAGGCGAGTTCGTGGGCGCGTTCATCCCTCACCGCCTGCCGGAACTGCTCATAGCCCATTCCCGTCGCAAGGTCTGCGGCAGTTGATGCCGTGCTTACAGGAAGCCCGTAGGCGCGGCGGCGCACCATATTGACTGCGGAGTAGGCATCGTTCGTCGGCGACTTGTGCCATTCGTTCAGAGCCTCAGCATAGAGCAGCAGCACATCCGCGTAACGGAGGATGTACCAGTTGACATTGGAATAGTTGGCATCCTTTACCTGCTCCTTGACATATTTTGCGAGATCCCATTTCGCCGGAGAGAGGGTGTTGTTGAACGGCTTCCGCCATTCGGCCTTGGCGTCGGATGCCATCGCTATCTCCATAGTGAGATCCTGCGTTGAAGTTGAGCCGGCGGGCTGGTAGGTGCCCAGGGCTGTCTTGCCTGCAGCTGTGTACTTGTAGTCTGCGAAGGACAGCGCCCATCTTTTGTCATTGAGGTGGTCAGGCCAGGAGGCGATGAACGTCGGCAGCACCTTCCAGTTGGCGGCGATTCTGATGTAGTCGCCAGCTCCGTCCGTCGCAGTCACGCCGTTCCACTTTCCGATTCGGCCGATGGGGTCATTGCTTCCGGTGATGGCAGGGCAGTAGAAGGACACTTCGAGAAGGCTCTCCTCGGGATCCCATACATTGTTGCAGGTGTTTTCCCAAAGTGTCTGATAATCGGTGAGCAGATGGTGCTTGCCTGACTCCACCACAATCTTCGCGGTGTTGGCTGCGAGTTCCCACTTGCTTTCGTCGTGGACAGGATAGCCTGCCCAGGTGGCATAAACCTTGGCGAGAAGTCCCAGGGCAGTGCCTTTGGACACCCTGTACTGGCTGTCGCTCCGGTAAGTGTCGTCAACTGCCCACGGGAGCACCTCGGAGGCATATTTCAGGTCCTGTTCTATATATTCGTACACCTCGACGGGGTTCGGCTGGGTGAACTCGGACGGATGCCTCTTCGACTCAGCCGTGGTCTTCACCAGCACAGGATGCCCGTACCAGCGGAGAAGCTCGAAATAGTAGAGGGCGCGGAGAGTGCGTGCCTCGGCCATATATACAGCAGCTATGTCCTGATAGCCCGCACCCCACTGCGGGGCCTTGCGGGAGAGGTTCTCGATGAAGTCGTCGGCGTTGTAGATGGCGTTGTAGAGCGCTTTCCAAGTGCCCTCGACATAGCTGTTGGACGTCGAGAAGGTGTTGCTCGGGAGGTCTCGCCAGGAGTTGGGGGAACTGCCCTCGACCTTGGCCTCGTCCGTGCCGAGAGTGAAATAGAGGGAGAGGTTCATACTGTACATATTGTCCTCCACCATATCCCTGTAAACCCCGAGCAGGACAGTCTGAGCCTCCTCCGGGGTGTTCATATACTTGTCTTTCTCGATTTCCGTGTAGCTTTTCTCATCCAGAGAGCAGGAAAGCGCACAGAGAGCGGCAGCAAGCACT
The DNA here is from genome assembly GCA_963640185.1 of Lachnospiraceae bacterium. GTDB lineage: Bacteria > Bacteroidota > Bacteroidia > Bacteroidales > UBA932 > Cryptobacteroides. The sequence goes on along the minus strand of CAVHXU010000014.1, from coordinate 39,809 downwards.
GCGAGAGAGAATCTAAAAGTTTTCATAGTCATACCTCCCGTTCTAGAATTGAATGTCAAGTCCCATAGTGAGCACAAGGCTCTTAGGATAAGCTCCCCAGTCGAATGACGGCGTAAGCGGGCTGGAGAGAGTGTTCACCTCAGGGTCGTAGCCGCTGTACTTGGTCAGGCAGAAGAGGTTCTGCGCGGTGGCATAGACCCTCAGTTTGCTTATCCACACTTTTCTGGTGAGATGTTCGGGGATGGTGTACCCGAGAGTTATGTTCTTGAGCCTGAGGAACGAGCCGTCCTCGATAAATCTCGAAGACACGTCGTAAGGGATGTATCCCGTCGCTGACGGCACTTTGTTCGACGCGTTGGTGGCGGTCCATCTGTCGGACACCTCGGCGAGCATCTGTGTACGCTCCATCCTGGACTGGGTGAGGTACATCCTCATAGCGTTATAGACATCGTTGCCTATGCTGAACTGGAACATAAAGCTGAAATCGACCCCGAAGAACTGGAAGCGGTTGGTGAGACCTCCGTAGAAGTCCGGATAGCCGTTGCCGATGCTTGTCCTGTCTTCCGGGGTTATCTTGCCGTCGCCGTTGATGTCCTTGTACTTGGTCATTCCGGGAACGGGGGCATATCCTCTCGGGCTCAGATCCGGCACGCCGGCCTTGAGCTGCATAGTGCCGTCGGGGAGCATATTGAAGTCGGAGTACTGATAGACGCCGTCGAAGACGTAGCCGTACATATCTCCCAGCGAAGACCCCACGTATGAGATGTAGTCGTCCTGGGTGAAGTTGGTGTTGAAGCCCGATTTGCGGGTGATGTAGTCGGTACCGTCCTGCAGGGCGACGAGCTTGTTCTTGATGAACGAGAGGTTGAAGTCGGTGGACCAGAAGAAGTTGCGCCTATTGAAGTTGACGCTGTTGATCGTGACCTCAAAGCCGGAGTTGCGGATTTTGCCGATGTTCTGCCACTGGGATTCGAAGCCCGTGACATAGGCGAGTTTCTGCGAGATGAGCAGATCCTTGGTGTCCTTGATGAAGCCGTCCAGCGTGAGGGTGAGCCGGTTGCGGAAAAATCCCAGATCCAGTCCGACATTGGTCGTGGTCGAGCCCTCCCATTTAAGGTCATAGTTGGCTATCTGCTTCGGGGTGAGAACGGAATAGGTGGTCGTCCCCATACCGATCTTGCTGTTGGTGTACAGATCCATCGAGAGGTAGCTGGTGATGCGGTCGTTGCCCACGGTTCCCCAGCCCGCCCTGAGCTTGAATGTGGAGAAACTGTCCTTTATGTCTTTCATAAAATCCTCGTTGGCGATGTTCCACGAAGCCGCGAAAGATGGGAAGAAGCCCCATTTGTGCTTCGGGGAAAAGACTGTGGACGCGTCGGCACGGAATGTCGCGGTGAGCATATACCTGTCGTCGTAGCTGTAGAACCCTCTGGCGAAGACGGACAGCCTCATACTTTCGGTGCGCGAAGTGTTCACTCTCGTAGGTGTCGCTCCGAGGCCGAGGTTGTCGGTGCCGAAAATCTCGAAAGGAAAATCCTTGGACTCGCCGAGCAGGGATTCGTAGCCGGTGAATACCGTTTCCTGTCCGAGCATAAGATTCACGGAGTGCTTCTTCCGGAAGCGGTTCTGATAGGTGAGGGTGTTGCTCACCTGCCATTTTTGGTTGCGGCTCATAGTGCTGGAGCCGTAAGGACCGCCGGCGCGGTAGGCATTGCTGGTCGTGCCGCTGTAGAAGATGTCACGCCTCTGGTAGTTGGTGTTGTAGGTGCCCGCCGTCTTGAAGGTCAGACCCTTTATCAGCTTGAACGTGAGGGACATATTCCCTATCCACTGTTCGGCTCTGCGGGTGTCGTCCACCGATTCGGCCTGGATGATGGGGTTGATCCTGTTGGAGTCGAAGTTGGACTCCGCCTGGGCCGTAGGATCGTACATCAGATAGCGCAGGTCGTACTGGCTCACGTTCAAGCCTCCCACCGGCCTGTATGCAATCAGGTTGGCGAGCTGGCTTCCGCTTGTGCCGATGCCAGTGCGCTTGGTGTTGGTGTAGTTGAGCGAGCCGTCGAGAGTGAGCCATTTGGTGACTTCCTGACGCAGTTTCACTCTGGCGTTGTCCTTCTTGTAGCCGCTGTTGGTGAAAATGCCGTTCTCGTCGAAATGGGAGTAGGAGATGGTGTACTGAGCGGCTTTGACCCCGCCTCTTATGCTCACGTCGTGGTTCTGTGACCAGGTCGGGCGGAAAGCTTCCGACTGCCAGTCGATCGCGCCCTCGAAGTTGCGGTAGTCCTCCAGGCTCTGATACTTGTATGGAACTCCGTCCGAGTCGTTGCCGGACTTGAAGTAGGTGTCGCCGTATTTGGTCGGGTTGGTTTCGAGCTGCAGCGCCACGAAGTCGTAGGGGCTGATGGTCTCGAGGGTCTTGGAGAGCTTTCTCCAGGAAGCCGAGCCGTTGTAGGAAATCTGCGGTCTGCCCTCCTGTCCGTCCTTGGTGGTCACAAGCACGACTCCGTTCGCCGCCCTCGCTCCGTAGATGGCGGAAGCGGAGGCATCCTTGAGGAAGTCGATGGACTTGATGTCCTGACTCGCGAGAAAGTCTATGCTCGAAACTTCGAATCCGTCCACGATGAAGAGAGGGGAGGAGTCTCCGTTGACAGTGCCGACACCTCGGATCTTGATGTCGTAGCCCGCTCCAGGCGTGCCGTCCGCGGCCGTGATGTTCACTCCAGCAATCTGGCCTCCGAGCGCTTCGACCACGGAGCCGGTCTTGAAGTCCTTGAGTGATTTCTCCCCGATGGAGGCCACGGAGCCTGTGAGGTCGCTCTTCTTCATAGTGCCGTAGCCGACCACTACCACTTCTTCCAGCTGGGTGTTGTCTGGAGTGAGGCTTACATTGATGGTGCTGCGGCCGTCCACGGACACTTCCTGAGACGCATAGCTTATGTAGTTGAACGACAACTTGGCGTCGGCGGGAACTGAAATCACATAGTTTCCGTCGGCATCGGTCACCGTGCCGTTGTCCGTGCCTGTCTGGGACACTCCTGCGGCGATGAGCGGCTCGCCGTTTTCATCCGTGACCGTACCTCTGACCTTTATCTTTTCCTGCGAAAACGCGGTGACGCACAGGAGCATCGCCACGGCGGACAGCAAAATGTATCTTGTGTTTTTCATCATTCAATCTTTTTCGATTAGAACCGTGTGTCAAACCATACGAAGAGCGGGAAGAGCCTGTAAGGATCCTTTGCTCCAGCCGGGTCGCCTCCGGTGGCACTGAACGTTATCTGCCCCGTGAATATGCCGTTGGCGTAGCCGCTGTCATCGAGGAACTTCTCCGGAGCGACATAGAGCGCCAGATCCTGCGTGCGGATGTAGCCTATGGTTTTCGCAATGTGCGGCGGCCTTCCATAGCTTGATATAGGGTCTCGCGAACCGGAATTATATGCGACATTGATGGCCGCGTAATAGGTTGCCCAGACTTTGGACAGGAAGGTGGTCTGGTCGGCATTCGGAGCTCCGTTCTTATGGGCGGACGGACCGTTGAGATTCCAATAGTTGAACGAGCGGCGGAAGTCCATAGTGATGTTCTTCAAGCCGTCTCCGGAGAGAACCTCGCCGTTGTTCTTTATCGTCGGGGCGGCGGAGGTGACTCCGTTCTTCGGGTTGCACTTGATGGCAAACGGGGTGTATTCTATACTGTAGCCTCCCTCGGTTCTCGGAGTGTTGAAGTCGAAGAAGATAGGTATCTTCACGACGGTTTCTCCGGAAGTTCCCTTACCTGTAGTCACCTTGACGAAGACGAAATGCGCCCTGCGGTCTGCTACATTGGTGAATGTGGACGGAACTGTGGCGATTCGACCTGTTGTCTGATCAATTGTCGCGCAGTTAGTGTTGCTTCCTCCGCTGATCTCGAATATGGCTTCGATTCCCTCCTTTATGTCGGAAGAAACGACCGGTATCTCCTGCGGGTCGGTGACGGAGACGCGATGCTGGCTCGCATAGTCAGTCTCCGGAGTGAGAGCGAGATTGTTGCCCCAGCTGACATAGGTGAAGGCGTAAGGGTTCTCTATCACGGTCCATTTGAACTCAGCGGTTATCGAGCCCTTGGCGTTCTCGGCCTTCACCTTGATGCTGAAGTCACCCAGAGGGATGGTGTTGCCCTTCTTCACGCTGATGGCTCCGGTGATTTCGTCGATTGAGAGCGCGGAAACGGCTTCCGGCAGGTCCACAAATGAATAGATGACCTCGTCGCCGTCCTGCTCAAGAGGCTTGAGCTGCACTTTTGTTCCCTCCCAGACAGTGGTGTCGCTGTAGGAGAACATCGTTATCGGGGCGATATATTCCACGATGGAGATTTTCAGGCACTGGTCGAAATCTGCGCTGCCGTAGTCGTTTGTGGCAGTGACAGACACCGTGATGTCATCGCCTATGGCCAAAGCATTGTCCGCGGCGAGGGTGATTGCTCCGGTCTTCGGGTCTATGGAAACTTTGTCGGTCTCCGGATAGACTGCCTTAAGGCTGAACTCAAGACCAGTCACCGAGCCGGTGAAAGAGGGTTCCGCACTCGTGTAGGCGTTGTACTGCTCCACCTTGACCGCCGCCGGATAATATGCGAGCGCGACGGGCGGGGATGTGATTTCCACTGTGAGTGCGTCGGTGAATATTCCGTCCTCGGAATCAGCCCCCACGACCAAAGTGGTGAGCTTGAAGTCAAAGACATAGATGCCCGGCTTGAACGAACCGTTCCTGAGGATGCTGAACTTTCCGCTTTTGTCGATGCTGAAGAAGCCGTCCCAGTCCTCCACCGCGTTCCCGTCCCTGCGGACAGAGGAGATGAGATAGTTCTTTATGGAGATGTGCTCCCCTTCGGTGCTTATCTGCGCCGTAGGCAACTCCTCCTCTGTACTGGATGTTACCTGCGAGAGCGTGAGAGTGATCTTGTCGGGGGTGACGGTGATGCCGTCCGGAACAGGCTTCATCATATTGACCGTAATCGCCTCCGGGAACTCGCACCTGCTGCCGTTCACTTTGCAGGCTATGCCTATCGTGTATTTTCCCACTGAGAGAGAGGCACTGTTGCGGATCTGGAAAACTCCGGTCGATGCCTCTACCGAAAAGCAGTCCGTGGTGACCTTCTGCCCTTCTAACACGACACGACAGACTTCAAAGTCCGACGGCGTGCCTCCGTGCCAGCTCGGGCTGAGGTCCATATTGGTGGACGGCCCTATGTCGGTGATGCCGGGATAGTAGAGCGCAAACGCTCCGGTGTCCGTCAGCTGCGCGGTGCAGGACGCTGCGGAGACAGCCGCCGTCACTGCGATAACTGCATTGCGGATTTGTCTGATTATCGATTTTGTCATTGTGCTTTAGAGTTTAGAACTTAGAGCTTGGGTTTTAGAGTTTAGAGCTTAGAACTTAGAGTTTGTAGCTCAGAGTCCGGGACTCGCCGTTGACGGTGACCTTGAGGGAAACTCCGTCCTCGTGGAATGTCCCCGCTGCAGCTGCGGTGTTGTCCGTGAATTCGGCACTGACGCTGTTAGCCTCGAAATTCCCGCTGTACGGGAGCAGTACGGAGATGAAGCGCACGGCCTTCCCCTCCTTTTTATCGACATTGAGCCTGTACCAGTATCTTTGGGTTCTTTGTCCGATTTCATTGGAGTAGTAGCCTGTATTGTTGGCGAATGAGATGTTGTCAGAGGTCTCGGAGAATGATTTGATCAGGAGGTTGTTGCCGTCGCTGAAAGTCGAATGCGCTCCGTAGGCGTTGTTCTCATAACTGTCGATTACTGTATAGGCTTTGCCGCTTTCAGGATATCCCGATGCATCCTTGTTCTGACCTCCCCATAGTTTGAAGTTGAGATTTATAGGAGTGTCATAACATCCGCCGTAGGCCTCATCCACTACCACAAAATAGCGCTTGTCCACGAAGAATATCGCTCTGCGGTGTGTCAAGTCAGCGTATGATTCATTTTCAGTCACCAGAACCTCGTATCCAGTAGTGCTCTCCGTTTTCAGGAGTTTGCCTGCACGCTTGGTGAAACTTTGTTGGTTCTTGGTGATCGTATTGTGCATCTCTGACGAAGCATAGCTAGTGCGGTCGCTGCCACTGTAGGAGTAGCATCCGGCGTCCGGGAGAAAACTGCGGCCGTTCACATAGAGGCCGATGTGGCCGTTGTCGCTCTGGTTGTGCCCCTTCCAGACAGGGTCATAGCAGTTCTTGTGGATGAGCATAACAGAGTTCTGAGTCCAGCCGTTTCGCATCATATAATATCCTGACACGGGGTAGGTTATGAGAGAGGTCTCCGGCCTTTTCCCGTAAGTCCCGCCGGTCGCCATCCATTTGAGCTGCTCGTCGTCCGGGAAGAGCTCGGAGTACTGCCGGAGGTTGCGCTGAAGCACGCTCTTGGTCATCCTGATCGAGCGGGTGTCGTTGAAGTTGTCTATCGAGTAGTTAGGATAGATTATGTCCTTGATAAAAGCGGCAGCCTTGCGCAGTCCCTCTGCATAATCGGAAGGCAATTCGGAAACTTTTCCGTTGAGCTGCGCTGTCTTATATACTGATATGAAGTCCGCTACTGCAGCGAGGTGGTAGCTTGGATCAAACTCGTTGTGTACTCCGTCCTCGTTGAACTGTGATGAAAGTTGAGCGGTAACTGCTGCAATCCCTTCGTTGAACCATACTTCTGACTGCTTGAACTCCGGCAGCAATATGCCGGCCTCCGCTAGGGTCTGTTCCTGCGAGAGGCGGATGTTGCTTGTGGCATCGGCGAAAAGGTTCTTGCGGATGGACTCTATGTGGTCATAGAGCGTATGCAGAGTGTAGGTGAGGACTTCCGCCGTGAAATTCTCCGAAGCGGCGTAATAAGGGAGGGCGTCCAGCAGGTTCGCCACTCTCGTACAAGGCTGCAGCTGACACCATTCCATAGAAGATGTGGCGCCTTCCGGCACGGGATAGGCTTCGTTCCAGGACTTCCACGCCTCAATCCACGCGAGAATGTATTTCTCGTTTCCTGTGAGTTTGTAGGTCTTTGCCTGCGGCAGCATCCACTGGAGGCGGTGTTTCTGGAGTTTGAACTCGGTCTCGGAGGCAAGTGAATTCGGCAGGGTCTCCCAGTTGATTTTCCCGTCTTCTCCGGCGAAGGACCAGTATTTCTCCGTCCCGGAGCCCGCGGTGCCTTCTTCGACATAGTTGTACACCTGGAAGCGCCAGCCTCCCTCGGAAGTGGCCTGTGCAGCTATGTTCTGCTCGCTTGCGGTGGCTGAGGGAGTGAGAATGTCGGTCGAAGGATTATAGACCGGACGCGTTCTCCAGTATTCGAGAAGGCTCTGTCCTGCGTTGTAGAGGTCGCCGGCCTCGTAATACTGCTTGACTTTTTCAAGCCCTGTGCAGTCGAGATCCAGAAGCGGGAACACATCTTTGTCAAGACCGTCCGCATCTCCGATCCGGGATGACGGATACAGATCGGTGTCGCCTATCGGTTTTTCGGTAAACACATCCTTGTTGCATCCGACCGCGGCACAGCAGGAGAGTAAAAGCAGAAGGAAAAACTTTTTCATCAGTAGTATCATTTTATGTGGTCCTTACCACATACAAATTTACGCCAACTATCCGCCGCCGGATACTGCGTTTGTCGCGTCTTGTTTCAGTAATGTTACAGACAGTGTCAATTTTGTGCAAAAATATGCTAAATTTTTGCAGACAAGCTGCATCTATGAAAAATTCTTGCACAATTTTGGACAAAATTGAGGTATTTTCCACAGTTCTTCACAAAGATTCGACAGTAATGCGCAGAGCTGAAAGAAAGTGTGGCTAACTTTGTCCATGGGAACCGCCCGCCGTCACGGAACACTTGTCCGCCCTTCCGGAGGGCCGTGAATAAGGCCGGAGCCGGACGAATCCACAATAACCGACAATAATTTTACAACAATTGATAATGCTGAACATCTCTATGTCGCGCCAACTGCCGATATTCGCAGCCGCAGCGCTCTCACTCTCCCTCGTCTCCTGCACCGCAGACAAAAACGGATGGATGGAACACTCCGTCGACACCGCATCATCGCAGCTGAAAGCTACCGCTTCCCTGCTTGAGGGGACCGGCCGTCTCCCGAAATCGATACATTCGGCGTGGAATCTGGATTTTCTCGTGCAGCAGATAGGCCCGGAAGTGCTCTCCAGAGTGGATTCACTCCGTCCCAACCCATCCCCGGACAAGGTCGGCACACTCAAGACCTGCGGCATCTATGACTGGACGAGCGGATTCTTCCCGGGCTCCCTCTGGCTCGCCTACGAACTCACCGGAGACGAACAACTGAAAGCCTACGCCGCGGAATACACCAACCTGCTCTACCCGATCAGCCGGTACAGGGGAACGCACGACCTCGGTTTTATGATAGGATGCAGCTACGGCAATGCCGCGAGGCTCGCACCGGCGGACTCCATCAGCACTGTGATTCTCCGCACGGCGGACAACCTCGCCTCACGCTTCAACCCAGAGGTAGGTGCCATCCGGTCCTGGGACTTCGGAGAGTGGAACTATCCGGTCATCATCGACAATATGATGAACCTCGAACTGCTTTTCAAAGCCTCGGAACTGTCCGGCAACCCCGAATACAGACAAATTGCCATCCGCCACGCGGACAAGACTATGGAGTGCCATTTCCGCCCCGACTGCACCAGCTGGCACGTGGTGAGCTACAACGACGACGGCAGCGTGGAGACCCGGCAGACCTTCCAGGGACGCAGCGACGGCTCCGTCTGGGCGAGAGGCCAGGCCTGGGGACTGTACGGGTACACCGTATGCTATCGTGAAACCGGTGACACGAAATACCTCGATTTCGCCCGGAAGATCGCGGATATGATAATGTCGAGAGTCCGTACTGAAGACAGGATCCCATATTGGGATTATGACGCTCCGGAAGGCGATGAAACGCCGAGAGATGCGTCCGCGGCAGCAATCACGGCATCGGCTCTGCTCGAGTTCTGCGGCTATGTCCCGGACGGCGGGAAATACGCCGATTACGCCGGGACCCTGCTGCGCAGCCTTTCCTCTCCGGAATATCTTGCCGCCCCGGGAACGAACTGCGGCTTCATACTCAAGCATTCGACAGGTTCTCTCGCTCACGGCTCGGAAATCGATGTGCCGCTGAACTATGCCGACTACTATTTCCTCGAAGCCCTCACAAGATACGTAAAGCATTAACGGATATATGGTTATGAATATATTGAAACATATCTTTCCTGCAAAATATCTTCTTCCCGCATCAGCATTGCTTGTCGCCTCCGTGTCATCCGTCCGGGCGCAGGAACTGCGGGCAGAAGTGTTCGACCTGCTCGATCTGGACCGTCCCGGTCTCGAAAAGGTCAAGGCCGATCACGGAAAAGGCGACGATGCGGCCGCCGCCTGCGACCTGCTTGAATACTACCGCGCCAGACAAGACATCCGCACTCCCGAAATCCGCGACGTCTCCAAAGTCAGGATAAACAAGGAACAGCAGCAGTGGGCCGATGACGCGCTCAATCACACATTCTTCGTGCATTACGGCTATCAGCCGTCGTTCAACTACGGGGAAGACATAGACTGGAAATACTGGCCGGTGCAGGACAACGAGCTCCGCTGGCAGCTTCACCGCCACAAATGGTTCACTCCGATGGGCTATGCCTACAGGGTGAGCGGCGACGAGAAATACGCGAAAGAGTGGGTGCTGGAATATATGGACTGGATCAGGAAGAACCCACAGTCCGACAAGGAAAACGCGAGGTTTGCCTGGAGACCGCTGGAGGTCAGCCACAGGATACAGGATCAGTGCCTCCAGTTCCAGCTGTTCGTGGATTCGCCGTACTTCACTCCGGAGTTTCTCACCGAGTTTCTGGTGAACTACCACCGCCACGCAGTCCACATTATGGGCAACTGGTCCAAGCAGGGCAACCATCTCCTGTTCGAGGCGCAGAGAATGCTCTATGCCGGCTCTTTCTTTCCGGAATTCAAAGAAGCGGCCGAGTGGAGGCAGAGCGGCGTGGACATCCTCAACAGGGAGGTCAAAGTGCAGGTGCTGCCGGACGGAGGTCACTTCGAACTCGACCCCCACTATCATCTCGCCACCATCGAGATTTTCCTGAAATCCCTCAGGGTGGCGGATCTCAACGGATTCAGAAATGATTTTCCACAGTCCTATCAGGATGCCGTGGAGAGTATGATTATGTGGTACGTCAACACTATGTACCCCGATTGCACCAATCCTTGTTTCAGCGACGCCAAGATCACCGGCAAAAAGGAGATGCTCAAGCATTTCCGGCAGTGGGCGGAGGTGTTCCCGGAGAATGCGGCCATCAGATGGTATGCGACCGAGGGGGCTGAGGGGGCGCATCCCGACTATCTCTCGAAGGGCTTCAACGACTCGGGATTCTATGTGTTCCGCAACGGCTGGGGAATGGATGCCCTGCAGATGGATGTCAAGGCCGGCCCGGCGGGTGAATGGCACGCGCAGCCGGATTTCGGAACATTCGAGCTCTGGTACAACGGGAAATGCCTGTTCCAGGACTCAGGCTCGTATGTCTATGAGGGAAAAGACCCGGAGATTATGGCATGGAGACAATGGTTTCGCGCGACCTGCCACCACAACACGCTCACTATGGACGGCAAGGATGTGGACAAGGTGGCCTCCGAGACTCTGCTCTGGCAACCGGACGGGGACGTGCAGATTCTGGTGACTGAGCATCCGAGCTATCCGGGGCTGATCCACAGGCGCTCGATATTCTTCGTGGGCGGGGAGTATTTCGTCATCGTGGATGAAGCATCCGGCCAGAGAAAAGGCTGGGTGAACCTCAACTGGCAGATGCCGAGGGGCAAGATCCCGAACAGCCGCGAGGATATGACTTTCTACTCCGAATTCGAGGATGACAGCAACTTTATGTTCCGCTGTTTCGGCCCGGACGGGATGAGTATGAAAAAGGAGGAAGGATGGCAGTCGCCGTCCTATATGAAGAAAGTGAAGCGTATGTGCGTGTCTTTCAATGCGAAGAAAGCGGGGAACGAGCCTGTGCGCTTCATCACGGTCATTCACCCGAAACAGGAAGCCGGCTATGAGAACATTTCCGCGAAATTCACCGACCGTGGCTTCAGCAACAGCGGTCTGTCACTTGAGGTGAAAGTCGGCAAGGGGAAAAAGGTGAAGCTCGTCTACAAGCTCCAGTGACAGCCTGCGGAGCCGCAGTGACGGCACGACGGAAACATTTGATGCATAATTGATTCACACCGACTATGATGACCGGTAACACTTTCCGAAAAGCGGCCTCCGGAGCTGCACCGCTGCTTCTCCTCCCGCTCGCGGCAGCACTCGGATCCTGCGGCGGCAAACAGCCGTCCCGGCCGAACATATTGTTTATAATGACGGACGACCACACCACACAGGCTATGTCCTGCTATGGCGGCCGCCTCATCGAGACCCCGAATATGGACCGTCTGTCCGACGAGGGGATGCGCTTTGAGAACTGCTATGCCACAAACGCCCTCTCGGGACCGTCGAGAGCCTGCATTCTCACAGGGAAGTTCAGCCACGTCAACGGATTCACCGACAACGCCAGCAGCTTCGACGGAAGTCAGCAGACCTTTCCCAAACTGCTGCGTCAGGCCGGGTATCAGACTGCGGTGATAGGCAAATGGCATCTCATCTCCGAGCCGCAGGGCTTCGACTACTGGAGCATCCTGACGGGGCAGGAGGAACAGGGTGACTACTACAACCCCGATTTTTCCGAAATGGGGAAAGCGGTGACGGAACAGGGATATGTCACCGACGTCATCACCTCCAAGACCGTCTCGTATCTCAGGAACAGGGACAGGAGCCTGCCTTTCTGCGTGATGTGTCTGCACAAGACCCCTCACCGCAACTGGATGCCGGCGCCGGAACATCTCGGAGAATTCAACGGCAGGGTGTTTCCGGAGCCTGACAATCTCTTCGACGACTACTCCGGACGCTGCCTGGCAGCCCCGCAGCAGGATATGAGCATAGAAAAGACCTTCACCGAGGACTGGGATCTGAAGCTGATGACCCGCGAGGAGCTGGAAGCCGAGCCCGACAACCGGCTGTCGAAGGTGTATTTCCGTATGCCGGAGGATGTGCGCCACAAATGGGATTCGGTCTATGCAGGAAGAATCGCCGAGTACCGCAGCGGCAAGCTGAAAGGGCGGGCACTCACAAGCTGGAAGTATCAGCAATATATGAGAGACTACCTCGCGACGGTGCTGTCCGTCGATGAAAGCATCGGCCGGATACTGGACTGCCTCCGGGAAAGCGGGGATCTCGACAAAACCATCATAGTCTATACCTCCGATCAGGGATTCTTCCTCGGGGAGCACGGTTGGTTCGACAAGAGATTTATGTACGAGGAGTGCCAGAGAATGCCTCTTCTGGTGCGTTGGCCGGAAGCCGTCGCCCCGGGAAGCGTGTCCGACGCCCTGTGTATGAACATCGACTTCGCTCCGACGCTGCTTGACTGCGCCGGAGTGGAGATACCGGAGGACATTCAGGGACAGTCCCTGCTGCCGGTGCTGGAAAACGGAGGCAAGACTCCGCATGACTGGAGAAAGGCTGTCTATTACCACTACTACGAATATCCGGCGGAACATTCGGTCAAACGCCACTATGGCATAAGGACGCAGTCCCACAAGCTGATCCATTTCTACAATGACATCGACAGCTGGGAGCTCTACGACGAGACCGCCGACCCGGAAGAGATGCACAATGTCTATGATGACCCGGCCTATGCTCCAGTCAGAGACTCCCTGCATTCGCTGCTGCTTTCCGTCCAGAGGCAGTACGGAGACAGCGACCCCTGCGAGAGGGAGAAAGTCCTCTTCAAGGGGGACAGGAGGTATATGACCCGAAAGGCCGAATAGACCGGCACGGACATATAGTCGCAATCAACCGAATCAACCGAATCAACCGAATCAACCGCATAAAACACAGACACAATGGACAGAAGGAAATTTTTAGAGGCATCGGGATGGTCGCTTATGGGACTGGCGGCCACGGGGAGTCTGCTTGAGTCCTGCAGCACCCCGTCCTCGGGAGGAAAGGCTGTCCCGGAAGCAAGCGGCCTGAAACTGTACTGGGGCGACCTGCACAACCACTGCAATATCACATACGGTCACGGAGATATGCGGGACGCTTTCGAGGCCGCCACAGAGCAGCTGGACTTCGTGAGCGTCACTCCGCACGCGATGTGGCCGGACATTGAACTTCTGCGCAACGAGCCCCGCCTCGAATGGGTGATAGGCTATCACACTGACGCCTTCAGGCGGCTTCGTCAGGGAGGCTATGAGAAATACAGGGCGATGACCGGAGAGTACAACCGTCCCGGCAAGTTCCTCACTTTCATCGGTTACGAGGCTCACAGCCTGATCTACGGCGACCACGTGGCTCTGCACAAGGCTCTGGACGCTCCGCTGGTCGAGTGCAGTTCCATCGAGGATTGGAAGGAAAAGTTCAGGGGACAGGAAGTATTCGTCACCCCGCACCATATGGGCTACCAGACAGGCTACAGAGGCTACAACTGGCAGTATTTCAGCGAGGGGGAGCAGACTCCGTTCGTGGAGATGTATTCGCGCCACGGGCTCGCCGAGGGGGATATGGGAGACTACCCCTATCTGCACGATATGGGTCCGCGGAACTGGGAAGGGTCTATCCTCTACGGCCTGAAACAGGGACATAAATTCGGAATCATCGGCTCCACCGACCAGCATTCGGGCTATCCCGGAAGCTACGGAGACGGCCGTGTGGGCGTGCTCTCGGCGGATCTCACCCGTGACGGGATCTGGGACGGACTCCGCAGCCGCCACACCTGCTGCGCCACCGGAGACAAGATTTCGGTGGATTTCCGGATCAACAACGCGCTGATGGGAGATGTCACCTCCGGGAACAGGCGGCGGATCTATGTCAATGTGGCGGCGGAAAGCTGCATAGACTATGTGGACATCATCAAGAACGGGCGTCTGATCGCCAGGATGAACGGGCCGCATCTCCCTGTCTATGAGCCGTCAGGGATGATCCGCTGCAAGATCAAGATGGAATACGGCTGGAACAGGGAAGAGAAATATGTGTCCTGGAACGGGGCCGTCAGCATAGACAGGGGACGGATTCTCTCGGTGACTCCTTGCTTCAGAGGAGCGGCATTCACTTCTCCGCAGGAGGGCGAGACGGAGTTCCACACCCACGTGAACCGCATACACAGGGTCACCGACCAGTCGGCGGAGCTTGAACTCTACACCTCCAAGAACCCGAACACCACCACTCCGGCCACTCAGGCGGTCATTCTCGATGTGGAGATGCCTCTCGACGGCCGTGTCATCTCCGATTTCAACGGAGTCAGACTCAGCCACTCCCTGGCGGAGCTTCTCGAAGGGGGCAGAAGCCACTTTATGCGCGGATGGCTGAGCGAAGCGGTGCTATTCAACCGGGCGATGCCGCAGTCCTGCCTGAACATCGAGCACTATATGGAGGACAACAAAAAGGAAAGCGACTCTGACTGGTACTATGTCCGTGTCCGCCAGAAGGACGGACAATGGCTCTGGACCTCCCCCATCTGGGTGGAATAAGGAAGAACCGGCCTAAGGCTTAAGAAGACAGAACGGTTGAATCAAAAGATATATTGAGAAAATGACTTGCGACAAGAGATTGCTGATGCTGTCCATCGCCACCGTGCCGACGATAGCCCTCGGGACGGTGTGCGGAGAAACCGCGGCCTGCGGGAAAACGGCCGGGAAACACCCCGGGCCGAATGTCATATACATAATGACCGACCAGCAATGGGCGGGAGCTATGGGATGCGCAGGATGCTCAGATGTCAGGACACCCAATATGGACAGACTGGCCGAGCGGGGAGTGCGCTTCGAAAACGCGTATTGCGCTATGCCGTTGAGCGGTCCCTCCAGAGCCGCGATGTTCACGGGATATATGCCCTCGCGGACAGGGATGGATGTGAATGAGAAGGCTCTGCCGGACTCACTCCGACACGACACTCTCGGGCAGGTGGTGGCGGATGCCGGCTACGACTGCGCATACGCCGGGAAATGGCACTTGAACACCATCAGCATCCCGGACGGGGAGTTCGGATTCAAGAACATCCGCGACAACGGAGATCCGGGAGTCGCCGAGGCCTGTGTGGACTATCTCCGGGGGCGCGTCGGGGACTCCAGGCCGTTCTTCCTGGTGGCCTCGTTCGTCAATCCCCACAACATCTGCGAGTTTGCGCGCGGTCAGAAGACACCATATATTCCGACCCCGGCCGCCGCTCCCGGCGACTGTCCCAACCTGCCCGCGAATTTTGAACGGGCTCCGTACGATGCCGCCGTCCTCCGGTATGAGCAGTCCCGGGACTATTCGCTCTACCCGTCGGTCGATTACAGTCCGGATGACTGGAGAGTCTATCGCAACGCCTATTTCCGCCTTGTGGAGGCGGTTGACGCCGAAATCGGGAAAATCATCGACGAGATCGACCGCCAGGGACTTTGGGACAGCACAGTGGTCATATTCACATCGGATCACGGAGACGGAGCGGGAGCGCACCGCTGGAACCAGAAGACCGCTCTCTATGAGGAAGTCGCCAACGTGCCTCTGATCGTGTGTCTCCCGAAAGGTAAAGCCGCGGGAAAGGTCAGCTCCGCACTTGTCAACAACGGGATAGATCTGATGCCTTCCGTCTGCGAATGGACAGGTGCGTCAGTGCCTGCCGGCAGGCGTGGAAGAAGTTTTGCGGAAGCCGCCGCCCTCCGGGACGAAGGACCGGAATACATAATCACGGAGACCAATTTCAAGCAGACCGCCGGCACTGCCGGGTGGATGATCCGCACCGGAGATTACAAATATGTCCTCTACGACAAGGGACTCTACCGGGAGCAGCTGTATGATATGCGCGGCGACCGTCTCGAAATGGTCAATCTGGCCGTCGAGTCCGCCTATGCTCCTGTGCTGGAACAGATGCGCTCCATACTGCGGCACTGGCTTGAGACCACGCCTGGACCGGAACGCCGCAGACATCTCAAAGCCGTTCCGGAATAAAGGCATATTTCCCTGCGGAAGCCCCGGGAATATAGATCGTGCCGTCGGACCCGTTCACACTGAAGCGCCCCACGGGCCTGCCGTCCCTTTCCACTCTCCACTCGCCCTCCGCCAGACCGGTGGCCAGCAACTGGAATCTTCTGGTCTTGTGGAACTTTGCCGCAGATGCGCCAATCTCGAAGCTATAGCCTTCGGCGCTGCGGCCGCAGTCTCCGGCGAACACCACCGCACGGTCACCGACAATGGCCCCCTCGGAGCCCTCACCCCTGATTCGGGACACCGGGAGGCCTTTTCTGACGCTCCTGTCGGACAGCTGTATCACATTGAGAAAACAGTCTTCCTTCTTCGGGGTCACAGGGCTCAGCTCCACCCTCCATGCCCCCCTCTCATTGCAGGGGTCGGGGCGCGTTGTGGCGGCATTCGGCCAGTTCTTGCCGAAGACATAGAACTCCTTGCCCCGCCCGCCTACTTTCTCCATATGCAGATCATCGCTTTCTGGCAGCAGAACCCGACAGACGAGTTTCCCGCTGTCGCCGTTCCCGGTCCTCTCCACAGTGAACTCCGAAGCTCCGGTCTGCGGTTCCTCGATGCTGTGCAGAAGCCAGTATTTCCGGAAAGAGGAGTCAGATGACTTCACCCTGTCATAGATGACCATTGCGGCCGGGACATCGCCGCCGTCTTCCCTCAGGTTGAGGAACACGAAGCTGCGCCTCGCAGACTCGACTTTGGGGCTGTACGCCTGAGTGATGTCACCTTGCAGCAGAGTCCATTCCGGCCGGATCGGATCCGGGCCGAAGCCGTGCGCAAGCACCTGACCCACAGTGTAGTCCTCGCTCAGCAGGTCAGCAAAACTGCGGCAGCTTTCCCACCTGTCGCCAGGCATGCGCTGTCCGCCGTCATTCTCTGCGAACTCGGTCTTGTCAGCCCCGCCGTAGTTCCAGCACGCGAACTTTTCGGACGGATCATACACGAGCAGCGAATTGTGGGCGATGGTGCGCTTGAAGTAATTCTTGTTGTGCGGGCTGTTGTAGCCTCCGGACGAACCCTGATAAGAGCCGGAGTCTATGGCAAGGGGACCGCGATAGTAGATCTGGAAAGTGCCCCCGTCAAGATGCTGGTGGTTGCCGAACCAGTGCTCCCCTATCTTCATTTCAGCCAATGCGGCATCCCCGTCCCAGCCGGTCCTCGCAATCATCCATCCGAAAGGTGTCCCGCTGTACCTCGACAACGGCAGTCCCTCCGGAGACTTGCCTTTGAGGTCGAAGTCCCTCCAGAGCAGTTCAAGGATGAGCATATGAGTCTCTACGCTCGGACGCCGCTCATACTCGTACATCAGAAGCGGATCTTTCCAGTAGCTTGCGGCGAGCATCGCAGGCATAGCGTAAGTCTGCGGATTTTCCCGTCTGGCGGGATTGACGTCTCCGGCAGGCAGCACCTGTCCGTCGGGGCGGCGGCGATAGATGAGGTCGTAGAGGACAAAACGCTGTTCCGGGCTGTAGATTTCTCCCGCTCCCATCCTGTCGAAAATCCACAGGGAATTGAGGTCGTTGAGGTAACGCACGGTCACATAGCCAGTGCCCTGATGATAGTTGCGCCCCGCATAGATGTAGTTGCGGACGGGAACATAGTCCCGGAAAATCATCTCGGCGACATAGTCATACATCTGGGGGTATTCGTCATAGATGGCTATGCCGCAGGAGAGCATATCGCGGAGAATCATCCATTCGGAGCCGTGTCCGGTGACGCTTTCCGTCCTTTTCGGAGGATAGTGGCACTCCATAGTCCCGGCTATGCGGACGAACTCGCGGATATATGCCTGTTTCACGGCATCGCTCATCCTGTCGTAGCACCAGTCATAGACAATGGCGCCCACCATAAGCATCGAGCCGCTGGCTCTCGACAGGTCGTTTTTCGTCCCGAAAGAGGTGGTTTTCAGGGTGTCCAGCATTGAGGTGATGGCCCTGTCCGCGCTGGCGGCATCTCCCCGGGTGAGATAGGCGAGGGCATCCAGCTGGGCCTGGGAAGTGACTCCGCGCATCTGGGCATAGTAGCGGAATCCCCTGTCAGTGGCCTTGGCTTCCTCCTCCCGGCTGCGCGGGACGGCCGCTTTCTTCAGTTTGGCCAGAATGGCCTTGCCGTCGGGGGTCTTCATCTTTTCCCTCAGAGTGGGAATGTCGCCGCTGCGAAGATAGAGTCGCGGATGCTCCAGAGGAGGGAGAGGTATCCGGACTCCGTCCCTATCCACCCACACCACTTCGTCAGCCTTGCGCTGCACATTTTCTGTCCGGAGATTCCCGGTCTGAGATTGCGCTGTCAGGGCAAACGCCGGAGCAAGCATCGTGACTGCGGCAGCTGTGGCGGCCAGTTTTCTCAAATTATTCATAGTCACAGGGTTTTCATATAAAGATTCACATACGAGGGGTTATCCGCACAAGGAATTACGAAGGATTATATGACGGAGGCCAGCCGGCTCCGCATCTCGGCCATTGCCGGGGCTGAGTGTTCGAAGAAGCGGTAATAGCCGCCGCAAAGGTAATTGAGCCCCCGCTCCCCGTCTCCGGTCACGGCAAAGCGGTTTTTCGGGCACTCTCCGTGACAGGCGAAAAAATAGCGGCACTCCCTGCACCGGCGAGGAAGGTCGGAGGACTTCGCCCGGCCGAAAGCCTGTTGCCTCTGTCCGTACATCATCTCTATCAGGCTGTCAGAAAGTATGTTGCCAAGCTTGTACTCCGGGAACACGAAGTGGTCGCAGCTGTAGATGTCACCGTTGTGCTCCATCACGGCAGCGTGGCCGCACTCGCGCGCAAGTGTGCATATTCCCGGCGGACGGCCCACCCAGTTGGCCAGAACGGCGTCGAAAAGCTGGATGAACTGTTTGCCCACATCCTCCGGCCACCAGCAGTCGAACACACTGCACAGGAAGTCGCCCCACTGGTCGGGTGTGATGGAGAACCCCGTGAGACGGGCATCGCCGTCGAGAGGACTCGCCAGATGAGGGGCCGCCGTGCAAAACCTCTCCACTACCGGCGTGAACTGGATGTAGTGACAGTCAATTTCCTTGAAGAAGCGGTAGAACTCGACAGGATGGCCGACATTGGCGGCATTGACCGTGGCCATAGCGTTCCACTGCACTCTGTGGCGGTTGAGCAGATCTATGCCGCGCATCACCCTGTCAAAGGAGGGAGCACCGGCGCGGTTGAGGCGGTATCTGTCGTGGAATTCACGGGGGCCGTCTATCGAGACTCCCACCAGAAAGCCGTTGGCCCGGAAAAACTTGCACCACTCCTCGTTTATCAGAGTGCCGTTAGTCTGTATCGAGTTGTCGATGATATGCCCCGAGGCGTATTTCTTCTGGAGTTTCAGGGCTTTTCTGTAGAAATCCATATCCCGCAGAAGAGGCTCGCCTCCGTGCCAGGTGAACAGAACTTCGCGCGTGGTCTGGGCATTGATGTAGTCCCGGGTGAACTTCTCCAGCAGGGCATCGTCCATCAGTCCTCCACGCTGTCCCTGCGGCACGAGTCCGGCCTTTTCCAGATAGTAGCAGTACTCGCAGGCAAGGTTGCAGCGGGGGCCGGCCGGCTTCGCCATCACATAGATAGGCTTGGCAAATGGATTGTATGTCGCTCCTCCCATATTCCGTTGAGACCTCGTCTTCCTTGAGGACATCTTTGCGAATATAAGGATTATTGGCCGGTTTTCCAAAAATGGCTACCTTTACGCGGGTTTTGAACGACAATGATGACGCTTGGAGAATTGAGCATAGACGCCAGAAAGAGGCTGGGCGGGGTGTTCCGGGATCGGCACGAAGCGGACACGCTGCTGAACAGGTTGCAGGCTGAGATTCTCGGCTGTCCGCCGTATCTTCGCGTGACGGAGCCCGCCACCGTTGTCCCGCCCGAAAAAGTGACGGCCTTTGCGGCTGCCGTCGGCCGTCTGTGCGCCGGAGAGCCCGTCCAGTATGTTCTCGGCTACGAGACTTTCTACGGAAGGCGCTTCAATGTCTCCCCCGCCGTGCTGATTCCGCGGCCCGAGACGGAAGAGCTCTGTGTCAAGGCGATAGAGTTCCTGCGGGAAGCGGCCGGGAGCGCTCTCTGCGGCTCCGTGGGACGACTTGTCCGCCCTCTGCGGGTTCTCGACCTGTGCTCGGGGTCGGGCTGCATCGCGTGGACCTTGGCGGCGGAAGTCCCTCAATGTGAAGTGACGGCTGTGGATATTTCCGAAGCCGCTCTGAAAGTGGCGGAGGGGCAGTTCGACTCTCCCGACTGCCGGCAGGATTCGGCATCGCCACGGCATCTCCCGAACTCCCCTGTTTTCGTCAAGGCGGATGTGACGGCAGGACCCGAAGCCTTTGCGGCGGCACATCCGGAGCTCTGTGCGGAGAGGTTTGACCTCATCGTCTCCAATCCCCCTTATGTCCGCGAGTCCGAGAGAGCCCTGATGCAGAGGAATGTTCTGGAGCACGAGCCGGCTCTCGCCCTGTTTGTCCCGGACGATGACCCGCTGGTCTTCTATCGGGCGATAGCATCCTGGGCGAAAAGCCTTCTGCGTCCCGGAGGGGCCTGCATATTGGAAATCAATGAGGCGCTTCCCGCCGAGACTGCCGCCGTCTTCTCGGATTCAGGGCAGACGGAGGTTTTCAGCGACCTCTTCTCCAAGCCCCGGATACTGGTCTTCCGCTGCGGTCCCGCACACCGACACAACTGAGAGCCATTCCTGGCCAAACACCGCGATGAAAATCGGCCAAGTGCCTCGATAGAACTCAGCCAAACACCGCGATGAAAATTGGCCAAACGCCTTGATGAAAACCGGCCAAGTGCCTCGATAGAAATCCGCCAAACGCCTCGACGGTTATAATATTATATATTTGATTTTCAAAAATTAACGCTATATTTGCATCGAATAAAATAAACAGATATGGCTGACTATAAAAAACGTGTCGCCGATGGCATTTTGGCGGACTTGTTGGACGCGATGGGCGCAGTACTCATCGAAGGACCTAAATATTGCGGTAAAACCACACTGGCCAAGCAGCAGGCGGGCAGCATTTTGCGAATGTCGGATTCAAAGACCAGGGAGCAGAATCTTGCTATGGCAAGAACAAACATACACTATCTCCTGCAAGGTGAAACCCCGAGACTGATTGATGAATGGCAGATTGCACCGCAATTCTGGGACGCGGTAAGGAATGAAGTGGATGACCGGGAAGAGGATGGTCAGTTCATTCTTACGGGCTCCGCCGTGCCTGCCAAACCGAAAGATACCGGCGAGGAAATTTTTCATTCCGGAACGGGACGCATCGGACGCTTGAAACTCAGAACTATGAGTCTGTGGGAGTCGGGAGAATCGACCGGCGACGTAAGTTTGTCGAATCTTTTCAAGAATTCGGACAGTGTCGAAGGAACAAGTCACCTTGACCTGGAGGATATCGCATTCCTCGCCTGCCGCGGCGGATGGCCGAAAGCCACATTGAAAAAGAATCCGCAAGCCGCGCTTCTGCTGGCGAAAGAGTATTTCAAATCCGTCGTGAGCTACGACATCTCAAGAGTGGACAATGTCGAGCGAAACGAAGATCTGGCCAAAAGGCTGATGCGGTCATACGCCAGAAATCAGGGGAGCCAGGCGAGCATTGGAACCATACTCTCCGACATCGCAAACAACGAAGAACGGCCATTGACGGAATATGCCGTTTACTCCTATCTCAATGCCCTGAGAAAAATCTTCGTCATCGAGGACTCCCTTGCCTGGAATCCGAACCTCCGCAGTAAAACCGCCATCAGGACCTCGGGAACCAGATATTTTACAGATCCGTCAATCGCTACTGCCGCCCTGGGCATAGGCCCGGAAGATCTGATGAACGATTTGGAAACCTTCGGGCTTATTTTCGAAACTTTGGCTATCAGAGATCTACGGGTCTATTCCGAGCCTTTGGACGGGGTGGTCTACCACTATCGGGACAAAACCGGTCTTGAGTGCGATGCAGTCATTCATTTACAGAACGGGCGGTATGGGCTCATTGAAATCAAGCTCGGCGGAGCATTTGCAATAAACGAGGGGGCGAAAACGCTGATTGACCTGTCAGAAAGAATTGATACCGGACGGATGAACCACCCTTCATTCCTGATGGTCTTGACCGCTAACGGTGATTATGCTTACAAACGACCTTCTGACGGGGTGCTGGTAGTGCCAATAGGCTGCCTCAAGGACTGACGGACGATGCCAGGACAGGACTGCGAATGCTCTGCGACACCGCTGCCGGCCCGAACGGCAACGACTAAAGATTAGCGGATAAAACTTGTCCTGATGCGCTCCTCGTGGGCTGGAAGCCCGAACTTCTCCCTGCCGAGAGCTATACTCTTTATGAGAAACGCCATATTGCGTCCCAGCTGGCGCATAATCTGCAGACCCTCAGCATCCTGCAACGCCTCTCCTGCAGCGGCTCCGTGCACGTTGTTCCAGTACTGGGAAGAGACTATGGGCATATTGTTGATGGAAAAGTATTTGTTCAGCACGTCGAATGTCGCTGTGGTGCCGCCGCGCCGTGCCACCGCCACCGCCGCACCGACCTTCATACTCTTGTCGAACGGCGAAGACTGGAACAGCCGGTCGAGGAACGAAAGCACAGTCCCGACCGGAGATGCGTAATAGACCGGTGAGCCTACGACGATGCCGTCCGCCTCTGCGAATTTGCCGCTCACCTCATTCACCGCGTCATCGAAGACACAGCGGCCCAGACTCCCGCATTTGCCGCAGGCTATGCAGCCGCGTATGTCCAGATGCCCGATGTGGACAATCTCAGTTTCCATTCCCTCCTTTTCCAGCGCCGAGGCGACTTCCCGGAGCGCGATGGCCGTGTTGCCCTCCTTCCGCGGGCTGCCGTTGATAAGCAATACTTTCATAATGCACATACTTTTAAGTCCCGCAAATTTGCTAAATCTCCCGCATTTCTCACAATTTATTTTCTCGTTCCCCGCAGCGGCTGCACGATGAAAAACTTAACAAAATACTATATGACACCCACAAGTTACTCCGTATCATCTTTACAAGAATAAAATAGCATTTTTGATAATCAATGATATAAACATATAGACAAACTTAACAAACCGATGCAGTACTCCGCCAGTACTATAGTCTTTGTTTTAATCTGAACTTCTCTTTTCCTATATTTGCAGAACAGCGGCGGCTGAACAAAAGCGTGGGGCTTTTTCATCCGGCCGCCCCAAAAGACGGGAGACAGACAGAATGTTTACAAGACGGATAGACAAGACAATCGCGAACATCGACAAGATCTTCGACACGGTGGATCAGGCCCAGCTCGTGTTCAAGGAGGGGCTGAAGAACTATCTCTACAACGAGACGCCCTCGTTCAACGACAATCTCCGGACAATCCTCCAGCTGAGGACCGATGCGGAGCTGCTCAGACGCGAGATAGAGAACGACCTCTACCGCCAGTCCGCTTTCGTGCGTATGCGAGGGGACATAATGAGACTGCTGGAGAGGGTGGAGCACATCATCCTGAAACTCGGCAACAACCTCGAACAGTTCGATGTGGAGCGGCCTTTCATCCCCGTGGAACTCAACACCGATTTCATCAAGCTCGCAGAACTGTCAACGCAGGCGGTGGAAACGGCCGTGCCGGCCGCGAGAGCCTATTTCCGCTCTCCCGAGGTCATATTCGACCGTATACACAGGGTGTATTTCTATGCAAGCGAGACGGGCAGGCAGGCACAGTCTCTCAAAAGACACGTGTTCCACGAACTGGACACTCTGAAACTCAGCCAGAAGATCCATCTCCGCTACTTCGCCCTGCATATAGAGGAACTCTCCGCAGCGGCGGCAAAGGTCGCCGATCAACTCTCGGTGATGGCTATCAAGAGGACCAACTGACGCAGGGACTATGTCTTCAGCCGCTTACATAGGCGCGGTCATTGTCGCCGGGATACTTTTCTCCCTGTCGGAGCTCTCCGTCATCCTTTCCCCTGCCTCCAACTGCTATATGGGCAGGAAGGACACGCTGCGCCTGCTGATAATGCTTCTGGTCTGCGCCGGAGTGCTGCTTTCCGCCCCGATGCCGCTCGGAGACCGATCCTTTGAAGCCGGACTCCACAGCCGGGACTTCAGCGCAGCCGATTTCGCAGTGGTCGCAGTCTCGGCTGCTGCCGCTTTCGGTCTTGGCAGGGTGCTGACCAGATGGCCTGCATTCGTCTTGGCTCTCGCCGGAGCTCTCTCGGGACATCTGCTGCTTGTGGACGGAGCCTCCTCCAGTCTTTGGGGTCTGCCTCTGGCGTGGATTGTCGCAGCTCTTGCAGCTATGCTGCTTGCTGCCGGCATATCGCCGCTCATCCGCTATATCTCGAACAGATCCAAGCGACATTATCTGCTCCGTATGTGGACTGTCGGCAATATATCCACCTCCATAGCCGCTCTGATGCTGCTGGCCGCCGGTCTCAATGCGGGAAGTCTCTTCAAGCCGGGAGGAATGCCGGGCTTTTCACGAGAGACTCTGCTGATTGCCCTCATCGCTGTCTGCTTCCTGTCCCGCCCAGTAGTGAAGCGTGCGCTGTATCCTCTGAATGAAAGCGCATTCGATGTGAGCCCGGAGTCATCTCTCTCGATAATGATTGCCGTGACACTGACCTCGTTCGTATTTTCCTCCGGGGCCGTAGCCTCACTCTTCGGCTGCGCGGCGACACCGCTCTCTCCGTCCATCCTCGCGTTCTCGGCTCTTGCGGGATGCGGCATAGGACGCAACAATGCGGTGATGGAACGCTCGGAGCAGTTCCGGATAGCTGTCGCCGCAGTGGCGGTGCCGGCGGCCGGATTCATATTTGCATATTTCGCTTCGGCTCTTCTCCATCCGTCGGCTATCGACACCTCCTCCGCAGTGTTCCTTTCGCTCGTGATAGCGGCGTCCGTTCTGGCAGTGCTGGTTCTGAGCGCCGTGATTGTACGGTTTTTCCTCTCATACCGCCGTTCCGCCCGCGCCCTGACGGAGGCCGAAGACTGCCTGAATGAAAACAGGCGTGCAGTCAATGTGATGGAACTCAAGACAATGCGTCTGGAGAACGAGTACCTCCGCAACCATCTTGAACTGCAGCACAGGGAGGTGATGAACATCGCGATGAGCATCAGCGAGCAGAAAGAATTCATCGAAAAAATCTACGGGATGGTCAGGGACGCGGAGAATGAACAGGACCCGGAGAAAAAGGCGGAGGCTCTGCACGGGGTCTCCACGGAGTTGAGCCTGAGGATGAATTTCTCCAGCGAGATAGACGGCTTCTACACACAGGTCGAGCAGCTGCACAAGGACTTCACCGTGCGCCTGCAGGAGAAATACCCCAATCTGACAAAACAGGAGAGACGGCTGACCACATTGCTCAGACTCGGATTCTCTTCCAAATATATCGCCGTCCTTATGAACATATC
Organism: Lachnospiraceae bacterium; assembly: GCA_963640185.1. Lineage (GTDB taxonomy): Bacteria > Bacteroidota > Bacteroidia > Bacteroidales > UBA932 > Cryptobacteroides. The sequence goes on along the minus strand of CAVHXU010000014.1, from coordinate 14,342 downwards.
CCCGAAAAGCGTGGAGATATGCCGCCACCGCCTCCGCACGAAGCTGGGGCTGGGGCGGAAGGAGAGCCTGACGGGATTCGTGAAAAGCATCTGACTGCACACTTTATCCTCATAACAGCATAACACTGACACAACAGACAACAGCTAACCACACTAATTAAAATCCACTTTTATGAAAAGAATTTCATTTATGATCGCCCTGCTCTGCACCGCTGTCACTCTGTCGGCGCAGACTATGCCGGAGGAAGAGGCCGAGTACAACCAGTACGGCCAGAAAGTCGAGTCCGTGCCGGCGCAGGCTACTGTCCAGGACGGCATTATGGTGTTCCAGGCCAAGAAAATCGACTACAAGATGTGGTTCGACATCCGCATCCAGGGAGATGCCGCCGTCTATTTCGGAGCTCCCGATTTCTGCTCCAAGACCATTGACGGCAAGGAAAACTCCAACCACATCGGCTACGGAGCCAACATCCGCCGCGCACGCTTCGCGGTGAAGGCCCAGCTCGGCAAGAACTGGTACGGAGAAATCGACACTGACTGGACGAGCGGCATCCCGGAACTCAAGGACGCCATTCTCGCATTCACGGGAGTCCCTGGTCTGGAAATCAAGGCCGGCAACTTCAAGGAAAACTTCTCCATCCAGAGAAACACCACTTCCCGCTACCTGATGTTTATGGAGCGCCCTATGGTGACATCGCTTGCCCCTTCACGCCACCTCGGCATCAACGCCACCTATTCCTACAACTGGATCTGGCTCTCGGCCGGCGTTTCAGGACCTGAACTCAAAGGCTCGGAGGAGCAGACGGCTTTCGAGGACAACAACAAGGACTTCGGCCGCAATATGGGATTCTCCTACACGGGCAAGGTCGTGTTCCGTCCGCTGTTCAAGTTCAATGATGCGAGCCTCCACATCGGCGGGGCATTCTCCTATCGCGAGCCGCAGATCAGCTCCACCGACGGATATAAGGTGGCGCGCTACAGCTCACGCAACTCCACCTCCGTCAACCGGAAAAAGTATCTTGACACCGACAAGATCACGGGAATGGACCACGAACTTCTCTGGACGGCGGAGCTTGCCGGCCACTGGAGAGGCATACGCTATGAGGGCGCATATATCGCCCGCGGAGCCTACCTCGACCGGAGCGTCAACGACAAGGGCCCGCAGTGGGCGAAAGGCTGGTACGCACAGGCTTCCTACCTGCTGTTCGGAGGCCGCCAGAACTATGACCCGGTCGGCAGCAAACCTACCAGGATCACCCCGGGCCGCAACTGGGGGGACATCGAGCTCGCATTCCGCTATGAGTTCTGTGACTTCAACACCGCAGACTACTTCGGAGGTTCGGCCGAGGCCTACACGGTCGGCATCAACTACTACCCGACCAAGAACGTGAAGTTCGCCATCAACTACCAGTACAACAACAACGACCGCTATGCCAACGGCAAGGGCAAACTCTATGTCGGCTACGACAAGGACGGCAAGCCTACCTCCGACTACCGCTATGTCGTTGCGGGAAAGGGCAAGGCTGGAGTTGACTACCATATGATCGCGATGCGCTTCCAGGTGGCCTTCTGACCCCCGACAGACTTATGGAATATATGATTACCAAAGAGAAAATACGGATATGAAAAAGATATATTTGATGTTTGCGGCCGCTGCGGCTCTGTTCGCGGTGTCCTGCGTGAAAGACGATGTCTATGACGGGCCGCTTCCGGAGGTGGAAGTGAAGCAGACTCTGGTCATAAACGAGGTATGCCCCCAGACCAAGCAGATTGAGTTCTACAACTACGGCAAGGAGGAAATCGACCTCGGCGGATGTTCGATGACCAAGGACGGGGGAGACAAATGGGATATGCCGTCCGTGAAGCTCCCGGCCGGGAAAGTGATAGTGTTCACGGCAAAGAGTACCGACCCTGCCGACGGACCGTCGTTCGGGCTTTCTGCGACCAAGGGATTCCTTCTCGAACTTTTCAACTCCAAGGGAGAGTCGATAGACCTGCTGGACAATTCCTCCACGGCAGAGAATTTCACCAAGTTCGATGAAAGTGATGACCCCGCAAAAGTCCAGACTCTCGGACGCAAGAGCGACGGCGATGCGCTGTGGGTGATATTTATGCCGGGCAGCATCGGAGAGGACAACTCCAAGGGCACATATCTGCGGGACTGGGGCACTACCGCTCCAGTAGATGAAGGAGGCGTGGTCCTCAATGAACTCTACGGAGCCGCAGCCGCCGACAAGGACAAATTCATCGAACTCTACAACACTTCCGGCAAGGAAGTGACCATCACCGGCTACACCATCCAGAAAGACGGCTCTCTGGCCTGGACTGCACCGGAGGGGACAAAGATTGCCGCCAATGGATTCCTCGCGATAATCGGAGCAAAGGGGAGCACCCCTGACGGCTTCTCTTCGGGCTTCTCCGCCAAGAAGAGCGTGCTTGTACAGCTGCTTGACGAAAAGGGAACGGTCATCGACACTTTCCAGAGAGGAGAGGAGGGCACCGGCTGGGGAAACACCTCGCTTGAGGCCGTGACAGGCTCGTGGAGCCGTGTCCCTGACGGCAGCGGGAAATTCAAGATAACAGACACCCCGACCCCTAACGCGGCCAACTCCACAACGGGCACGGATGACCCTACAATCGTGCAATAGACAGGTTTTAAAACAATAAACAATTATGGCAAAGGAAGAAATGAAAATCGGGGAAATCTCAAAGCCCCGCTTCGAGTTCCGCTCGTTCGGACAATGCTTCTGCGAAGCTCACAAGAGGATGGCGCGCCTTTCAGTGCCTGTACCGGAGAAAGTCTGGGAACGCCACAGCGACGAGATCTACATCATCTCACGCAAAAACGACATCAACAACACCAAGATCCGTGACGGCAAGATGGACATCAAGACGTTCGTCCGCAGCGTCGATGGTCTGGAGCAGTGGAATCCGCTGATGAAAGGCGAGTTCCCTATCTCCCGCGAGGTGCTCGAAAAGGAGGTTTTCCCGGCATTTATGGTGGAAATGCCGAAGCTTGACAGGGATGTCTATACCTACGACGAGTTCATCGCCATGGTCAAGGCCAATCCTGACCTTGCGGCGGTGAGAGTGCACAAGCAGCGGTTCGGCTATATGGTCAACGACACCATCTGCGAATACGGCAATGTGCTCATCAACGGGGCGAAAGTGGTCACCATAAACTCCGAATCCACTGAAATAGACGACATCAAGAAGACTGTCGCCGACTGCGGGCTCCAGGGAGTGGAGAACATCAACTACCTTCAGGCCATAAAGAGGGTCATCGGTATGTCCGACAAGCCTCTCGCTAACGAATGATTTTTACCGGACTTCAGACTGAAATATTATGGCACAGGAAATAGAAAGGAAATTCCTTGTAAAGGGAGACTTCAAGGCGGACGCATTCAAGGCGACCCGCATAACCCAGGGCTATCTCTGCTCCGTCCCGGAGCGTACGGTCCGCGTCAGGGTGAAGGGCGAGAAAGGCTACATCACCATCAAGGGAATAGGCTCGGCATCGGGGGCTTCACGCTTCGAGTGGGAAAAGGAAATCCCTGTCGATGAAGTCAGGCAACTGCTTGAGATCTGCGAGCCGGGAGTCATCGACAAGACACGCTATCTCGTGAAAGCCGGAGAGCACACCTTCGAGGTGGATGAGTTCTACGGCGACAACGAGGGTCTGGTCGTGGCTGAAGTGGAGCTTCACTCCGAAGACGAGGCCTTCGTGCGCCCAGCGTGGCTCGGAGAGGAAGTCACCGGCGATGCGAGGTACTACAATTCGATGCTGATGAAGAATCCCTACACCAAGTGGGGCAAGTGACAGTCTGCCGCTGTCCGCATCTCGTGCGGATAGCACCTGACTTCCACCGGTTAAACTAAAGTTATCAAGATGACAGAAACTGGAAACATACAGGCGAAGACGTTCGATCCCCTGGATATGAACAACTACCGGATCGAGAAACTGCCAAAAATGAAGAAATCGGCGTTCGAGACCTGGATGGCGAGGCTCGGGGGACCGCTGGCCATACTGTTTTTCATCCTGTTCAGCTGGGTGTTCGACATAGGATTCCTGCCGGGACAGGCCGAGAGATATATGCTCGCGATTTTTGTCTCGGGACTGATACTGTGGATGACGGAGGCGATTCCCAACTACCTGACTTCGCTGATCATCACCCTCGCGATAGTCCTCACGGGCGTCACGTCGCAGAAAGAGGCTTTCGCCCAGCTCGGACATCCCGTCATGTGGCTCAACATCCTCTCCTTCGTGCTGGCGAGTATGCTGGTCAAGACACGTGTGGCGAAGAGGTTTGCGCTGTGGTTCGTGCTGAAATTCGGAAAGACGGCGCGCGGTGTGTTCTTCAGTTTCATCATCATCAACATCGTGCTGTCCGCGTTCATCTCGGCGACAACCGCCAAGGCGACCATCCTGTTGCCTATCTTTATGGTTGTCGCCGCGATCTACGGTGCGGCTGACGGCAACAGGAACAACTTCGGGCGCAACCTCGTGCTGCAGAACCTGTTCCAGATCAATGTGGCGGCAACGGGCTTCCTGACAGGTTCGGGAGCCCACTTGCTCGCCATTTCACTGTTTATGGGCGCGTACGGCGCGGGAGTGGGCTACAGCGACTGGTTCGTGGCCTGCTTCCCGCTCACGCTCATCATGATACTGCTCGGATGGTTTGTCGGAGTAAAGCTCATCTTCCCGATTAAGTCCGGAGAGCGCAAACCCCAAATAGAGGGAGGTATGGAGCGGCTTCGCGAGGAGCTTCACGCAATGGGAAAGATGACCGTTGAGGAGTACAAGGCGATTGCGATTTTCCTCGGCGTGCTGATTCTCTGGTCCACCGACAAACTTCACGGCATCGACGCCACCACCGTGGCATTCATCGGAGCGGTAGTGGCCCTTATGCCGGGAATCGGGGTGGTCAAATGGAACGATGTGGACATCCCCTGGCATCTGATGCTCTTCTCAGCCGGCGCATATACCCTCGGCGCGGGACTCAAGGAAACGGACCTGCCGGCAAAACTCGTGAACCAGTTCTTCGACAGTCTCGGCATCGCGGAGGGCACGCCGTTCTGGGTGCTGTATGTGATACTGACATTCCTGATGATGTTCAGCGGACTGATTTTCCAGTCCAAGACTATGAGGACTCTCGTGTTTGTGCCCATAGCGATAGGCGTGGAGCAGAAATTCGGCTTCCCGCAGCTGAGCCTCGCATTTCCGGTGGCGATGCTCATAGAGCATGTCTATGTCCTGCCTTTCAACAGCAAACCGGCCGCGCTGCTCTACAACACCAACCAGTACAGCTGGAGCGACACTTTCAAGTTCGGCATCACTATGATGACCCTGTGCTGGCTGCTGATTCTGCTCTGGGGCGACACCGTTCTCCGCTGGCTCGGCTACACTCCGGGAGTATTTTTCTAAAAAATCACTATCTTGCGGTCCTGAAAAGAAGTGCGGCGCTGCAATGCGCCATTAAACCCGCCGGTGATGATTGAAATAAACACAAAGATACACGACCGCTTCTCTATCGAGTTCAAGATGGGCTTCCTCGCCAGGAGGAAGCTCAGGCGGAACGATTTCTCCGTGTATATGTGGATTTTCCTCCCGAACAGCCTCGGCATCACTCCATCGACCTATCCCAAATCACGGTTCTATCAGGACATAAAGTCCAACATCCGGCTCGTCACTCCCAAGTTTCTGCTCAGAGAGATAGCCGGCGGCAGCGCCATACCCCTGAACAACCTCCGCGAAGCGTTCGAAAGTCTCGCGAAGAATCCGACGAGGACACTGATCGCCGAGTATGAGTACCAGATCAAGATGTTCGCCGCCATCACCAAGAGTTCCCTGCGGGAAGAATATGCCCATGTGTGCTTCGGAGGGAGGTTTGACGATGACACGGACTATCTCTGCCGCAGTTATGTCGAAAATGCGGGGAAAATTCTCGCGTCATACAGGGAGCTTTGGAAGATAATCAATGTCCCAACCGTGACCCCGGAGGTGAGGGAATTCTTCTTTTTCGGAGATGACTTCATCAGCAGTATGGTCAAGATCCACAGTCTGAAGATTCTCGGCAGACTTTCCAAGGGGAAGCCTGCGGTCAGCGGAGAGACCGTGGAGAAGCTCCGGGATCTGATCCGTGAAGAGATGGACTACCGCGAGCGCTCCGGCTACGGCAACCTCAAGACAGGCAATCCCAAGCACAACAGGGACATAGTGTTCCGCCACGGCGTGCTCAAGAAGTACATCGAAAGCGACCTCTTCCTGAAAGTCCCGAAGAAGAAGGACGGCGTGTTGGTGGAGCAGCTTTATTTCAGCATCGCGGCGGGCATCTCGATGATCTTCGCCACCGTGATAAGCTTCGCTTTCCAGAAGACGTTCGGAAACTTCACCCTGCCGCTCTTCATCGCTCTGGTGGTCAGCTATATGATGAAGGACCGCATCAAGGATCTGATGCGCTACTATTTCGCCCACCGCATCGGCAGCCGCTATTTCGATAACAAAGCATCCATCATTCTCAAGGATAAGAAGATAGGTCAGATCAAAGAGGGAGTGGACTTCATCTCCGAGGACAAGATCCCGCAGGAAGTCCGGGCCGTCAGGTACGGGAAACGGCTGCTGGATGTGGAAAACCGCTTCTTCGACGAGAAAGTGCTGCTCTACAGGAAGTCCGTACAGATTGACCGGGAACAGCTTGAGGCCAACAACATCTACGAGACACGGGGCATCAACGACATCGTGCGCCTTCACATCAACAGTTTCCTCCAGAAGATGGACAACCCTCAGGTCGGTGTGCCCGAACTCTCTGCTGACGGGGAACCTGAGCGTCTTTTCTGCGACAAGATTTACTACATCAACATAGTGCTGCAGTCCTGCAGCGACCCGGCCGGCAAAAAGAAAGGCAGACGGACTGAGGAGGAAACTGAGTTCAAGCGTTTCCGTATAGCTCTGACACGCGACGGGATAGACTCTATCGAGCAGGTGGAGTGAACTTGCCGCCCGGCCCCGGCGAGAACCAGCGGGCGATGATAAAGCAAAACAGCTATGAATCTGCTTGTCAGCATTGAATACAATACGGCATGGGGAGAATCCCTCGTGCTCTGCCTCGGAGGGCGCGAAATCAGGATGGTTCCGGACGGGACAGGGTTTTGGACTGCCCGTGAGGACAAAGTTCCGTCTTCTGCGCTTTCGCGCTATGAGTTCAAAGTCGTCCGGGAGAATGGGAGCGAGAGAAGGGAATGGAGACATCATTCACTCAGTATTGCCGCTGTCTCAAGCTCGACTTCCGTGGTGATACGCGAACGCTGGCAGGACGCGCCGGGGGATGCGCCGTTCTACTCTTCCGCTTTTACGGAGGGAATCTTCTCGCGCGAGAGGCTGTCCGGCGGAGCTTTTTCTGACAGGGACGGAGCAGCCGCCACGATGACATTCAGTGGAAAGCCGGCGCTCATCGTCGTCAATGTCCCGGTCATAGGGCGTGACGAAGTGCTGTGCGTTGCCGGCAACGGAAATGGAATGGACAACTGGAGCCGGCTCATTCCTCTGGACGACAGCTGTTTCCCACAGTGGAAGCTCGCCGTTGACCCTGCCGGAGGCTTCGAATACAAGTTCGTGATCGCCGACCGCACCACAGGCCGCATCAAGGAGTGGGAAAGCGGTGAAAACCGTGTCTGCGCGGCTTCTCCGGAGAGGTTCACCGTGCTTGCCGACATCGCCCACCGTTTCGGAACGAGGCGCTGGAAGGGTGCAGGGACGGCCGTTCCTGTGTTCTCGCTCCGGAGTGAAGACGACTTCGGTACGGGTGAGTTCCTCGACCTGAAGAAGCTGGTCGATTGGGCTGCAGAAACGGGGCAATGCGTGCTTCAGCTGCTGCCCGTCAACGACACCACCATAACTGGGACCTGGATGGACTCCTATCCCTACAATGCCAATTCCGCCTTTGCCCTGCATCCGCAGTTCATCCGTCTGCAGGCGGCAGGGGTGAAAGAGGATGCCGCATTCAAGGCTCTCCAGGCAGAACTCAACGCCCTGCCGCAGATAGACTACGAGAGGGTGAATGCGGAGAAAATCCGGCTTCTGCGGGAGGCATACTCCGGGACTTTCGCCGGGCTCTCTAAAAAACCCGCATACCGGGAGTTCATCTCAGCCAACAGATTCTGGCTGGAGCCATATTCCGCTTTCTGCGTCCTGAGGGACCACTGCGGCACAGCGGATTTCAGAAAATGGAAGGGCTATAAGTGCTGTGGCGGACGGAAAATCAGCAAATTCTGCGAGGAGCACAGGACAGAGACGGATTTCTACTGCTTCGTCCAGTTCCATCTTGACCTCCAGCTGCGCGAAGTCCGCGAATACGCCCGCTCGAAAGGGGTGGTACTCAAGGGAGATCTGCCGATAGGGGTTTCGCGAACGAGCGTCGATGCCTGGCAGTTCCCGAAGCTTTTCCATAGCGACGAGTCTGCCGGAGCGCCGCCGGACGCCTTTGCCGCAGAGGGGCAGAACTGGGGCTTCCCGACCTACAACTGGGATGAGATGGCTCGGGACGGATTCGCCTGGTGGCGGGCGAGAATGAAGAAGATGTCGGAATACTTCGACGTGTTCCGCATAGACCACATACTCGGGTTCTTCCGAATCTGGGAAATCCCTGTGGGGGCTGCGAGCGGACTTCTGGGACACTTCAACCCGGCTCTTCCCTACACTGCCGGAGAACTTGCCTCCGAAGGCTTCGATGTCGCCTCGGGCGCGTTCGTGAAAGCTTCCGGAGAGGATCCCACAGATGTCCTTTTTGTCGAAGACCCGGTGATGAAGGGCTGCTGGCATCCGAGAATCGCGGCACAGGACACCCTGGTTTACCGCAGTCTCGACCCTCGGCGACAGGCAGCATTCGACCGCATCCACGAGGATTTTTTCTACCGCCGGCACAATGATTTCTGGCGCAAGTCGGCTATGAAGAAGCTGCCGTCCCTGCTGCACGCGACCGATATGCTTGCCTGCGGCGAAGATCTCGGGATGATTCCGGACTGCGTGGCACCGGTGATGTCAGACCTCAAGATCCTGTCCCTCGAAATCCAGAGGATGCCCAAGGACTTCGGGGTGGAATTCGCTGACCCGGGACACTATCCGTATCTCTGCGTCTGCACGACTTCGACCCACGATATGAACCCTCTGCGCGCCTGGTGGGAGGAAGACAGGGAGACTTCCGGGAGGTTCTACCGCTTTCTGGGATACGGAGGAGAGGCACCGCAGGATTGCGAGCCGTGGCTGTGCGGGAGGATAGTAAAAGACCATCTCGACTCCCCCGCGATGCTTACTATCCTGCCCCTGCAGGACTGGCTGTCGATTGACGGCTCCTTGCGCGCCCGGGATCCCCGCTCCGAGCGCATCAACGTCCCGGCGGACAGCCGCCACTACTGGCGCTACCGCCTCCACATCCCTCTCGAAACGCTCTGCAAATCCGAGTCTTTCAACGCCCGTCTCAAAGATCTCATCTCCGGCAGCGGCCGCTAGCGCAGCAGTGAGGGGCTGGACAAATGAAAAGGGTTGGACAAAATCACTTATCCGGAGCGCAGCGACTCAAGGGGTCTGGGGAATCCGGTCCCCAGTGCCCCAGTGGGGCTGTCACGGCAGTGACTGGGGGTTGGATAAACGAGTAGGGCTGGACAAAATCGCTTTTGTCCAGCCCTACTCGATTCTATTATTCTTCCTTATTTGTTCTCTATCTTAGAAGTGATATAAGCAATGGCGTCGCCTACAGTGGCGATCTTATCACCATCTTCAACATCCTGCATATCAATACCGAACTTCTTTTCGAACTCCATTATGAGCTCTACGGTGTCAAGAGAATCAGCGCCGAGATCGTTGGTGAAATTAGCTGTCTCAGTAACTTCAGAAGGGTCAACGCCGAGTTTGTCAACGATGATTGCCTTTACTTCTTCTGCAATGTTCATCATAAATAAAATAATAAGTTATACTTGTTTTAATAAATCTCCGTACCGCTTACCCCATTGGAGCATAGGACAAAAGGGACTGCAAATTAAGGCATTTTTTTTCAGAAATGAAACAGTTTCGGGCAATAACTGACCTATCGGCGGCTGAGGCGGTTCCAGACTATAAGCCCGTTGACCGAGTTCAGCATATAGAAAACGTACATAATCAGCGTCGGAACCGCGTGCGGAGTACCCCGGGCGACGAATACTGACCACATCACCACAGTAAAGACATTGAACACAAGCCACAGAACCCACTGCTCCATAAAAGCGAATGTCATAAGGGCTTGAGCAGCAATGCACAGCATCGTCGTGAAAGCATCCGTCCACGGCTGAGCGTCATTGAAATGCCTCAGGATGAACGCCAGTCCCAGCGTGAAAGCCGCGATGCCGAGAGCGAGCCACAGTCTTTGCAGAGGAGTCATACGGCGTGCCGAGACCACGGAATCCGCCCCGGACGATGCCTGAGCACCTCTTTTTCGCCATTGCCACCATCCTATGAACTGCATCGGGAAATAGTAGAATGCATTGACGGCGGCATTGCCGTAGGCCGTGGCCTTGAACGAGATATACGCATAGAGACTCACCTGAATCACCCCGAACACATAGTTCCAAATGCTTCCGTTCGCCGCCAGCGCCACGCACAGCACTCCCGCGACGGCCGCGATTATCCCTATCGCGTCCCACTCCCCCGCACAATAGGCATAGACCAGATTACAGATTACAACTCCCGCAATCAGAAAATACTCAAATACCCCAAGAATGTGTTTCTTGTCAGCCATAACCTCAGATTTATGCTTTATTGCCAGTGCCCAAGGCCTCCCTCACGGAGGCTGCGACCTTTGGCCCCACCAGTTGACGGAGAGCCTCGTCGGAGGCGGTGCGGATTCTCGCCACTGAACCGAAATGCAGCAGAAGACGCTGCTCCGTCTTAGGCCCCACCCCCTTTATGCCGCGAAGCACCGAATCCAGCTGTCCCTTGCTGCGCAGATCCCGGTGAAAACTTATGCCGAAATGGTGCACCTCGTCGCGGATCTGCCTCACGACCTTGCTGGCGGCCGAATTCATATCCAGAAACAGGGGATAGGGGTCGCCCACACGATAGATTTCCTCCATCCTCTTGGCAAGGCCCACCACCGTCAGCCTGTCTGTGATGCCAAGCTCCGAGAGGGCCTCGTACGCAGATGACAGCTGCCCTTTGCCGCCGTCTATCACCACCAGCTGCGGCAAATCGTCCGGAGCCTCAGCAAGCATACGGGAATAGCGGCGGTTGACCACCTCTTTCATCGAAGCGAAATCGTCCGCACCGATGACCGTCTTTATCTTGAACTTGCGGTACTCCGACTTGGACGGCCGGGCGTCACGGAACACCGTGCAGGCGGCAACGGGATAGGCCCCCTGGATGTTGGAGTTGTCGAAGCACTCTATATGCCGGGGCAATTCCTTCATACCCAGCGCGTCGCGCAGTTCCTCCATCACCTTCATACGATAACTGTCGGGGTCGCTGTGTTCCCGTTGTTTGAGCGCATTGAAACGCATTTCCCCGGCATTTTTGGCACTAAGCTCCAGCAGAGCCAGTTTGTCACCGCGCACCGGGATGCGGAACTCCACGTCATCCAGCTCCACATCCGGCATAAACGGGACTATCACCTCCCGCGACAGCGCTCCGAAACTTGACCGGATCTCGGCGATAAATGTGGAGAGCACCGTCTCCCGGGATTCTTCGATGTTCATCCGGAAGCCAAGATTCAGGGACTGTATTATGGCCCCGTCCACGACGCGAAGATAGTTGCCGAACGCCTCTCCGGAGTCCACAATCAGGGAAAAGACATCGCAGGAACCCTGTACGGACGAAGTGATGACGGATTTGCTGTAATGCTTCTCTATGGCGCTCATCCGGCGTCTGTACTGCTCCGCTGCCTCGAAATTCAGTTCCTCTGCAGCTTCCTGCATCAGAGTCCGGTAGTGGCTCACCATCTCCCGGCCCCCTCCTTTCAGCATCCTCACGATCTCATCTATCCATCCGGCATACTCCTTCTGAGACACCAAACCGTTGCAGCATCCCCTGCATCGTCCCAGATGAAAGTTCAGACAAGGCCTGGTGCGGTGGTGAAGTATGCTTTCTGAAGTGATCCTGTTGTTGCAGCTGCGGAGGGGATAGATGTCGTGAAATAGGTCTATCAGGGCTCTGGCGTGCATAACACTGGAGTAAGGGCCGAAATACTGCGCCCCCCTGATGTCGTGCCGCCTGGTCATAAAGACTTTGGGATAGTCGTCGGAAACGGTGACGCAAATCCACGGATAGGTCTTGGAGTCCTTGAGAAGTATGTTGTACTTGGGCTTGTACTGCTTGATGAGATTGTTCTCAAGCAGCAGGGCATCCGCCTCCGAATCGACTACGGAGTACTGCGCATCGGCTATTTTCGAGACCATCAGCGCTGTTTTCCGCGTAAGTCTCTCCACCGGCACGAAATACTGCGCCACTCTTTTGTGCAGATCCTTTGCCTTGCCGACATAGATAACCTTGCCGTCGGCGTCGTAGTAGCGATAGACGCCCGGCTGATGGGGAAACAGTGCTATTTTTTCTCTTACCGTCATCTGATGTCGTGCAGGCCGCGGCCGATGCGGAATACCTTCTTCAGCAAGGCTGCACCGGAGCCAAACAGGGACAAATCTACAAATAAAATTTCAAAGCGGGGCTGTCACGGCAGTGACTGGGGGTTGGACAATAGACAGGAGAGGCTGGACAAAACCAGTTTTTGTCCAGCCCCTCCTATCTATTCGGATGATTCTCAACGAATCATCACTTCGCGTCTCTGCGGTCACGGCGGTCACGGCCTCCGCTGCGGCGTCCTCCACGGTTGCCGCTGCCTCCGCGATTGCCTGACTGAGCCTGCTGAGCAGCTATGCCCGCGTTAGGCGAAAGGTCTTTCTTGCCATAGACCTCACCATTGCAGATCCACACCTTGATGCCGAGAACGCCGACCTTGGTGTGAGCCTCGGCGAGAGCGTAGTCGATGTCTGCACGGAAAGTGTGGAGAGGCGTACGGCCTTCCTTGATCATCTCCGTACGGGCCATCTCGGCTCCGCCTACACGACCGCTGATCTGCACCTTGATACCCTCGGCACCCACACGCATAGTGTTGGTGACTGCCATCTTGATGGCACGGCGATATGACACGCGGCCCTCAATCTGACGGGCGATGGAGTCAGCGACGATGCGTGCGTCAACCTCCGGCTTCTTTACCTCGAAGATGTTGATCTGGATGTCCTTTGAAGTGACCTTCTTCAGCTCTTCCTTCAACTGGTCGACCTGAGCGCCGCCCTTGCCGATGATGACACCCGGCCTTGCGGCGTGGATTGTCACGGTGATGAGCTTCAATGTCCTCTCTATGACTATCTTGGAGATGCTTGCGCTTGCGAGGCGGTTCTCAAGATACTTGCGGATCCTGAAGTCCTCGGCGATTTTCTCCGCGTAGTTACCACCGCACCAGTTAGAGTCCCAACCACGGGTGATACCGATTCTGTTGCTGATAGGATTTGTTTTCTGTCCCATAATTTATTCCTCCACTGCTGCTGGTTTCTTAACGTCGAGAATGACCGTAACGTGGTTAGAACGCTTGCGGATCCTGCCGGCTCTGCCCTGAGGGCAAGGACGGATTCTCTTGAGGGTGCGTCCTTCATCGACCATAATGGTCTTCACATAGACGTTGCCCTTGTCCAGTTCGTCCGTGCGATCCTGATTCTTGGCTTCCCAGTTGGCGATGGCGCTGCGGAGAAGCGTCTCAAGATCGATGGACGCGTGCTTCTTCGAGAACTTGAGTATGTCAAGCGCACGGTTTACTTCCACTCCACGTACGATATCGGCGACAAGACGCATCTTGCGCGGTGAAGTGGGGATATCATTCAGCTTTGCTATGGCTGTCTGCTTCTTTATTTCTTTCAGCCTCTCGGCCATCTGTCTTTTACGAGCTCCCATAATTACTCTTCTTTAAATTATTTACGATTGCCCGAATGGCCTCTGAAAGTCCTCGTCGGTGCGAACTCGCCGAGCTTGTGACCTACCATATTTTCAGTGACATAAACAGGAATAAACTTATTTCCGTTATGAACTGCGATGGTGTGGCCGACAAAATCAGGGGAGATCATACTGGCACGTGACCAAGTCTTGACAACCTCTTTCTTTTTGCTGCCTTCATTCATAGCAAGAATTCTTTTCTCGAGAGCTTCCTGAATGTAAGGTCCTTTTCTTAATGAACGACTCATAATCTCTTAAGTTTTATTCCGTTATTTTTTTCTTCTCTCAATGATGAACTTGTTTGAAGTAGCCTTAGGATTACGTGTCTTGTAGCCCTTTG
>CAVHXU010000013.1:0-102630 GCA_963640185.1 Lachnospiraceae bacterium | reverse complement strand
TGAGACGTCTCGCTATATATACCCGGTTTGATGGCGAAAGTAAAAAACGGTTTACCTGCTTTTGCTTAGGAAAGCCTTTCTGTTCGCCATTGTTTCCTTGAACTCTTCTGGCGTCATCGGCTGCTTCTGCCAGAGTTCCACCTGCCTCTTGCCCCTTTCCAGATTGTCCCAGAATTTCTGGGAAGTGCTTATTTTCTTCTGTGCTTCGGTTAATTCCATAAAACGGTCTCCCATTCTGAAAGTTCGACATTATTGTCTGCAGACGGCGCAGATGCCGGACAAAGGCGGTTGTTGCCACAAAACGCCAAGGCCGCGGTGACTGCGGCGACTATTATCGTAATCGAGGAATCGATTCCAGCAAAATACGGTCTGTTCACCCTCGGAGCCGGCGGACATTGCGGTTCATAAGGTGACGGCCGAGATGGCGGTAGAGGAAGCCCTTGACGGGAGACATAGTCTGGTGATGCTCCCGCAGAAGCTCGTCGGGAGAGGCATAGATGCCGAAGTCCCGGATGATGCCTTCGCTCTGGATGTAGGTGGAGTTGCGGTTGAACTCGACAGTCGGATGCTGCAGGTCACGGACAGCCGCACCATAGCCGCAGAATGCGCGGCATCCGGGAAACTTCCGCTGCAGGGCGGCGAGATACCTTGAGTCGAGGATGAACGCTTCAAGTTCGTACCACACGCCATCCAGAAAAACCTCCACCCATGAATGAAAAATCTCCCGGGGCGCGCCCGCATAGACAATGCCGGTCATCGCCCCTTTCTGCAGTTTCTTGTCTATCGTGAAGCCGTGTATGCGGCAGGGAATCCGGCAGCTGCGCAGCAGGGCCATAAACAGAGTCCCCTTGGTGTTGCACTGCCCGAAACCGTCCGAGAGGACTCTGGAGGCGGGGATGTCGTCACCGGTGTTGTAGCCGAAAAGAATTTCATCCCTGACATAATTGTAGATTGACTTGATTCTCCCGAACTCGGGCTCTTCCCGCCAATGCCGTGACTGCACCAGTTTTTCGATGGCGGGGGCGCGGTAGTCAAGCATCGGGGTCTCGCAGAGATATTTGTCCATACTGCTCACGGTGACAAAGTCCGCCCTCTTACGGCAATTCAAATCCCGTTTCCTCTCCGGCTTCATCGAAATACTCTTTCGACACGTGACACACCGGGCACTCTTTTGGAGGCTCCGGTCCGATATGCCTGTATCCACATACGGAGCATATCCATTCTCTGTTTTCCTGGGCCATAGCGATTCAAGACTAAGGGTTATTATTCGCTGCCTGCAAGGGCGCGACCTTGCAAACGCCAGCAATATACTAACTTTTCACGAATCATAAGCCAACAGCCTGCATAATTTACGGGAGTGACCCAAAAGTCATTCCTCCCCCGCTCGACACTTTTGGCAGCAATGCAAGAAGATAGACGAAAACCAACAGGGAGGCCGCTCCTATGCAGAAGAAGGTCAGTCTCCATCCGGGACGCCATCAGCATAAGCGGCAGCGAAAGGCTCAGCGGGATGTCCGCCGGGAGTGATCTTCCGCAGCACCCTGCAGGGATTCCCGGCGGCAATCACGCCGGACGGAATGTCGTGAGTGACAACGCTTCCCGCACCGATGACAGAGTCGTCACCGATCGTAACTCCGGGAACCACGGTCACATTGCCGCACAGCCACACCCGATTGCCTATGCTTATGGGCTTGGGAATCAGTCCTCCCGCCGCACGCTCCTCAGGATCTATCGAGTGATTGCCGGAAAACAGCCCCACATTGGGTCCTATGAGCGTGTTGTTTCCGATGCGCACCTGTCCGCAGTCGAGTATGATGCAGCCGAAATTGATGTACACGTCGTCTCCGATCGATATGTTCTTTCCGAACTCGCAACGGAAATCAGGCTCTATCCACACATTCCGGCCGACAGACTTGAACAGCCGTCGCATAATCTCCCTCCTTCTGTCCACCTCGTCATCTCCGAGACGGTTGTACTCCCGGAATAGTTTCTTGGCCTCCACTCTCCTGTAAAACAAATCTTCGGCGAAATCGTTGTATATCTCGCCCGATTGCATTTTCTCCCAGTCTGTCATTGTTGTCCTAATTTAAGTATGTCACGAAGAAACTCTCCATTTCTTCCAAATCTCTGCAATACACTGCGATATGGTCCATTTTTCATAATGATTCCCTATTATCGGCACTTAGTGTACTGTCGATATGGTTGCAAAGATAGGATAAATCCCGGTAAGACGAATTCATAAAATAAGTCAACCGTCGTCCTGAAATTATCACTATATTTGTCAGCTTTTACACAAATACGGGCATTTTGCGCAGGGTATGAAACCAGATAAGATAACGGTAGGACTGATAGGTTACGGACGGATGGGCGGCTTCTTCGCCGACGAATTCCGCAAGAGTGATAAGTGGAATCTGAAATATATCTGCGATGTCTCGGAGGTTTCCCTCGGCATCGCACGCGAAAAGTTTCCCGATGTGAAAGTCATCAGCGACGAAGATATCATCTTCAACGACCCCGAGGTGCGCGCTGTAGCCCTCACCGCCCTTGCAGACACCCGTCTGGGACGGATACGCAAAGCCGTAGCCTCGGGGAAGCACATATTAGCCGAAAAACCGGTTGCCGACTCCATCCGCAGCGAATGGGAGGCCGTGCAGATCACAGAGAAGTCCGGGCTTTTCTCCGCTGTTGACCTGTATCTTCGCAACTCGTGGTACTTCAACAAGATAAAGAAGGTGATCGATTCCGGGCAGCTTGGCGAACTCGCCATCGTCCGGCTCTGCCATATGACCCCCGGACTGTCTCCCGGAGAAGGACACGAATTCGAAGGTCCGGCGTTCCACGACTGCGGGATGCACTATGTCGACATCGCACGCTGGCTTACCGGCAGCGAATACAAGACCTGGAACGCCCAGGCGGTGCGGATGTGGGAATGGAAGGATCCGTGGTGGCTTCAGGCACACGGCACTTTCGAGAACGGGGTGGTCTTCGACATCACCCAGGGGCACAATTACGGGCAGCTCGCCAAGGATCAGACCCACAACTCCTACGCCGACATCATCGGTTCGCGGGGCATAGTGAGGATGAGCCACGATTTCAAGACGGCCGTAGTCGAACTCCACGGCGAGACCCTGACAGAGCGCATCGAACAGCCATACGGGGGCAAGAACATAGACAAGTTGATCGACGAATTCGCCGACTGCATCGCCACCGGCAAGACCGATCCGAGACTCCCGTCGATGAGGGATGCCGCCACGGCCTCGGACTTCGCCTGGAAGATGCTTGACGATGCCCGCACTCACGAC
The DNA here is from genome assembly GCA_963640185.1 of Lachnospiraceae bacterium. GTDB lineage: Bacteria > Bacteroidota > Bacteroidia > Bacteroidales > UBA932 > Cryptobacteroides. Next base: position 99,328 of record CAVHXU010000013.1, on the reverse strand, counting down.
CTCCCGGTCAAGGGCACTCACGAGGAACTGGAGCGTATCTGGCACCGCAGAGCCACAGCCACGAACGGTTACGGACTCATACGCAGAAAATAGCGCGTTTACCCAAGAGAGTTTTCAAGACTGTGTACACTCCCAATAACAGATTGATTATGAATATTATGAACAGAATCAAGCCGTTGCTTCCCCTGCTTGGGGCGGTCGTAGCGGTCATCTCCATCTCTTCCTGCTGCAGCAAGCCTGAACCAAAGACCATCGGCATCCAGCTCTACACAGTGATGAATTCGATGAAAAGCGATGCCAGGGGGACACTTGAGGCACTCTCGTCCTATGGCTACAATTCCTATGAACTTGTCCAATGGGGCGGCGACCCCAATGTCTTCGGACTTCCGGCTTCCGAATTCAAGAGCATCTGCGACAGTCTCGGAGCAAGCATAGTCTCCACACACTCCTCCCTTACGGAAGATCCTGAAAACGAGGAGACCGTGATGAACCGCTGGAGGGAGCTTTTCGGGATTCAGAAAGCCTGCGGCGGAAAGTATTTCGTCATACCGAGCTACCATGTGGATTACAGCGTGGAGGATGTCCAGCGCGAATGCGACTACTTCAACCGCGTGGGCCGCGTGGCTGCGGAGTACGGTCTTAAACTCGGCTACCATAATCACGCCCACGAGTTCCAGACCCTCAAGGACAGCGACAAAGTGATGTGGGAGTATCTCGTCGAGCACACCGACCCGCAGTATGTCTGCTTTGAACTCGATGTCTTCTGGTGCCGGCGGGGCGGAAAAGACCCGGTGGAGTATCTGAAAAAATACCCGGAGAGGATAGCACTTCTCCACATCAAGGACGAGTTTGTCATCGGACAGAGCGGCGAACTGGACATTGAAGCCATCTTCAAGCAGTTCTACGCCAACGGGATGAGCGACTGGTTTGTCGAGATTGAAGCTGCCGGAGACTATCTCAGAAACGCCGACGGCACTCCTTACACCCGCCCTCAGATTGACTCGGCGATGCTTCAGGCGGCAAAACTGAGCGCGGAGTATCTCCGGAACGCTGATTTCGTCCGTTAGGAAAGCGACCGGCCGCTTCTCGCTATCATTTGGTTTCCTATCCAATCAGCAAAGACGATCCACATATCCACTGAAATTTCCGCGCAAAAACAGGCGGAAATCGGCAGATTTCATATATTCAAGCCGCCGTTCTTAACTGGCAGGGGGCGCGTTTTTTCACACGCTGAAATGGGTGTCCCATTGAGGTAAACAGGAGTGATCCCGCCTGTATTTCAAAGGCGGGCTTCCATATACTTTCCGGAAAGACCTGACCAGGTGACTTGAATCCGAATAGCCCATACGGTATGCGATTTCCTTGACTGTCATCTTGCTGTGCAACAGCAGGTGCTCCACCATCTTGAGCCTGTTTCTTGAGATGTACTGACTCAACGGCTCCTGAAAAACACGTTTGAAATACCCTCCGACATAGTTTGGGGAAAGATTGAACGTCTTTCCGAGGTTTTCGGCACTCAACAGATCCGGCTCGTGGATATGCTGCTGTATATATTGTTGCACATACATCGAACCTTCTGTTTCCCTATGTCCGGAATTGTCGAAGAATGACTTTCCGGCGATGTTCCGGGCCACAATCACGAGAATGCTGTTGATCCACTGCTGCTGCAGATAATTGCTGTTTTCCTGCTTGCATTCCTCTTCGTGCCTTATGAAATCAAACAGCCGGAACACTATGTCTCCGTCTTGCCCGGAGAACCGGATTTCCTCCTGCCAGCCCGGAGAACGGAACACTTCCGCGACATTTTTCCCGACATAGTCCTCCACATAGTGAATCATAAACCGGATGAACACATACTCGCTATGCGTATCTACCGTAAAACAATGAGCGGTCTCCGGTGGAATGAGGAACAATGAATGGGCATTATATGCGGTTTCCGGCACCCTGCAATCTGACTCCCCGGCATAAAACCGTCCTGTTCCCTCACTCACATAAACCATCTCGAAAAACGAGTGCTGGTGTTCCGCTATCGGAAACACTTCGTGATTCCGAATCAGTATCTCCACCGGCTGATACAGGTTTTCTTTCCACATATAATGAGATTTTTCAATATAATACCGTGAATATACAATGATTGTCGTAAAGCCGCACCATATTTTTGCAAAAAAACAAGTACTATGGATAAAAAAGCATGTTTATTGGGTCTTATTCTTTCTCTCTTTGCAGGTTATGCGGACGCGCAGAGTACGGGGACAAGGTTAAACGACAAGACAGCGCTGGTGACAGGAGCGGCATCCGGCAATGGAAAGGCGATAGCTACATTGTTCGCCCACGAAGGCGCTAAGGTTGTTCTTGTGGACATCAACGGCGCGGAATTGGACAATGTCGTCAATTCTCTGTCCAAAGAAGGATTGGACGTCATCGGTGTCGAAGCGGATGTCACCAAGGAAACCGATGTTCAGAAAATGGTTGACACCGCCCTGGCCAAATATGGCCGACTTGACATATTGGTCAACAACGCCGGTATTTTTGATGAACTGATGCCCGTGGGTGAGGTAAGCGATGAATTATGGTATAAAATCATCGAAACCAATCTGAACGCTCCTATGCGCGGCATTCGCAAGGTCATACCGGTCTTCGAGAAGCAAGGAGGCGGAGTGATCGTCAACACGGCTTCGATTGCAGGTTTCACCGGAGCCCGCGGAGGCGGTGCGGCTTATGTGGCTTCAAAACACGGACTGATCGGCTTGACAAAGAATGTGGCGTTCAACTATAAGGAGAAAAACATCCGCTGCAATGCGGTCGCCCCGGGCAGGGTGGAAACAAATCTTCGCGTCAACAGCGAAAAACTCGCCGGATCCAAAACGGCCCGTGACAGGTCCATTGAGCAGTGGCAGGACATTGAAGACAGAATCACTGAGGGATATATTACCAATATGAGAAAATGCACTCCCGATGAAATAGCTAGAGTTGTCCTCTTTCTCGCATCCGATGAGGCCTCGTTCGTAAATGGTTCTGTATTTGTCGCAGATGGAGGATGGACATCATACTGATGAATGATAATGCGTTATCTGATTGATTTTCTTTTGAGCAGAGATTCCGGTTCCGGGAATTTCCGCTCTTTTGTCATCCTTAGTTTCCGGTTCTTCTGCGGATTGATGATGCTGCCTTACGGGTATGGCAAGATTGTAGATTATGACAGGTATGCGGCGGATTTTTTCGGTGATCCCATCGGCATCGGAGACATTCCATCCCTGTGGCTCACCATATTCGCCCAAACAGTCTGCCCGATAATGCTGCTGCTTGGGTTTCAAACCCGCTTGGCGGCGTCAATTCTGGCATTCAATATGCTGGTCGCAGTCAAGTACCATTTCTTCGACCCGTTCAGTGTCAAAGTCTTGCCTGTTCTGTTTTTAGGCCTATATGTCATCCAGCTCCTGATGGGGGCCGGCAAGTATTCTTTGGACTACCTTTTTTACGCTGAAGGGGGAAAAAGAGCCGACAGGAACGAAATCAAGATGTTGCTCCTCTTCTTCGCCGCCTGCGGAATAGTCTGCTTTGTGCTGAGCAACTGTTTTTCCGGGGCTATTTCCGTCTGCCTGATTGCATTGACGGTCATATTATATTCATTGAGCTTATATTACGCGAGACGATAAGCTCAGTCGCAGCGGCGCCGAGATGGAAAACTGCGGGAATAGCGGGCGCGGATGACTCTGCACATTTCGGCGCGGTGAGCCTCCAGGTAGGCCTCTATCTCACCCTCTGACAGGCCAAGGACATTCTCCAGCATAGGATAGTTGAGAAACGGGGCTATGGCCAGGGATATCACGGTATCGAAAATGTCATTCACAGTGCAGTCCGTCACCTTTCCCTCGCGAATCTGCTGCTCCAGATACGCCGAGTGCCGTTTGATGCTCTCCTCGCAGACAGTCCTGAACGTCTCCCTGTAATGCTCCAGAAATGCCGGATGCGTACGGGCAATGTCAAGCAGGAGAAAAGGGAGCCTTCTCTTGGCGAGGAAGCAATCGAAGAGGACATCCGCACTCCCGACAGCAAGTTCCACAAAATCACCGTCCGACCTCATCTGAAGCTTGACCCTTTCGAGCAGATCCTGAAGGCAGCCGTCAAGCACTTTCATGAAGAGCAGTTCCTTGGACCTGTAGTAGTAGTTCACCATTGCATGGGTAACCCCCGCATTCTTGGCAATCACGGCGGTGGAGGTGGTGTCGTAGCCGCAGCGCAAGAATTCATTCTCTGCCGCAAGCAGAATTTCCTGTTCCTTTGTCATTCCGCAAATTTAGAAATCATCGGCATCATTGACAAAAAAACCTTTCATACTCCCTATACGGCAGACTTCCTACGCTTCCGATGAAAGAGTCTGAACACTACCGGAACAACTATCAAAGTCAGGAAAGTGGAAAGGAGCATACCTCCGATAACGACCCAGCCTATGCCGTTGCGCAGTTCGGCGCTTGAGCCCGAAGCCACCGCGACCGGAATCATACCTATGACCGTAGAGAGAGCCGTCATAAGGATCGGCCTTGTGCGCATCCTCACTGCATTCAGCAGAGCATCGTCAATCCCATCACCCTCAGCCAGCCTCTCTTTGGCGAAATCCACGAGAAGAATGGCATTCTTGGCCACAAGTCCGACCAACATCACAAGCCCGAGCATCGCATAGATGTTGAGAGACGTGCCGGAAAGCGCAAGAGCCACTATGGCACCGAGGATGGAGAACGGGATGGAGAGCATAACGACAAACGGGTCTGACCAATTGTTGTAGAGAACCACAAGCGTGAGGTACATAAGTACAATGGAAAGCAGCAGGGCAAGCCCAAGCACACCCATAGACTCCGACATAGACTTCATATTCCCCATAGTGGAGAGCTGAACGCCCATATTCCTTGCCTTGTCGCCTGTCGCCTGGAGGAACTGCCCCGATGCGGCTCCGGGTGAAATGCCCGCGACATTGGCATTGAGCGTGACGGACGGGTTGCGATTGTATCTTTCGAGTCTGCCGGGGCCCGTGCCCGCACTGACCCGGGCGAACTGTCCGAGGGTGATGAGGTCGCCCCGGGAATTGATGAAAGTCAGGTTCAGAACATCATCCATATCATCCCGGCAGACTGCGTCAGCCTTTATGTTGATGTCGTACTCATATTCACCGCGGACGAATTTGAGAGTGGAATTGCCCTGGAATGCCATCTGCATGGTAAGTCCGACATTGTCCAGCGTCAGGCCGAGCGCGGACATCTTTTCCCTGTCAACGGTCACCACCACCTCAGGCATTCCTCCTCCTGTCGAAAGCTGCTGTTGGGTAGTGCCGGAGATTCTCCTCAGAACATCAAGGGCATATTCCCCGAATGCAGCCACCGAGTCGGCCACACTTCCCCAGGCTACATACTCCAGCGCCGAACTGTTGGCCGCACCGTGCAGCGAAGCCGGGAATGTCCTCACTTTGGCGTCCACCAGATAATCCGTCAGTTCCTTGCGGACTTCCGTGGCAAACAGCTTTACGGACATCCCGCGCCTCGCCGGGGGCACCATCTTCACTCCAAGTTCGGCAAGATACGGAGACCCTTGAGTACTCTCGTTGTTGCTGTTGGTAAGTCCGGTCATAGATACCACCTCGGTGATTTCCGGCTTATTCAGCAGCCAAGCTTCGGCTTTGCCCACAAATGAGGATGCCTTTTCTATGGAGATGTCCCGGGGCATTTCCAGAAGCACCGAGAATTCACTCTGATCCACATCGGGCATAAACTCGAAGCCGATGAATCCCAGAGGGAACAGGGCACACACTGCAACCGTGAGGAAAAGGACGGCAGCGGCGACCCATTTCTTGTGGACAAGCGACCATTTGAGAAGTCCGGCCACCCAATCGGCAAACCTGCTGACCCCATTTTCAAATCCGAGCATCAGCCGTCCCCACGGACGTGAAGAGTCCATTGTCGAAAGCTTACCGAATCTTGAAGTCAGAAGAGGCACCAGGGTGAGAGCGGCAAGCAGACTGAGCAGAATGGAAAAGATGATGACTCCGCAGAACTGACGGAGAATGTCCGAGACAAGACTGTCAGTAAGCGCGATTGGAAGAAAAACGATCACCAGAGCTATAGTGACCGTCACTACTGTGAAACCTATCTCCCGCATTGCGTCAATTGTCGCCGCCACCGGCGTCTTCCCCATTTCCAGATGTCTGTAAACGTTCTCTATCACCACGATGGCATCATCGACAAGCACGCCGATCACGACCGACATTCCAAGCAGGGACATAAGATTCAGACTGAACCCGAATATCCGCATCCCTATAAAAGTCCCGATTAGAGACAGCGGCACAACGAACATCACAATAAGGGCATTGCGGAAATTGTGCAGGAAAACGGCAATCACAAGGGTAACGAGCAACACGGCGAGCAGGAGATCCGTAAACACCGACTTGATGGATTCCCTCGTGAACAGAGATGTGTCGGAAACAGTCTCTATGTCCAGAGCCGAGCCGGCATAGGCGCTTTCCAGCTCCGCGGCAGCCCTGCCTACATCATCGCTCAAGCCTATTGCATTCGCGTCCCCCTGTTTGAAAATGTTCAGCAGGATGGTCTCCGCGCCGTTCAATCGGGCGACGAGGTTCACCTCTTTCGAGTCCTCGACCACTTCCGCCACATCACCGAGCTTTATCTGTGTGCCCGTAGGGAGGGTCATAATCACAAGCGAGCGCATCTCGTCCACGGATGCGAGCCGCCCTGACAGACGTATGGAGGTGTGAGTATTCTCATTCTTCAGGCTTCCGGTCGGGAAATCGAGGTTGGAGGCGCGGATGGCTCCCATCACCTGTACAGGACTGATGCCGAGGATATTCAGAGTTTCGAGGTCGAGATTCACCTGTATTTCTCTTGGACGATCGCCTATGGCATCTACCTTGGCGACTCCGGGAATGCTCAACAGTTCCGGAATAATCCGCTGCCGGACAAGGTCACTGAAATCTCCGGATTCCATCTTGGAACGGAGCGCAAGCGTCATAACCGCCTTGTCATCGACTGTGATTTTATTGATGACCGGAGAGAGTGCAGTCGGGGGAAACTGCGCTTTCCTGGAGGCAATCCTGTTGCCCGCATCCGTCATCGCTTCATCTATGTCCGTGCCGTACCTGAAGGACACGAACACCATAGACATCCCCTCAAAGGAGAAAGAACGCATAGACTCAATCCCCTGCAGCGAAGACAGGGCATCTTCGAGCCTGCGTGTCAGCGAACTCTCCACCTCTACGGGTGATGCTCCCGGATAGACCACCATAACATTCAGTGAAGGCGGAGTGAATTTGGGCATAAGTTCAGACTGAATCGACCGGAATCCCAACAGGCCGAGAATCGTTATCAACAGAAACAGGACCGCAACATATATCGGCCTCCGTATGGACAGTTCAGATATTCTCATAACCCGGTTCCGTTTATTATTCTTACATCAGTCCCGTCTGCGACATTCATCAGGCCCGCCACTATTATCTCTTCACCCTCACGAAGTCCATCAAGCACTTCTATGCTCCCTCCCGACATATTTCCAAGTTTCAGGGCACGGCTGCGGGCTTTTCCGTCCTCTACAGAATATGCCAGCGGCGACCGGGAGCCGCCGATGACAGCCTTACGGGGAATAAGTATGCCATCGTGCCCGCAACCCTCGCAAAACCTGACTCTCAGATAAACTCCTATCATAAGTCCGGAATTTCCGTCCAGCATCACTTCTACCGGATAATTCAGCCCTCTGTCGCTCTTGATGCCGATATGTGTCACTCGTCCGGTGCAATCCGCACCGGAACCGTTCGGAACTGTCGCTGTAATCTTCTGTCCCACAGCGAGCAGCCCCACTCTGTCCTCAGATACGTGGCAGACCACTTTCATACGCCTTCCGTCCACAATCTCGAAAAGCGGTGAATTCGGGGCGACAAGCGAACCTACTTCAGAATAACGGAAGTTTACCGTACCTTCGATCGGAGACTTCACCACCGCATCCTCGCATCTGCGTCTGCTGACGGTAAGCCTGCTCCGAGCTTCCGAAAGCCGGGTGCGGATGTTGTCCAGCTGCTGAAGCGACACCCCACCCTCCACATTGGCATTGGCCATACGCCGCTCGTCCCTCTCAAGAGCCTCGCAAGCGGCTTTTGCGGCCAGATAGTCCGCCAGAAGCAACTCGTCATCAAGCTTGAGAAGCGGCGAACCCTTTGACACGCGGTCACCTTTGTCGACATAGATTTCCACCACCCTGCCCGCCATATCCGAATTCAGGGTCAGTTCCCTCCCGGCGAGAGTCACTCCGTCCGCCGTAAAACCGTCACTTATGAAAGACCGTTCCACTTTCATTGTGGAGACGTTCACGGCTCTGTCGAACTCCGTCGCCGACGCACTTTGTTCAACCATACGTTTTTTATTGTTGATCAACAGGACAACCATCCCTGTAAACAGCAGGGCCGAGGCTGCTGCAGCCACTGCTTTTTTCATGTTCTTTTTCATACTATCGAGTGATTTCGTTGATTGTACCGTCTGCCTTCTTCAGTTCAATATATGCTTTCATACAGCCGCCAAGTGCATTGACATAGTTCATTTGGGATCGGACAAGTGCGGCGTCCGCATTCAGCAGATCGGACAGCGGGGCGAGACCTTCCCTATAATTGATTTCCACCGCCTCGAAAAGTTCAAGCGCCATTTCCCTGTTGCGCTTCTGTGATTCCATAGTCTTGAGATTCTGGTCGAGCGCAGAAAGAGCGTTGTCGTAAGCCATTGACAGAGATTGAGTCAGCATCCTTTCATCGAGCTGCGAGGACTGCCTTTCCAGCCTCGCCTTACGGATGTTCGCAGTCTTGGACAAACCGGTGAAGATGGGCAGCCTGAAGTTGAGGGACACCGCCGAGACCGGAAAGTGGCGGAATGTCTCTCCTCTGAACCGATCCCCCATATAGTTCATAGAGTAGGTCGCGCCGAAACTCAAAGTCGGAAGCGTCTCATATACGGCGGCACGGTATTGCAAGTCAAGCATTTTCTGCCGGTTCATAAACATTCTGAAAGGAAGCAGTCCCTCCGCCCGGAAACCTCTGCCGTCCGTCTTGAATATCTGTGCCTCCATATCATCCACATTCATTTTCCGCAGCTCGATTTCCTCATCCACCGGGAATCCCATCCTGAACTTGAGCAGATTCTTCTGTATCATTATGGCCTGCATCACAGACTCTTTCTCCGATTCCAGATTCGTTCGGTTAACCTCTATCTGTCTTATGTCCACCGGCCGCGAAAGGCCGTTTTCCCCGTTCTCTTTCAGTATGTGCAACATTTTGTCCATCAATGCTATGCTCTCGCCGTAACACTCTACGGCATAACCGAGGACTTGAATGGAACAGTAGAGGGAGGCGACCTGCGCAATGAGTTCCTCCCGGCCAATCTCCTCCTCCGTCTCACTCATCAGAACGCCTAAGCGCGCGATGTCCAGCGCATTGAACAGCTGAAAGTTGACTATCTGCTGCGAGAGCGTCGCACCCCAATTGGCGTTGTAGTCCATACCCATTGTCACGGTCATATACTTAGGTGCATTCGGGTCGCGCATCGCATCCGGCAGCATTGAATTCACAAAGTTTGGCATCGCTATGGTGGTCTTCCTTATGTTGTAGCCAATGCCTGCGGATGCGCTGACCTGCGGCATAAGTGCGCCGAGAACCCCGCGCACGGATTGTCTGGCAGAGGCGTTTGACAGTTTGTCTTTCCGGAGTTCGAGATTGTGCTCCACGGCATAGTCAAGGCATTCGCGGAGGGATAACGTCTCCTGCGCCGAGACTGTCGATGCGAACAGACCCAGCAGCGACACAAGTGCAATCGTTGTACTGAATTTCATTGGTATACTGTCTTTTCAATGTTATTAACAATGCTGTTTAACAATGTCGTTAATGCAAATATAAGTCAATTTTTCCGACAGGCAAGATGTTTTCAAAAATTTTGCATATCTTTGCGCCCGGAATTTTATAGCAGTAATTATTAATTCATTAAAAGTTGCGCACGACACATATGAAGTGTAATGAACTATGAAAAGGATTCTCTGTCTGGCAGCTGTGGTTCTATGCCTTGGCATAACCGCGACTTCTTGCAAGAAAGACAAAAAATGGGAACCGACCATCGAGAACCTCGGCGACGGAATCTATTCCATCAACGGCCATCGTTTCGTTGACCTCGGACTGCCGAGCGGGCTTCTTTGGGCCGAGAACAATGTAGGCGCGGCTTCCGCAACGGATTTGGGCGGTCTTTTCGCCTGGGGCGAGACTTCCACCAAGACCGAGTATACTGCAGAGACATACAAGTGGGGCAAGGACGAGAAGTCTCTGACCAAATATTGCGACAAAGACGGCAAGAAGACGCTGGAGGCAGCCGACGACGCAGCCATCGCAGCACTCAAGAAGCCTTGCCGCACTCCGCTCAAAGCAGAGTTTGCTGAGCTCCTCAACCGCACGAACACCACCTGCGAGTGGACTTCCAAAACCGTAGATAACACTGTTGTCTATGGGCTTGAGGTAAAGAGCAATACCAACAGCAACTCCATTTTCCTGCCGGCCAACAAATATGCCGACGCCAAGCAGGGCGACTACTGGACAGCTGAGATGTACGAGAGTACTCCGATCATGTACGATGTGGCTTGTTTCTACCAAATCAGCGAGGCTGCCGGAACAAACGGAGGCGGTTCCCTGAACAAATGGGAAGGCAACACAGTCCGTCCGGTAGCTTCATTGAAGAAGTAGTACCTGCCAGCAGATGATAATGAGAGACCGACTGAAAAATCGATTTTAGCCGGTCTCTTTTTTGTGATTTGACACTATGGCAGGAGACCGGAAGGCAATGGACATTCTACTCAGGGGCAGCGGGCCCGACATCTTGATACACGACGGCATCATCTGCGGGAAAGGAGAAAACCTGCAGCCGGACGCGGACATCCGGATTATCGACACCTCCGGCTGTCTGGTCAGCTACGGCTTCGCAGACCTCCACGTCCATTTCAGAGAGCCGGGGTATTCCGGCAAGGAGACAATCCGCAGCGGATCACTTGCGGCGGCGGCAGGCGGCTACACCACTGTCTGTGCAATGCCCAATCTCGCTCCCGTGCCCGACTCTCCAGAGCATCTGGCCATAGAACAGGATATAATCGACCGCGACGCAGTCATCGAAGTGCTCCCCTACGGAGCGATCACCCTCGGGCGGAAAGGCGAAACGCCTGTGGATTTCGCCGCACTGAAAGGCAAAGCCGTGGCTTTCTCCGATGACGGCAGCGGAGTGCAGAGTGAGGAAATGATGCGCAGGGCGATGGAAGCGGCCTCTGCGGAAGACTGCATCATCGCCGCACACTGCGAGGACAATTCCCTGCTCCAGGGCGGATATATCCACGACGGACGCTACTGCGCGGCACACGGCCACCGCGGGATATGTTCCGAGAGCGAATGGAAACAGATTGAAAGGGATCTCAGACTCTGCGCGGAAACCGGCTGCCATTACCACGTCTGCCACATCTCCACGGAGGAAAGCGTTGAACTCATACGGCAGGCTAAACGGCGGGGCGTGAATGTCACCTGCGAGACCGCACCGCATTATCTCTGTCTCTGCGAGGACGACATCCGGGAGGACGGGCGCTTCAAGATGAACCCGCCTCTGAGGAGAGCGGAAGACAGAGACGCCCTGATTGAGGGGCTCAGGGACGGGACGATCGACGCCGTAGCCACAGACCACGCTCCGCATCTGGAAGAAGAGAAATCCCGCGGGCTCAGAGACAGCGCGATGGGAGTGGTCGGTCTTGAGACGGCTTTTCCGGTGCTTTACACCAGTCTCGTCCTGGGCGGCAAAGTGTCGCTTGAATGTCTTGTCAATGCCCTCTGTGCATCCCCGAGACGCATTTTCCGTCTCGGAGGGGGGACTCTGGAGGTAGGGGCGAAAGCCGATCTATGCATCATCGACCTCCGGGAAGAATACTGCATCGACAGCTGTCAGTTCCTGTCTAAAGGACATTCAACCCCGTTTGAGGGCCGGAGAGTCCGCGGCAGGGTGAAGATGACGATAAAGGACGGACAGATTATATACAGACATTGATATGCGGAAACTTGTTTTCAGAATAGACGGCAACGAAACGGTGGCGAGGGACACTTTCCGGCTCCGGCTCAGCCCGGCCTCCGTCATTTCAGCGGCACACGGCGGACAAAGCCCGGCCGCTCCCGTCACGATGCGCAGCGGACAATTCGTGGACATAGCCATAGGGGGCTTCTACCTGCGCCGCCCGATATCGGTGTGCGACTGCACTCCAGAGGGTCTGACCCTGATGTACAAGGTGGTCGGGGACGGCACGGAAAAGCTGTCGCGTATGACTCCGGGAGAGAGCCTCGAACTTCTCACAGGCCTCGGCCACGGTTTCACGCCGTCTTCCTGCAGGGAATCCGCACTTCTGGTCGGCGGCGGTCTGGGGGCGGCCCCTCTCCACCTGCTTTGCAGGGAACTCCTCGCCGCAGGCAGGAAAGTCAGCGTCGTGCTGGGATTCAACAGCCGGGACGAGATTCTGCTTAGGGAGGAATATGCCTCAATGGGCGTCACTCCCCTGATCGCCACTATGGACGGAAGCGAAGGGGTGAAAGGCTTCGTGACCGATGCGATACGGGCAGCGGCTCCGGAATTCGACTTTTTCTACACCTGCGGCCCGATGAAGATGATGCAGGCGGTGTGCAGCGCTCTGCCTGTCCCCGGAGAGGCAAGTCTGGAGGAAAGGATGGGATGCGGAGCAGGGTTCTGCTACGGCTGCACCTGTCACACGGCGACAGGGCCCAAAAGGGTCTGCAAGGATGGGCCCGTCTTCAGAAAGGAGGATATAATATGGTAGATCTTGCTGTGAATCTCTGCGGAGTCAGTCTCCCCAACCCTGTCATCCCGGCCAGCGGCTGCTTCGGCTTCGGGACGGAGCTGTCGGGAGCATTCGACCTCAATGTCCTTGGCGGAATCGCGCTTAAGGGGACCACGGAAGAGGCCCGCTTCGGCAATCCCACTCCACGCATCGCGGAATGCCGTGAGGGAGTGATCAACTCCGTCGGACTCCAGAATCCGGGCATTGACGCTCTCGTAGGCGAGAAAGTGCCCGAGCTCAGAAAGATTTTCCGGAACGCGGTCATCGCCAACATAAGCGGTTTTTCAGTAGATGAATACAGGCGCTCCTGCGCGAAGGCCGATGCCTGCCCGGGGATAGACATCATAGAAGTGAATGTTTCCTGCCCGAACGTACACAACGGAGGAATGGCTTTCGGCACAGATGCCGCAGCGGCCGCACAAATCACCGCTGCCGTGAAGGAAGTCTGCCGCAAGCCGGTTTTCATCAAACTCAGTCCCAATGTGACGGACATAGTTGAGATAGCCCGTGCCTGCGAGGATGCCGGAGCAGACGGTCTCACCCTCATCAACACGCTGCTGGGGATGAGGATAGACATCCGCAGACGCCGCCCTGTCATTGCGGCGGGGATGGGGGGCTTCTCGGGCAGAGCGATATTCCCGGTGGCGCTCAGGATGGTCTGTCAGGTCTCCGCTGCCTGCCGGATTCCTGTGATGGGCTGCGGAGGGGTGGCTGCTGCGGAAGATGTTGTGGAAATGATGATGGCCGGAGCGACAGCCGTCCAGGTGGGGGCCGAAAATCTGCGCAATCCCTACGCCTGTCCTGAAATCATTGAAGACCTGCCCCGGGTGATGGCGACTCTTGGCATCGGGAGGCTCGGTGAAATCACCGGCTGCTGCAGGATATGAGAGAAGGTGGCCAAAAGTGTTCTGTTCACCCTCCTTCGGACTTCCAAACCCCCGCAGACTATGTCTGCGCCACTTTATAAATAGGATAAAGACAAAAGAATAAAGAAATATGGCAAAGGATGTAATAATAGCCTGCGACTTCAGCGGCAGGAACGAGACTATGGATTTTCTGGACCTTTTCAAGGGAGAGAAGAGACCTTTCGTGAAGATAGGGATGGAGCTTTTCTACAGTGAAGGCCCGTCGATAGTCCGCGAAATCAGATCGCGCGGGCACAGAATTTTCCTCGACCTCAAGTTACACGACATCCCCAACACGGTCAGAAAGACCTGCAGGGTGCTCTCCGGGCTCGATGTCGATATGTGCAACGTCCACGCGGCAGGCACTGTCGATATGATGCGCGCCGGCCTCGAAGGACTCACGAGAGCGGATGGCAGCAGGCCTCTGCTCATTGCCGTCACCCAGCTCACATCCACCGGCGAGGACAGGATGAAGGAGGAACTGATGATAGAGGCGCCCATCAACGACGTCATCGTCCACTATGCGTCCAATGCGCGCAGGGCCGGACTCGACGGAGTGGTCTGCTCCCCTCTGGAAGCCGGAATGGTCAAGGCGGCCTGCGGAGCGGATTTTCTTACTGTCACCCCGGGGGTGAGATTCTCTTCTGACAGCAGAGATGACCAGACCCGAATCACCACTCCCGCCAAGGCGCGTGAGATTGGCTCCGACTACATAGTCGTGGGCCGCCCCATAACGGCCTCGGAAGACCCCGTGGCGGCATACGACAGATGCGTAAGAGAGTTTCTGGGAAGATAGGACAGTCCGATTTCTGAGCTCCCGGAAGCAGAATACCGAAGAATCAAAACTTTCAAGCATAGTTATGGAAAGAATCATCGCAAAAGAACTCCTTTCGATCGGAGCCGTTTTCCTCAGACCGGAAGAGCCGTTCACTTGGGCAAGCGGTATCAAAAGCCCTATCTATTGTGACAACAGACTGACCCTGTCCGCCCCCGAGGTGAGGCAGAAGATAGAGGTGGGGCTTGCCGGGATTGTAATGACGCACTTTCCCGAATGTCAGATGCTTATGGGCACATCCACTGCCGGCATAGCGCACGCTGCCATCACCGCGTCCATTCTCGGTCTCCCTATGGGCTATGTCCGCGGCGAAGCCAAGGGACACGGCAGAGGCAACCGCATCGAGGGAAAACTTGTAAAAGGCACCAAGGTGGTGGTGATCGAAGACCTCATCTCCACCGGCGGCAGCGTGCTGGAAGTCGTGGAAGCCCTCCGCGAAGAGGGCGCCGATGTCCTCGGCATAGCCAGCATCTTCACCTACGGCATACGCAGGAGCATCGAGAGAATCGCCGCCGCAAACACGGTAAACTATTCTCTCAGCAACCTGGACACACTGGTGGAAGTGGCTGCAGAAGAAGAATATATAGCCCCGGAGTGGAAAAGCAGGATTCTTGAATTCCGGGACAGCCTGTAAAACTGCAATCCGCCCCAAAAACCACGGACCTACTATGAAACACCTCATCGACCCGACCGATCTCAGCAGAGAGGAGACCGACGAAATAATAGCCCTCGCGGAGGAAATCATCCGCAACAGGGAAAAGTATCAGGAAGTGATGGCGCACCGCAAGCTCGCCACCCTCTTCTATGAGCCGAGCACGCGCACCAGACTCAGTTTCACTTCGGCAATGATGGAACTCGGCGGCAATGTCCTCGGCTTCTCAGACGCCAAGAGCTCCTCCGTCAGCAAGGGAGAGACCGTACAGGACACCATCCGCGTAGTGGGCTGCTTTGCAGACATCATCGCCATGCGCCACAATCTCGAAGGCGCGCCTCTTGTAGCCGCCGAAGTGGCCGGAGTGCCCATAATCAATGCCGGAGACGGAAGCCACAGCCACCCCACGCAGACTCTGACTGACCTCCTGACCATAAAGCGCGAACTCGGAGGCATAGACGGCATCACCATCGGCTTCTGCGGAGACCTGCGCTTCGGACGCACCGTCCACTCGCTCATCAAGGCTCTGTCGCGCTACAGCGGCATATCTGTGGTGCTGATAGCTCCCGACGAGCTCAGGCTTCCGGACTACATCAAGCAGGATGTCTGCGACAGGATGGGAATAAGATACCGCGAGACCACCTCTCTGGACGAGGCTCTGCCGGAGCTTGACGTGCTCTATATGACGCGGGTACAGAAGGAGCGTTTCCTCGACGAGGACGAGTTCGACAGAGTGAAGGACAGTTTCGTGCTCGATTCCCGCAGGATGTCACTTGCCGGGAAGGATATGGCGGTGCTGCACCCGCTTCCGAGGGTCAACGAGATACTGCCGGAAGTGGACTCCGACCCGAGGGCCGCATATTTCCGTCAAGTGGAGAACGGCAAATTCGTGAGAATGGCACTGATATGCAAGCTTTTGGAGTGGAAGGACGATCCCGGACACCCGATGCCGCAGGGCGAGACTCCCCTCTCGGATCCCACCCTCCACTGCGGCAATCCCAAGTGCATCTGCAACCACGAGAAAGTCCTCCCCCGCTTCAAGCTCAGCGCCGGCAATGTGACACGCTGCTGGTACTGCGACTCCAAAGTGAAGTAAGAGCCGCCGGCGGAGTTCAGCGGTTGTCTGTGTCCGGGCGGTTGTCTGCATCCGGGAAACCCTTGCGCACAGGCTTCAGGCAGGACTCTCCCGACATCTGCTGAGGATTCGTGCCCGTGACTCCCTGAGGGACGGACTCGCCCAGAAGCGCGAAGAGTTCCGTCCAATACGGTGGCATCTCCCCGCCGGCATCCAGGAAATTCATAGGATATGCGCTGAAAAGGTGCTTCCCGTCCTCCGAGACATAGGCGTCATATACGAGTTCGCTGCAATAGAGCGCCCCGTTGTCCGGCAGGAAATGCACATCGTAGGGCTCTCCGAGGAACTTTTTGGCATTGTCCACAAAGCGGCGGGCCTCAGAGGCGCTCACATCCGGCCGCCTGATGTCGAACAGCGGCAGACTGCCGTCCCGGAGCGTGAAGTCCGAGAGGAATGTCGAGAGCGGATGACGGTCCACGCCGTGCCTGATGGTGGCGTCGATGATCCAGGTGGAATCCCCCTGCACCTCCAGGATGGCCACGTGAATCGTCATCAGGGAATCTCCGGCGGATGTAGCGGCCCCGATTGCGCTTTCCATTGAGTCCGGATTGAGGTCATAGTCCGCAGGAATCTGCACGAACACCAGATCGCCCGTGCGGATCGCGGAGTCGCCGGCTTTTGAGCAGGAAAACGCCGCCATAGCGGCCACCGTCAGCAATATTGACAGTATCTTTTTCATATTCAGTAATTTACTCTATCTCCCCTCTTCCTTTCTCTGACGCTGAAATCTTTTCCAGCGGATGGCGGACTTCCTGCACAGCTGCCGCACTTTTCCTCCGAAACTGCGCAGATTGCGTTTCAGAGCCTGTCTGCGGGCCTTTCTGGCAGCCTTCTTCGCTTCCTTTCTCTTTCTCTTGGCCTCCCTGCGCTGCTCCCGGTTCACGATCCGGTCTATTGTCCCCTTCACCATAGCCACAAGCCCGACCCAGACATCGTATGCGAAGAAGCCCAAAGCAATCATTATCAGTGCGGGCACAAAATCAATGTACAGATGCTCAATCGCATAGACGGCGCTCCCTACGATGTAGAAGACTATCAGGCAGAAGATCTGCAGAAAACGCAGAAGAATCCTCCCTATATGGGAGAAATGATACAGGGAGATGAAGTTGAGAGTGAGGAAGACTATGCAGGTGATTATGGCTATCAGCCAGTTGCAGAGCTTCGACGCGCTCCGGATATAGCTCTCGTCCAGAATAGTCTGGGCTATATATGCCTGTATGGACACGCCCGACATAGTCACGTCGATCGGAGTCAGATGGATGTCGCGGCCGTCATATAGATTGCCCACCAGGACTATCTTGCCGTTCAAGGTCTGTCGGAGCGAGTCTCCGGCCTCCAGCAGTTCTTCTGCGGAAAGGGTCTCAAACTGGATGTTGGGATAGGTTATCGGCAGACTGTCGATGTCCTCAAGTCTGGACAGCATCGCATCGAATGCCTGCGGAGATTTCAGCCGCGCCAGTTCCGCGGCGAAACAGTACATCGTGCTGTCACCGACATTGAACACAGGCCGGAAGTTCCTGACGATGTCTTTCACTGCGCCGGTCCCGAGTTCGGTGATGCCGTAACGGCTGAACGAATCATCATAGAAGTAGGACTCCGCCGGCAGACTCCATTCGGGGTCGGCCTTTTCTTCATCCAGCCCCCGGGCGAGGACCAGATTGGGACAGCTTTTCAGAACGGCTATCAGATCGCCGTCTCCGGAGGACGGCTTCGGGAACATCACGTCCAGCCCCACTGCGGCAGGATAGTTCGAGACTATGGTCCCGAACACTTCCGCAATCTGCTTTCCGGAACAGTGATCCACATTCACTATCACAATGTCCGTACTGCGGCGCTGCTCTCCGGACATATTGTTGCATACCGAATTGTAGAGGTCTGACATCTCGAACTCCATTCCCGCGAGCGAGGATGTCATCGCGGGAATGGATGTGAGACGGTATATGGTGGTCTGGGAGAAGACCTGCGCAAGAAAAGTTATCGCGCAGACCTGCAGCGCCGACAAAAAGAATCTCCTGACATCCATCGTTTATCCGTTTGGCCGGCAAAGATAGCAAAAATAGCTTACCAAACCTTCACTCTGTCTTCCGGAGCCACATACATAGCGTCACCCGGCAGGATGCCGAAAGCGTCGTACCAGTAGTCGCACTGTGCCAGAGCCCCGTTGATTCTCAGACGCGAAATGGAGTGCACGTCCATCATTGTCAGATACCTCATAATCTCCTCAGAGGCTGTTCCGGCCCAGACATTCGAATATGCGAGGAAGAAACGCTGCTCCGGTGTGAAGCCGTTGTCCACGCCGAGAGCGCCGTGCTTTTGCTGCCACATCCGGAAAGCGTCGTAAGATACGTTCAAGCCGCCGTGGTCTGCTATATTCTCGCCGAGACAGAGCCTGCCGTTGGCGTGAAGCTGACCGGGGATGACCCAGAGAGAGTCAAAATACTCCGCCATCTTCGCGCAGGCGGCGTCAAAGGCTTCGGCATCCTCGGATGTCCACCAGTCGCAGAGGTTGCCCTCCTTGGTGTACATCCGGCCCTGATCATCGAACCCGTGCGTCATCTCGTGGCCGATCACCACTCCTATCGCTCCGTAATTGGCAGCCGCATCGGCATTCAGATCGAACAAAGGCGGCTGGAGAATGCCTGCAGGGAAGCAGATCTCATTGGTGGTGGGATTGTAGTAGGCATTGACTGTCTGCGGAGACATTTCCCACTGGGTCTTGTCCACAGGCTTGTTATACTTTTTCTCATAGTTGAGATTCCAGTAGAACTCGGAAGCCGCCCTGACATTGTCGTAGAGAGACAGCTCCGGGTTGATCACCAGGCCGCTGAGGTCGTCCCACTTGTCGGGATAGCCCACCTTCACACTGTAGGCGGCAAGCTTTTCCTGAGCAATCTTCTTGGTCTCGGAGCTCATCCATTCCTGCTGCTCGATGCGGGCCGAGAGCGCTTTCTGCAGGTTGCCTATCATTTCGAGCATTTCCTTCTTTGCTTCTTTCGGGAAATACTTCTCCACATACATCTGACCGACGGCATCCGACATCAGCCCGTCCACCATATTGACAGCTGTCTTCCAGCGTGGAGACTGCTGCCGGGTCCCGTAGATTTTGCGGGAGAAATCGAAATTCTCATCCTTGAAATCGTCGGACACCATTGACGAGCCTGCGGAAATGATCTGCCATTCGTAGATGGCCTTGAGATGATCCAGAGGCGCCTCCATCAATATCCTGCAGGCGGCCGCCACCGGCTCGGGCTGACCCAGATCCACAAACGAAGTCTTGTCGAAACGGTTGTCCGCGAGATATTTCTTCCAGTTGAAGCCTCCGCACAGCAGCGTAAGCGAATCCACGCTGACCTTGTGGTAATTGGCCTCGGTGTCGCGCAGCTTTTCCTGCGAGTAGTAAGGCTCCGCAAGCGCCGTCTCAATATCCCAGATCGTCTGCACCTTGTCGGCGGCGACATTCTCCGGATAGCCCGTCAGGACGAAGAGCTTCTTCATATGCTGCTTCATAGCCTCACGGACAGCCACATTCTGGGGGTCGTTGGAGAGGTAGTAGTCACGGTTGCCCAGAGACAGTCCGCTCTGGGACACGCAGAGGATGTTGTTGTCCGCATCCTTCTCGTCCGCTCCGATATACAGTCCGAAGAGCAGGTCGTCGTGCTCCTTTGCGCAGTGGCTGAGCAGCTGCTCACGAGTGGTGATGGCATCGAGCTCCGCAAGATGGGCCTTGATGGGCGCTGCTCCGTCCCTGTTCAGCCGGATGGAGTCCATCGCCATATTGTAGAGATCGCCGATTTTCTGAGCCACACTTCCCTTCGCATTCTCCCCGGCGGCGATGCCCTGTATCAGTTCAGCGAGAGTCTTGACATTGTCGTCGCTGATCCGGTGGATGGTCCCCCACATCGGGTACTCCGGCGGCTGAGGGTTGAACTTGGCCCAATTTCCGGTGGCATACCTGGCGAAATCATCGCCGGGACGCGCCGTGGTGTCCATATAGGCATAGTTGATGCCGGCGGTTCGGGTCGGCTGATTGCAGCAGGCAGACAAGAGTGTCAGACAAGATGCGAGTAATATAAATGCTTTCCTCATAATATTTTAGAAAATTATTTGCAACAACGTTTTTTGTGCGAAAAAAGGCGCTGAGGCAGCTCCATCGCGATGATTATCCCCAGAACTATCGCCACCGCCACCTTTGCCGCAGTGAAGCCGGTCATCAGAGACAGACGCAACTGCTGGGAAATCAGATAGTAGGTGCACCAGAACACCCCGGCCCCCGGCACAAGCGGGAATATGCCGCAAAGCAGAAAAACCGTGCTCGGACAGCGGGATGGAACTGCAGCGGCTCGCGAGCAGACACAGACGGCGACAGTCGCGAGTACGACTCCGATGGTGACGCCTGTCAGTCCGTTGCGGCTGAGGAAGAGATAGAACGCCCAGCCCATCGCCCCGATCAGGCCTGCCGTCACATACTGCCTGCGGGGAGCCCCGAACAGCACCGCAAATGCCAGTGTACCCACAAATGCCGCCAGAAACTGCCAGCCGAGTCCCGAAGTGGCGGGATTCACGCTCATCCCCGACAGTTCGATCATACCTCCGCAGACCCATCCGTCCAGCAGAAAGGCAAACGCCACCCCTATGGCGATGCAGAAAAACCCCAGCATAGCGTCAGTAAGTCTCGTCAGCCCGGCGATATAGTCCGAATTGGCCAGATCCCTCACCCCGTTCACGAAGGGAACGCCGGGTATCAGCGGCATAATGGCGCCGATTATCACATTGCCAAGACTATGTCCGAAGCCGAGCCGATACGACACTACGCACAGAAGACTCGCCACCAGTGCATTGCATATTCCTCCAACAATCTTGGAGAGGTATTTTGCGCTCACGGACAACGCGAACAGATACAGCAGAGCACCTGCCACGAATGCTGCGGCGCAGTCCAGCCAGCCTCCTCCGAAGACGACGCAGAAGCCTGCCGCGCCGAAGGCCGACCCGAGGATCTGCTCCCAGAATGGCTTTGATGGCTGGGATTTTATCTCGTCCAGACGCGCCCGGGCCTCGTCCAGGGTGAGTTTCCCGGCTGCGATGTCATAGCTCAGTCTGTTGACTTCCACTACTTTTGAAAGCTGTATGCCGCGGATGGGGATAAACTCCACATTGGCATAGCGTCCTGCGGAGTTGGTGGTGAAAATGCCGTTGCTGATCACGAAAAAATGCCCGGAATCCACGCCGTAATGGGAAGATATCCGGGCCATCGTGTCCTCAACTCGTGCAATCTCCGCACCGTTCTCCAGCAGAATATGCCCTGCCAGGGATGCAAGTTCAAGGACTTTGTCCGTGTTTTCAGCCGTTGACATATCTTTTTCCCGAAAAACGCTGCAAACTTAATAAAAATCCCTGTCAATGCTATGGGAAGCCGTTTGAATTTTTTCCGAATGATTCCTACCTTTGCGGTGCCGGCGGCTGAACCTGCCTTCCGGACAAGGAAAAACAAGACACGACAACATATATGGACAAGGCGATTTTTGACGAGATCATTCCGCGCAGAGGCACGGATTCCTGCAAATGGGACAAGGCTGAAGAAGAGGGCATCATACCTATGTGGGTGGCGGATATGGATTTCAGGGCCGCTCCCGCAATCATCGAAGCTCTGCAGAAGAAAGTTGACCTCGGCATATTCGGCTACACTTGGATTCCTCAGGAATACTATGATGCCATAATCAACTGGTTCGACAGACGGCACGGCTGGGAAATCCGGCGCGAAACCATACTTTCAGTTCCGAGCGTCGTGTCCGGAGTCGCCGTAGTATTGAGGGCGCTCACAAAGCCGGGAGACAAGGTCATTCTCCAGAATCCGGCCTACAACTGCTTCTTCAGGGTGATACGGAACAGCGGATGCATCCTCTCCGCGAATGAACTTGCCTATGAGGACGGCAAATACACGATTGACTGGGAGGACCTCGAAGAAAGGGCTGCTGATCCCGAGGCCAAAGTGCTGATTCTCTGCAATCCCCACAATCCATCCGGCAGAGTGTGGACAAGACGGGAGCTGGAGCGTATAGCCGACATCTGCCTCAGGCACAGCGTCTTCGTCATATCCGACGAGATACATTGCGAACTCACCGCTCGGGGGCACGACTACACCCCGTTCGGCACTCTTTCGGAAGAAGTGCGCAGACATTCCGTCACCTGCGGTTCTCCGAGCAAGGCTTTCAACATAGCAGGGCTGCAGAATGCTTTCATAGTGTCCGAGGACGCGGAAGTCCGGAAGAAACTCGCACAGGCCATCGACGAATGCGAATCCGGAGATCTGAATCCGTTCGGCGTCAGAGCCCTGATTGCCGCCTACAACGACAGCGGGGACTGGCTGGACGCCCTGAAAGAGTACCTCTATGACAACTATCTATGTCTCAAGGAGTTCTTCGGAAAGCATTTCCCGGAATTCAAAGTCGTCCCCCTCGAAGGGACCTATCTGGCCTGGATTGACTGCCGTGCTTCAGGAATGAGTTCACACGCACTGGCGGACCTCATCTACAGCAAATGCAAGGTGTATTTCAATCCCGGTGATATGTACGGCGACGACCATTTCCTTAGAGTCAATCTGGCTTGCCCGAGACCGCTCCTGAAAGAAGCGCTGAACCGTCTGATTCCCCTTAGCCGCGAACTCCGGGAGAAATGATCCGAGAAACTGGCAGTTCAGGCTTTCGTAGCCACGAACATCCTGCATATCCCCATCGTCAGAGGTCTGTGGCGGACTTCTGAGAAGCCGCATTCAGCCAATGTCCGGCAGAAGACAGCAGGAGCTGGAAAAGCCAGAACCGATGCGGGGAGATATTCGTATGCGGCGCGGTCTCCGGAAACGAGGCCCCCGACAGCCGGCAGAATCTTCAGGAAATAGACCTTGTACAAGGCCCGCAAAACGGCATTGCGCGGCACTGAGAGCTCCAGAATGACCAGTTTTCCGCCAGGCTTCAGCACGCGCAGCATCTCCCTGAGGCAGGTCTCGCGGTGCTCGAAGTTTCGGACTCCGAAGCCGACGCACAGGGCATCGAAGCGGTTGTCAGCGAAGTCCAGATGCTCACAGTCGCCCTTGACATAATGCGTTCTGTCCGACAGCCCTCGGGCGGCGAGTTTCTCCCTGCCCCTCTCAAGCATCTGCTCAGACAGATCGACACCGTAAATCTGAGCTTTCGGGAAACGGTCCGCCACCGCCGCAGTGAAGTCCGCAGTACCGCAGGCCACATCGAGCACCCTGCTCTCCACATCCCTGCGCAGTCCCATATTTCTGACCGCACGGCGTCTCCAGAGCCTGTCAACGCCAAGTGAAAGTATGTGATTCAGAGCATCATAGTCAGGGGCGATGCTGTCAAACATTTTCTCTACTGCTTCTTTTCCCGGCATACGTTGTTGGTTTTGAACTGCAAAAATACACTTTTCCCGCCACTGAAAACAAAAAAACTCTATATTTGCCGCGCCTGCGGAACGGGGCGGCTGGAACTTCTGCCGCAGCCCCGGTCAAGAGCCGCAGACGTACATAATATTGCAGGAAAAGGAGAAAGCTATGGATAAAGTCAAGGAAACGCCTGTACTGCTGCTCACAGGTTATCTCGGAAGCGGCAAGACCACATTGGTAAATCACATACTCACCAACAGGAAAGGAATCAAATTCGCCGTGATAGTCAACGACATAGGCGAAGTCAACATCGATGCAGAGCTCATTCAGAAAGGCGGCGTGGTGGGCAGTCAGGACGACAGTCTCGTGGCGCTCCAGAACGGATGCATCTGCTGCACGCTCAAGACCGGTCTCATAGAGCAGATCTATGAGCTGATGAGGCAGCAGCGCTTCGACTACATCGTCATTGAGGCCAGCGGCATCTGCGAACCGGAGCCTATCGCCCAGACCATCTGCACCATACCCTCGCTCGGAGCGGAATACAGGAAGTACGGACTCTGCCGTCTGGACTGCATCGCCACGGTGGTGGACGCGCTCAGGATGCAGAGCGAGTTTGACTGCGGCGACACGCTGGTGATGAAGGACATTGACGACGAGGACATCGAGAACCTGGTCATTCAGCAGATCGAGTTCTGCAACATAATCATACTCAACAAGGTGTCGGAGGTCTCCCACAGGGAGCTGGAGCGTATCCGCCGTATCATCCGTGAGCTTCAGCCGACTGCAAAGATCATAGAGTGCGACTACGCGGACATCGATCTGGACGGGATTCTCAACACGCATCTCTTTGATTTCGACTCAGTCGCGAGCTCGGCAGGCTGGATTCGCGGCATAGAGGGCAGCACCGGGGATGACGGGCACGAAGACCACGACGAGGACGATGAACACGATGAGCACGGACACCATCACGGGGATCACGACGAAGACGATGAACACGATGACCACGGACACCATCACGATCATCATCACGAACACGAAGGCGGGGAGGTCGAGGAATATGGCATCGGCACCTTTGTGTACTACCGCCGTCCGGCATTCGATATGAACAGGTTCGACCATTTCGTGGCCAAGAAATGGTCCAGGAACATCATCCGCGCCAAGGGTCTGTGCTATTTCAGCGACCAGCCGGATATGTCCTATCTCTTCGAGCAGGCGGGCAAGCAGTTCCAGCTCAAGGCAGCCGGCCAATGGTATGCGACTGCTCCGGAGGAAGAACTGAAGGAACTGATGGCCCGTGAACCCGGGCTGAGGAAAGACTGGGATCCAGTCTATGGGGACAGGATGCAGAAAATTGTCTTCATCGGACAGAATCTGGATCGGGAGCAACTGGCTGAAGACCTGGATTTCTGCCTGGTGACTGAATAACTCCGTTCAGATACACATGGCGGATAAAATCGCGGGTATAGAAATACGGAATGCTGTAGAAAGTGACCCCGGGACGGGTCAGTATCAGATTGGCCGTTTTCCCGCGGGTGATTGAGCCGGTCTCGCGACTGATTCCCATCGCATAGGCCGCATTCAAGGTGCAGGCATTGAAAGCCTGTTCCGGAGTTAGCCTCATCTTGATGCAGGCCTGAGCCCACACGAAATGCATATCCCCGCAGGGCGACGAGCCGGGATTGTAATCCGAAGCCAGCGCCACTCCCAGTCCGGCCCCGATAAAGTCCCTCGCCCGCCCGTAAGGCAAGCCGAGAAAAAACGACGAGCCCGGCAGCATCGTAGGCATCGTCTCGCTGTCCTTCAGGGCCGTGATTTCAGCCTCCCCCGCCCTCTCAAGATGATCCACGGACAAGGCCCCGAACTTCACTCCGGCCTGCACACCTCCGGAGCAGGCTATCTCGTTCGCGTGAATCTTCGGAATCAGACCGTATTTCCGCCCCGTTTCCATAATGCGCTCCGCCTCGGGCACGGTAAAGAAGCCCTCATCGCAGAACACATCCACAAAATCAGCGAGTCCCTCTTCCGCCACAGCCGGAATCATCCTGTCGCAGACCAGATCTACGTATTCCCCCTGCCTGCCGGCGTAAGCCCTTCCGACAGCGTGGGCTCCGAGAAAAGTGGCCTTCACGACGGCCGGCACAGATTCCCGGATCCGCCTGATGACACGCAGCATCTTCAGTTCATCCTCCAGGGTGAGTCCGTAGCCGCTCTTTATCTCCATCGCCCCGGTGCCGCGGGAAATCATCTCCCGCACTCGCTCCATACTCTGCCGGAACAGTTCATCTTCGGATGTGCCGTGAAGCAGATCGGCGGAATTCAGTATGCCTCCCCCGTTTGCCGCCATTTCCTCATAGGACAGTCCCCTGATCTTGTCTATGAACTCGTTCTCACGGCTTCCGGCATAGACGATATGGGTATGCGGGTCGCAGAACGCAGGCATCAGCATACAGTCCGCCGCATCGATGATTTCCACGCTTTCGCCGGTACAGAAACCGGCATCAGCATAGACACCGGCTGCCTCACCGGAAACGGCACTGCCCGCGTCTGCAGCATTCACCGGAATTCCGTCGCACATTCTTCCGAAACCGGCGATTCTCCCTCCGTCCACCAGCAGCCAGGCATCCCGCAGACACTCCACAGACGACATTTCATCGCCTTCCTTGCGCAGGACCGCTTCTGGCAGAACGCCCACAATCTCCCTTACGTTTATGAAAAGTTTCTTCATCGCGGAATCCCGAAAATCCTGATTTATAAATCACTGACAAGCGCTACACACGGGCGGCGGCGGGCTCCTCCGCACACAGAAACTCCACCGAAGCCTCGATATGAGGATGCATATAGGAGTCAGTCCCGATGAAAGGCACCAGTTTGCGGAACTTCGCCACAACATCCTCCAGCAGAGGCGAAGACTTGGCCGGACGGCGGAACTCCAGAGCCTGAGCCGCATTGAACAGCTCTATTCCGATCACTTCCTCCACATTGTCCACCACTCTCACCAGCTTCGTGGCTGAATTTGAGCCCATGCTCACGTGGTCCTCCTGACCCTGCGAAGACGGTATCGAATCGCAGGAAGCAGGCCAGCAGAGGCCCTTGTTCTGACTGACAATCGACGCAGCAGTGTACTGCGGTATCATAAATCCGCTGTTCAACCCCGGCCGGGCCACCAGAAAGGCCGGCAGACCGCGCTGCCCCGAAATCAGACGGAAGATCCGGCGCTCGGATATGCTTGACAGCTCGGACATCGCGATGGCGAGAGTATCCATAGGTATCGCGATCGGCTCCCCGTGGAAATTGCCTGCAGAAATGATCATATCCTCGTCCGGGAACACGTTGGGATTGTCCGTGGCACTGTTTATCTCCGTCTCGACGGCTGATGACACATATTCCAGAGCGTCGCGGACGGCTCCGTGGACCTGCGGTATGCAGCGGAACGAATAGGGATCCTGGACGTGGGTCTTGGGCCTGCGGATCAGTTCACTGCCTTCAAGCAGACGCATAAACCTCTCCGCGACGGCAATTTGTCCGCGATGGGGACGGAGAGCGTGAGTCAGGGCGTAGAAAGGCTCTATCCTGCCGTCGTAGGCCTCCAGGGAGATGGCCCCCACAGTGTCCGCCCAGTCGCAGAGGCGACGGCTCTTGAGGATGCCCCAGACTGCGTGGGCGCTCATAAACTGCGTGCCGTTCAGCAGAGCGAGTCCCTCCTTGGACTGGAGCCGGATGGGTTCCCAGCCGAACTCTGCAGCCACTTCCGCAGCCGGCCTGACCTCTCCCCTGTAGAGGACTTCACCCATTCCTATGATAGGAAGGCTCAGATGGGCGAGCGGAGCGAGGTCACCGGAAGCACCGAGCGAACCGTGCTGATACACAATAGGCAGAACATCGTTGTTGTACATATCTACCAACCTCTGTACAGTCGCGGTCTGCGCCCCCGAGTGACCGTAGGACAGAGACTGGACCTTGAGCAGAAGCATCAGTTTCACGATTTCCGGACGCACACGCTCTCCTGAGCCGCAGGCGTGTGAAAGCACCAGATTGTGCTGAAGCTGTGACAAATCATCGGACGGTATCCTGATGTTGCACAAAGAACCGAAGCCGGTGGTCACGCCATAAACGGGAGCGGACATTCCCTCCATCTTGCTGTCCAGATACCTGCGGCATTTCTCTATCGCCGCCACCGCCCCGTCCGAGAGCGCAATCTTCGCCTTCGAATCCACTATGTCCCTGATTTGCTCCAGGGAGAGATGTTCCGCTGAAATATGATGAATCATAATGTTGAAAATAGTTACTTTCTTACTGCCTCCTCTTTCCGCAATCCCCGCCGACCTGCCTGAGAGCTTCTTCCACTATGGCGTCATCGGCGATTTGCGGCAGGGTGACCTTCAGTCCGGCTGTCCTGTCCATTTCCCTGGATATGGCTGACATCGAGCCCCCGTTCCGGGCCCAGCTGCGGCGTGCTATGCCATTGTTGACATCCCAGAAAAGCATCTCCCGGATATGCCTGTCCGCGTCTTCGCTGCCGTCGAGAAGCATTCCGAAGCCTCCGTTTATCACTTCTCCCCAGCCGACGCCTCCGCCATTGTGCACAGACACCCAGGTGGCGCCTCTGAAAGCGTCTCCTATGACATTCTGGATGGCCATATCCGCCGTGTATTTCGAGCCGTCATAGATGTTGGAGGTCTCTCTGAAAGGAGAATCCGTACCCGATACATCGTGGTGGTCACGCCCCAGGACTACCGGTCCGGAGAGCCTGCCGGAACGGATGGCCTCATTGAAAGCGAGGGCGATCTTGGTCCTGCCCTCACAGTCCGCATAAAGGATGCGTGCCTGGGAGCCCACCACCAGAGCGTTTTTCCCGGCCTCCTCTATCCAGTGGATATTGTCCCGCATCTGCGGGCTGATTTCCTCCGGAGCCCCTGCCGCCATTTCCTTGAGCACATCCACGGCTATCCGGTCCGTGACGGCCAGATCAGCGGGATCCTGTGACATACATACCCACCTGAACGGCCCGAAACCGTAATCGAAATAAAGAGGCCCCATAATGTCCTGAACATAGGAAGGATAGCGGAAACTGCCGTCCGGGTTCAGCACATCCGCACCGGCGCGTGAACTCTCCAGCAGAAATGCATTGCCATAATCAAAGAAATACATTCCTCTGTCACTCAGTCTGTTGATGGCAGCCACCTGACGGCGCAACGACTCCCGGACCGCTTCCCTGAAACCATCGGGATCTTCGGCCATCATCCTGTTGGACTGCTCAAAACTGAGTCCGGCAGGATAATACCCGCCCGCGAAAGGATTGTGGAGCGAAGTCTGATCGGAGCCTATGTCCACCCGGATGTCCTCGGCGGCAAGCCTCTCCCAGAGATCCACCACATTCCCCACATAAGCGAGCGAGACCGCTTCTCCGTCCGCGCAGGCCCGTCTGATCCGGGGAATCAGTTCGTCGAGAGAATCGTGAAGCTCGTCCACCCAGCCCTGAGAATGCCGCTTGCGGGCTGCGAGAGGGTTGATTTCCGCCGTCACGCTCACCACCCCGGCTATGTTGCCCGCCTTGGGCTGCGCCCCGGACATCCCTCCGAGCCCCGCAGTGACAAACAGCATTCCCCGCATATTCTCACGGCTTCCTTCCGCTCCCTTGAGCCTCAGCTGTCTGCGCGCCGCATTCATCACGGTGATGGTCGTGCCGTGAACTATGCCCTGGGGTCCTATGTACATATAGGATCCGGCGGTCATCTGACCATACTGCGACACGCCGAGGGCATTGAAGCGCTCATAATCGTCTTTCCCCGAATAATTGGGAATGACCATTCCATTGGTCACCACCACTCTCGGAGCGTCCCTGTGGCTCGGAAACAGCCCGAGAGGATGGCCGGAATACATCGAAAGCGTCTGATCTTCGGTCATCTGCGACAGATACTGCATAGTGAGCAGATATTGCGCCCAGTTCTGGAACACCGCCCCGTTGCCTCCGTAGGTGATCAATTCGTGGGGATGCTGGGCGACACGGGGATCGAGATTGTTCTGTATCATCGCCATAATGGCGGCCGCCTGACGGCATTTTGCCGGATATTCGGACACCGGACGCGCAAACATCTCATAATCGGGCCGGAACCTGTACATATAGATGCGGCCGAAGTCGCGGAGTTCCTGCGCGAACTCGGGAGCGAGAGCGGAATGCAGGTGGCGGGGAAAATACCTCAGCGCATTTTTCAGAGCCAGAGCCTTTTCCCGCTCCGTAAGTATGTCCTTGCGGACCGGGGCGTGACTGACGCTGCGGTCGTATGGTTTAACCGGGGGCAGTTCGTCGGGTATGCCTGAAATTATGGCACGGCGGAAGTCGTTGAGCTCCATCATAGCTTTCATAGTTTTATCTGTCCGTTTACAGTCTCCAGCACCTCGTCCTGCAAAGCGACGGCCTCGGAGACAATGGCATCGGACTCCGCGGCAAGGCTCTTTGCCAGCGCTTTGTCACCGAGTCCAGCCGCATTTATCTTCACATTCAGCTGGGCGCCCCTGACCGCGGCCACCGCCGCAAGGGCGGCCACTCCGGCATCGGAAGCGGAGGCGGGATTGCCTGTCCGGGCCATGGCAAGGGCGATCGGAAGTGTCCTGAAGGCCGCTTTCATTGTCTTGAGAGGGACCTGAGCCGCATAAAGCGTAGCCTCCTGAAGGGCTTCATCACGGGCCGCCTTTTCCTCCGGAGTGCCCTTGGGCATTGACAGGACATCCATAATGCGGTTGAACGCCGCCGTGTCCTCATCCACGAGCTCAAGCAACTCCGTCACAAGCGCCTGTCCCTTTTCCGCCCAATCCGAAAACTCTTTCCATCTGTCATCCCATCCGCGCTTGTGGGCTGAGAGATTGGCGACCATAGTTCCGAGAGCGGCGGCAAGACTGCCCATATAGGCAGACACGGAGCCTCCTCCGGGAGCCGGGGATTCGGAGGCGGTCTCCTCCGCAAAGCCTTTCAGAGTCATCCTCACAAGACGCTGCTTCCGTGCCGATTCCGCCTCATCCTCCATCAGATATTCTATCACCTTTTCTTCCGGATTGAAAGGCTTGAGGTCATCCAGCCCCATAGATTTCACGGCTATCTTGATTATCTCGGATTTCGGCACGCCGAGAGAGCGCTGCTGCTTCTCCAGATAGTATTTACCCGCATCGAGGAGCACTTTTTCAGGCACGAGCCCGACAATTTCAGTCCCCGTCACCCTGAGCCCCCTCGCGGCAGCAGCCCGGCTCACCTCTTCAAAGGCCTTGTGGAGCGGAACCGCATCCGTGTCCGTGATGTTCATAGAGACCTGGGCGATGCCGTATTCGTCGATATACCAACCGATTGCCTTGCAGCCCTTCAGAGTGCCAGGTATCCAGATGTCCCGGCCGGAGGCATCCTTCAGCACAGGCCCCGTCAGCGAACCGCCCTCACGGGCCTTGCGCCCTTTCTCGCGAACGTCAAAGGCCACGGCCATAGCCCGGCGTGTGGAGGTGGTGTTGAGGTTGAAATTGGCGGCCACCAGAAAATTGCGCGCCCCGACATTGGACACTCCGGCACCGGCTATCGTGTCGTTGTAGCTTTCCGGAGAGAAATCCGGACGCCTCGCGGGGTCGGCTATCTTTTCCGGCAGAGCCTCGTACTCCCCCGCCCTGCATACCGCAAGATTCTTTCTCTCGGGCTTGTATGCGGCCGCCTCATAGCAGTAACAGCCTATGCCGAGCTCCTTGAAGATCCTCTCCGCGAGGCTGCGCGCAAGAGCGGCGCATTCCTCAAGGCTGATTCCTGCGACAGGTATGAGCGGAAGCACGTCAGTCGCCCCGGAACGGGGATGGGCACCGTGATGATGCCGCATATCGATGAGTTCCTGCGCTTTCTTCACGCCGCGGAACGCCGCCTCGCACACTGCTGCAGGGCTTCCCGTGAAAGTGACGACCGTCCTGTTGGTAGCCTCTCCGGGGTCAACGTCCAGCAGTTTTACCCTGTCTCCGTCAAGGGACACTGAAGTTATGGCCGAGACTATCGCGTCAATCACTTTCCTGTCCCTCCCTTCGCTGAAATTCGGGACACATTCAATTATCTGTTTCATAAAGACATAAATACTGTTACAGGCCATTATGCGGCCCAATCGCGCTCCGAATTTAGCGAAAAAATTTCAAATCCCCGTTTTGAGTTCAGAAATTTTGTTACTAACTTTATGGACGCTATCGGGAGCGATTCCGGACAGTCTGCGGACCGGATGGTTGAACTTCCTGCGGCATAGCAGAATACACTATTAATTAACACTTCACTGATATTATGGTACGTCACGTAGTAATGTGGAAGTTCAAGCCGGTAGAGGGCAGGACTTCAAGGGAAATCGCAGAAGACATCAAGGAAAAGTATGAGTCCATCCAGGGACTTGTGCCGGGACTCAAGAGCGTGGAGATAGGCATCAACAGGAACGAATCGGCCACTGCCTATGACGCGATTCTCATCGAGGATTTCGACAACTGGAAGGACTTGGCCGAGTACAAGGCGGACCCTATGAGGGAAAGGACTTCAAAATACGCGGAACAGTTTGCAGATATACGCGCCAGAGTCGAATACGAGCGCTGAGTGGCATTCAGACTCCGGTCAATTGAAAATAAAAGCGGGCCGCTGCGGGTTCACTGCTTCACGACAGATTAAGCTCGGCATCGCAATAACGGATTATCTTCTCACGATGGGTAATGAAAATCATCGTCCGGGAAGATAATTCTTTTGTAAGCCTCTCCATAAGCACCTCCTCGGTCCGGGCATCGAGCGCCGAGCTGAACTCGTCCAGCAGCAGTATGGTGCCGGGACGGAGAAGCGCCCTGGCTATGGCTATCCTCTGAGCCTGGCCCTCCGAAAGGCCGCCTCCGGTCTCCACGCACAAAGTATCCAGCCCGTCCGGCAGAGTCTTCACGAAATCCGCGGCGGCCGTGTGCAGGGCCTCCATCAGGCGGTCGTCACCGGCGGCCGGATCACCCATCAGCAGATTGTCCCTTATCGTGCCGCTGAACAGGCTGTTGCCCTGAGGTACATAGACGAGATTGCAGCGGGTGGACGGCGATGCCTCGGCGACTTCACTGCCGTACAGCACTATCCTGCCGCTTTCAGGGGTCAGCAGCGCCAGCATCAGACGGATCATAGTGCTCTTGCCTATGCCTGTGGGTCCGGTGATCGCGGTCCGGCTGCCCGGAGCGAAGTCATAGGATAAGCCGTCAAACACCCTGACATCCGGGTCTTTGTATGAGAAGCTGACATTCTCGAAACGGATGCCCGCCGTTCCTCCGACAAAATGCTGTGAAAGCACCTCTTCCCGCGGGAGCGAGGTTATCTCCTCCAGACGGTCCATTGAAGCGAGGGAATGGAACATTGACGGCAGCTGGTCACTCATCTGCACAAGGGGGCGCTGGACCTGACCGACGAGCTGAAGGAAAGCCGTCATAAGTCCATAAGTCACAGTACCGTAAGCGATCCCGAAGACTCCCCAGCCGAAGGCTAGGGCATAGCCCAGAGAGAATCCCGCACCCACTATGCACCTTGCCAGAACGGAGAAACGGTTGCGCCGCATATTTCTGCGATAGTTGTCACTCTGCAGCTCCTCCAGACTGTCGCTGCTTGCTTCCGAATATTCAAGTGTCTGAAGCAGAGTGATATGCTGGAAACTCTCCTGAATGTGTGACTGCACGGCCGAATCGCTCTGACGAATCCCCAGCGTGAGGTTCCGGACCTTGAGCATCACATACCGGCTGCCGAAAATGGCTATCGGGATGACTATAATCAGTATCCATGCGAGCCGGGCTTCGAGAACGAGTAGATAGATAAAGGCTGCCGCAAACTGCAGCGAAGCCCCTATGAAATTGGGCACCGCGACGCAGAAAGAGTCCGCAATGAGCGAGACATCGTTCTGGAGACGGTTTATCATATCTCCGGAATGATATTTACGGCTGTACTCGTACCTGATGTGCAGAAGATTGTCGAACAACCTTTTGCGCAGACTGTTGGCCATAGACACCGACATTTTCACTGACAGGTAGCTCCTGACGGAGGCGATGCCAGGGCGAAGCAGGGTGACTGCGGCGAAGATGACTGCAGCAGTCAGCAGATCCCTCCCCGGAACAGATCCGGAAAGCAGCGAGCTGAACTCACTCCAACCTCCCGCAGTCTCCCGGAACATTCTCAGGACTTCTGCGGCGTCATCCACAAGCCGCTTGCTCAGAAACACATAGAGCAGAGTCATTCCCACCAGCAGAATATGGCATAGAACGACCGCCGAAAATGTCGCGGCATATTCGCGGGTCTCGCGGAAAAATAGTCTGAGGTATTTCATCTGCCTGTTCTGTGCTGTGCTATGCTATTCTATGCTATTCTGTACTGTCTTGTACTATACTGCGCTGTGCTGTTTTATTCTGCGCAGGGCTATTTTTATACCGTCTTGTTCCGTAGCATCCTATCTTTCTTGTTCTGCTGTCACTGCCGGACATCCAGCGCCTCGAACACTGAATTGTTGGAAATGTATTCCGGAACGATGTCCTTCATCTTCCGCACCGTCGCGATGCTGTCGTTGGAAAACGACGCGGCTATGAGGGCCTCAAAGTCGGCATTGACCGTCTCCGGATCGTATTCGCGGACCTTGGCCACCCTGATCTTCGGATTGTCGGTGGGAAGAGTGTTCTCCTCACTGCTGAGGACTTCCTCATAGAGTTTCTCTCCCGGCCGGAGACCTACGAACCTTATCTGGATGTCCCTGTCGGGAACATATCCGGCGAGCTGAATCATTTTGCGCGCCACATCGACAATCCTGACCGGCTCGCCCATATCGAACACCATTATCTCATTCGCCTTGCCCATAACGGCCGCTTCAAGCACCAGACGGCACGCCTCGGGGATGGTCATAAAGAAACGGGTGATACGCTCATCGGTGACGGTGACAGGCCCTCCGGACTCTATCTGGGCGGCGAACATCGGGATAACAGATCCGTTACTGCCCAGCACGTTGCCGAAACGGGTGGTCACGAAGAGCGTCTTTCCCCGTATGCGGCCCTCGGAAACGGCAAGTCCGAGGCTCTGGCAATAGATCTCGGCAAGGCGCTTCGTGCAGCCCATCACATTGGTAGGGTTCACGGCCTTGTCGGTGGATATCATCACCATCTTTTCCACTCCATATTCCACGGCCAGATCAGCCACATTCTTGGTGCCGAGCACATTGGCCCTGACTGCCTCACAGGGGAAAAGCTCCATCAGCGGAACGTGCTTGTAGGCGGCGGCGTGAAATACGAGCTGCGGACGATGAGTCTCGAAAGCCGTTCGCAGATCCCCCTTCAGGCGGACATCCGCAACGTAGGGCACGTATTCGAAGCCGGGATAGCGTGTTTCCAGTTCGATGCGTATGTTGTGCAGCGGAGTCTCCGCATTGTCGAGTATGACGAGTTTCCTGACCCCGGAGCGGGCGAGCTGACGGCAGAGTTCACTGCCTATGCTACCGGCGCCTCCCGTCACCATCACCACCTTTCCATAAACGCTCGCGAGTATTTCATCATTGTTGACAACGATTTCATCCCGCCCGAGCAGATCCTCGATCCTGATGGGACGCATTCTGCCCTCCGGGAGAGGATTGTCCGGATTCACCTCATTCACCCTGGGGGCTATGAGCACCCGGACGGGCCGGCTCATTTCACCTATATAGGAAATGAGACGGTCAGCCTCCGCCTTGGCATCCTTCTCCGTGGCAAACAGCACCGCCGAAATCGACAGGGCCGACACCGTCTTCTCGAACTCTTCCCTGTCGGTGAAATAGCGGCAGCTTATGTCCGAGACAGTCATATCCCCGGTCTTCTTTCCATAGACGAGAAAACCTGCAACGGAATAGTACGGACTCTTGCGCAGGCGGATTTTCAAGGCCACGGACTCGTCCGATATCCCATAGATCAAGATCCTGTGCGTGCCGGCGTCGGCCAGTTTCGCGAGCACAAGGTCGTAAGTGAATATCATTACAAGCCGGACAAGAAGAAGCAGGGCTCCCGTGAACATCACGTCGGCGAATGTGATGATTATTATTTGTCTGACAGGCAGACGGCAGAGGTAATACAGCCCCACCGCCAGAATCGCGTCTTTCAGAAGAGCGGAGAGGATAAGACGCCAGATGGTCTTGAATGAACTGTGGCGGATGACGACCTTGTGGGTGCCGCAAACCAGAAACGCCAGAACCGAAGCGACGGCGGAGATGCCGCAGATAAGCAGAAGAGGAAATGAGAAATATGTCACTCTCATCGCAATCCTCAGCAGCAGCAACGCCAGAAGAGTGGCGACAAGCGACAGAACGAGGTCCATCAGCAGCACGACCCACTTGCTCAAATAGCCTTCAGACAGGAAAAGTCCGGATATTCTCTTGTTCATAGAAACAAATTTATGAAATATTGAACTAAATCATATTAATTTTTGATTAAAAATTGGTAAATGTTTGTTTATATGAATTTATTGACTAAATTTGCCTCCGTCTTGAACGAGATGGATTTTTGAGTTCAGGACCACCGGCTTTCCGGTCTGTTACGGAAAGCAATGCTGACCACTAATAATTAAAACACTACACTACTAACCGGAACAGCCCGCAGTGATGTGGGCTGTTTTCTATTTTGCAAAGCAAAATAGAAAACGGTCCTCTCAACCCCCGGCCCCTGTCAGGGGAGAACCTTTTACGGCCTCCGGCCGAGCGGCACGTGCCGCTTTGTCGCTGCGCTCCGGACCCGCTTTGCAAAATAGAAAACAATCCTCTATCATTACGGCCTCCGGCCGAGCGGCACGTGCCGCTTTGTCGCTGCGCTCCGGACCCGCTTTGCAAAATAGAAAACAATCCTCTATCATTACGGCCTCCGGCCGAGCGGCACGTGCCGCTTTGTCGCTGCGCTCCGGACCCGCTTTGCAAAATAGAAAACAATCCTCTCACCCCCCGGCCCCTGTCAGGGGAGAACCTTTTACGGCCTCCGGCCGAGCGGGCTACAAGCCAGATTTCGGAGCGAAGCGACCCAAGGGGTCTGGGGAATACGGTCCCCAGTGCCCCTGCGGGGCTGTCACAGAGAATTCAGCAGATCGAGCTTGCCGTCGGCGATAAGCTTCAGGACCAGCTCGCCGAAAAGAGTATTCTGCCAGGCGAACCACTCCCTGGTGAACTTGGTCGGGTCGTCCTTGTGGAAAGACTCGTGCATAAAGCCAGTATCCGCATCCGTCGAGAGCAGCATCTGCATACAAGTCCTGATCTCGCCGTCATCCCGGGAAGTGAACGCCCTCATCATAATGCTCATAGGCCAGATCATATCATAGCCCACGTGCGGCCCCCCGATGCCCTCTCCGGCTGTACCCTTGAAAAAGTAGGGATTGTACCCGCTGAGCACGAAACGGCGGGTGTTGCGGTAGATCCTGTCATTCTCCGGAACATCCCCCAGATATGCCATTGCCAGCAGACTCGGCACGTTCGCGTCATCCATCAGATAGGCGTTGCCGAAGCCGTCCACCTCGAACGCGTAGATCTTTCCGAACTTGGGATGCTTCACTACGGCATACTTCTTCAGTGCGGCGGCCACCTCATCAGCAAGCGCAGTGCACTCGGCAGCCAACGCAGTCTCTCCGTTCACCTCCGAGAGGATCTCCGCCGCCTTGCGGAGCGAAGTGACGGCGAAGAAATTGGCAGGAACCAGATAGTCGAATGTCGTGGCGTCGTCAGAAGGCCGGAAAGACGACACTATCAGCCCGCAGGGCTTCACCGGATTGCCCCAACCCCCGCAGCACTTGGTGTCAAGCTGACGATCGGTCACGCGCATAAAACTATAGGGCCCGAGAGAGTCTTTTCTCTGCTGTTCACGCAGAGTCTTGAGAATCTGTCTGATCGCTCCGAGCCATTTATCTCCGAAGACGGACGTGTCCCCGGTTGTCTTCCAGTACTCATAGGCCAGCCGTATGGGATAGCAGTGCGAATCTATCTCCCATTTCCGCTCGTGGTCGTTGAGATTCATATCCGTGATATCGCTCTGCCAGTACCCTCCGGTAGGGCCGTCGTTGAACGCGTTGGCATACGGATCGATGCAGAGAGAGAAGAACTGACGGTTGATGACCCCGGCCAACATCCTGCGCAAATGTCCGTCCTGGGCGGCGAACTGCACATAGGGCCATACCTGGGCTCCGGAGTCCCTCATCCACATTGCGTGAATGTCGCCCGTATAGACGAAAGTGTCCGGGTCTCCGTTCTCGTCGTCACGATAGTGGACCGTAGTGTCGAGCGTGTTGGGAAAGCAGTTTCTGAACATCCACGCGAGTTTGGGGTTGGTCAGCGCGGCGCAGGTCTCATCTATCACATTCTCGATGGCCTGAGAAGTGAACAGCCTCTGCTCCGGAGCCGGACGGCGGGATTCATAATTCTGCGCCGAAACGGCTACCGAGGAAAAAACGGCGGCCGCCGTGAGCGCGCCGGATAAAAATCTGTGTCCCATAATTCTATTTTTCTGACTGTGAGAATGAATATGGCCTGTCCGCCTGCGCACGGGAGCGCAAGGTGTCGGGTTCGGCGCTCATCAAATACTTTATCCGAGCCCCGCCCGTAAGGTCTCCGTGGGTGAAATAAGTCTTGCTGTACGGCCTTCCGTTCAGACGGATGCCCGAAATGTAGAAATTGTCGCGGCTGTTGCCCAGCGCTTCCAGTATGAGAGATTTTCCCGATGGAAGGCTGACGGTCACCTTGCGGAACAGAGGCGTGCCGATGGCATATTGGTCGGTGCCGGGACATACGGGATAGAATCCGAGCGCTGAGAACACATACCAGGCCGAGGTCTGGCCGTTGTCCTCGTCTCCGCAGTAGCCGTCCGGGGCCGGAGTGTAGAACTTGTCCATCACTTCGCGGATTCTCTGTTGGGCTTTCCACGGCTGTCCGCCCCAGTCATAGAGATAGAGCATATGCTGGATCGGCTGGTTGCCGTGGGCATAATTGCCCATATTCATCACCTGCATCTCCCGGATTTCGTGGATGGTGTAGCCGTAATAGCTGTCGTCGAAAACCGGCGGCATCTCGAACACATTGTCCAGATTGCGGCAGAAAGCCTCTTCACCGCCCATCAGAGCCATCAGACCGGCCGGGTCGTGAAACACCGACCAGGTGTAGTGCAGGGCATTGCCCTCCGTGAAGTCCCCGCCCCATTTGTAGGGATTGAGGGGGAGGTTGAAACTGCCGTCAGTCCTGCGGCCGCACATCAGAGATGCCTCGGGAAGGTAGAGATTGCGATAGTTCATCGCCCTCTCCCGATATATGGCGATCTCCTCCTCGGGCCTCCCCAAAGCCTTGCCCAGCTGATAGATGCACCAGTCGTCGTAGGCATATTCCAGAGTCATCGCGGCATTCTCGTTGATGCCGGCGTCACAAGGCACATAACCCAGTTCATTGTACAGCTGCCATCCCTTCCGGCCTGTGGCATAGACCGTAGGATGGACGGAATTGGCATCGTGAAGAAGCGCCTGCCAGAGAGAGCCTATATCGTAGCCGCGCAACCCCTTGAGATAGGCGTCGGCCACGACGGAGGCCGAATTGTTGCCGACCATGCACGGACGGTGTCCCGGGCTTGACCATTCCGGCAGGAAACCGCTTTCAAGCCAGTCGTTCACCAGCCCCTCCTGCATCTTCACATTCTGGTCGGGATAGACCAGATTCAACAGCGGAAACAGGCTGCGGAACGTGTCCCAGAAGCCTGTGTCGGCAAAAATATAGCCCGGCAGCACCTCGCCGTTGTAGGGACTGTAATGAACACGCTCCCCTTCCGCATTGATTTCAGAGAGATCGCGCGGGAAGAGCAGCGAGCGGTACAGGCAGGAGTAGAATGTCCTCAGCCTGTCCAGGTCATTGTCCTCCACCCTGATGCGGCCGAGAACCCCGTTCCATTCAGCCTTTCCCGCAGCTGCCAGAGAGTCGAAATCGCCGTCTCCGAGCTCCCGCAGATTGAGTTCCGCCTGCTCAAGACTGATGAACGACGACGCCACGCGGAGATTCACCTTCTGCCCTCGCGAAGTCTTGAAGCCCACCACCGCTCCGGAGTGCTCGGATTCGCTTTCGAGGCATCCGGGCTTCATCTGCCCGTCACACACGATTTCACACCTCTCGAACGGAGTGTCGGAGGCTATTATGAACCAGTTGCGGAAATTGTCAGGGACTCCCCCGCAGTTTCTGGTGGTATAGCCCACAATCGTATTGCTTTCGGGAATGACTTTCACGTAAGACCCCTCATCAAAGGCATCCACGACTATATAGGAGTCCTCGCTCTCCGGATATGTCAGGCGGAAAGCGGCGGCTCGCCCGGTGGCAGTCATCTCGGCAAGGACATCATAATCGGCAAGATACACGCTGTACAGATACGGTGTCGCAGTCTCGGCCTTGTGCGAGAACCAGCTTGCGCGGGCATCCTGGTCGAATACAGGCTTTCCGGTCACAGGCATAATGGCGAACTGGCCGTAGTCATTCATCCACGGGCTCGGCTGATGAGTCTGCTTGAAGCCCCTTATCTTGTCAGCCGTGTAGGAATAGGTCCATCCGTTTCCCATCTTCCCGGTCATAGGCGTCCAGAAATTCATTCCCCACGGACGCGCTACCGCAGGATAGGTGTTGCCTGTGGAAAACTCCGGCTTGGACATCGTCCCCACCAGAGTGTTCACATAATCGACTGGAGAAAACTCTTCTTTCTCGGAAACGGAGCAGGCGGCTGCAAGCAGAATGGCAGACGCCGCGGCAATCAGTTCAGTGTGTCTCGATTTCATATATTATAAAACGGTTATCAGTCAAAACGGTTATCGGTCGATCCTGTCGCTGCGCCGAAGCCGGCCGGACCGTTGTTCAGAGGATGCAGACCGACACCCGATAATATAGACTGTCAAACGCGGCATGTTTACATAGTCCCATCGCCCGGCAAAGGTAAGTTTTATTTCCCGAACGCCGGAAAGTAAATGCTGCAAAACACAAAATTTCAGAAATTTTGAATTTCCGTGCACGGGAACGGAAATATTTTCATACATTTGCGGATGTTAGAAGCACTGAACTATGACCAAAATATCCGAATGCGGAAAAATCTCCGCCGCCATCGCGACCCTGCTGTTGCTGTGCTCGTGTGAAAATGCACGTTACAGAGAGTTCTACAGAGGATTACCGTTTGAGATGGAGGAAATCTCCCTGCCGCGGATTCCGTCCCGCAGCCTCTGTCTGAACGAACTCGGAGGACGGGGCGACGGCATCTTCGACAACACTGAAGCCTTTGCGGCGGGCATCGGAGCACTCGGCGCCAAGGGTGGCGGACATCTCATAGTCCCCGAGGGCATCTGGTGCACCGGTCCGATTCATCTTGAAAGCGGCATCGACCTGCATCTTGAGGAAAACGCGGTGATTGTCTTCAATCCGGATCTGAGCCTCTACCCCATCGTCACGACATCTTTCGAAGGGCTGGACACCAGACGCTGCACGTCCCCCATCAACGCAAAGGGCGCACGGAACATCTCAATCACCGGGAAAGGAGTCATTGACGGAAGCGGTGAACACTGGAGACCGCTGAAAAAGAGCAAGGTAAGCCCGAGCCTCTGGAAAAGCCGGATCAGGAGCGGAGGCTATCTCAACGACAAGGGGGACTACTGGATGCCGGACTCGACCTATGTGCGCGGAGAAATGCTCAGCGAGCGCAATCTCAATGTCCCGGTCGGCGAGTTCGATGACGGGTTCTGGGAGTCGATCAAGGCGTTCCTCCGGCCGGTGATGGTCAGCCTCGTCGAATGTGAGAACATTCTGCTCCAGGGAGTTACATTCCAGAATTCACCGGCCTGGAACATCCATCCGCTTCTGTGCAGGAATCTGACCGTTGACGGCATCACAGTACGCAACCCCTCATACTCACAGAACGGAGACGGCATCGACATCGAATCCTGCGAAAACGTGCTGCTGGTAAACTCCAGCTTCGATGTGGGTGATGATGCCATCTGCATAAAATCCGGCAAGGATGAAAACGGACGCAGACGCGCCAGGCCCACGCGCAATCTTGCGGTGGACAACTGCACGGTCTATCACGGTCACGGCGGCTTTGTGGTCGGCAGCGAGATGAGCGGCGGAGTGGAGAATGTCAGTGTCCGGAACTGCCGCTTTCTGGGAACGGACGTAGGGCTCCGCTTCAAAAGCAAACGCGGCCGGGGAGGCGTGGTGAGCAACATCCACATAGAGGACATCTATATGAAGGACATCGTCACGGAGCCGCTTCTCTTTGATCTCTACTACGGAGGGATGTCAGCCGTCGAGGCCAAAGAAAAAGCGGAGAATGAAGCCGGACAGGGACGGGCGGACAGGAATGCGGAGGCCGGAGACGAGGTCGGAACTGCGCGGCCAGGGATCCCCGCGGCGGATGAGACCACTCCTGAGTTCCGCGACATACACATACAGGGCGTAGTCTGCAAGGGTGCCGGCAGAGCATTCTTTTTCAACGGACTGCCGGAAAAGCCCATAAGGAATGTGACGCTGGAGGACTGCGTTTTCAGCAGCGATGCCGGCGGAGAAATCAGGGAGGCCGAGGACATTGCTCTGAAAAATGTCCGCATAGTCAGCCGGGACGGCAAGACGTTCAGCTGGCTCAATGTCCACAATCTCCGATATGACGGAGGCGGCTATTCCTCGATTATGGCGGATTCGGAACTGCGGAGATGCCCGGAAGCCTCGCTTCTGGACGGCCTCGGAGGCAGGCTGAAATGGAACTACACCACCGGACTTGAACTGCTCGCCCTGCTCAATGTCTATGAACAGACCGGCGAGGCGAGGCTTCTGGACTATGTCTATGACTGGTACGACGCCATCATCGACTCGGACGGCAACATCGCCACCTATTCCAGAGCCAAGCACAATGTCGATCACATCTGCCCGGCGCGCACGCTTTTC
This sequence comes from Lachnospiraceae bacterium, assembly GCA_963640185.1. GTDB lineage: Bacteria > Bacteroidota > Bacteroidia > Bacteroidales > UBA932 > Cryptobacteroides. The sequence continues at coordinate 56,585 of CAVHXU010000013.1, read as the reverse complement.
ACCCTTATGAAGTACCGTCCGGAGGAAAAGTTCCGCAAGGCGATGGACAATGTCTACGCACAGATCGCCGAACAGCCGCGCACGAGCGAGGGAGGCTTCTATCACAAGGACATATACCCCCACCAGATGTGGCTGGACGGATTGTATATGGCACAGCCGTTCTATGCGCTCTACGCCCAAAATGCCGGAACGCTCGACAAGGCCGGGGCCTACAGGGATATAGCCGGCAATTTCAGAGTCTGCTACAACCACTGCCTCGATCCGGAGACCGGTCTGCTGAGGCACGCCTGGGACGAATCACGCGGGATGTTCTGGTGCGACAGCGTCACGGGACAGTCGGCACACTCCTGGGGCAGGGCGATGGGCTGGTTCACGATGGCTCTGCTCGATGTCACGGAGATCATATCCGGCGGCGATGTCAGCGTCCCGGAAGTGGCCGAGGAAGTGGATATGATAAGGACACTCCTGCCGGTCATACGCCGCTTCGCAGATCCCCGGAGCGGGATGTGGCATCAAGTTCTCGACAGCCCGGGCCGAGAAGGCAACTATCTGGAAGCCAGCTGTTCGGCAATGTTCACATACTCCTTTCTCAAGGCAGCGAGACTCGGACTTTGGGAAGACACCGGATATGCCGGGCAGAGCTACCGCGACTTCGTGAAGCAATTCGTCAGAATGGATCCGGACGGCACGATAAGCATCCGTGACTGCTGCGCCGTGGCAGGTCTCGGCGGCAAGGACAACCGCCCCGGAACATTCGAGTACTACATAGGAGAAAAAATCGTAGAGAACGACTGCAAGGCGGTCGGACCGTTCATCTGGGCATCGCTCGAATATGAGGATGTCCTGAAACTGAGAGGAAACTTATGAAAATGAAATGGATTGACAGCATCGCGATTGCCCTGATGCTTGTGGCATCTTCCGCAAGTGCCTGTGACAAGGACATTAACGGCGGATGGAAACCATCCGGCGGCACTTCGGGCAATCAAGGCGGCAACGGGCAGGAAAAGCCTGAGCCGAAGCCGGAGCCTGCGCCGGATGCACAGAAACTGTACGAGGAATTCGGGATTTCCGCCGAAGAAGACGCTCTGGGCAAAGCATTGGCGTTCCCGGGGGCCGAGGGAGGAGGTATGTACACCACAGGAGGGCGCGGAGGACAGGTTCTGCACGTCACCAATCTCAACGACAGCGGAGAGGGCTCGCTCCGGGCAGCCATCGAGACCAAGGGGGCCCGAACCATCGTTTTCGACGTGGCCGGCATCATCAGCCTCCAGTCAAAACTCAAGATCAAGGAGGGCAATCTCACAATCGCGGGCCAGACGGCCCCCGGAGACGGCATCTGCATCAGGAACTATTCCACCGTAGTGGAAGCTGACAATGTGATAATCAGATATCTCCGCTTCAGGCTCGGAGACTCGGGCCCCAACGCCGACGACAGCGAGGACTGCATCTGGGGACGCTACCACAGCAACATCATCATCGACCATTGCTCAATGTCCTGGAGCATAGACGAATGCGCCTCATTCTACGCCAACGAGTATTTCACGCTCCAGTGGTGCATACTGACAGAGAGTCTCAAGTCCTCGAAGCACGGCAAGGGAGACCACGGCTACGGAGGCATCTGGGGCGGCAGGAACGCAAGTTTCCACCACAACATGCTCGCCAACCACCTCAGCCGCAATCCCCGCTTCGACCATCCGGAGATTTACCCCACAGCCTCCGACGGCACATTCGACCTCAGCAGGAGGGGAAACGTGGATTTCCGCAACAACGTGATTTACAACTGGGGAGACAACAACAGCTACGGCGGTGAGGGAGCCTGGTACAATATGGTGGGCAACATCTACAAGCCTGGCCCTGCATCGAAGGACAGGAAATATATAATGGATGCCTACGGAGTCTATACCCGATCCGACAAGACCAAAGTAAACTACGGATACGCGGAGTTTTACCTCTACGGCAATGTCCACACGGCCTACCCGGAGATAACGGCGGACAACGCCACGGGGATATACTGGCACAACGGCACTGTGACACCGTCGAACGAGGGAAAGATCAAGACCGCCGAATTCGCGATACTTGGCTCTGACGGCTCTGCAAGCCACATCACCACACACAGCGCGGAGACGGCGGCCGAAAGGATCATATCATACGGCGGCGCTTCCCTCAGCAGGGACGCGGTGGACGTCAGAGCCTGCGCTGACTTCAGTTCGGGGACAGCCACATTCCCAGACGGAGGGAACGGCTCTTCGGGAGGACTCATCGACACTCAGTCCGCCGTAGGAGGATGGCCCGAATATACCGCTGACGCGGAAGCCGTTGCGCGGACTCTTGACAGCGACGGCGACGGTATGCCGGACTGGTTCGAGAAACAATTCTCGCTCGATGCCGGCGATGCTTCAGACGCCGCGGCGAAAAGCCTCGACGTCAAGGGGCGCTACACCAACCTGGAAATGTATCTCCACTATCTGGTCAGGAACATCTCCGCCGGCCAGAATGAAGGAGGAAGCTACAGCCGCTGACCCATAGGAAATAACCTATTGAAAATCAATAACCACTAAAATTAATACTATGCAAAAATTCACACTCAGAACCACCCTCACAATCGTGGCCCTGACGGCGGCGCTGTCGCTTCAGGCACAGGTTGTAAAGGGTATCGTGAAGGATGCCTCAGGTCCTGTTCCCGGAGCGGGCGTCGTCATCGACGGGACTTCGACCGGCACGACAACGGGCGTTGACGGGACATTCGAACTCAGCGTGCCGGATGTCAACAAGGCGTCTCTGCGGGTTTCTTTCATCGGAATGAAAGAAGCCGTCGTCCATCTGAACGGACGCGCCGAGATTGAAATTACACTCGAAGAGGACCTCAACCTCCTCGATGAGACCGTGGTGATCGGATATGCCACCGTAAAGCGCCGCGATCTGATGGGGTCCGTGACTTCCATCAATTCGGACAAGCTCACCGAGCAGCCGGTAACCACCGTATCGCAGGCTCTTTCGGGAAAAATGGCCGGAGTGTCAGTGACCACGTCCGAGGGAGACCCCGACGCTGACGTGCAGATCAGAGTCAGGGGCGGCGGCTCCATCACCCAGGACAACTCCCCTCTCTACATCGTCGACGGATTCCCTGTGGACAACATCAACGACATATCATCTTCCGAGATTCAGTCCATCGATGTCCTCAAGGATGCATTCTCCACGGCCATCTACGGCTCCAGAGGAGCGAATGGTGTAGTCATAGTCACCACCAAGAGCGGCGAAAAGGGCCGAAAAGCCACAGTCAACTTCAACGCCTACTACGGAGTCAAGAAGATGGCCAATGCAGCTGCGATCCAAGCTATGGACACGGAGAACTTCGTAAAATTCCAGTATGAGCTTGCGGCCGTGAGAGGCAAGATCTCCGACTCCTATGAAAGCTACTACGGAGCGTTCCAGGATATGGACCAGTATATCGGCATTCAGGGCAACGACTGGGTCGGCAAGATTTTCGGCAACACCGGGAGCACCTACAGCGCCGATCTCTCAGTGTCGGGCAGCGGCGAGAGATACCAGTGGACAATGGGCTATGCCCATATCACCGACAACGCCATAATGAGCGGGTCCGACTATCGCAGGGACAATCTCAACCTCAAGGCGAGATTTGACGTGGCAAAGAATGTCAGCATCGACGCCAATGTCAGATATTCAAGCACCTACATCAGAGGAGGCGGAGCCAACGGCATCAACGACGCCGGCACCACTTCCGGCAACGGCCGCCTGAAACACGCCGTGTGCTACACTCCGATTCCCATCAACTCCGCCATCGAAGGCATTGACCTCGAAGAGGATTACGGAGACAACGCCCCACCGCTCTCTTCCATAGCCGACAATGACCAGCAGCGCAAGCGCAAGGATCTCAATGTCAATGCGGCGCTAAGCTGGGAGATCGTGAAGAATCTCAGGCTCAAGATTGAGGGAGGTATGCAGGACTACCGCCAGACTGACGACAGGTTCTACGGCCTCACCACCTATTATGTGGCCAACAACGCCACATACAAGAACGCTCCGGCGAGCCGCTACACCGATCTCACGCGCAAGAGATATCGCAACACCAACACCCTGAGCTACAATTTCAAGGGGATTCTCGACCCGGAGAAACACAGTCTCGACCTGCTCGTCGGCGAAGAGATGACCATTCTGCAGGCCAACACGTTCACCAATATGGTGGAGAACTTCCCGGCCTCATTCCACGCCGAAAAAGCCTGGAACTTCATGAGTTCCGGAACATCCGTGACCTCGGACAACTACTACAAGGCCGACGACAGGCTGCTGTCCTTCTTCGGCAGGGTGAACTACGAACTGCTGGGCAGATATTCCGTCTCCGCGACACTGCGCGCCGACGGTTCATCCAAATTCTCCAAGGGCAACCGCTGGGGCATATTCCCGTCTGCCGCCGCTGCCTGGAAAATCAGCAGCGAGCCGTGGATGGAATGGTCGCAGGGCTGGCTCGACCAGTTCAAACTCCGCTATTCATTCGGTACAGCCGGCAACAACAACATCCCGACAGACCAGATCAACAAGACTTTCAGCGGATCATCCCCTACCTGGAACGCGGGCATCACCACCTATTCGGCCGGAAAGGTGATGAACAATCCCGACCTCAAATGGGAAACAACCCTGACCCACAATGTCGGACTCGACTTCAGCCTGTGGAAGGGCCGGCTCTCGGGAAGCATCGAGGTCTATCAGAACAACACCAGAGACCTCCTCATCGAGTTCCCGATTTCCGGAGCCGGCTACAACAGCCAGTACAGGAATATGGGAGAGACCCGCAACCGCGGAGCCGAACTCACCCTCAACGTGCCTGTCGTGCGCAGGGAGAACTTCGACCTCACGTTCAGCGGCAACATTTCCTGCAACCAGAACCGCGTTCTCTCTCTGGGCGGACTGGAGGAAATCTCGGCCGAATCCTACTGGGCGTCCTCCGAGATAGGTCCTGACTTCTATGTCATCCCGGGCATGTCTCTCGGAAATGTCTATGGCTACCGCTGCGACGGACGCTACGAAGTGTCCGACTTCGACTACACCGACGGCAAATGGGTGCTCAAGAAAGGCGTGGTGGACTGCACCGAACAGATCGGCTCCGAATACCTGCGTCCGGGAGCCCTCAAGCTCAAGGATCTCGACGGCGACGGCAAGCCTGACAAGACTCTGATCGCCAACACCGTCCCGAACTGGACAGGCGGCTTCGGCATAAACGCGTTCGCCTACGGCGTGGACTTCAGCGCGAATTTCAATTACGCCATCGATTTTCAGGTGTACAACGCAAACAAGATCGAGTTCACCTCCTCCCGCAAGTTCATCAACCGCAACCTCATCGAGACTATGAATGTCGGGAACAGATGGACCAACATAGACTGGAACACCGGTGAACTCATCACGGATCCGGCAAAGCTTGAGGAAGTGAACGCCGGCAGCTATATGTGGTCTCCTTGCATCGGCAAGGCCGTTCTCACCGACTGGGCTATGGAAGACGCCTCCTACCTCAGGCTGCAGTCCCTCACGCTCGGATACACCTTCCCGGAGAAGTGGATGAGCAAGGCGCATATACGCAAACTGAGAATCTATGTGACGGGCACCAACCTGTTCTGCCTCACCAAGTATTCCGGCTACGACCCGGAAGTCAACACCAGACGCAGCACTCCTCTCACCCCGGGAGTCGATTATTCGGCATACCCTAAGAGCCGCGGAGTCGTGGCGGGCATCAATCTTACATTCTAAAATCGTATGAGATATGAAAAAGTCATTTGCAATATTCACTATCGGAGCTCTGGCTCTCAGTCTTGTCTCCTGCGATAAGTTCTTCGACGTGAAGTCCCCGTCAGCGGGCGACGAGGCTGCCGTTTTCTCGGATTTCACACTTTCACAATACGCCGTCTATGGCATCCACGAGTCCCTGGGTATGGTCAACTGCTACAGGGGACGTTTCCTGCCGTGGTACGGATTCAACACCGACATCGAGTGGTACAACGGCACCAATTCCGCCGGCAAGGATCTCAGCCAGTTCGCCGCCACCATCGGCAATGCGCAGCTCAACCTCGCCAACGGCCCGTACAACGTCATGTATGAAGCCGTCGAGAAGGCCAACCTCATCATCGAAGGTCTCAACAGATACGGAGACTGCGGGAACAATGCCGATATGGCGTTCCTTCTGGGCGAGACTTACTGTCTCCGGGCGATGATCTATTTCGACCTCATCAAGGCCTGGGGAGATGTTCCGGCCCGGTTCGAGCCCATCACCTCCGAGACCATCTACGTACCCAAGGCCAACCGGGACATCATCTACAAGCAGATCCTGAACGACCTTGAGAAGGCTATTCCTATGCTTCCGTATCCGGGAGAGGGACGCGCCACATCCACAATCCGCGCCAGCAAGGCATTCGCCGAAGGCCTCTACGCCAGAATAGCGCTTTCCGCCGCAGGCTATGCCCTCAGAGTCCCTGACGGCGAGGAAGGCAGCGGCAATGCCGGAGAAATCCGTCTCAGCGGCGACCCCGAGCTTGCTGCCTCCGTCCTCTATCCGAAAGCTCTCAAATATCTGGAGGATGTAATGAAGAACGGTACGAACTCGCTGGAAAGCGACTATGAGCAGATGTGGTACAGAATGAACAATCTCGACACCACGCCTGCCGGAGAGACCATCTTCTCCATTCCTTTCGATGACAACAGAGGCCGGTGGAACTTCACGTTCGCGGGACTCAGCGACGGATCCTCCATCAGTTCGGGGGTCAAGAGAGGCGGCGATGCCGGTCCCGTCCCTACCCTGTGGTTCGACTATGACCCTGCAGACATCCGCCGGGATGTCAGCTGCATCAACTACAAATGGAACAAGGACAACAGCATAGAACCCGCCGGCATCGGGAACTGGTATTTCGGAAAATACCGCTTCAACTGGATGGTCAAGCAGCCTTACAGCGGCGGCAATGATGACGGCGTGAAGCCTGTGGTGCTGCGCTATGCCGACATCCTGCTGATGGCGGCCGAGATAGAGAACGCTCTCAACGGCCCTGCCAACGCGAAGAAATACCTGCTGGAAGTGCGCAGACGTGCATTCCGGGGCAATGAGGCTCTTGCAGAGAAATATGTGGACGCCATCTCCGGCAAGGAAGCGATGTTCAACGCGATCGTGGACGAGCGCGCACTGGAGTTCGTGGGCGAGTTTCTGCGCAAGCAGGATCTGATCCGCTGGAATCTTCTTTCGGCCAAGATAAAGGAGACCGAGAAGAAACTCACTGACCTCTCCACCGCATCGGGCGACTACGCGGGACTTTCCAACACCATCTGGTACCAGTACGCCGAGGACGGTGAATCCATCATCCTGTACGGATTCGGAAAGGGCGAAAGCGAGAATCCGGGCAACGGCTGGGATGCCGTCGAGAACTACATCACCGATTCCAAGGGAAACGCCAAACTGAATCTGGGCAATAAACCGCTCTACCGCAACGAGCCTGACGCGAAGATGTACTGGCCCATCTTCGAGAACACACTCACCAACAGCCAGGGACACATCAGAAATGACTTTGGATATTAGGAGGCACAGACTATGAAAAAAACACTGATATATATGGCATTAGCGCTGTCGTGCTGCCTCGGGGCGACGTTTTCGTCCTGCAGCAACGACATTGACATCATAGAGAACGTCAATCTCACCCGATGCCTGACTCCGCTGAATCTCAGCGTCAAGGTCGTTGACGGAGACAATGTGACTTTCAGATGGGACGGAGTCAAGGGAGCGGACAAATACATACTTATGATCTACAGCGACGAGAAGATGACCGAGCTGGTCAGGAAAGAGACCGTCGCCGCTGCAGACACGCCTGTCACCGTCAAGCTCACCGCGGATTCCGAATACTGGTTCAAGGTGATGGCTCTGGATTCGAGCAACAAGCTCGAAGCATCCAAATGGGCGGTGTACGGGAAATCCGTAAAGACCTACGCGGTCAAGCCTACCGTCTATCCGGAAATAACTGGACGCACAAGCAGCAGCGTGACCCTGTCCTGGGACATCGAAGCCGCAGAAGGTGAAGTGGATCTGGTGAAATGGGGACCTGCCGGCAGCGACGAGCTTCAGGAAAGGGCTCTCACCGAGGCGGAGATCAAGGCCGGCGAAGCCACGGTCGAAGGGCTTGAGACATTCGCCAACTACGTGGTGGCCATCTATTACAAGTCTGCGAACCGGGGTGAACTCAGTTTCTGGACTCTCGCGAATACGGAAGGCTACACCCCTGTCAACACGGAGGCAGCTCTCATCCAGGCCGCGAAGGACGGCGGCAAGTACCTGCTCAAATCCGAGGGATCGCCCTATCTCATCGAAGCGGCGGACCTCGGGGCGGGCATCGAACTCGTCGGAGAAGAGAGCGTTGACGGCACAAAGCCTGTCATCCTCGGGGAGTTCCACGTGCTGAACAGCGCGGCCGACAATTCCTCTTTCATCTTCAAGTCATTGGAACTGAACGGCAACAAGGACAGCTACGGCTTCCCGTTCCAGCTCAAGAACGGAGCGTCGGGAAAAGGACAGTCATTCGGGGAAATCAGTTTCACCAACTGTACCATAACCGGCTACACCAAAGGTCTGATCTACGAATGGGGCGGCAGCTTCATTGCCGAAAAGCTTATCTGGGACGCCTGCATCATCTATGAGGTGAACCGGGGCAACACCCAGGGAGGTGACGGCATAGACCTGCGGGGAGCGTCGCAGATCAAGAACCTCGACATAGTCAACAACACCATCTACAACGGCTTCCGCACATTCTTCCGCATCGACGCCGCTGTGACTCTCGGGACTGTCAGGATTGACAACAACACCATTATGAATCTGTCCCGTGACGATTCCTCGACCAACAACAACGGCATTCTCGGAGTCAAGTCAAAGCCGTCAGGCATAGAGTTCAGGAACAATCTCATCCTCTATATGGACGGCAACGCCAAGCTCAACGGCCCAGCCGCGGCCGACCTTTCCACCTCCGACCTCGGCATCACTTTCGCCTCCAACTATTTCTACGGCATCACGGCCGCCAACTTCTTCAACGAGAAGACCACTCAGGCGGAAGCGCTGGCCGGCGGAGGAAAGATGCTTGACACGGACCCTTGCTACAAGGCCAAAGCCGGCATCTTCAATGTTTCCGACAGCGACCTCATCAACGGCAGGATAGGAGCTCCGCGCTGGCTGATGGCCTACAACAAGCGTCCGGAAGATCTCACCATGAAGACCGTGGAGGGCACCCACAACTGGGATTTCACCAATCCGGCATATTTCCTCGGCAGCGTTGACGAGAAGATGGTGCGCGACGGCCTGTTCCTCGGAGTCATAGACAACAAGCTTAACGTCAGCGAGGACGGCATTCTCCAGTTCCTCACGGCGACCACAGTCAACAGGCAGAAGATGCCTCTCGACGGCTACATAGCCTTCCTCGTTGACAAGCCCGGCTCCGTCTATGTCAGACCTGTGAACATCAACGACATTACCGACAGCCACATCATCATAGGCAAGGGCGACGCCGAGGGCAAGGCCATATCCATAAAAGGCGGAGCGGCTGCACTCAGCGGCAATTCCACGGCACAGAAAATCATCATACGGGACATCACCGAGCCTTCCCTCATCTACATCTGGGCGTCTGCGCCGATAGGCATCGAGAAGCTCGGCTGGGCCTACGAGACAGCGGAGGTGAACACCTCTCTGACGGCTCCGGTGGTGACGATCGACCCAAAGACCGTGAAACAGGGGGCTGTCCAGCCTGTCAAGGTAAGCTGGGAGCCTGTCTATAACGCGGCATCCTACTCCGTGGTGTTCAGCGGCAAGACTTATGATGCGGAGGAATGCAGCTACGAGATCTCCACGGACATTCTCAAGTTTATGGATGCCGGCTCCTATGAAGTGAGCGTGTTCGCGAACCCTTCTTCGGAGGACATCTACAACACCCAGTCAGCTGCGGGAGTCGCTTCATTCGCCGTGCAGCCTGAGGGAGGTTCTGAAAGCGGCGAACTGGTCGTAGGTTCGGTGCAGGAGCTTATGGATGCCATCGCCTCCGGCAAAAACGCCATCACTCTCGCCAACAACGGCAGTGTCTATGAAATCGCAGATATGGCCATCACCGCTCCTCTGCATCTCAAGGGCCAGACAGTTTCCGGGAAAAAGACAGCGCTCAGCGCCAACTTCACCATTTCCGGAGAGATCGGAGGCAGCGTCATCTTCGAGAATCTCGACTTCAACGGCAAAACAGTGGCATCATCGCTCATCAAGGAGACTGACGTGACCGTAGCAGACACCATCGCATTCATCGGCTGCAACTACCACGATGCCGCGAAAGCCCTGTATGACAACTCCGGCAAGAAAGCTTCCCTGATCGGCTGGCTCATTTTCGACGGACTTCTGGTCGAGAACGCTTCCGACGGAGCCGACTTCATAGATATGAGGGCAGGTACATATCAGAACCTCATCGTGCGCAATTCGACCATTGCCAACAGCTGTCGCACATTCATCCGCACCGATGCGACAAGCAGCACCTCCAACATCCTGATAGACAACAACACTTTCTACAGGCTCTGCACCAATTCCTCAAGCAAGGACAACAACGGTCTGCTGCACATACGCTCTACAGGTATCTCCGACTACAGGGTGACCGACAACATCTTTGAGTCCATCCTCATCACAGAGACTCCGTCCCACGCCAACGGCTATCCGAAGTTCGTCAGCAAGAATGCGGCTGCCGTGAAGCCTACGCTCATTTCCAACAACTATTTCTATAATCTGGAGGAGACTCAGGAGGCTTATTCCTGGTGGACGGTCAACTGCACCAAAGAGGAAGGACTTGCCGGCGGCGGAGCCATCTGCGCCTCCGATCCGTTCAAGGACAGCGCCAAAGGCGATTTCACCCTCACGAGCGGTGTCGCCATCAATGCCGGTGTGGGTGACCCTCGCTGGAATCCTGCAGGAGGAGGATCCCCGACTTCCGAGATAACGGTGAACAATGTCCCTGACCTGCTCACGGCCATTTCCGCCGGCAAGACCGCCATCACTCTGGATGCCGGCGAGTATGACTTCACCGCAGTCTCCGACAATCCGGACATCTCCGGCGGAGTGCTCACCCTCACATCCTCGCTCAACCTCATCGGCAAGAGCGGAGCCGTGGTCAAGGGAGGCTTCAAGTTCGGAGAGGGTACGGAAAAGTTCACGGCCGAAGGAGTGACGTTCGACGGAGCGACAGACGGAGAGGCAAATGTCGCCAATTTCCTCGAAATCGCTTCCGAAAGCACGGATATGAGTCTCGTCTCGCTGAAGAACTGCACGATCAAGAGCTATAAGAACCGCCTGTACTCGCAGAGCGTAGCCGCCAGTCTGACATCATTCGATATGAGGGGCTGCACGGTGACTGCAATGGGCACCGGAGGCGACTTCTTCGATGTCCGCAAGGGCTCCGTCACGGCCGTGAACTTCAGCGCCAACACATTCGCGAACGGCATCAGGACATTCGCCCGCATAGATGCGACGGTAAGTCTCGGCTCAGTGCTTGTGAAGAACAACACTTTCTACAACGTCGGCTCCGTGGACAGCAAGGACAACAACGGCATATTCCATATCCGTGCGACGGGGTCCGTGTCGGCGGAGAAGAACATCTTCGCAAGTATGCACCGCGCCGCCTCCGCTCCGTCTCAGAAGAACGGCTTCCCGAAACTCGTCAGCACGGCTTCGGCCACGATAGCCGTCCCGACATTCAGCGGCAACCTGTACTACGACATCGACACCGACTCCCCTTACAGCTGGTGGAACAGCATCACCGAGGAAGTGGGAACGGCCGGAGAGGGCAAGGTTCTGACTGAAAGTCCGTTCGCCGGAGACCCGGCCCGCGGCGATTTCACGATAAAGGAGAGCTACAGGGGCTACGGCAATTCATAGCCGCCGGAAGTAAAATTCCCTGTTGCGCTTTAGGAAAAATTTGAGTAACTTTGCGTGCGGATTGGTTAACCAATTAAAGGGTTGGCTATCCGCACGCTGCTTTTGGGGAGAGCACGCTCCCCTCTTGAGTAAAGCGCTTACATAGAGTAAATTACACTTTAATTTTTCAAGCTATGGTTAATTTTTCACTTGAAGGTAAGGTCGCGCTTGTAACCGGCGCATCCTACGGTATCGGTTTCGCCATCGCCACCGCATTCGCAGAGGCCGGGGCGAAGATTGTTTTCAATGACATCAAACAGGAACTCGTGGACAAGGGTCTTGCAGCATATAAGGAGAAAGGTATCGAGGCGCACGGATATGTCTGCGACGTCACCAACGAGGAGCAGGTGAACGCACTCGTCGCCAGGATTTCAGAGGAAGTCGGCGACATCAACATTCTGGTCAACAACGCCGGAATCATCAAGAGAATCCCTATGTGCGATATGACCGCGGCGGAGTTCCGTCAGGTGATCGACATCGACCTCAACGGTCCGTTCATCGTGTCCAAGGCGGTGATCCCGACAATGATCAAGAACGGAGGCGGAAAGATCATCAACATCTGCTCGATGATGTCCGAGCTCGGACGTGAGACCGTATCGGCCTACGCAGCAGCGAAGGGAGGTCTCAAGATGCTCACCCGCAACATCGCGTCAGAGTACGGCGAGTACAACATCCAGTGCAACGGTATAGGACCCGGATACATCGCCACTCCGCAGACCGCTCCGCTCCGCGAGCGCCAGGCGGACGGCAGCCGTCACCCGTTCGACGCGTTCATCGTGGCAAAGACTCCTGCCGCACGCTGGGGCACGACCGAAGATCTTCAGGGACCTGCAGTGTTCCTCGCGTCAGAGGCGTCCGACTTTGTCAACGGACACGTCCTCTATGTTGACGGCGGCATTCTCGCCTACATCGGAAAACAGCCTAAATAGTCCCCGAGAATATGGCAAAAGTAAATTGCGAAGTGCGTTATGCCTCTCATCAGGACGACGCGAAACACTACGACACCGAGACTCTCCGCAAGCACTATCTCGTTGAGAACGTGATGGTCGCCGACGAGATCAATATGGTATATTCTATGTTCGACCGCATCATTGCGGGCGGAGCGATGCCGGTTCACGAAGCACTGGAGCTCACTGCGCCGGATGTGCTCAGGGCGGACTGCTTCACCCAGCGCCGCGAGGTGGGAGTCATCAATGTGGGAGGTGCAGGCACCGTCACCGTGGGAGACGAGAAGTTCGAGCTCGGCTTCAAGGAAGCCCTCTACATCAGCAGGGGCGAGCACAAGGTGATCTTCGAGAGCGTGAATGCCTCAAATCCTGCCAAGTTCTATTTCAATTCGGCCACGGCCCACAAGGAGACCCGCAATATGAAGGTCACCAAGAAGGACGCGGTCGTGATGAATCTCGGAAGTCTTGAGGACAGCAACCAGAGGACGATCAACCGTCTTCTCGTGAGCGAAGTGGTGCCTTGCTGCCAGCTCCAGATGGGTATGACGGAGCTCAAGCCGGGAAGCACCTGGAACACTATGCCTGCACACACTCACGACAGGCGTATGGAGGTGTATTTCTACTTCGAACTTCCGGAGGATGCGGCAGTCTGCCACCTGATGGGACAGCCTCAGGAGACGCGCCACATCTGGATGCACAACGAACAGGCCGTGATTTCTCCGCAGTGGAGCATCCACGCAGCCTGCGCCACCCACAACTACACTTTCATCTGGGGTATGTGCGGAGAGAATCAGGACTACAACGATATGGACGCCTGCGCCACCGTTGATTTGAAATAAGCGATAAAGGATTAGCGGAAATGAAAAAGACTTTGCTTATTGTCGCTTCCGCCGCCTGCCTGTGCCTGTGCGCGGGCTGTGCGGACAGGGAGCAGAAGGTGATGGCGCGCTATGTGCCCGAAAGGGCCGACGATTTCGTCTGGGAGAATGAGCGGATCGCCTATCGCGCATACGGAAAGGCTCTTGAGGACGAGACGCTGTCCCCGGGATTTGACGTCTGGGTGAAGGACAGCTGCCGTCTCTGCGCCAACGAGTGGTACGAGATGGCCGCCAACAAGACCGGAAGCTATCACAATTACCATCGGGGCAAGGATTGCTACAAGGTGGCCGTGAGTCTCGGCGCGGGTGCTTCCTCCCCTGTCGTGGACGGAGAATTCGTATTCCCCGCAACCAACTACAGGACTTGGAAAATCATCGAGGAGACTCCTTCAAAGGTGGTGTTCTCCATCGGATATCCCGAGTGGGACGTGGCCGGACACAAGGTGGCTCTTACCAAAACCATCACAGTCACTCCGGACACCTGGTTCTGCAAGTGCGAGGATAGCTACACTGGTGATTTCGACAGCCTTACCGTGGCTGCCGGTCTTCTCCGGCACAGCATCTACAGCGCAGCCAAGGGCATAGTCCGCTCGCAGGTCATCGAGGCCTGCGCCGGAAACGGTGCCGTGGCGCTCTGGGAGGAGGCTTCCGACCAGACTCAGGAGCCGGAGGACGGACTGATCGGCACAGCAGTCTATATGCCGGAGGCCGATTATGTCACCGAGGGGCTGGATGTCTGCGACGAGGTGAAGGCCAATACCGCCGCCAACCACGCCCTGGCTGTGAAGAAAATCGCCGCCGGAGAGAAGGTCGAGTACTGGTTCGGCTCCTGCTGGTCCAGAGGTGAGGTTCAGACTTTCGACCAGTGGCTCGATGAACTGAAAAAACTGGAAGCGTCCGTCAGATAGACGACATACACAACTGCAAGAGGGCTGACCAAAAAGTGATTTTGGCCAGCCTCTTGTTATTTGTCCAACCCCAGTCACTAGAATACACCCTCTTGCATCTTGCGGGCCCCTGCCCTCTAATCACTTTGCATTAAACTAATTTTTAAATATTTACATTCATTTGTCACGAATCCGCCAATTATGCATCTATATGATAGTGGGATGTTATTTGGATTATTCCCACGTCCGCGAATACTAATGAAACCGTTCTATGAAAAAGGTCAAATTACTTCTACTCGCTCTACTGCCTCTATTTTGCAATTGCCAGCAAGATAAGATCCTTTCCCTCGACAGTGTTAACGACCTAAACATAACCGGCTCTATCGGATTTCAGTACGCAAAAATTGGAGAGCAAAAGCCTAATCCTTATGCGATATCTAACATTCTATCCGCATTCTCACAATTGGACTCTAAAACGAAAGGACAATTTACAGAATACGATATTCAGGCCACACATCACTACATCGCCTTCACGCCAGGTAATGAAGATGAGTTTAAAGAAGTACACTCCCTTGACGAAAATGAATTCGTCTTATCGACATATCCGATGGACTACGATGTTTCAGACGGACTGATTCTTCCTGATTCCCGATTTATGAAAAATGGATACTCCTATATCTGGGCGTATGTCCCGATCAATGTGGAGTTATCATCAATACAATGTCCCTACATTCTTTACTACGATATTTATTTTCCTTACAGCACGGAAACTGACACAAAAGTTGATGGTGGGATGCCAGCAGAACTTATAGACGCGATAGAAGCGAAGTCCTTCGAAATATGCGGCATTGACATAAATTCCGGTCAGGATATTGAGACTAAAGCTACTAAAGTTCAGCCGTATGGACGCTTCAGATTTTGGGACATTGATTCGAATACCTATAGAGGCGTGGACGGCTTGAGCGTGAGGACAGTTTGGGGTGCCAATAGTGGCTACACCCACTGTGATGCCGATGGCTATTTCACATCGTCTCGCAGGTACAGGAATGCTTTCAGATACGAAATACATTTCAGCCGTACTGACTTCATAATCAGGCGAAACAACGCAACAAGCGAGATTGTATATAAATTCAGCGACTATAGAGGTCCCATCTTCAAAGATTTCAACGATGACGAGATGGATTTCTTTGCTGTCGTTTCAAGAGCCGCAATAGTTTACTACTATGGAGATAATTGCGGACTGCGACGCCCTCCGATGAGATCTGATAAAAGTGCCCGTCTTGCTATACACGCACAACTAGGCAGCAGCAATGACACTTATGGATATTATTTCAACAGAGAGAACTGGGTTTTTGCAGATCGCCCCATCCTTCACATCTATAGACAGAGCAACTCGTCGCGCCGCGACAATATGGGAATATATGCGACTACTATACACGAGTTGGCACATGCTTCGCATTGGCGCAACAATGAGTCACAATTCGACTCAACTGACAATCAAGTCATTGAATCTTTCGCCAGAGGGGTGCAGTGGAGCTTGGCCCACAATATAGATTCAACCTATACGGTTCCGTATTATGCGAGACAATCTTACACTGGGATAGTGCAAGATCTTATTGACGGATATGGGACTAAGACATCGTATCTATATGGCACCTGGGTGAATAACAGTTTGTCATTCACTGCACTTTATAAATCATATTACGATCATATTACGGGGTTTACTCCTGCTCAAATCGAAGCTGCTGTCAGGAAAAGCAAAACATGGAATGAACTGCAATATAACATTATTAACGATTACCCAAATGTCGCATCCGCCAATGACATAGCAGATGCTTTCACTTATTGGAATTCAACTTATTAACCGGACTGATGATGAAAGAGCATATTTTATGTATTTGTACACTTTGTGCATTATTCTCCTGCGACAGACATCCCTCCTTCACAATCGACAATTATCACTATTATACATTCATCGTTCAGAATGAATTGGAGACTGATATCCTGCTCCGCGCATTTTTGAAAGGCACAAGCAATGAGATAAGAATTGAGGCAGGGAAAGATTACCAATATTGGCAGGAAGTCCTACAGGAAGGATTTATGGAGAAGGGCAAAATCCAATTGTGGGCAGTTGATACACTCGAAATAATCCCTTCAGGACAGGCTATCTATAAACTCTACTCCGCACTTAAGGATACAGACGACCCGACACAGTTTCTCTTTGATTATTGGATTGAAAGCAAGAACGAAGATGTGCTGACTATGACCATCAATCAGGAGATGCTCGACAAAATCAACCACAATGACAATCCGTAGCCACCACACCCTTGCGGTGAAGAGAATCGCCGCCGGAGAGAAGGTCGAGTACTGGTTCGGCTCCTGCTGGTCCAGAGGTGAGGTTCAGACTTTCGACCAGTGGCTCGATGAACTGAAAAAACTGGAAGCGTCCGTCAGATAGACGACATGCACACCTGCAAGAGGGCGGCTGACCAATCGAAATCAGCCGCCCTCTTTCTTTTATGTCGGCAGCCCGCTTTTTATTCAGCCTCAGCTAAAAGCCGAAGAACGTATTGGCATTATTATACGCAATATCGCTGACCATCTGGTGAATGAACGGAAGCTCGGACTTCGGCAGCTTGCCTTTCTCGATGTCCTCTCCGAGAATGTTGCAGAGGATGCGGCGGAAATACTCGTGACGCGGATAGGACAGGAAACTGCGGGAATCCGTAAGCATACCGACGAAACGGCTCAGCAGACCGAGAGCTGAAAGCGCATTGATCTGCTTGCGCATACCATCTTCCTGATCGAGAAACCACCAGGCGGAGCCCAGCTGCATCTTGCCGGGATAAGAGCCGTCATTGAAAGTGTAGGCCATAGTCGCAAGCACCTCATTGTCCTTGGGATTGAGGCAGTAGAGGATGGTCTTGGCAAGCTTGTCTTCGAGCGCAAGGCGGTTGAAGAAAGCGTGTCCGGCCGCAGCACAAGGCAGATCGTGAATGGCGTCATAACCCGTGTCCGGGCCGAGCAGATCGTACATTCTGCGGTTGTTGTCGCGAATCGCCCCGACGTGGAACTGCTGGGTCCAGCCGCTCGCCGCATCCATTCGCGCGAAGTCAAGCATCAGGGACGTTCTGAATTTGAGCAGCTCCGTCTCCGAAGGCTTCTTGCCCTTTAGGGCATTGCGGAAGATTCTGTCCGCCTCCTCCGGCTCGAAATCGGCATAATAGAAAGTCTCCATGCCGTGGTCGGACAGACGGCATCCCATAGACTCGAAGAAATCGTGACGCTTCTGCAGGGCATCAAGCAGGTCGGAATAAGTCTCGATCAGCACACCAGAAGCGAGGGCGAGGCGGGAGATGTAATTCTTGTACTGCTGCGGGTTGTCCACACCGAGAGCCTTGTCCGGTCTCCATGTCGGCAGCACCTTGACTCCGAACGGATGCTCCGCTATGTACTTGTGATGCTCCAGGCTGTCAGCAGGGTCATCCGTAGTGCAGACCACCTTGACATTGAAGCGCTTCATCAGCTCCTGCCCCCTGTAGAGAGGGCTCTGAAGCTTCTCCGTGCACTCGTTGTAGATCTTGCGGGCCGTGGATGGATTGAGGACATCATAGATGTCAAAGACTCTGGCGAGTTCGAGATGAGTCCAGTGATAGAGAGGATTGCGCATTGTGTACGGCACTGTCTGCGCCCATTTCTCAAACTTCTCATAACTGCTCCTGCGGCCGGTGATGAACTCCTCCGGAACGCCGTTGCCCCTCATAGCGCGCCACTTGTAGTGGTCTCCGCCGAGCCAGACCTCGGTGATGTCCTTGAACTGATGGTTTTCGGCTATCTGCTCCGGCACCAGATGGCAGTGGTAATCGATGATGGGCATATTCTCGGCGCTCTCGTGATAGAGCTCGCGGGCGTATGCGTTACCAAGCATAAAATCCTCGTTGATGAACTTCTTGTCCATCGCCGTGTCGATGCTGTCTTTCACTCTTGTAATTATGTCCATAATAAAGCTTTGTTTAAAAATCTGCCCGGAAAGCCGTGTTGAGTTGCCGGCGGACATCTTCCGCAATGGAAACGGTTGTCCATAATCACCTGCAGAGGCCTCCCGAATGGCAAATATAAGCATTTTTAAGTAAAAAACTAAAAATTCCGTGCCCGTGCACGGAAAATTTGCTAAATTTGCCGGACAAGGCGGAAGAAACCCTCCGCCGGAGGAAAAGAGACAACTCGACTAAACACAAAATTATATGGAAAGACTCAGCAGAAGCACTGTCAAAGCAGGCAGTTACACCGAGAAAGTCATTCAGTTCGGAGAGGGAAACTTCCTCAGGGCTTTCGTGGACTGGATAATCTGGAAAACCGATCAGGCTACGGACTTCGACGCATCGGTCGTCGTGGTGCAGCCCATCGAAAAGGGTATGGTGGATGCACTCAACGGACAGGACGGGCTGTACCATCTCAATCTTCAGGGAATTGACGGTGGAAAGCCTGTGGACAGCATCGACCTCATCGACGTAATCAGCCGGGGAGTGAATCCATACAGCGATTTTGAAGATTATCTCAGGCTCGCGGAGCAGCCGCAGATGCGCTTCATCATTTCCAACACCACAGAGGCGGGCATCGCCTTCGACCCGAGCTGCAAGTTCAGCGACAAACCGGCGCTCTCCTACCCCGGAAAACTCACCCAGCTGCTCCACCGCAGATATGAACACTTCGGGGGAGATCTCACAAAAGGCTTCATAATAATGCCTTGCGAGCTCATCTTCCACAATGGGCACGAACTGGACAAGTGCATCCGACAGTACATCGAACTCTGGGGACTCGGCAAAGGCTTCCTCGACTGGTACGAGAAAGCCTGCACGGTGTGCAGCACGCTTGTGGACAGAATCGTTCCTGGCTACCCGAAAGACAGCATAGACAGCATACTGCAAAGGATAGGGATTGAGGACCGCCTCGTCGTCAAGGCCGAGATTTTCCACCTCTGGGTGATAGAGGCGCCGAAATGGGTCGCCGACGAATTTCCGGCGGACAAGGCCGGACTGCACGTGCTGTTTGTGGATGACGAAACACCATATCACGAAAGGAAAGTCACTCTTCTCAACGGGCCGCACACCGTGCTCTCTCCGGTGGGCTATCTGAGCGGGCTTGATACGGTGAAAGAATGCGTGGAAGACAGCCTCGTCGGAAAGTTTGTGAGAAAAGTGATGTTCGACGAGCTGCTTCCTACGCTGAATCTGCCGGAAGACGAGCTGCGCCAGTTCGCCGGCGATGTGCTTGAGCGTTTTGTCAACCCTTATGTAAAGCACTATGTCACAAGCATTATGCTCAACTCATTCCCTAAATTCAAGACACGGGATCTGCCGGGACTGAAGACCTATCTCCAGCGCCGGGGCACACTGCCTCCGGGAATAGTGATGGGTCTGGCAGCAATCTGCACTTACTACAAGGGAGGAAAGCGCGGAGAAGACGAGATAGTGGTGAATGACGATGCCGCCATCAAGGAACTGCTGCAGCGTCTATGGAGCGCGGGAGATGTACGGAAACTTGCTGAAGGCGTCCTGGGCGCCGAATTCATTTGGGACGAGGATCTCAATGCCGTTCCCGGGCTCACGGATCTGTTGGCGGAGGACTTGGAAAATATCCGGAAAGACGGGATGAGAGGGGCGCTGGAAAAGATGCTCTGACATGCGGCTGACCATCATCATTGAATTGATATGGCTATGAATGAATATATTGTCATCAATCCGGCGGACAATGTCGCTGTCGCCCTCCAAGCCCTGCCGAAAGGCACCGGACTCGGAAAAATCACCCTCACGGAAGACATCCCCGCGGGACACAAGATTGCGCTGAAAGATTTGCGGGAAGGGGAAAACGTGATAAAATACGGCTTTCCAATCGGGCATCTCACCTCCTCCGTGAAAGCTGGTTCGCTGATCGACCACCGCAACCTCAGGACCAATCTCGGCGGCCTGCTCGAATATAGCTACAATCCGGCAGTGTGCGAAAATGTCATCATCCCCGGGGAGAAATGCAGCTTCAGAGGCTTCCTCAGAAAGAACGGTGATGTCGGAATCAGAAACCAGATCTGGGTCATACCCACTGTGGGCTGTGTAAACGGCATCTGCGGAAACATAGTGGAGGAGTTTCTCGGTTCTATGGACCGGCAGGGCTGCAGGTATGGAGAAATGGTCGGGGCTGACCCGGAAAGCGGAGTCGATGCGGTGGTCGCTTTTCCGCACAATTACGGCTGTTCGCAGCTGGGAGACGACCACGAGAACACCCGCAGGATACTGGCGGATATGGTTCTGCATCCGAATGCGGGAGCGGTGCTGGTGGTGTCGCTTGGATGTGAAAACAATCAACTCGAAGCATTCAGGGAACTGGTAGCGGCAATATGTCGGGAACAATACGGGATGGAGCCGGACAGCAGCCGGATCCGTTTTATGGAATGTCAGAAGATCGAGGGGGATGAGATCGGATACGGTGTCAACGTGCTGAAAGAGCTTTTTGAACTGTGCCGCAACGACAGACGGAGCCCCCAGCCGCTGTCCGGGCTGAAAATCGGCCTCAAATGCGGAGGATCAGACGGACTGTCGGGAATCACGGCTAATCCCCTGCTCGGAGAGTTCTCCGACTGGCTTGTGGGACAGGGAGGGACGACCGTCCTTACGGAAGTCCCGGAAATGTTCGGCGCCGAGACGCTCCTCATGAACAGGTGCGCGGACCGGGCTCTCTTCGACAAGACAGTAGCATTGATCAATGATTTCAAGAACTATTTCATCCGCAACGGACAGCCTGTCTATGAGAACCCCTCTCCCGGAAACAAGGCGGGAGGCATTTCCACACTGGAGGAGAAATCGCTCGGCTGCACCCAGAAAAGCGGCAGGACGGCCGTGAGAGGCGTTTTGGGATATGGAGAGAGGCTGCGCGACAAGGGGCTCAACCTCCTGAGTTCACCCGGCAACGATCTGGTGGCAAGCACGGCTCTCGGTGCGGCAGGATGCCAGATGGTGCTTTTCACTACAGGCCGGGGCACTCCGTTCGGCAGCTTCGTGCCCACGCTCAAGGTCAGCACCAACACTCCCCTTGCCGTCAGAAAATGCGACTGGATAGATTTCAACGCAGGACGGCTTGCAGACGGCAGCGGAACGATGCCACAAGTGCTTGAGGACTTCATTGCCGCGGTGCTTGCACACGCAAACGGCGAGCCTCTCAAAAGCGAGACCCGCCGCATACGCGAAATCGCCATCTTCAAGACCGGCGTAACGTTATAGTCCTACTCCTTGACGAGCTTGCGGAACGCCGCGTGTCTCTTTTCGTCCTGAAGCAGCAGATTGAGCTTGAACTGACCGTCGCGGGCACCGGCTGCGATGCACTGGGCCTTGTAGGTCTCGAACGAATCCTTGATCAGCAGATGGGCGACAGGATCCTTGACCCTGAATGAAGCACGCTTGGAGTCATACTCGATGTTCTTGTGCTTGAGGGTCGCATCGACCTCCGCATTGAACTTGTCGGCCTGCTCCTGAGTGGTGTTCTGATCCATAAACTCATAGTAGAAATGATAGCGCGACTCGTCGAGCTGGGCGAAGCCGATGAAGAACTTCACAGGCATATCCAGTTTCCCGGCGACCTCCGTCACCGCCTCGATGAACTGTCTCTCGTGGAGCTTCTCGCCCGTCATCGTGACTATGCCATTGATCTTCTGAATCATAAACACGCGCGGAGAATTGTAGAACTTGGGCGCGACTTCCAGAAGGTCGTTCATATCATAACGGTACAGACCGGCGTAGGTCGTGACATACGGACAGTATCTCTTGCCCTCCACCAGCTCGTGAAGCTGCCAGAAGCGCACATCCTTTCCCTCATGGGCGGCATCGATATCCTCCTCCGCCACAAACTCGTAGTAGTGCATATGAGGGAAGAGGACGGTGTAGTTGGTGTCGTCCAGCACCAGACCGAAGCGGCATTCCGACGAGAAATAGCCGAACTCCTGATGAAGCATACCCTCAGGGAACGAATCCTTGAACTTGTCCAGGTAGATCTTCGTGTTGCCGCACTTCCAAGTGTTGAGAATCTGAAGCTCAGGCCAGTAGTGCTTCGGCAGGACACGGCCGTACTTGGCTTTCAGGGCGCGGAGTTCCGCGGCACGTTCAGGATTGGGAGAGAGGAACTTCTGTATCTCGTCCCGGATTTCCTGAGGAACGCTTATCCTGTCTGAAAGCGTACCGTTCTCTATGTCCTTGACATACTCGTCATACCAGTCGTTCACATTGTTCTGCATCTCGACGACAGTCGAAGGATTGGCAGTCACGATAAGGTGGACATTCTTCTCAATGCCCATTCTCATAATGGTGTAGTATCTCGCGGTATAGTCTGTTATGGCATAGACGCACGCTGGCGATGCATAGAGGTTCTTGACGAACTGCGGGCAGTCGCTCTGGGTCACGCCGGACACTGAGCCGAACACGGTCCCGTCGGGTGCGTATCCCTCAGTCTTCTTGCCGACTATGGACACTATCGAGCCGTGGAACACCTTGGGTCTGTTCTTGATGAAGTTGTACAGCCAGACCTTGGTCATCTTGCCGTAAACGTTGTTGAGATATGTCCTGGTGATCGGAATCCACTTGGGCTCGCTCGTAGTGCCTGACGTGGTGGCGTACATAACGGGCTTGCCCGGGAAAAGTATGTCGGACTCGCCGTGCTTGTGACGCTCCACCAACGGGCGGAAATCCTCGTAATCGTTGAGTTTCACATTCTTGTGCCAACGCGCGTAAAGTTCGTCCGCGTCTTTGGCCTCAAGGATCTGGGCAAAATGATGAGCCTTTCCGTACTCCGTATCCTTGGCGAATTCGAGAATACCCCTCAGCGTGTTTTCAGAAGCCTTTGCAGGGTTCTTGGACGCTTTCACCAGCTTGGCGTACTGGATGCTTCCCGCCATACCCAGAAGGGCGTCGGCAATAAGTCCGTTCCTTAGATAATGATCTTTCATAGTTGATTTATTAATTAATCCCGCAAATATAAGCATTATTCCCATTCGATGGTTGCCGGCGGTTTCGAGGATATGTCATAGACCACCCTGTTCACCCCGCGGACCCTGTTTATGATCTCCGTGGAAAGCCTTGCGAGCACATCGTAGGGGATCTGCGCCCAGTCCGCCGTCATCCCGTCCACGCTGGTCACCGCCCTCAGGGCCACGCAGCGCTCATAGGTCCTCTCATCGCCCATCACGCCCACGCTCTGCACCGGAAGCAGCATCGCACCGGCCTGCCAGATCTTGTCATACAGGCCCTCCTCGCGGAGAATGTCGGTGAAAATCCTGTCGGCATTCCGCAGTATCTCCAGTTTCTCGGCAGTCACCTCGCCTATCACGCGGATGCCGAGCCCGGGACCGGGAAACGGATGTCTGCCGAGAAGACGCTGCGGGATGCCGAGCTCGGCTCCCACTCTCCTCACTTCATCCTTGAACAGGAGCTTCAGCGGCTCCACGACCTTGAGATTCATCTTGTCGGGAAGACCTCCCACATTGTGATGCGACTTTATGACCACTGCGGTGCCGTTCACCTTGGCGGATTCCACGACATCGGGATAAATCGTACCCTGACCGAGCCATTTCACATTCTCTATTTCCTTTGCCGCCGCATCGAAAACCACCACGAAGTCCCGGCCGATGATTTTTCTCTTGGCCTCGGGTTCGGTGACGCCCGCCAGATCTGCAAGAAACTTTTCCGAAGCATCTATACACCTGACATTCAGCCCCATACCCTTATAGGACTCCATCACCTCTTCGGCCTCGCCCTTGCGCATAAGACCCGAATCCACGAATATGCAATGCAGCCTGTCGCCGATGGCGCGGTGCAGAAGAACCGCAGCCACAGACGAGTCCACTCCTCCCGAAAGACCGAGCACCACCTTGTCCCCGCCTATCTTCTCACGCAGGGCTGCGACGGTGCTGTCTATGAAATTGGCAGGAGTCCAGTCCGCTTCGCAGCCGCAGATGCCCAGCACGAAATTGCCCAGAATCTTCTTTCCCTCGACGGAATGATGTACCTCGGGATGGAACTGCAGAGCCCAGGTGTTTTCCCCGTCAATCCTGTATGACGCGACCGGAAGCCCCTCCGTCGATGCCGTGATGCGATATGAGGCGGGAAGAGAGGTGATGCTGTCGCCGTGGGACATCCACACCTGCGACTCCGGGCTGACACCCTTCAGCAGGGGGTCATCGGCGTCCACGACCCTGATGACGGCTCTGCCGTACTCCCTCTGGGGACATTTCTCCACATTGCCGCCGTAGAACTGCGCAAGGTACTGGGCTCCGTAGCAGATGCCCAGAAGCGGAACCCGGCCCTTGATGCCGTCCAGATCCACCCGCGGTGCATCGGCATCCCTCACCGAGCGGGGGCTGCCGCTGAGTATCACGCCTTTGACCTGCCGGCAACCGGAGTCGGAGGAGTCTGCGGATACTGCCGCATTCCCTGTGACCATTTCTGGTCTGAAGTTGTTGAAAGGAACTATCTCGCAGTACACGTTAAGTTCGCGTATCTTTCTCGCTATCAGTTGAGTGTACTGCGAGCCGAAATCTATGACAAGTATCTTTCCGTTCATCCGCCGCTCCTATTCTCCTCGTGAATAATTGGGAGTCTCCCTGGTGATGGTGACATCGTGAGGGTGGTTCTCCACCACTCCGTTGGAAGTGATCTGCACGAATGCACTCTTCTGCAGAGTCTCTATGTCAATGGCTCCGCAGTATCCCATCCCGGAACGGATGCCGCCCACAAGCTGGTAAACCGTCTCCGCGAGAGTGCCCTTGTAGGGAACCCTGCCTACGATGCCCTCAGGAACAAGCTTTCTCTTGTCCTTGCCGTCCTGGAAATAACGGTCACGGGAGCCGGCCTCCATAGCGTCGATCGAGCCCATTCCCCTGTAAGCCTTGAATTTGCGGCCGTTGAAGATGATGGTGTCCCCCGGAGATTCCTCACAGCCTGCCAGAATGGAGCCCACCATCACACAGTTTCCTCCGGCGGCAAGAGCCTTGACTATGTCTCCGGAGTATCTCAGACCGCCGTCAGCGATGATCGGCACGCCTGACCCCTTGGCAGCCTCGGCCGCATCGAATATGGCGCTGAGCTGAGGCATTCCCACGCCCGCGATTATGCGGGTCGTGCAGATGGAGCCGGGACCGATTCCGACTTTCAGGGCATCGGCTCCGTTGTCAATCAGCCTCTTAGCCGCATCGCCCGTGGCTATGTTCCCCACCACCACTTCCAGATCCGGGAAAGTTGTCTTTATTTTCTTCAGAGCATCTATGACTCCTTTGGAGTTGCCGTGCGCCGAGTCGAGCACCACGGCATCGACCCCTTCCTTCACCAGAGCCTCCGCCCTCACGAGCACATCCGAGGTGATGCCGAGCCCGGCCGCCACTCTCAGGCGTCCCTTGCCGTCCTTGCAGGCATTGGGGTTGTTACGGAGCTTCATCAAGTCGCGGAAAGTGATGAGGCCGGTCAGTCGGTTGTTTTCGTCAACTACCGGCAGTTTTTCGACTTTATGCCGCTTAAGCACCTCGGTGGCATTCGCCAGATCTGTGGAATGGGTGGTGACGAGGTTGTCGGAGGTCATCACCTCTTTGATTTTCCTACTTTTGTCTTCCTCGAAACGGATGTCGCGGTTGGTGACTATGCCTATAAGTATGCCGTTGCCGTCAACCACTGGGATGCCGCCTATTTTCTGGTCGTGCATAAGGGTCTCCGCATCGCTGACCGTATGTTCCGCCGAAATGGTCACGGGGTCATAGATGAATCCGCTTTCCGCCCTCTTCACCTTTCTGACCTGCTCCGCCTGCCTCGCGATGGACATATTCTTGTGAATCACCCCGATACCCCCTTCCCTGGCAAGGGCTATAGCCATATCCGCCTCTGTGACGGTGTCCATCGCCGCCGATACGATGGGGATCTTTAGATTGATTTTCCGGGTGAACCGGCTGTCGAGCTTCACATCCTTGGGATGAACTTCAGAATAGGCGGGCACGAGAAGGACGTCATCGAAAGTAAGTCCGAGCGACTGCACCCTTTGTTCGCAGAATGACATATATGCAAGATTTTAAAAACTTGCGCGCAAAAATAAGCATAATTTCTTAATTTTGCATGGTCGTCCCCAATGTTTATGGAGCCAGAGAAGAAGATAACCGTTTTTGATGTCGCCAAGGCCGCCGGAGTGTCAAAAGGCACTGTTGACCGGGTGCTGCACAACAGGGGCGAGGTGTCCCGGAAAAGCGCGATGAAAGTGCGCAAGGCCATCGAAGATCTTGGTTATCAGCGCAATGTCTATGCCTCGCTTCTCGCCGTCAAAAGACCGTTCTGCATAGTTTGTCTCCTGCCCAAGAGCAACAGGGGCGAGTATTGGCATCTCATCGGCACCGGGATTGACGCGGGACGGAAATACGCCTCCAACTTCAATGTCAGGGTGGAGACCGTTTTCTACGACCAGTACCGGGCCTCGTCGTTCCGCGAAGCCTGCGGGAAGGTCATTTCTATGAATCCGGAGGGCGTGGTCCTGCCCCCGCTGTTCAAGGACGACGTACTGGCATTCTGCGGAGAACTGCGCAGGCTGAACATCCCCTATTCCTTCGTGGACACCAAAGTTGACGACGAAGGCTATCTGACTTATTTCGGGATGCCGATGAGGCAGAGCGGCAAGCTGGCGGCGGTGCTTCTGACTGAAAGATGCGCCCCCGACGACATCGACAGCGCACTGATTGTCCGAATATTGCGCGACAAGGAGAGTCTTGCGGACCCTACCCGCGACCGGCGCGAGGGCTTTCTCCACTATATGAGGGAGAACTGCCCGGGGTGCAGGGTGGACAGCATCCTCATCAATCCTACGGACTCCTCCGGGACGGAACGCATTCTCGACTCTTACTTCAGTAGCCACCCCGGGCAGAGATTTGTGGTGATGTTCAATTCCAGAATACATCTGATTGCGCCATACCTGCACGCTCATCCTCTGGAGGGGAGGCGCGTGGTGGGCTTCGACACTCTGGACGGCAATCTGACCGCCCTCCGGAACGGCTCGGTCGATATCCTGATAAGCCAGCACGCGGCCAGGCAGTCGGAGTATGCCATCATCTCGCTGGTGGACAGCATAGTGCTCGGCCAGGCCCCGGCTGTGCGGGACAATTTTATGCATATGGATATCATTACCCGATATAATATCGGGTAATGATATCCAATTTTCCAATATCGGCCTTAACCCCCGGCCCCTATTAGGGGAGAATTTTTACGGCCTTTGGCCGAGCGGCCGTGCCGCTTTGTCGCTGATGCTCCGATATCGGGTAATGATATCCAATTTTCCAATATCGGCTCTAACCCCCGGCCCCTGTCAGGGGAGAATCTTTACGGCCTCCGGCCGAGCGGCTTTGCCGCTTTGTCGCTGACGCTCCGACATCGGGTAATTTGTCGCTGACGCTCCGATATCGGGTAATGATATCCAATTTTCCATTATCGGCCTTAACCCCCGGCCCCTGTCAGGGGAGAATTTTTACGGCCTTTGGCCGAGCGGCCGTGCCGCTTTGTCGCTGACGCTCCGACATCGGGTAATTTGTCGCTGACGCTCCGATATCGGGTAATGATATCCAATTTTCCATTATCGGCCTTAACCCCCGGCCCCTGTCAGGGGAGAATTTTTACGGCCTTTGGCCGAGCGGCCGTGCCGCTTTGTCGCTGACGCTCCGACATCGGGTAATTTGTCGCTGACGCTCCGATATCGGGTAATGATATCCAATTTTCCATTATCGGCCTTAACCCCCGGCCCCTATTAGGGGAGAATTTTTACGGCCTCCGGCCGAGCGGCTTTGCCGCTTTGTCGCTGACGCTCCGAGGCTCCTGCGGTTTTATGCCTTCGCAAGCCTTGCATCCCATCTTTTATTCAGCCTCTGCCCATTGTAGTACAAAAGCCTTTTTTGATATTCACAATTTGTATCCCTCACGGATTTGAATACCGGATTGCTTTGGCTAAATTTGCAGGTGATATTGTAGTATTCGGTATATGGCTGCGCAGGAATTGAAATTATTCGAGGATAAGAGAATCAGGACGTTCTGGGATGACGGTCAGGAGAAGTGGTTCTTCAGTATTGCAGATGTCGTGTCGGCACTGACCGACAGTTCTGATGTCAAACAATACGTCAAGCGATTGAGGGCACGGGACAAGGAACTTAATTCCGTGTGGGGTACAATCTGTACCCCTCACCAATTCGTATCGACCGACGGCAAACGCCATTCGTCCAGCTGTGCGTCTCTTGAAGGCATCTTCCGCATTGTCCAGTCTGTTCCATCAAAAAAGGCTGAGCCTTTCAAGCATTGGTTGGCGCAGGTGGGTGCGGAACGGATTCACCAGATGCAAGACCCGGAATTGGGCATTCAGCAGTCGTTGCAGGACTACAAGCGGTTAGGGTACTCCGACAACTGGATTAACCAACGGCTGAAGAGCATAGAAATCCGCAAAGACTTGACCGACCAGTGGAAAGCAAACGGCGTGGAAGAAGGCACAGGTTACGCGACCCTCACCGACATAATCTATTACACATGGGCGGGTCTTACGGCTAGAGAATATAAGCATCTGAAAGGTCTCAAGCAAGAGAATCTGCGGGACAATATGACCAATGAGGAATTGGTGATGAATATGCTGGCGGAACTTACAGCGAGCAACATTACCAAGGAGGAGCGCCCGGAAACAATGTCTGAACACGCACGAGTTGCCCGGCGTGGCGGTTCAGTTGCCAAGATAGCCAAAGAGGCGTTCGAACAGCAGACCGGCAAAAGGTTGTCAGTCCATTGAGTATGAAACGCTACATCGAGTCTCAAGATCCTAGTCTGGAGTTTGGAACGACAGATGAGGCCAAGAATGAATGAGGTGGAGAAAGTGACGGATGCGGCCTGAAAGGCGGCGGAGACGGGACGGACGATGCAGGAATCCCTGGACGGCCCGGATTCCGGACTTGCCATAAGCCTCCCAGAAACGGGAATACTCCCCGGGGAGGGCGCAATCGGCTATGATGCAGGGATTGTGTGCCGCCGCAGCATCAAAGTCAGCCGGAACGGTCTCGACACAGGAGGGAGCAAGGGAGGAAAGAGCCTTTTCGCCGGCCTCCGAATTGACCAGCACCAGACTGACACCGTCCCTGTCATAAAACTCCGGCAAACAATGCTCAATGCCCCAGAAATCGGCCAGAGTTATGTCGCTGCCGCTTCGTCCGCCGCGCGCCGGACAATGATAGCAGGATGGACGGAGATAAAGATTGCGAAGAAAGCCCAGAACAAACGTATTCAGATAGGCATTGTCATTCACCAGCTCCTTTTCACGTCCTCTCCCGCTGCGGCCTCTGATGACGACACGGAAATCATTCCAGCCCTTAGACTTGTCCCGGAATCTGATGCCGGTTATGACCCTGTCCGGAGCCGCCACAGAAGCGAGATAGTCCCTCCACACCCCGGGACTCGGGACTCCGTGGCAGACCAGATCCACGCACAGGAGATCGGCGTAATCCCGCCCCAGAGAGTGCTTAAGAGCCGAGATCTGACAGGGAGTCCCCGAGAAAAGCACCCTGCGTCCCGCTTCAAGGAAAGCTTTCGCCTCGCGGTAGCAGTCCCCCATCCGGCTCTGCACATATTTCGAGCCCCGGAATGCCGCCAGACCCTCCTTTGAATCTGTCCAGGAATGGACAGGATGCCACTTCTGGTCGAACTGAACTCCGAACACCACCCCTCCGTCATCGATGCACTTTTCGGCAAGCAGAGAGAAAACTCCTCCGGAAGAACTGCCGAGCCGCGTACCGAGGTCGGTATTCTTGGCAGCCAAAGTCCCGAGAGGACGCAGGGACGCACGCCGGTTCAGCACGGGGCAGACTCTCACGCACAATCCGCAATCCACGCAGACTCCCTTGTCCACAACAGGATACAAAAAGCCCTGCTCATCCTCCCGCAGCGAGATGCATCCGAGAGGACAGGCCGCGACACAGGCTTCGCAGCCGCAACAGTCCTTCTTGTCCCTGATTTCGATCATAGTTTCGATTCTTATGCCTGCATAGTTCCGATTCTGATGCCGGACCTCTCCGCTCACGCAACGCTGTTGTCTGTCAGCGCTCTAATCCTCTCCGAAACGGGCTGGCCAGGGGTTGTGTCTGATTCCCGCGAGTTTCACCACGGCGGCGTGAGAAACGTGACGAAGACGCTCGACCTCATCGCGGCGCGGTCTGGTGGTGTCCGGAATGATGGGTTCACCGATGTTCAGCTGGAGCAGCGGCAGGCTCTGATCTCCGAAAAGCTTCCAGATGCCGGTTCGCGGACGATAGGAGATGGCGCAGGGTATGATGGGACGATCATATTTGTAAGCCATTGAGAACGCGCCCTTTCTGAACGGGCGGATGGGCTGGTAATAGTCCCAGCGGCAGGACTCCGGGAACACGTGAAACCACTTTTTCTCGGTGGCCAGCGTGTCGAAAGCCTCGTTGAACTTGCGCAATGCGGCCATTGACGAAGGGACAGGCACAGTGCAGAAATACTTCAGATACCAGTTGTCCCGGGTCATCAGCTGATCCGCGTAGATCGGAATCCAGACCTCACGGTAGCGGCAGGCCCCCACCACGGAAAGCGCGTCCCAGCGATAGACATGGTTGCTGATGGTGATGGCCCCGTTACGGAACAGCTTCATATTCTTCCGGATGTTCCTGCGGCCGCGGACTCTCATACCGTATTTCAGCCAGTTGAGAAAACGGCACAATGTCAACGCGGCGGTATAGTTGACCAGATGATTGAACCTGTATCTGAATCCGCTCCTGTCCAGATAGGGATAGTTCTCGTCGAATACGAGATCGCGCACTTTCCGGACCGGGACCATTTTCACGAAGGGGTCATCCGCAGGATAGTCCATATAAGTGTCCGCGAGATATTGTCCCTGTTCAAGAACCATCTCCTGATATTGTCTATTTTCCTTTACTGACTTTCTTTCCATATTCTTCAACAATTTTTCAGTGTCGGGAAGCCGGATGAACGGATGCAGGTCCGGCGGCTGTTCCCGGGATGCCGTCACAATGAGGCGGCAAGGATTTCCGACAGGGTCGGATGGGCGTGGATTATCGAGGCGAGATCCTCCGGCCCGGCATCCATATTCATCAGAGCCGTCACCTCCGCTATCAGATCCGAGGCGTGGGCACCCATTATATGACAGCCGAGAATCCTGCCTCCCCCTATGAGGAGTTTGCAGTATCCGTCGGCCGCCTCCATCGACAGGGCCTTGCCGTTGGTCCGGTAGAACGATTTTACAGCCTCGAACTCAATGCCTTTCGCCCGGCATTCCTCCTCCGTAAGGCCCACAGCAGCCAGTTCCGGTATGGTAAAGACCGCAGCGGGTGTTAACTCCGGCCTCGGCAGCTTCTTCAAGGCGGTGATTTCAGTATATGCAGCGGCATCCTCCTCCGCCGGCATCTCCTGTGAACGGGCCGGACAGATCTCTTCCAGAATGTTCTTCAGGGCGATTTTCCCCTGAGCTGCCGCAGCGTGCGCAAGCATCATCCCTCCGGTGACATCCCCTATCGCATAGACCCGGGGATTCGTCGTGCGCATATTCCCATCCACGGCTATCCCGCGTTTTCCGGCCTCGATGCCCGCGAGGGACAGGTTCAGAGACTCGAACCGGGGTTTTCTGCCGACGGCCATCAGCACCTTGTCAGCCTCCGCTGAACACGCTTTGTCCTTGTGGATGTAATGCACTCTGACAGAGCCGCCGTCCGCAGAACGAGACCCCACAGGCTCCATCGAAGTGACCTGAGCTCCGGTGAGGACGGTGATGCCGCGTCTGGACAGAGCCTGTTTCAGACGCTTGGACAGATCCTTGTCGAAGCGAGGCAGCAGTTCCCCGCAGTACTCCAGGACCGTGACTTCCGTCCCGAGAGCCGCAAAGACGGAAGCGAATTCGAGCCCGATCACTCCGCCTCCTATGACGGCAAGCCTCCGGGGCAATGTAGTCAGGCCGAGCAGCGCTCCCGAATCCAGGACCTCAGGCAGTTCCGCGCCCGGAACATCGAGCGGGACGGATTCGGATCCGGTCGCCACTATGATTCTGTCGGCTGTGAGAAGCGTTTCTCCGCCCCCGTCCGGGCTTCCATATGGTTGAGCGCTGGCCGGTGCTTCCGGTTGAGCGTTTGTCCTTCCATACGGCTGAGTGTTGACTGGTTCATACGGTTGAGCGCTGGCTGGTGCATCCGGTGCCGAAAAGCGTACCCTCACGGAGGATTCATCGGCGAATGAGGCTGTCCCCCGGATCACTCTGACATCGCGGAGCAGAGTGTCTATGCCCTTGCGCAGGGTCTGCACGGTCTCCTCCTTGCGGGCGAGGGCTTTCTCCCAGAAGCCGTCCGGAAGAGCCAGACCGAGCCTCTGCAGCATCTGAGCCTCTTCAGCGCTGTGGCACAGGCATTTCGTAGGGATGCAGCCTTCGTTGAGACAGGTGCCTCCGAGGGGGCCGGAAGTGACGAGAGTCACTTCGAGTCCTGCCCTTGCGGCCAGGACGGCGGTTTCATAACCGCCCGGCCCCGCCCCGATCACCAACAGGCTTCCGATAGGATCGCGTCTGGCCATAGCTCAAAACTTAAGCTTAGGTTGACGCGCTGCCGCAGTCTCATCCGGACGGCGCACCGGAGTGGTGTGCGGAGCCGTCTTCAGCAGCTGCGGATCGGACGCCGCCTCCTGCGCTATACTGTGCATAGCCCCGATGAACGCATCCAGAGTCTCCCTGGACTCGGTCTCCGTAGGCTCGATCATTATCGACTGATGGAACAGCAGAGGGAAATAGATCGTCGGCGCGTGGAAGCCGTAGTCCAGCAGCCTCTTGGCCACATCCAGCGTCGTCACCTCCACCCTGTCCTCCCCGTCAGCGGACGGCTCATCACAGGCCTTGAGCCCGTCAAACACGAACTCGTGCTTGCATACTCCCGGAATCGGCAGCCTGTAGCTGTCCTTGAGCGACTCCTTCACATAGTTCGCAGCCAGAGCGGCCAGAGGCCCGACCATCTTCACGTTCTCGCGGCCGAGCATCAGTATGTAGCAATAGGCCTTGAGCAGTACGGAGAAGTTGCCCATAAAGCCGGAAACCCGCCCCGCAGATGCCTCCGTGTCGTATTTTCTCTCATAGCCCGACTCCGTGCGGGAGACCGCAGGCAGCGGAAGACAATCCTCAAGTCCCCTGCGGACACCCACGGGACCGGAGCCCGGGCCGCCTCCACCGTGAGGAGTGGAGAAAGACTTGTGGAGATTCAGATGCATAATGTCGAAACCCATATCCCCGGGGCGCACGACTCCGATCAGCGGATTCATATTGGCCCCGTCGTAGTAGAGCAGACCTCCGGCGGCGTGGACCAGAGAAGCGATTTCCGCGATCTCCGTCTCGAAGAGTCCGAGAGTGTTGGGATTGGTCATCATTATTCCCGCCACAGTCCCATCCAGAAGCGGTTTCAGAGCCTCCACGTCTATCCTGCCGTCCTCCCGTGACTTCACGACCACCACTTCCAGACCGCAGACTGCCGCAGATGCAGGGTTGGTGCCGTGGGCGGAATCGGGAACGATGACCTTTGTCCTCGCGGAGTCGCCGCGAAGCTGGTGGTAACGGCGCATCACCATCAGGCCGGTCAACTCCCCGTGGGCTCCCGCAAAGGGATTGAACGTGAACGCCGACATCCCGGTGAGCTCCGCCAGGGCATCCGACAGTTCGCCGTAAACCCGCAGACATCCCTGCACCGTAGAATCGGGCTGCAGCGGATGCACGGATGCGAACGCCGGCAGGGAGGCAATCTCCTCGTTTATCCTTGGATTGTACTTCATAGTGCAGGAACCGAGCGGATAGAAGCCCGTGTCCACACCGAAATTCATATTGGAGAGGTTGGTGTAGTGGCGCACCACATCAGGTTCGCTCACCTCCGGCAGCCGGGCCGCCTCTGTCCTCAGAAGATGTGCGGGTATGCCGCTGAAAGCGGAGGAAACGTCCGAAGAATCACCGCCCGCCGCCGATGAGCCGCAGGAAGCCGGATAGGAATCCCCCGGAAGCGTGCAGCCCTTTCTGCCGGGCCTGGAAAGTTCGAATATGAGTTTGTCGTAGTATTTCATAGTCAAGACCTCCTCTCATTTTCCGCGACCCTTTCCGCAATCTCCACCAGAGCGTCAGCCTCCGCGCGATTGTGCTTCTCAGTGACGCAGAAGTCCATATAGCCGTCCTGAGTCACGAAGCCGGCGAAGAAGCCGCCCGCTATGAATGCCTCGCACAGCTTGTCGGCGGGAACTGTCGGCTTCAGCACAAACTCCTTGAGGAATGGCTGACCCGGGAACGGATCTTCGAAGATGCCGGCAGCGAGCAGCCTGTCGTGGAGATAATGCGCCCCGTCATAGCTGAGCCTGTTGACTTCCACAAGCCCCTCCTTGCCCATAAGAGACAGATATACAGTGGCATACAGCGCCATCAGACTCTGGTTGGAGCAGATGTTGCTGGTGGCCTTCTCGCGGCGGATATGCTGTTCGCGGGCCTGCAGCGTAAGCACGAAAGACCTCTTGCCGTCCATATCCGCGGTCTGTCCGACTATGCGGCCCGGCAATTTGCGGACAAAGGCTTCCCTGCAGGCCAGAATGCCGATATATGGGCCTCCGAAAGAAAGCGGAAGACCGAGCGTCTGGCCCTCGCCGCAGACTATGTCGGCACCCCACTCCGCAGGAGTCTTGAGCACCGCCAGGGCGGAAGGGTCACAGTAGGTCACCAGAAGCGCGGAGACTGAATGCAGAGCCTCGGCATAGCCCGTCAGATCCTCTATGATTCCGAACCTGTTTATCTGGGGCACGATCAGGCCCGCCACATCATCGTATTCCGCCAGAGCTTCCCGCAACGCCTCCGTGGTGCCGTGCCCGTTTTGAACAGGGAGTACTGTCAGAGTCAATCCGTGCCATCCGGCATAAGTTTCAACGGTCTTGCGGACATGCGGCAACAGCGCATCGGAGACCAGCACGCGGCTTTTCTTCCGGGTGCAGGCTACGCACATCAGGGCAGCCTCGGCCGCAGCCGTCGCCCCGTCATACATAGATGCATTGCTGACATCCATCCCGGTGAGGCGGCAGATCATCGACTGCCATTCGAATATATATCTCAGAGTGCCCTGTGACACTTCGGCCTGATAGGGGGTGTAGGCCGTCAGAAATTCGGACCTGGAGAGGATGTACGGCACCACCGCAGGACAATAATGGTCACAGGCCCCGTAGCCGGTAAAGACTTTCAGAGACCGGTTCATAGCCGCAAGCTCCCCGAAATACTGTCTGACCTCAATCTCCGACCTCGCCTCCGGCAGATTGTACTCCCCCTTGTGGACAAACTCCCGGGGCACGTCGGAGTATAGAGCTTCCAGAGACGGCAGCCCAGCCCCGGAGAGCATTTCCTTTATATCCTCCTCCGTATGGGGGAAATAGACGAATGCCATAACCCCGCTATTTGCAGAACTCCGCGTACGCGGCGGCATCCATCAGCGAATCAAGCTCCGAAGGATCGGACATCTCCACCCGGATGATCCAGTTGGCGAAGGCGTCCTCATTAAGCAGCTCCGGAGAATCCTCCAGCTCCTCATTGATCTCCACCACCCTGCCGGAAACGGGCGTGAACAAGTCGCTTGCCGCCTTCACGCTCTCGACCGCGCCGAATTCTTCTCCGGCCTTGAGCTCGTCATCCACTTCTGGCATCTCCACATAGGAGAGATCCCCCAGGGAATGCTGGGCATAATCGGTGATGCCGATGACAGCGATGCCGCCCTCGACCTTGACCCATTCGTGTGACTCGGAATATTTAAGTCCTTCAACTACTTTTGCCATAACTGTAAGGTTTTAATACTGTTTTTTGTAATTCGGTGTATAAAAGCGCCTTTTGACCACCCTTCCGGGGAATGCCTTCCGACGGATCTGCACGGAAAGAGGCGTGTCCGGAGCCGCGAATCCGGGCTTCACATACGCCACGCAGACAGACTTGTCCAGGGAGATCGAATGATAGCCGGTAGTCACGACCCCCACTTCATTCCCGTCGGCATCAAGCACCGCATAGCCTGCGCGCGGAACGGCCTTGTCCTCAATCTCTATGCCCACCAGCTTCTTGCGGACACCCTCGGCTTTCTGCCGCACCAGAGCGTCCCTGCCGATGAACTCCTCCTTGTTCTCGGGCTTCGCGAACATACTCAGACCCGCCTCGACTGGGGTGGTGTCCTCGTCCAGTTCGTGACCGTACAAGGGAAGCCCCGCTTCAAAGCGCAGCGTGTCGCGGCAGCCGAGTCCGCAGGGAGTCACCCCTCCCTTCAGAAGCAGATCCCACACGCGGCGGATGACCTCCGGAGAGGAATATATCTCGAAACCGTCCTCGCCGGTGTAGCCCGTGCGGCTGATGATTGCCCTGTCGCCGAGGTCAAATTCCCTGAAATGATAGAACCCGATGTCGGAAAGCCGCACTTCCAGAAGCCTCTCCAGGGTCTTTTCCGCATCCGGACCCTGCACCGCGATCTCCGCCCAGCGCCCGGAATCATCGCTGATCTCCACGTCATAGCCTCCCCTTTGGGACAATATCCACCCGTAATCCTTTTCCACATTGGCGGCATTGACTACCAGAAGATAGTGATTGTCAACATATTCCTTATAGACCAACAGGTCATCGACCGTGCCGCCGTTTTCGCGGAGCATCATACCGTAGAGGATACGGCCGGGCTCAATGCCGGCGATCTGGTTCGTGAATATATGATTGACGAATCTCCCGGCATCGGGACCGCTCACCAGGATTTCCCCCATATGGGAGACATCGAACATACCGACCGAGCGGCGCACCGCATTGTGCTCGGCGACAATGCCGGAATAGCGTATGGGCATAATGAAGCCTCCGAACGGACTCATCTGAGCGTCCAGAGCGACGTGCGAATCGTAGAGACAGGTTTTCTTTTCCATAAAGTCAATTTCAGAAACTGTTCCGCCTGCGTGACGGTGTTTCAAAGCGCATCGCTGATCCGGGCGGCGGACAGATGACGGCCTTTGATGAAATCGGGGTCAAGATAGGAAAGCTCTATGCGGCTCACCTCCTCCATCTGCCGTGGGCTCAGAACGGAATGCGTCTTACAAAAATACGAAATTAGGGCAGATTTCAAGCGTTCCAGCGACATATTTCTCTCATCGAGCAGAGGTTTCAGATTGCGGACCCTCTGTTCCACGCTCTTAACTGCTTTGCTTTCAAGCTTGGAGCGCGACGGAGTGATGGCTTTGGACAATTCCCCGAAATCCAGATCATAGAGCAGGGTGCCGTGTACTATGCAGACATCGTAACGCCTTTCGGGCCACTGCGCCGTGGCGGGATGGGAGGGCTTGAAAGAGAAGGCATTGCCCGAAATCTTGCCTCCGCCGGCCAGGATGTCGTTGCGCCCGGACACCTCCGCGTCGATGCCGAGTCCCCTCAGACAGTCCGCGAAATCATCGAGGCAGCGGCGGAAAACTCCCTGCACATCCGAGCCGCGCATTATGAAAGACAGCATCAGATTGCCGTAATCGCTATAGACGCAGCCGCCTCCGCTTTTCCGGCGCCACATCGCGATGCCCTTCTCGCGGCAGTAATCGACATTGACCTCCGCCTCCATATCCTGATTGCGTCCGAAAATGACGGTCGGAGGGACCTGCCACAGGAAGAACGCTCCGGTGTCAGCGCAGCCGAGTTCATCGAGATGCTCCGCGGCCCATTCCTCCATAGCGAGGTAATAGACAAGTCGGCGCTGTCTGTCGTCAGGCAATCTCAGTCCGGTCATAATCAGAGGTCCGGTGTTCAATCGTCACTTTTCACTTTCAATGTCCCGTGCCGCGCAGCCACTCCTCATTCCCGATGTACCACTTCACGGTCCTCGCCAGACCCTCCTCGAAACAGAGCGACGGCTCCCAGCCGAGTTCGCGCCGGAGTTTAGAGGAGTCTATGGCATAACGGACATCGTGGCCGGGACGGTCTGTGACAAAGGTGATCAGACCGTCGTCCTCGCCCTCCGCACGCCCCAGCTCCCTGTCCACCAGAGTGATGAGCAGACGGATCAGGTCTATGTTCTTCCATTCGTTGAAACCGCCGATGTTGTAGGTCTCCCCCACCCTGCCGCTGTGGAATATGAGGTCTATGGCCCTCGCGTGATCCTCCACATAGAGCCAGTCGCGCACGTTTTCGCCCCTGCCATAGACCGGAAGAGGCTTGCGCCGGAGTATATTGCTGATGAACAGAGGTATGAGCTTCTCCGGATATTGATATGGCCCGTAATTGTTGGAACAGTTGGTGACGATCACGGGGAGGCCGTAGGTGTCGTGGAATGCCCTCACGAAGTGGTCGGAGGAAGCTTTCGACGCCGAATAGGGAGAATGCGGGGAATAGGCAGTGGTCTCGCGGAAAAACTCATCACCATAGACCAGATGATGCCCCCTGCTGGATGCGGCCGTGGAACAGGGAGCCGCGATGCCCCCGGGATGAGTCATCTCCAGAGCCCCATAGACCTCATCTGTGGAGATATGATAGAAAAGGTGCCCGTCGGCGGAAGATCCCTCCCCCGCTGTGCCCAGCCAATACTCCCTCGCGGCCTGAAGCAGGCTGAGAGTGCCCAGCACGTTGGTGCGGGCGAATGCAAAAGGATCCAGGATGGAACGGTCCACGTGGGATTCGGCCGCAAGGTGAATGACGCTGTCGATGCCGTAGCTGCGGAAAACCTCCCGCACCCGCGCGTAGTCGCAGATGTCCGCCTGAACGAAAGTGTAGTTGGCACGGCCCTCCACATCCGCCAGATTCCTCAGATTGCCCGCGTATGTGAGCTTGTCGAGATTGACGATGCGGCAGTCGGGATATTTGTTGACCAGCAGGCGCACCAGATGGGAGCCTATGAACCCGGCTCCTCCGGTTATGAGAATGTTCCTGTGTGCGGAAATGTTGCTATTCATAGCGGAATGGTGTTTCAAAGTCACGGAAACTGCCCCGGGAGCGGTCCTTCTCCGAGATGAGCATCCTGCCGGCCGGGACACCCCAGTCGATGTCCAGGTCACTGTCCAGCAGATTGATGCCGTCTTCCGAATCAGGGGCGTAGAAATTGTCGCACTTGTAGGCGAACACCGCCTCGCCGCTCAGGACCGAGAAGCCGTGCGCGAAACCGGCAGGGATGAAAAGCTGACGGTGATTCTCTCCGGAAAGCTCCACCGAGATGTGCCTGCCGTAGGTCGGAGAACCCTTCCGGATGTCAAGTGCCACGTCCAGCACCCTTCCGGATATGCAGCGGACAAGCTTGGCCTGGGCAAAGGGAGGACGCTGGAAATGCAGCCCGCGCACTACTGCGTAGCAGGAGCGGGATTCGTTGTCCTGCACGAAATGCGTCCCGCACACAAGCCTTGAAAAATCGCGCTCCGAATAGGATTCGAAGAAATAGCCTCTGGCATCGGCGAATATCCGGGGCTCGATTATGAGCGGCCCGTCCAGCTCCGTTCTGACGACATTCATTTCCATTCCTCCAGCTGAGATTTCTCCTCGATGACTTTCAGAAGATAGCGCCCGTAGCGGTTCTTGAGCATAGGCTCGGCAAGCTCACGCATTTTGGCCTCGTCTATCCAGCCCTGCCTGTAGGCTATCTCTTCCGGACAGCCCACCTTCAGTCCCTGACGTTTCTCCAGTACTTCGATGTAGGTGGAAGCCTCGGCGAGGCTGTCGTGGGTGCCGGTGTCGAGCCAGGCGAAGCCGCGCCCAAGAGTCTGCACCCTAAGTTCGCCGTCTGCCAGAAAACGCTGATTCACAGTCGTTATCTCATACTCCCCCCGTGCCGACGGACTGATTCCCCGGGCAACGGAGACCACCTTGTTGGGGTAGAAATACAGCCCCACCACCGCGTAATCGCTCTTCGGGGCCGACGGCTTTTCCTCTATGCTGAGACATTTCCCGGAGGAGTCGAACTCAGCCACGCCGTATCTCTCCGGCTCGTTCACCCGATAGCCGAAAACAGTCGCCAGAGACTCATTCTCCGCCGCCGCTACGGCCTCCCGGAGCATAGAGCGGAAGCCCGTTCCCTGAAAGATGTTGTCCCCGAGCACCAGGCACACGCTGTCATCCCCGATGAAGTCCGCCCCTATGGTGAATGCCTGCGCAAGTCCCTCCGGCCTGGGCTGCACGGCATATTCGAAACGGACTCCGAAATCGGATCCGTCTCCCAGAAGCCTCCGGAAAAGAGGCAGATCGAAGGGCGTGGATATGACCAGTATGTCCCTTATGCCGGCAAGCATCAGGGTACTTATCGGATAATATACCATCGGCTTGTCGTAGATGGGCATCAGCTGTTTGGAAATACCCTTCGTGATGGGGTAGAGGCGTGTTCCGGATCCTCCGGCGAGTACTATTCCCTTCATAGCTTCATCGAATGTATGTTGTCAATGCAGAGTCTCAGACTGTCTGTCCAATACGGAATCTTCAGCCCGAAGACCGCCCTTATCTTGGTCTTGTCGAGCACCGAATAGAACGGCCGCTGCACTTTGGACGGATAATCTTCCGTGTGACAAGGCCTTATCTCGCAAGTGCCCCTGCCGTCCATGGCAACGATGGCTCTGGCGAAATCATACCAGCTGCAGACCCCGTCATCGGAGTAGTTATAGACCCCGGACTTGGCGTAAGTGTTTGTCTGACAGCCGTCGAGCGCATAGTCGCGGAGAATCTTCACTATGGCCGCGGCCAGATCGCCGGCGTAAGTGGGAGTGCCTATCTGGTCGAACACCACATCCAGGCTCGGCCTTGAGGCCGACAGAGCCATTATGGTCTTGCAGAAGTTGCGCCCGAACTCGGAATACAGCCAGGATGTCCGGATGATCACATATTTGCCGCCCGCTGCGCGGACATTCTTCTCTCCGGAGAGCTTGGTCCTGCCGTAGGCTCCGAGCGGAGTGCCGGTCTGCCATTCCCTGCACGGTCGGTTGTAGATCTCCGTGCCGAACACATAGTCGGTGGAAATGTGCAGCAGCAGTCCTCCCCTTTCCGCCATAACACGGGCAAGTCCCGCCGGAGCATCGGCATTGAGCTGTGCGGCCTCCGCTTCGTGGTCCTCCGCCGCCTCCACATCGGTGTAGGCTGCACAGTTGACCAGCACATCCACATCGTGCTCCCGCACGAAATCCCGCACGGAAGCGCTGTCCCTTATGTCCAGTTCTTCTGTCGGCTCTCCGGGAAGCTCCGCTATGTCGCTGAATATGAAGTTCATCCCGGAAACGTCGCAGCCGAACTCACCGCGGGATGCCGCGCGCATCGCCCGCCCGAGCTGCCCGCCCGAGCCGGTCACCAGAATATTGAGACTGTTCTTCATATATGGTCAGGATAAGGTTCGACTCCTCAGACTGTTCTCCCCGGATAGACTTTCAGCGCCTCCGCAAGCACTTTGACTGCCTTTTTCAGGTCTTCCTTGCAGATGGTGTAGGAAATGCGGACTTCATTGCGGCCGTGGCTGCCATCGGAGTAGAAGCCGGAAGCCGGAGCCAGAATCACGCTCTGCCCCTCGTATGAAAAGTCCGTGAGCAGCCATTTGCAGAACTTCTCGCAGTCATCTACAGGGAGGCGCGCCACCGTGTAGAACGCTCCCATAGGTATCGGGGAATACACTCCCGGAATCCTGTTCAGGCCGTCTATCAGGCAGTTGCGCCGCTCTATGAACTCCTCGTAAGTCCTTATGGCGTAGTCTCTCGGAGCATCGAGGGAAGCCTCGGCGACTATCTGCCCTATGAGCGGCGGAGAGAGGCGGGCCTGACAGAACTTCATCACCGCGTCGTGAAGACTGCGGTTGCGGGTCAGCAGAGCCCCTATCCTGATGCCGCACTCGCTGTAACGCTTTGACACGGAGTCGATCAGCACGACATTCTCCTCTATGCCCTCCAGATGGAAAGCCGAGATGTAGGGCGAACCGGTGTAGATGAATTCCCTGTAAACCTCGTCGGAGAACAGGAAAAGGTTGTATTTCTTCACCAGATCGCGTATCTGGTTCATCTCCTTGCGGGTGTAGAGATAGCCCGAAGGGTTGTTGGGGTTGCAGATGAGTATGCCCCGGGTGCGCGGAGTTATGAGCTTCTCGAAATCATCCACGTGAGGCAGCGAGAAACCGTCCTCGATGGATGACAGTATGGGCCGGATGACGGCCCCGGCCGAGATCGCGAATGCCATATAGTTGGCATAGGCCGGCTCCGGGACTATAATCTCGTCGCCCGGATTGAGACAGGCCAGAAATGCGAACAGAACGGCCTCCGAGCCGCCCGTGGTGATGATTATCTCGTCCGGATGGACCTTTATCTGGTACTGGTCATAGTAGCCTGTGAGCTTCTCCCGGAGCGAGCTGAAACCGTCGCTCGGGCTGTACTCCAGCACCTTGCGGTCGATTTTCTTCAGGGCTTCAAGACCCTCCTGCGGCGTCTCTATGTCAGGTTGGCCGATATTCAGCGCATAAAGTCTGATTCCCCTCTTGCGGGCCTCGTTGGCAAGAGGAGCAAGCATTCTTATCGGTGAAGAGGGCATCAGTTCCGCCCTTTCTGAGATTTTCGGCATTATGGAAAGCGTTTTAAACAGTTTTCAAATATAGTCAAATATAGTGTCCCGGCAAAATCCGGAGTCCCAGAACGGCCGGAACGGTCGGGTTCACAGTTTGAGGGGATTGCTCCGCACCAGTTCCGAGAGCTGCCGTGCCGCCGCGGAGCCGACGGCCTTCCGTCCGAGGGCCGACCTGAGTATGCGCAGACGGTGGGTGTCGCTGCCGCAGATGTCGTAGAAATGATTGTCCAGCAGCCATTCGGCCTTTTTCTGCACCCCCTTCCCGTAGATGCCGGCCAGAGAGTACCAGTTCAGCTGGAAGAGTATTCCGGCGGATTTCAGCCTGCGGTAGTCCCGCTCGTCCATATAGACATAGCGCTCGGGGTGAGCCAGAATGGGAAACAGCCCCGCGGACTTGATCCGCTCCAGCGTAGCGTCGAGGTGCAGCGGAGGGGAAAAATACGAGGTCTCCACGAGCAGATGTTCCCGCTTCCCGCCCATTGTCAGCAGATCCCCTCTCTCAAGCCTCTCTTCGAACAGATTGTCCAGCATATTCTCCGCCGCGAGATGGAGAGTGATTCCGCCTCCGGTGGCCGTGTAGGTCTGCCGGAACTCTTCGAATCTCTCCCGCAGGAACGCCGTCCCGTTGGGACAGTCCTCCATAATGTGCGGAGTCAGCCAGACAGA
Organism: Lachnospiraceae bacterium; assembly: GCA_963640185.1. Taxonomy (GTDB): domain Bacteria; phylum Bacteroidota; class Bacteroidia; order Bacteroidales; family UBA932; genus Cryptobacteroides. The sequence continues at coordinate 12,628 of CAVHXU010000013.1, read as the reverse complement.
GGCCACACCCACACTCTCATAGAGTCCGAGTATCTCCAACGCCTCCCCGACAGTCTGCACGCCGTCGTCCACTCCGGGCAGGATATGGCAATGGAAGTCCGTACAGCCGGGGAATATGCCGGTCCGGAGCAATGTCTTTCTGCTGTCGAATGGCCACATAGGGAAAGCTAATTGTCGCCGCAGCCGAGGTCGCGGGTATAGACCTTGGCGCGTACATCATCGAGGTCCGCATCGTACCGGTTGGCTATGATGCAGGCGGACAGTGATTTGAAACGGCTCAGATCATTCACGACCTCGCTGCCGAAAAACCTGGAGCCGTCCTCAAGCGTCGGCTCATAGACTATCACCCTCACTCCCTTGGCCTTGATGCGCTTCATCACGCCCTGAATGGCGCTGTGGCGGAAATTGTCGGAATTGGACTTCATAGTGAGGCGATAGACGCCGACAATCGGCGGCCCTGCGTTGGCCTTCTCCGGCGTAACATATTCGTTATGTTCGGAATAGGCATACCATCCGGCCTTTGCAAGGACTTGATCTGCAATGAAATCCTTGCGCGTGGCATTGCTCTCGACGATGGCCTCGATCAGGTTCTCGGGCACATCCTCATAGTTGGCGAGAAGCTGCTTGGTATCCTTGGGAAGACAATAGCCGCCATAGCCGAAAGAAGGGTTGTTGTAGTGGGTGCCGATACGGGGATCGAGGCAGACGCCCTTTATGATGTCCTTCGTGTTCAGTCCTTTCATCTCGGCGTAGGTGTCGAGTTCGTTGAAGTAGCTTACGCGGAGAGCCAGATAGGTGTTGGCGAACAGTTTCACCGCTTCCGCCTCGGTCAGCCCCATAAACACCGTCTCGATGTCCTGCTTGACGGCTCCTTCCTTGAGCAGATCGGCGAAACGGCGGGCCACTCCGTCCAGACGCTCGTCACCCTCAGGACGGCCCACGATGATGCGGCTCGGATAGAGATTGTCGTAGAGTGCCTTGCTTTCACGGAGAAACTCAGGCGAAAACAGGATGTTGTCCGAATGGAAGCGGGCGCGCAGACTCTCGGTGTAGCCCACGGGGATGGTGGACTTTATGACTATGAATGCACGAGGGTTGCAGTCCAGAACCAGGGAGACGACCTCCTCCACGGCCGAAGTGTCGAAGAAATTGCGCTGGCTGTCATAATTGGTCGGGGCTGCCACTATCACGAAGTCAGCCTCCGAATAGGCGGCCCTGCCGTCAAGGGTGGCCCTGAGGTCCAGCGGCTTCTCGGCAAGATACTTCTCTATATATTCGTCCCGGATCGGAGACCTGCGGAGATTCACCATATCCACCTTCTCCTTCAAAATGTCAACGGCTGTCACGCTATTGTGCTGACTCAGAAGAACTGCCATCGACAGTCCCACATAACCTGTTCCTGCTACAGCTATTTTCATATCCTAACTGATTATCTCCAACTGGGAGGGCGGGATGTACGCGGTCGCGACCGCCATTATGCCCTCTATTTCAACCATCACCCTGCGGGATTTCTTCACTCTCACTATCCTGCCCTCGACTCCCTCGAAAGGTCCGGAAACGACCCTCACCGCCGCGCCGGCCCTCAGATTGGACAGGTCGCCGAGATAGACTATGTCCTCGTCATATTCGGAGGAGACTCTGATGAAATCGTCCATAGCCTTGTCGCTCACCACGATGGGAAAGCGCGTCGCCTTGTCCCAGATGAAAGCCACCGGACGGCTTTCGCCGAGCTCCGACATAAATTCATACAGGATCTGCTGCTGCGAATAGGCGAAAAGCAGATTGTTCACCGCCGGGGCGAGAACCACTTTCCTGCGTTTCCCCGGTCTCTCCACAAGCTTGCGGGTCATCGGCACATAAGTCCGGATGCCCCTCTCCACGAGCATATCCCGGAATTTCAGTTCCCTGCTGTAAGTCACTCTGAGAGCGTACCAATGCTCACAAATCCCGTCGCCTTGCATCGCTTTGCCGGATTAGCGTTTCCCGGAGGATTCTTCCGATCCGTCGGAACCATGGCCGTAACCGTAGCCATAGCCGTAGCCATAACCATAGCCGTAGCCATAACCATAGCCGTGACCGCTCTCATCCATCACCACGCCGTTGAGCAGCAGACACAGGGACTTGTAGCGGCCCGTGCTGTAGAACTCGTTGAGCACCGGTATCATCCGTTTGTCGAACAGGCCGGAGCGCACCACGAATATGGTCATATCCACATTCTCAGTGATGATGGCCGCATCCGCCACTATCTCGGCCGGAGGACAGTCGAGGAATATGTAGTCATAATCCTGCCGGAGCCCCTCAAGCATAGCCGAAAACCTGCCGTCGAGCAGTAGTTCGGTCGGGTTCGGAGGCAAGGTGCCGGCCGGGAGACAGTCAAGCGAAGTCTCCACATTCGCTATCAGGCTTCTGTAATCATCCGTGGAAGCGTTCAGATAGGATGACACTCCGTCCGCCGAGTCAAGGCCGAGAGCCTTGGACAGCGAACCCTTGCGGAGGTCGATATCGACAAGCAGCGCACGGGAGCCCTTGATGGCCATCGAGGCGGCGAGGTTGATGGAGGTGTAGGTCTTTCCCGCGTCGGGATTGATCGAAGTCAGCATCACCACACGGCAGGAGTCCCTGCGTCCGAACACGAGATCCACATTGGTCCTGAGAACGCGGTAGGCCTCGTTCATCATATCGCGCTTGCCGGCCTTGACCACGATCCCGGTATTGGCATCGTTGTACATATCCCTGCGCCTGAGCACCCTGAACTTCCTGCGGACCACGGAAAGAGGTATCTCCGCAAGGAACGGAATCTTGACTTCGGAGAGGTCGTCGCGGGTCTTGACCGTATTGTCAAGCATCTGAGCCACAAAGAAATAAGCAAAAGGTATCAGACAGCCGGCGATGACAGCGAGAAACAAAATGACCAGACTTCTCGGAGACTCCGGAGATGCGGAGCCGTTGGGGCGCATTATCAGACGCACGTTGCCCACGTTGACAAGTGCGGTAATCTCGTTTTCCTCGCGGCGCTGAAGCAGGAATATGTAGAGGCTTTCCTTCACTTTCTGCTGACGCTCCATAGACAGCAGCTGGAACTCCTGCCCCGTGCTTTCGGCGATTCTCCGGAGTATCTGATCTTCCTGGTCCTTAAGCTTCTCCGCCTGAAGCCGGAGGGTGGCTATGAGGTTCTCCACCGAACTGAGAATGGCAGTGCGGATGGAAGCGAGCGATTTGTTGAGGTCGCTGACCATAGGATTGGCGCTGCCGCTGCTCGCCTGGATCCTGTCCCGGTTCAGTACGATGGCGTTGTAGTCGGCTATCTGCTTCTCCACATTCGCGTTGACTATGCCGGAGTTGGCGGGAATGAGGCTGAGGGCGTTTCTCGGGTCATTGAGATAGTCCCGGATGTAGCGTGCGACGGCAAGCTGATTATTGACCTCGAACGACTTCTCGGCATAGACCGAGGACTCCTCTATGTAGTTCTTGGCGGCCGCCTTCACGTCGGCGAGGTTGTGGTTCTCCTTGTAGTTCCTGAGTTCGTCCTCGATGCCGCCGAGCTCGCTCTCGATGAGGGCGAGACGCTCATTGATGAAGCTGCTCGTGTTGCGGGCCGCACGGTTCTTGTCGAAAAGCCAGACCTCGTTGTAAACGTCTATCAGAGAGCTGAGCACCGTCTCCGCACGGGAGGGGAAACGGTCCTTGTAGCCGAGCGCGAGGACAGATGACTGCTTGCTCGGAATAGTGGCGCTGAGCCTCCTGCACATGGCTTTCGCACGGGAGGCCGCCCCCGCCCAGGACACCCTTAGGTCCCTGTTCCACTTGTCGTAGTTCAGAGTGGGATAGAACACCAGCCTGCCGACCGGAGTGCTGACCGTATCCCCGACATTGCCGGTGACGCTCTCCCTGAACTTGTCCTTGCCGAGACGGAAGTCCGAAAGCTCGAAGCGGCCGTCTCCGGTCCTGCGAAGCCTGAACGAGAAGCCCTTTGAGGGATTGTCTCCGGCAAGCGACATCTCCAGAGGATTGTTCAGGTACAGCTCCACTTTCCTGAGAGGCTGCTCCTCCATATACACGGTTTCGAGATTGTTCCTGCGCACGACGATTTCCATCAGATCGGGCGACTCGAAAGCTTCCTTTTCATTCTCCACGGAGATGTTGTTGCGGAGCCTCATCGCGGCGGCTCCGCTGTAGGTGGAAAGACTCCTCACCGCCGCATCCTGTGCCGATTCATCGACAATCAGCTTCGCGACGCGGCCGTAGGTGGATGGAGTGCGGTAGAGATAGAACACGGCCGCGGCGAGGCAGACCGCCACCCCTGCGACAAACCACCATTTGTGCGCCCGGACAAGCCCCCACATCTGCGCGAGAGTCATCTGCGGCGCGTCTTCGTTGTTTCTGATATTGTTGTTGAAAGTGTTGTCCATCATCTTCTAAAGCTCTGTTTCATTCTCCGGCTCTGTTTCATTCATCTTCTGACTCCGGTGTCCGATACTCCGTTCTTCTCTTCGGAAAACAGCCCGGACTCCTGTGGCGCGTCTCATTTTCTCCTCAGCAGTATGGTCGTCACAAGCGTCGCGACCGACACCAGAAGCGAGCCCGAAGACACGGCTATGCTGGTGATTCTCATCGTCTTGTCGTCTGTCGTTGACTGGCGCTGCTTGATCCGGGAAGGCTCCACATAGACTATGTCATTCTGTTTCAAGTAATAGGCCGGAGACTTGAACATATCCGCAGAGCAGAGGTTCACTTCATAGATGGTTCTCTTGCCGTCTTCCTCGCGAATCACGGAGACATTCTCCCTCTGTCCGAAAATGGTGAGGTCACGGGCCAGGGACAGAGCCTGCAGGATCGTCACCTTGTCGCCCTCTATGGTATATGTACCGGGAGAATTCACCTCGCCGAGCACGGAAATCTTGAAATTGAGAAACTCCACCGTGACCACGGCGTCATTGAGCAGACCCTCGCCCACCAGCCTGTCCTTGATCATCTTGGCAAGAGTCCAGCGGGTGAGCCCGGCCACCTGCAGCCGCCCCAGAACAGGGAAATCTATGAAGCCGTCATTGTCCACCACATAGCCGATAAGCTTCTGGTACCCGGACGAGACGATTTCGGACCCGGCCTGATAGCTGACTACCGGCAGGTTGAACATAGGAGCGAGCTCGATGGTCCTGGTGGACACTATGATGGAGAGCATATCCTTGGGCTGGATGACTATGCCCGCGTGGGTGTCGATCGACTCGGGGTTGTTTATCACCCTGTCCTGAAAATACACTATCTTGTCGTATGAGCTGCATCCCGCCATCGAGGCAAGTGCGAGAGCCGATGCCGCTCCCCAGAATAAAAGTCGGTTGAAAAGCTTCATTCTTCAGTGTCAATTAATGCGCAATAACTCGCAAAAGTAAGAAAAATTCCGCAGAAATACGGCTTTTCGCGGCTTCAATGCTATTTCTGAAAAATATTTTCTAACTTCGCATCCGCCGGCCGGACTGCCGGCACAGCTTCTGAAAAAAGTAAAACTAAAATACAGAAATATGAAACGCTTTGTCACATTGGCATTTACGGCCATCGTCGCCCTGTCGCTCGCTTCCGGCGCACAGGCTCAGAAAAGCAAGAATACCACCCCGAAGATCGACTCCCAGCCGACAAAAACAGTACAGCTTTATCCCCGCTGGTCGGAAAGTCTGACGGTTCTCGCAGACGGCAAGAAGGCCGACATCGCAGCCGCCAACGCAGGTAAAGTCCGGACAGGCAACAAGTTGCACGGACAGGAACAATATGTCTCCACCGGCATAAACAATGTCACCGACAGCAGTGCCAGGATTGAGTTCTACATCCCGAAGAAATGCGACGGAAAGATGGTCATCATCTGCCCCGGAGGCGGTTACTCGCACCTGGCCTGCTACCACGAAGGCGTCTATGCCGCGCAGTGGCTCAATGAGCACGACATCGCCGCAGCAGTGCTTTACTACAGGATGCCGAACCACCACCACAGCGTGCCTATGGAGGATTTCTCCACGGCCATCAGGTATTGCCGCGAACACGCCAGAGAGTTCGGTGTGAAGCAGATAGGGGCTATGGGATTCTCCGCCGGAGGACACCTTGTATGCTGCGCCTCCACCATCGCCGGGGAGAAGGACTGCGTCCCGGATTTCACCATCGCCATCTACCCGCGTCTGGCAATCACCCCGAAGACTGACTGCGGCACCAAAGTCAATCTGCTGCCTGACACCGCCAATTGGAAAGAACTGGGCTCCAAGGAGAAAAAGGCCGAGGAAAGCGCTTACAAGGCTCTCTGCGACCAGTATTACTGCGCCAGACACATCTCCCGCAACACCCCGCCGACTTTCATCGCCCACAGCACAAATGACAAGACAGTCCCCTACACCGAGAGTCTCGAATACTTCCAGGCTCTGCTGGACAAGGGAGTGAGCGCCGAGCTTCATCTCTATCCGGAGGGTGAGCACGGCTGGGGCTTCGATATGGACAAGATTTACAAGAAGGACAAGTTCAGCAAGTGCCGCGAGGGTTTTGAGGCGGAGCTGGCCAACTGGATCAAAAATCTATAGAGCCCAGCCCGTCGGCGATTTCGTCGGCGATCTCAGCATCCAGAATCCTCAGCGCGGGCAGAATACCGGCTATGAGGGATACGGCCAGAGACCTCCCGTCGATGCCGGCCGGGGATTGCGCCGGGACGGCCGGAGCCGATGCGGCCTTCGAGGCGAAGGCCGATGCCGCTGCATAAGCGGCGATGATGTTGCGGGCATAGAGCAGGAAGGCTCTGCCGTCCTCCGTGAGGCTCAAGCCGTTACGGCTCCTCAGAATCAGCTTGAGCCCGTAGATGCGCTCCAGTTCTGCAACATTCTGGCTTACCGCCGGTTGGGAGACCCCGAGCACCGAGGCGGTCTCTGTAAAACTGCCCAATTCCGCCAGAGTCAGAAAGACTCTCAGCCTGAAATCTTCATTCTTCACTGCCATAGCACCACTTTTATCATAAGATTCGCTTATCGGCAAAAATAACTATTCCGTACAAGATTGCCAAAGCAGTCCGACGGATTTTGCCAAAAATCCACCCGAGAGGCGGACTTTGAGAAAATTTCCATACCTTTGGGGATTGGTAGCTGCGCTTTTGCGCAAAGATTTGGTCAACATTCACACGGAACATTATCAGATTAAAATTATGAAAAGATTCTTTATCGCAGCGGCGGCACTGCTCTTCTCGGCAGTCGTGTACGCGCAGACACTGCTTCCGAACGACCCGGAGGTGAGGACAGGCAAGCTTGACAACGGTATGACCTACTACATCCGCCACAACGAAAAACCTGCCCAGAGGGCGGAATTCTACCTTGCGACCAATGTCGGCGCCATTCAGGAAACGCCGGACCAGGACGGACTCGCCCATTTCCTTGAGCATATGTGCTTCAATGGCACCAAGAATTTCCCGGGCAAGGGGATTCTGGAGTATCTGCAGAAAATCGGTGCGGAATTCGGCCGCAACATCAACGCGTCAACCGGCATCGAGCAGACCTCCTATATGCTCAACAACATCCCGGTCACGCGGGAGGGCATCATAGACACCTGTCTGCTCGTGATGCACGACTACTCGCATTTCGTCACCTGCGACCCTGCGGAAATCGACAAGGAGAGAGGAGTCATCATCGAGGAAAGACGCTCACGCAGGACGGCAGACTGGAGAATCTACGAAAAGGCGAAACACTATTATTATGGTGACAGCAAATATGCCGGCTGCACTCTCATAGGCTCACAGGAGAATCTCGAGACATTCAAGCCGGAAAGCCTTCTGAATTTCTACCACACCTGGTATCGTCCCGATCTCCAGGCGCTTATCGTGGTCGGCGATGTCGATGTGGACAGCGTTGAAGCCAAGATAAAGAGCACATTCTCGGACATCCCGGCAGTCGAAAACCCGCAGCCGAAGGTCGCATATCCGGTACCGGAACACGCCGAGCCGCTCATAGGCATTCTCACGGATCCGGAGAGGAGCCGCAGCAGCATCGAGATTATGTGGAAAAGCGAGCCTATGCCTATGGAGCTGAACGCCACCGACATAGGCCTGATGACTGACCTTGTGAAGACGGTGTTCGGAGTCATAATGTCAGAACGTTTCTCCGACATCACCAGCAAGCCGGGCGCCCCTTTCCTCTCTGCGGATATGGGCATCACCGACCTCTGCCGCACTTGCGAGGCGTTTTATGCGGATGCCACTTTCAAGGACGGCAATGTGAAGGAAGCTTTCACGGCCCTTCTCGCCGAGGTGGAAAAGGCCAGAAGATACGGATTCACAGATGCCGAATATCAGAGAGCCAAGGACAACATACTCTCCTATCTGGAAAAGGCCGCACAGGGGGCGGAGACCAGAACCAACGCGGATCTTGTGCGCCCGCTCATCAACAACTTCTTCAAGATGGAGCCGTATATGGTGCCCCAGCAGAGATATGAGCTCTGCAAGACCATTCTGGAGCAGCTTAATGCACAGACCGTTTCTCAGGTCGTGGCATCAGCCCTTGAGGACAAGAACATCTCCATCATATACACCGCCCCTGAAAAGGAGGGGCTCGTTCACCCTACGGCAGAGGAACTGAATACCATACTCGAGAACTCGAGGACTGCCGAAGTTGAAGCCAACGGGAACGAGGAAGTCGCTTCATCGCTCGTGAATGCGGCCAAGCTGAAGGGCTCCAAGGTCAAGAAAACGGAGGAGGGCATCTACGGCTCCACTGTGTGGACTTTGAAGAACGGCCTCAGGATCAGAGTCCTGCCTACGGACCACCGCAAGGATCAGGTGGTCTTCCGCCTGTGGAAGAAGGGAGGAAAGTCGGCCATTTCAGACGAAGATCTCTATTCGTTCGAGAGCAACATCTGGAATTTCTACCTGCGCAACACCGGCATCTCCACTTTCTCCGCCAGCGAGCTGCCGAAGATGCTTGCAGGAAAGAATGTAAGCGTCACCCCGTACATCGGCCAGCTGTGGCACGGTCTGAGCGGGAGCTGCGCCCCGAAGGACATCGAGACTGCGCTGCAGCTTATGTATCTGGACTTCACCGCTCCACGTTTCGACGCTGACGAATACAATGTCGGCATCGAGAAAATCCGCACTCTGCTGCCGAATCTCGAGAAGCAGCCGAGCTACAAGTTCCAGAGCCGTATGAGAGAAACCATCTACGGAGGCAACCCGCGCTCGTTCGGTCTGGCGGAAGCGCTGGACCACGCCAGCCTTGAAACGCTGGCAAGAGTCTATCGCGAGCTTTTCAGGGATGTGGCGGGGACAGAGATAGCCATAGTCGGAAACGTTGACCTTGAGACTCTCAAGCCACTCTGCGAGAAATACCTCGGTTCCATTCCGAAGGGAAAGAAAGAAATCGAGGGAAAATACACCGCCCCGAAAATAGTCAGAGGAGAGATCGAAAACCACTTCAAGGTGGATATGCAGACCCCGAAGAGCACAGTTCTGCAGATCTACTGCGGCGACGTTCCATACAGCATCGACGATGCCGTGACGCTGAGTGCCGCCAAGAACATCCTCGATATGATCTACACCGAGACGCTCAGAGAGGAAGAGGGCGGCACCTACGGGGCCGGCTGCGCTATGAGCCTCATAAGGGAACCTGATGAAGAAGCGCTGATCCAGGTGTCGTTCGAGACCAACCCGACCCAGAGCGAATCGCTGCGCGCCCTCGCCAAGGAAGGCCTGCGCAAGCTTGCATACGAGGGACCTACCGAGGAGCAGATGACCCGCGTAGGCGAGAACTTCAGGAAGAAAGTTCCGGAGCAGCGCATCAGCAACAGCCATTGGCTCAACGCCATTGTCCAGAACGCCAAATGGGGTGAGGATTACGATGCCGGATACGAGGCTGCGGTGAATGCTCTCAGCGCGGAGAGAATCCGGTCAGTCCTCCAGACGGTGCTTGAGCAGCACAATTTCATCGAACTGGAGATGACTCCGGATTCGGCTGAGGAGAGAGAGTAGAGTGACAATTTGGCAGAAAACACTCCGGGTCACACGGTGGCTCAGAGTTTGAGAAAATATAGCGGCCGGATTCGGAATCCGGCCGCTGTGTTTTGAATGAAAAATACGACAGATACTATGAACAAGGAAGAGAAAAAGGTTCTGAAAGAAGAGGACAAGACAGAGTCTCGGAACGGAAAAAGCAGCACTGGAGAGCAGCAGGAGGCACATTCCGAGGCGGAGACGGAGACAGATGAGACAGAATCGGGAAACAGCAGGAAGATAAGGAAAGAACTGAAGGCGGACGCCCGCAAGATAGACGAGCTTAATGAGAAAATCACAGGACTCGAAGCCACGGTGGCTGACATAACTGCCAAACTCGCCAAGGAGAAGGACGATTATGTCAGACTTATGGCAGACTTTGACAATTTCAGAAGAAGATCGGCCCAGGACCGGCTCGATCTGGTGAGTTCGGCTTCCGAGGACACCATCAAGGGACTTCTGCCCGTGCTTGACGACTGCGAGCGGGCCATCAAGGCACTTGAGGATTCCGAGGACAGCCCTGTGGCGAAAGAGGGCACCAACCTCATCTACAGCAAACTTCTCGGCTATCTCAAGTCCAAGGGCCTGACGGCCATCGAGGCTGAGGGAGCGGTGTTCGACACCGATGAGCACGAAGCCATATCGCGGTTCCCGGTACAGGAGGAGGAGAAAAAGGGCCGGGTCTTCGACGTGGTCCAGACCGGCTACAAGCTGAACGGCAAAGTGATACGCTTCGCCAAGGTGGTGGTCGGGATTTAGCCGTCTCCGGCGTGTGACATTGTAAAATGCAAGGTTATGGCACAGAAGAGAGATTATTATGAAGTGCTGGGAGTCAGCAAGACAGCCACTCCCGAAGAGATAAAGAAGGCATACAGGAAGCTGGCCATCATGTACCACCCTGACAAGAATCCCGGCAACAAGGAAGCCGAGGAGAAGTTCAAGGAGGCTGCGGAGGCGTATTCCGTACTGAGCGATGCCGACAAGAGGGCGAAATACGACCGCTTCGGCCACGCCGGACTCGGAGACAATCCGGGGCCTGACTTCAGCGGCGGATTCGGCAATCTCAACGACATTCTCAACGAGTTTTTCGGAGGGGCGTTCGGCGGCGGCTTCAGCGGCAGTTTCGGCGGCGGGGCCAGAGGCGGAGCGCGCGCACAGCAGCAGAGAGTGTACAGAGGCAGGGACATCAAGGTCAGACCGGGCCTCACGCTTGAGGAAATCGCCAAGGGCACCCGCAAGGCCATCCAGATCGAGAGGAATGTGCCTTGTCCGGACTGCGGCGGCAAAGGCGCGAAAAGCGAGGCGGACATCAAGGTGTGTCCCGCCTGTCACGGCACCGGCCAGATTCAGCAGGTCAGCAGCGGCCTGTTCGGACTGGGACAGACCGTCACCTACCACACCTGCCAGCAGTGCGGCGGCGAGGGCCGCATAATCAGCAATCCTTGCCGGAGCTGCGGCGGCAGCGGTATGATCCGCCGCAAGGAGACTGTGACCGTGGACATCCCGGCAGGAGTGGAAGCGGGCATGCAGCTCACTGTCAGAGGGGCTGGACACGCAGGCAAGAACAACGGTGTCAACGGGGATCTGCTCGTCGTCATCGAGGAGCTTCCGCACAAGGACTTCAAGCGTGAGGGATGCAATCTGTACTGCACCAAGGTGATTTCAGTACCGGAGGCCATCCTCGGCACAGATGTGGAGATACCGACTCTGGACGGCGTGCCCGCCAGGCTCAACATTCCGGCCGGAACTCAGTCCGGGACTGCGATGAGGCTCCGCGGCAGAGGTCTTCCCGATGTCCGAGGCTACGGCAAGGGCGACATCATAGTCCAGGTCGTGGTCTGGGTTCCGAAAAAGGTGAGCCGAGAGAACAGGGACATCATCGAGGCGCTCGGCAGAAGCGAGGATTTCGACCCGTCAAAGGGTGACAAGAGCTTCTTTGACAAGCTGAAGGATATGTTTTGACGATATTTTTGCAAAGGGGCTCGAAAAATGTTTGGTAAATGAAAAATAATTGCTACTTTTGCAGTCCCAAAAACGAAGCAACCTCTTGCCCTGGGCGGTGAATCGGCAACGTTGCCACTTAAAACATTTTGAAAATGGATTACATCAAGTTGGTGAACGACACTTTCGCAAACGGGAAAGTGGCTCAGTACCCTAAGTTCAAGGCAGGCGACACCATCACCGTCACCTACAGGATCAAGGAGGGAGAGAAGGAAAGACTCCAGAAGTTCAAGGGAGTGGTCATTCAGCTCAGAGGAGCTTCTCCCGCAACGAAGACTTTCACCATCCGCAAGATTTCAAGCGGCATCGGAGTGGAAAGGATTTTCCCGTTCAACTCACCGTTCATTGACAGCATAGAAGTCAACAAGGTCGGCAAGGTTCGCCGCGCACGCATCTTCTACTTCCGCGCGCTTTCAGGCAAGAAGGCCCGCATCAAGGAAAAGAAGCTTGCCGTAAGGGAGGAAAAATAGACCGGTCACCCGGTCAATCGGCCCGCTAGCTCAACTGAATAGAGCACTTGACTACGGATCAAGAGGTTACAGGTTTGAATCCTGTGCGGGTCACAAGGAGTGAGATTTGAAGCGGTTCGGATCTCACTTTTTTTTGCCCGACTGGCTCCGGAACAGTGACGCGGTC
>CAVHXU010000012.1:0-78303 GCA_963640185.1 Lachnospiraceae bacterium | reverse complement strand
CGCTCGTCCATCGAGATGTCCTGGATGTTGTTCAGCCCGCTGAACACGCTCATCCTGCCGATTTTGGTGACTCCCGTGAGGAAGCCGAACTTGATGAAAGCGTCCTTCGACTTCATCACGCTGTAGAAGCCCTGCAATGTCTCGCGGAACTTTTCCCTCAGTTCCGGGCGCGTCAGATTGTCCACAATCGGCTTGTCATATTCGTCAATCAATATGACCGCCTGCCGGCCGGTCTTTTTGTATGCGGCCTCCACCACATTGCCGAAACGGATTCCGGGGACGTCGGAACGGTTTTCGCTCCCATATTCGTTCTCCCATTTGTACAGTGCGTCATCAAGCACCTTGAGCAGCACGTCAGAAGCATCATAAGCCTTGCCGCTGAAATCCAGATGCAGCACCGGATATTCTTTCCACTCCTTTTCGAGCGAATCAAGCGCAAGCCCGCTGAAAAGCTCCTTCCTTCCGCTGAAATACGCCTCCATCGTGGATACGAGAAGGCTCTTGCCGAACCTGCGCGGCCGGCTCAGAAAGTAATACTTGCCGGTGGATGCAAGTCTGTAAACCTGCGCGGTCTTGTCCACATAGACATATCCGTCTCTGCGGATGTCTGAAAAGGTCTGTATTCCAATCGGGTATAACATACGGGCACCGTTTTTCTCAATCTCCGCAAAATTACTGAAATTATGGAGAATAAAGAAAAGTTCCGGCTGATTTCAACATTATTTCCTATGCAATGCGAGCAGACAATTCAGAACTATGATGAGAACCTATTGGCGGAACAGGGCGGTGACTTGGGAGAGGGTGAGGGCTTGGGAGAGGGGGTAGTCGCCGCTGCGGGAGCGGGTGAGGTGGCTCAGGAATGCGCCGGAACTGAGGGCTTCGCCGAGGTCGCGGGCGAAGGCGCGGATGTAGGTGCCTTTGCTGCAGGTGATGCGGACTTCTGCGAGCGGCAGGTGGAGGGGCGAGATGTCGGTGATGTTGATGCGGCTGTTCTTCTTCTTGGCGCGGGCGATTTCTTCTTCGCTCATCCCGGCGTAGTCTGGTGTCGTCTCGTGGGCGTGCAGGGGTGTGCCGTCCAGGCTAAAATTAAGAAGTTCCAGGTTGTCTATGCGGATGCGGGCTGTGCGGAGCAGTTCCGAGGCTCTGGAGTCGAACTGCGAAGACCCACCGGAGGCGTATGCCTGAATTTCCCCCGAATTATTCACTGAAGATTCCCAGGAACTGTTTACCTGAAATTTATCTGAACTGTTCTCTGGCAGTCCTCCGAGACCATTTGCCCGGATTTCCTTTGAAATGTTCTCTGAAGGCTCTCCGGAGCCGTCCCCGGCCGTCTGGCGGCGATAGAGTCTGCGGGCGAGTTCGTAGGCGCGGACTCCGTCCACCGACTTGGCGCTGAAGAGGGGCGCAACCTGCTCCTGCTCTCCGAGAAAGCCTTTGAGTGCCTTCCGGACGGAGTCTTCCGAAATGCCGTCAGTCGGGAAACGGCGGTCGATGTCCTTTTCAAGGTCGTAGGACGGGGTCGTCGCTCCGAACGAGATGCCGGCGATGTACTCCTTGTCGTGCGCCTGAAGCTGTTCCGCCCTTTTGGTCGCGTTGCCGATGCAAACGAGCAGCACCCCGGTGGCGAGCGGGTCGAGCGTCCCGGCGTGCCCCACTTTCAGGTTCTTCTTCCCGAAATGCCTGCACGCGAGCCATTTGACCTTGCGGATGACATCCGCCGAAGTCCAGCGGTAGGGTTTGTCGACAACAAGGACTATCCCCTCCGGGTAATCCTCAATGTCCCGGCTCAACGAAGCCGTCGTCTTGTCCGGTATAAACATCTCCTGAGTTTAGTCTGTTATGATTTCTGTCAGGTTTCTTCCAGTCTATATGCAATTCACGATTCCGGAAGGTATGTTCCTCTCCCAACAGCATACTGCGGAAGAGATAGTCGTCTCCGTTATCCCTTTCTGGATATTGCTGTAATTGGCTCTTACCAGGGCATTCCGGAAGTACCAGGAATTCTGCGCGAACATATCATTCACCACATTGAAACCGAGAGTCCTGAGGTACTTTATCATAAAAACGGCCGTTGTCCTTGTATTGCCCTCGCAGCGTCGAGAGGTTGAAGGGTATGTTTGGTGTCGTTCATTGTCATCTTATGGGCGACTCAGCACATCATTTTGTCGATGCGGCGCTGATGCCGTCCCCCCTCGAATGCCGCGTCCAGCCAGGCATCCACAATCTCCAGCGCCGTTTCAAGCGGGATGAAGCGCGCCGGCATCACCAGCACGTTCGCGTTGTTGTGCTCCTTGACGAGTTTTCCGATCTCCACATTCCATGCAAGTCCTGCGCGGATTCCCTGATGCTTGTTCAGGGTCATCGCCATCCCGTTGCCAGTGCCGCAGAGGGCGATTCCGAGGTCAACCCCGCCTTTCTCCACCGCAAGGGCGAGCGGGTGCGCGACATCCGGATAGTCCATGCTCTCCGTGCTGTCCGTCCCGAAATTCACAATCTCATAGCCCTTGTCCTGCAGGTGCTTGACAATGGCGAATTTATATTCCACGCCCGCGTGGTCGTTGCATATCCCGATTTTCATAATATTTCAATTGTTGAGACTGCCTACCTTCCGAGTTTCAAGACGGCACTGTCAATCCTGCGCGTAAACTCCTCCCGTCCGATGAGAGTCACGATGTCCGCGATGCCAAGTCCGCTCGATGTTCCGGCGAGCGCGAGACGGAGGCAGTTCATCACCTTGCCCATCGGCCACTCATTGCCGCGGATATACTCCTCAAGTGGCCCTTCGAGAGCCTCCTTTGTGAATCCTTCGCCCTTTCCGGCGGCCTTGTCAGCTTCCGCACGCGCCGCGAAGTCCTTGATGAAATCCGCCACCTTGAGCATCAGCTCCACATTCTCGCTCTTCCAGAATTTGGCGACATCCTTCTCGGCATATTCCGTCGGAGCGACGAAAAGATAGGACGCGATGTCCCAGAAATCAGCCACGAAAGTCGCCCTCTCCTTTATGAGGCCCACGACTTTCTGGACATATTCCTTCGGGAACCACTTGCCCTCGAAATCAGGCTCGCTGCGGTACTCGACCCCGTGCTTCTCGGCGCATTTCGGACACTGGGCGGTGATTCCGTGCTGCGAAAGCACGGTCTGCTTGAAGAGCTTAGTCAGTTCGTGGTCGGACTTCCTGCGGAGATATTCCCTGTTGTACCATTTCGCCTTCTCCGGATTGAACTTCGCCCCGTGCATCACAACTCTTTCGAGCGAGAACGCCTCGATGAGCTCCGGCATGGTGAAGAGTTCGCGGTCATCTCCCGGATTCCAGCCAAGCATCGCCAGCATATTCACGAAAGCCTCCGGGAAATATCCGTCCTCGCGGTAGCCGCGTGAGACCTCCCCCTCGGCATTCACCCAGCGGAGCGGGAACACCGGGAAGCCGAGCCTGTCGCCGTCCCTCTTGCTGAGCTTGCCCTTCCCGTCCGGCTTGAGAAGCAGCGAGAGATGGGCGAAGCGCGGCATCGTGTCCTGCCAGCCGAACGCCTCGTAGAGCAGATAATGCAGCGGAAGCGACGGCAGCCACTCCTCGCCGCGGATGACCTCGGTGATTTCCATCAGGTGGTCATCGACGATGTTCGCGAGGTGGTAGGTCGGAAGTTCGTCGGCTCTTTTCCAGAGCACCTTGTCGTCGAGCGTGCCGGAATTGACCTCCACGTGCCCGCGGATGAGGTCGTCCATCTTCACGACCCTGTCCTCCGGCATCTTGAAGCGGATGGTCCAGTCGCTACGTTCCTCAAGCAGCCTCGCCACCTCGTCAGCGGGAAGGCTCAGGGAGTTGCGCAGAGACAGGCGCGTGGAGTGGTTGTAGATGAAAGTCTCCTTGCGGGCCTCCATCTCGGTGCGGATTTTCGAGAGCTCCTCCGCCGTGTCGAAAGCATAGTAGGCGAAGCCTTTCTCCACGAGGTCCTCGGCATATTTCCGGTAGATTCCTCTTCTCTGGCTCTGCCTGTACGGGGCGTGCGGATGCTTTTCGGAAGCCGTCTCGACAACCTTGCCGTTCTCGTCAACCCCCTCGTCCGGGATGATTCCGCACCAGGAAAGGGCTTCGATGATGTAGGCTTCCGCCCCGGGGACGAACCTCTGCGAGTCCGTGTCCTCAATCCTGATGATGAAATCTCCGCCGTGCTGTTTGGCATACAGATAGTTATAAAGCGCAGTCCTGACCCCTCCCATATGGAGCGGTCCTGTCGGTGACGGCGCGAATCTCACTCTTGTTCTTCTTTCCATTTTATCCGGTTTTAATCAACACCCCGACAAAGCCCGCTGGCTGCAGGGGCGCTGCAAAGATACGATTTTATTCCTTCTTGGGCTGCCTCCTGCGGATAGCCGGCTCCGTCTCCAGCCTTGTTCTGTCTTCCTGCATATCCACGGCCAGTGCCGGCTTTTCCGCTTTGCCGAAATTGCGCGGCTTGATGATGACCCGGGTGTTGAACCCCACTTTCTGGGTTCTCCTGCCTCCCTGCGGATTGCCGTCCCGTGCCTCCCCGCTGCGGTCATAGCGGTAGTCGGGCGGGATGACGATGGTGTTCTCATCTCCGTCGTCCCCTATGCCGGCTATGTCAAAGCCGGTGGCTATGGCAGTGATTGTGACTCTGTCTCCCATCTCCGGGTCGTCCACCATCACGACTCCTTTCTTGAAGCGGTTGGCGTTGCCTATGTAGTCCGTGATCAGATTGTCGATCTCCTGCATCTCGTTTGTGGTCAGGCCCTGCTCTCCCTTGCTCATAGTGATGTTCAGAAGCACGTTCTGGGCTGTCTTGAGATCGTGGTCATTGAGGAGAGGAGACTCGAATGCGGTCTTGACAGCATCCCGCGTACGGTTTTCGCCGCGCCCCTCGCCATATCCCATTATGGCCATACCGCTGTTGGTCATCATTGTCTTGACATCCCGGAAGTCCACATTGATGTGGCCGGTCACGCTGATGATGTCCACTATGCCCTTTACGGCAGTGCACAGCACCTCGTCCACTTTTGGCAGGGCATCCTTGTACAGCAGGTCGCCGTGCAGAGAATAAAGCTTCTCGTTGTCGATGACCACCAGACTGTCCACATTCTTCTCCAACTCGGAAATGCCGTCCTGGGCCTTGGTCATAGCCTCCACTCCGTCGTCCCTGAACGGGATCGTCACGACTCCGACGGTGAGGATGTTCCTCTCCCGTGCCATCGAAGCGATGACCGGTGCCGCTCCGGTGCCGGTACCTCCACCCATTCCCGCAGTGATGAACAGCATATCGGGAGTGCTGCTGAACAGTTTGTCGGTGATGACATCCTGTGAATTGAGCGCCGCATTGCGTCCCTCGGTCGGGTTGCAGCCAGCCCCGAGGCCCTCGCCAAGCTGGATCTTCAGAGGCACGCTGCAGTTGCCGAGCGCCTGTGAATCAGTGTTGCACACGATGAATTCACAGCCCTTGACGCCCTGGTTGTACATATATTCGACAGCGTTGCATCCGCCGCCGCCCACTCCTATGACCTTGATGAGCGCCCGCTTTCTGGTCCAGTCGTTAGGCAGAATGTCGTTGGACAGTATGTCAAAATTATCCTGCTCCATACTATTTCTTTAGATTATTGATTGTCATCGTCTTCGCCCACTTCCTCAAACAGGCTCAGGAGACCGTCTCCGAATTTTTTCAGGAACTCAGGTCTCTCCCGAGGCTTCTTTTCAGGTTTCCCCGACGGCTTTTTCCGCTGCTTCCCGCTCTTGGAGGCAGCCCGGTCCTCCTCTTCTTCAAAGCCGTCCAGAGTGCCCTGCCTCCCCGGAGCGTCCTCTCCATACTGAAGCCCGGCCCGGTCTCTGTCCTCTCCGTCTCCTGCCACGGTCTGCCCGCAGGCTGCTCCGGCTGCTGTCTCCGGCTGCTTTTCAGGGAAATCTGACCGTGTCACGGCGCAGTTGGCGACGCCGTCTCCCGCTGCCGCCCTTATAAGGCCTATCACATTTGCCGCATCAGTCTCGAAAGCGCCGCCGCAGTTGGCTTCTCCGATCACATTGCAGGGCAGTCCCAGTCTGACGGAGTATCCTGACATCTTGGTGATCAGCAGATTGAGATTGACGAGCTCGGCCCCGCCTCCAGTAATCACCACCCCGCTCGGAATCTGCTTTGCCAGTCCGCTGCGGTCTATCTCATAGATTATGGCCTCCATTATCTCCTCCGCACGCGCCGTGATGATCTCTGACAGATACTTGACTCCCAGTCTCTTGTCCGGCTCGGAGGTGCCGCTTCTCAACAGCAGCTGTTTGTCCGTCATATTCAGCAGCCTCTCCGGCATACAGGCTCCGTAGCCGAGTTTGATGTTCTCTGCGATGGCCTCGCTTATGTTGCATTCGGTCTTGATGTCCGAGGTGATGCTCTTGCCGCCGAATGGGATGGAAGCACAGTGTCTGAGTATGCCTCCGGTGAAGATTGACACGGAAGTGCATCCGCCGCCCAGATCAATCACGGCCACTCCGTTGTCCGCCTCGTCAGCGTTGAGGACGGCCTTGCCTATGGTGTCAGGGGTGAAATACTCTCCTGCGGACACCAGGTCGCTCATTCTCATCACTTTGCCTATCTTGACAAGCGGCTTCCTCGGGCCGAGGAAGATCTTGAAATTCCCGGTGAGCTCGTTGCCAGCGGTGCCGATGATGTCCTCCTCGGAGAGATTGATGTCGTCCCCGTTGGAGTATGACTGTGCCACGGCATTGTAAACGCAGAGCTGCGAATCTTCTTCGGAGGCGTAGGTCTCGCTTATGAAGTTCTTGAGATCGATGATGTCCTTTTCCTCGATGGGGGACTCTTCGTTGACGCTGTCAAGACTCTGCGTGATGTCGCGGATGCTTATTCCCGTGCGGGGAAGCCCCACGACAGCCTGAGTGATTTTCAGACCGAGTGTCTCCTCAGCCTCCGCCACCAGAGCCCTCACAGTCTTGGAAACCTGTGTCTCATTGACTATTGCGCTGTTGCGTACGCCGGTGGAGGGCAGATCCCTGTAATAGATGATGTTGATGTTCCCGCCGTCGATCTGGGCCAGCGAGAGCGCGATTCTGGATGAACCGAAATCCAGTGCCGCAATGTATCTGTCTTCTGTCGTCATATATCTGATGCTGTCTTAGTCCTTTCCTATAATTTTCCCGTCAAAGCGCAGATCTACGGTCTTGTACGGTCGCTCTCTCTGCGGCAGTACCATTCTGTAGTATGTTTCCATCCTGGAGAGCTTGTCCTCCAGATTGACGGGCTGCCCCAGCAGGAAAAGTTCGTTCCCCCGTCTTGTCACCACCTCAATATCCGTTTTTCCGTTGATGTGGATCTGCGTGATGCAGCCCCGCCATTGCTTGTCCGCGTCTATCATACGAATGAAGCCGATCATCTTCTCCACCCATTCCGTGTCTTCAAGCCGGCCCTTGAATCCCGCGCTGACATTTATGGGCAGCTCCCCGTCAATGATGGGCACGCTGGCCGTGAATGTCGGTTGGAGAGGGAAGAGGTAGGCCTCCCCGTCCGCATAGAATCCGACATCGCCCTTCTGGAATCTCACGATGGGCTTTCTCTGGTCGATGCGCACGTTCAGCAGTCCGTCGGCGGTGGTGTAGGCGTCGCTTCTGCGCACTGCGCTCTGGGCGTCGGCTATTTTCTCGATTGCGGTCAGATTCAGCGAGTCGAGACGCCTGCCCCGGCACTCGCCGTATTCCGCCGTTATCCGGTCGGAAATCTCCTTTCCGCTCACGAACCTGTTATGCAGGCTGTCGGTGATGATGACATTGACGCCCCTGCACAGCATCCCGTTTTCGCGCACGACCCCCATCCCGTATGTCAGTGCCATACAGACAAGCGTCAACGCCGCTATGCATATCCCGATTATATGTCTGATGCTGTTCTTCATAGTCTCTGAGGGGTCTCGTGATATATTGTCCGGAACTCTTCTGCAGGCTCGGGGCCGTTCCGTGAGCTGTGAAAGGCTATCTTGAAAGCAGTTCCGTGATTTTCGGGATGAACCGGTCTATGTCTCCGGCGCCAAAACTGATGAGACAATCGATCGGCTCCTTCGCGAGGTAGTCCATCAATTCCTCCTTTTTCAGCATAATCTTCTCCGGAGCAGTGACTTTGTCAAATATTATCCCGGAGGTCACTCCGGGTATGGGCTCCTCCCTTGCGGGATAGATGTCAAGCAGAATCAGCTTGTCCACTCCGCTGAGCGCAGCCGCAAATCCGTCCGCGAAGTCCCTGGTCCTCGTGTAGAGATGGGGCTGGAAGATCGCGGTGAGCCTCCTGCCGGGGAATATCTCCCGGATGGAGCTGATGGCCGTGGCAATCTCTTTGGGATGGTGCGCGTAGTCGTCGATATAGGCGCAGCCCGGTCTGTTGATATGGATGTCGAAACGTCTCTTGACTCCTCTGAATGAGGCGAGTGCGGCTTTGACCCTTTCCGGGGCGACGCCGTACTCCAGGGCGACGGCGGCCGCCGCCACGGCGTTCTCCACGTTCACCCATCCAGGTACGCCCACCCGGCAATGGGCTATGCGGCATTTCGGGGTCACCAGAGTGAAGTCGAAATATCCGCACTCGTCGCAGACCAAGTCTTCCGCGTGATAGTCGGCCCCCGCGTCATCGTAGGAATAGCTCAGAATCCCGGCCCCGGTGTCTTCCGCGCCGACCGGCAGTCCCTTCTTCAGGATGACCTTGCCGCTGACCTGAGATGCAAATGTGCGGAATGCCTCCTGGAGGCTCGCCAGATCGTGGTAGATGTCCAGATGGTCGGCATCCATTGCCGTGATCACCGCAATCTCCGGATAGAGCTGCAGGAATGAACGGTCAAATTCGTCAGCCTCGGCCACAATGGTTGGGTTGTCGCTGATGAGCAGATTGCTGTCATAGTTCTTGGAAATGCCTCCGAGAAAAGCCGAGCACCCTTCTCCGCTTTCAGTCAGGATATGCGCCACCAACGTGCTGGTAGTAGTCTTCCCGTGAGTGCCGGCCACCGCAAGGCAGCGCTGTCCGCGGGCTATTTCTCCGAGCATACGGGAACGCTTCACCACTCTGTAGCCCTTTTCCTGCACATAGACCAGTTCTCCCATATCGTGGGGAATGGCCGGAGTATATACGACCAGAGTCTCTTCGACATCTTTGGGCACATAGCTGCTGTCATCCTCGTAGTGGACGGCTATACCCTCGGCTTCCAGTTCTTTTGTGAGACCGGAGACCGTCCTGTCATAGCCGCTCACGGCGTATCCCTTTCTGTTGTAGTATCTGGCGATGGCGCTCATCCCGATGCCGCCGATGCCTATGAAATACACATTCTTCATTGTTTCCCGACTATTCTGTAAACTTCCTCCGTGATAGTCCCCGCCGCATCGTCGAGCGACAGAGCAGCCACGTTCTTCTCCATTTCGTGCAGCCTGTCCTCATCGTGAACCAGGGCACAGGCGACGGCCATAAGCTTTTCGGCGGCTTCGGCATCCTTGACCAGCACGCCGGCATCGCGTTTCACGAGAGCCATAGCATTGTGGGTCTGGTGATCTTCGGCCACATTGGGCGAAGGCACGAGGATCACGGCCTTGCGGGCCGCGCAGATCTCCGACACCGAGCTTGCTCCCGAACGTGACACCACCAGATCTGCGGCGGCGTATGCAAGATCCATCCTGCCGATGAAATCGCTGTAACGGATGTTCCGCAGAGCCCCGTCGGGATTCTCCTCTCCGGCGCGTGCCATAAACTCTGCAACCTGGCTCAGATAAGCCTTGCCGCACTGCCAGAGGAGTTCGATGTCCCCGCCACCGGGACAGCCCTCCCTGACCCAGTCCATCACCGCATTGTTTAGAGTCCTGCAGCCGAGACTACCGCCCACTATGAGAATGTGCCTTTTCGACGGGTCGAGAGAGTAGTGTTTCAGCCCTTCCTCACGCATTGCCTCATCGGCGGGGATGATGGACTTTCTGATGGGGTTGCCGCTCATCACTATCTTTTCAGCGGGGAAGAAGCGCTCCATTCCGGGGTATGCCACACAGATGCAGTCAGCCCTGCGCCCCAGAATCCTGTTGGTGAGTCCGGCAAAGCCGTTCTGTTCCTGAATCAGCGTGGGCACGCCCATCCTCTGAGCCGCCCAGAGCAGGGGAGCGCTGGCATATCCTCCCACTCCGATGCAGATGTCCGGCTTGAACCTGCGGATCAGCCTCCTTGCCATCGAGATGCTTCTGAGCACCTTGAATGGCAGTTTCAGATTGCTCAGGCTCAGCTTTCTCTGCAGACCGCATATCGGCAGAGCCTCGATCCTGTATCCTGCCGCAGGCACTTTTTCCATCTCCATCCTTCCTTCGGCCCCGACAAAGAGTATCTCAGTCTCGGGGTTCATCTCTTTCAGCCTGTCGGCAATCGAGAGCGCCGGGAAAATGTGTCCTCCGGTGCCGCCTCCGCTGATTATAGCGCGTATTTTTTCCTTTTCTGCCATCCCGTAGTGTGCATCCTCCTGATGCCTCTATTGCAAATCATTGTCAATCATATCATTGTTGAACCGGTCCAGATCGTCCAGACTGTTCTGCATCTCCTTTTCTTCCTCCACTCTCGCCGCATCCTTCGCCATATTCTCTCTGGCGAGCCGCGAGAAATAGAGTATCAGCCCGAACGCCAGGCTCATCATCAGAAAAGCTCCCTTGCCGTGGCTGAGCAGCGGCAGAGTCTGTCCTGTGAGCGGTCCTATCCCCACATTTATCATCATATGCATAAATGCCTGGCCGCTGATGAGGAGCACAAGCCCTCCCGTGGCTATCTGCTCGAAGCGTCCGTCGAGATTTCTCGCTATCATGGAGCCCCGCGCCAGAAGGCTGAAATACAGCAGCAGGACTATGGCCCCACCCCAGATTCCATACTCTTCCAGGATGAAGGCGTACATGTAGTCCCCGTACATAATCGGCACCACATACTGCTGCGTGCTGCCTCCGGGCCCCTTGCCGATCAAGCCTCCGTCGTGTATCGCGATCTCTGCCGAAAGTGGCTGCTGAATCTTGGCCTGTATATCTTCCAGTTCTTTGCGCAGTGCGGCGTGTTTCGGACTTTTCGCCGGGAGCAGTTTCAGCGAATCCTTCACTTCGTAGTACCTTTCGATTCCCGGTTTCGGACCGATTCGCGACAGCAGGGTGTCTATGCGCCCGACTTTGGCTCCCGAAACACGGTAGATGCCCAGAGCTATGCCGACGATGGCCGCAAAACCGAGCCCCACCAATATCAGACGCTTCATCGGCATTCCTCCGATGATGAGCGTCACGAACATAAGAATCGCGAGAAAAAGGGCGCTGGAGTTGCTCCCTGGCATGGTCATCGCCACACAGACGACCACCGGCAAATAGATGTACATCGCCTGTTCCCACGCAGGCTTTTCGAGCCATTCGAAAATCTGCTTTTTGGAGCCGTCCTTCTTCTTGATGTAGAGATTGATGGAGCGGAGCCGCCTTGTCAGCCCGAATCCCTCTCCCTTGTGCGTGTCGATGGCCCAGGACACATACATCACCATGGCCACCTTGACGAATTCGTAGACGTGGAACTGCACTTTGTCCATTATCTTCAGAATCCTCCACGAATGGTTCACTTCGGCCGCCTTTATGAAGCCCAGATCGAGATGGGCGACCAGTATCAGCAGCATCGTGAATGAGACGATGAATCCCAGAGACGAGCACCATTTCACAACTTTCGGCCATCTCCAGACATAGCATAGGACGATGAGCAGCAGTCCCATAATGACCGTGACGGACTGATCACTGATGATTCTTATCCTGTCGGTGTGCTCCTGCAGGGCAAGCCTCGAACTTGACCCGAAAATCACGAGTACGGACAGCATCATCAGAAGCAGTACGATCATCCATACCACTTTGTCACCCTGTATCCGGTCGAAGTATTTCCAGACCGTACCTTCGGTGTCCCGTTTGCCGTTGTCCGTGTTTTCCACTTTTCCGCTGGTCTAAACTGTTTATTCCCTGTGTTTTAATGTCTTTCTAAAGCCTCCGGACGGCCTCTTTGAATTGGCGTCCCCTGTCCTCGTAGTTCTCGAAAAGGTCGAAACTGGCGCAGCAGGGCGAGAGCAGCACCACATCGCCAGACGAAGCCAGATGCGATGCCAGTTTCACGGCCTCGTCAGCCGACAGCACATCGTGAATCTCAGGCACCACGCCCGTGAACGACTCGTGGAACTTCCTGTTGTCCACGCCCATACATATCATAGCCTTCACCTTTTCCCTGGCGAGCGGAACGAGGCTCGTGTAATCATTGCCCTTGTCCGTTCCTCCGACAATCCACACGACAGGGCTCTTCTGGCACTCCAGCGCGTACCACGCGGAGTCCACGTTCGTTGCCTTGGAATCGTTGATGTAGAGCACTCCTCCCACGCTCAGCACCTTTTCGAGCCTGTGCTCCACCGGTTTGAAAGTGGCGAGAGACTCCCGGATGCTGTCGTTGTCTATGTCCATCACTTTGGCGGCGATGGCAGCCGCCATTGAGTTATAGACATTGTGCTTTCCGCCAAGGGCAAGTTCTTTCAGGAACAGGTCGCATTCGTCCTCTTTGTAGCGCACCACGATCTTGTCGTCCTTGAGGAACGCTCCCTGCCCGACCTCGGTTTTCTGGGAGAACGGGAGCTGCTTCGCCTTGATGACAATCTTGTCGAGGTGGCTTACCGTGATCTCGTCGTCGGAGCAGAATATGAAGCAGTCTTCCGGCGCCATATTGCGCGTGATGCGGAACTTCGCCTTGACATAATTCTCCATCTTGTGGTCGTAGCGGTCAAGATGGTCCGGGGTGATGTTGGTGATGATGGCTATGTCCGCCTTGAAGTCATACACGTTGTCAAGCTGGAAACTGCTGAGTTCCAGTACATAGATGTCGTGCTGCTCCGTGGCCACCTGATAGGCGTAGCTCTTGCCGATGTTGCCTCCCAGCCCCACGTTGAGCCCCGCCTGCTGCAGCAGATAGTAGATCAGTGAGGTGGTCGTGGTCTTGCCGTTGCTTCCGGTGATGCAGATCTTTCTGGAGCTGTCGTATCTTCCCGCGAATTCTATCTCGGAAATGATGTGGGTCCCGCGGGCAATGAGTTTCTGCACCAGGGGAGCCGTGTCGGGTATGCCCGGACTCTTGATGACTTCGTCGGCATCGAGTATCCTCTCTTCGCTGTGCCGGCCGCTCTCGTACGGGATTCCCCATTTATCGAGAGTCTCTGTGTATTCTTCCTTGATATTCCCCTTGTCCGAGAGGAAAACGTCGAATCCCTTTACCTTTGCGAGCACTGCGGAGCCCACTCCGCTCTCGCCTCCTCCTAAAACAACAATTCTTGCCATATTCTGAAATCTGTCATTGTTCCGTTATGATTCGCTCATCTCACTTTAAGGAGAGCCACACTCAACACCGCCAGCAATATGCTCACAATCCAGAACCTGTTGGTGATCTTCACCTCGTGATGGGCGTGCGCCGGACTCTGGATAAGTGCGGGAATGCCCTCCTTCTGGAAATGGTGATGCAGCGGAGTCATCTTGAATATTCTCCTGCCCTCGCCGTATTTTTTCCTGGTCCTCCGGAAATGCCACCTCTGCATCAGCACCGACAGGCTTTCCACGAAGAACACTCCGCAGAGCAGAGGCAGAAGCAGTTCCTTGCGGATGAGCACTGCGCAGACGCCGATGATGCCTCCGAGAGCCAGACTGCCCGTGTCTCCCATAAACACCTGGGCCGGATAGCAGTTGTACCAGAGGAAACCGAGCAGAGCCCCCACAAGAGCCGCCATATACACGGCTATCTCTCCTGTCTCCGGCAGATACATAATGCCGAGATACTGCGCATTGATGACATTGCCGCCCAGATAGGCTATGATGCCCAGGGCGATGCCGACGATTGCGCTGCAGCCCCCGGCGAGCCCGTCGATGCCGTCGGTGAGGTTGGTGCCGTTGGAGCAGGCCACGATGACCAGCACGATCATTATCATATAGATGCCCCACTTGGTGTACCATCCCCATTTCCCGGTGAACGGCGTCAGCCAGGCATAGTCAAACTCATTGTGCTTCACGAAAGGAATGGTGGTGGTCGTCCCCGCCTCGCTGCCGCCGTACCAGACGAACAGGGCCACTCCGAGTCCGAGAATCCCCTGCAGAATCAGCTTCTTTTTCTCGCTGAGACCGTCCTTGTTGTGCTTGTGAATCTTGAGATAGTCATCGAGGAAGCCTATTCCTCCGCACCATAGCGTGCTGATGAGCAGGAGTATGATATACTTGTTGGCGAGATTGCAGAACAGCAGCGCCCCGCTCAGCAGGGAGAGGATGATGATGATGCCGCCCATCGTGGGCGTGCCTCTCTTCTCTATCTGCCCCTGCAGGCCGAGATCTCTGATTTCTTCCCCGATCTGCTTTTTCTGAAGCAGCCGGATGATGCCCTTTCCTGCGAAAAGCGCCACGAAAAGTGCTGTTACAAAGGCCATTATGGCTCTGAAGCTTATGTAGTTCCAAAGCCCCTGTCCCGGTATGTCAAAATCCTTGAGCGCGTTGAATAAATGGTAAAGCATAACTGTCAGGCCAATTCGTTGAATATCTCCGTAACTGTTTCTTTCTCGTCGAAATGTCTTTTTTCCGTCCCGATGATCTGGTAGGTCTCGTGTCCCTTGCCGGCCAGCAGAATCACATCTCCGGCTTCTGAGGTGAGAATGGCCGTGCGTATGGCCTGCCCCCGGTCTTCGATGCAGATGCTCCGGCGTCTCCCTTCTGCCGAAAGCCCGGTCCGGATCTCGGCTATGATGTCGGATGTCTTCTCGCTTCGGCTGTTGTCGGATGTGAGGATTATCCTGTCGGCATATCTCTCCGCCACCGCCGCCATCTCGGGTCTCTTGCTCCTGTCCCTGTCGCCTCCGCAGCCGAACAGACACACTATGCGTCCCTTGCAGCTGACCTCGCGCAGAGTTTT
Organism: Lachnospiraceae bacterium; assembly: GCA_963640185.1. Lineage (GTDB taxonomy): Bacteria > Bacteroidota > Bacteroidia > Bacteroidales > UBA932 > Cryptobacteroides. Next base: position 63,361 of record CAVHXU010000012.1, on the reverse strand, counting down.
GAGCACATTCTCGAGCGCGTCCGGTGTGTGGGCATAGTCTATGACGACGCTGACCCCGTTGGGCCCGTGCAGCGTCTCAAGTCTCCCCGGGGCGGGTCCCAGAGCACTGAGAGCCACCAGAGCGGCATCGCTGTCCACTCCAGCTTCCACGGCCGCGGAGTAGATTGCCAGCAGGTTGTAGGCATTGTGTTCGCCTATGAGCCTTGTCCAGCATTCCTTGCCGTCTATGCGCAGCTGCATTCCCTCCACGCTCTCCTCGATGATGCGGCAGTTGTGGTCCGCCGGTCTCCGGCAGGCGTATCTCACAACCCTTGCGCGGCAGTTCTGCACCATAATCTCCCCGTTGCGGTCATCGGTGTTTATCAGGGCGACGGCATCTTTGTCGAGACGGTCGAAAAACAGCTTCTTGCATCTGAGGTATTCCGCGAACGTGCCGTGATAGTCGAGATGGTCGTGTGTGAGATTGGAGAAGATGGCTTCCCTGAAATGCAGTCCGGAGGTTCTCTCCTGCTCCAGGCCTATCGATGACACCTCCATGAAACAGTAGTCGCAGCCTTCTTCCACCATTCTGGCCATCAGGGAGTTGACCGTGATGGGGTCGGCGGTGGTGTTCAGAGTTTCGCTGCGCTCCTCTCCGACATAGTTGGCTATGGTGGAGAGCAGCCCGCAGCGGTGTCCGAGTGCGGTGAAAAGCCTGTACAGCAGGGTGACGGTGGTGGTCTTGCCGTTGGTGCCGGTGATCCCGATGAGCGTGAGCTTCTCTGACGGGTTGCCGAAGTAATTGGCGGCGGCTATGGCCAGGGCGTGTCTGCCGGACTGCACTTTCACCAGAGTGACTCCGTCGCAGCCAGTTCCGGCATGGTCTGCATCCCCGGCGGCATTTCCAGCCGCTGTTTCCGCGGTTTTTCTCTCATCAGGTTCCGCGATTGCTTCCGCAGCCGCCGTCGCCCCGCTGTCGCTTTCGTAAATCACTGCGGCGGCGCCGTTTCCGATGGCCTTGCCTATGAAATCGTGTCCGTCGAACGCCGAGCCCTTCACCGCTATGAACAGCGAGCCAGGAACGACCTTTCTGGAGTCCGAAGTGATGCCGCTGATTTCGACGGCCACCTCGCCGCGGACTTCAACGACTCCGCAATTTCTTATGATGTTTTCAAGTCTCATATCCGCTCTATTGCAATACGATGCTTACTGTTTCCCCCTTTTTGAGCCTGCTCCCGGGGGCGGGACTTTGCCTTGCCACCCGGCCCGAGCCTGCGAAGCTGCATCTGTATCCGTAGTTCTCTATGGCGAACACGGCATCCGACAGTCCCATTTCCCTGACATCGGGCACGATCTGCACTCCCTCCGCCGGAGCCACAGTGTTCACTTCCACGGCGCGCGGCATAGCCTCCCTGCGGCTGATGTGCCCGCTCCAGTGCTCGTCCATCCCATACAGGCAGCCCACCACTTCCTTGAAGGCGTCGGCCGGCTTCTGCGCTCCGAAGTAACTCGTCTTGGACAGCGTCGAGTACACCACGACTATGGCAGTGTACTGAGGGTCTTCCACGGGGAAGAATCCCACGAAAGAGCCCTGGTTGCGGAACTCTCCGTTGAGGTTCTGATAGGCGTTGCGGCTGCCTCCGCGCTCGTCGGCGCTGAGGACTATCCTGGCGGTGCCGGTCTTGCCCGCTATGGTGCAGGATGCAGTCTTGAGTTTTCGGGCGGTGCCGTCGGTCACCACGCTCCTGAGGGCGCTCTTCAGCGAATCTGCCGTCACGGGAGAGCAGATGGCCCCGTTGAGGATGGACGGGCCGCGCTTTTCCACCGTGCCGTCTTCGTTCTCTATCCTTTCCACCAGATACGGCTTCATCATCCTGCCTCTGTTGGCGATGGCGTTGTAGAAAGTCACGGTGTGGAGGGGAGTCACGCTCGCTCCATAACCGTAAGCCACGGTGCCGAGGGCGGTGCCGCTCCACGAGGCCTTGTTGCGGGGGTCGAGGATGTTCGGCTTTCCCATTCCCTTGAGGTCGAAGTCGTAGGCCTCGCCGAGCCTGTACTCGTAGATCTTGTCTATGAATCTTTCCGGGTTCTTGCCATAGTTTTCCGTGGCCAGTCTCGCATAGACATTGTTGGAGGAGATTTCAAGTCCCTCTCTGACGGTGATCCTGTCGGTGTGATGCTGCCTCCCGAATGAAGCGAGATGATCATCGTAGGGGTAGGGGGAATACTTGCCGCCGTTGATGGGAACAGTGGTCTCCAGTCTCACTTTCCTGTCTTCGAGCATAGTCATCAGTCCCACGGTCTTGAAAACCGAGCCGGGCTCGCTCACTCTGAACACTGCCAGATTGTCGGTCTCGTTCATCTTGCCGTTCCTGCCCCTGTGCAGGTTGACCATCGCCTTGATGGCTCCGGTTTTCACTTCCATTATGATCATACAGGCATCGGCAAGCAGCGGGTCGTCCTCGACCTGACGTCTCAGAGCCCTGTCCGCGATGTCCTGCATATCGATGTCGATGCTCAGGGTGATGTCGCTGCCGTTCTTCGCGGGAGTGGAATGCTCTCCTATGGCGGCTATTCTGGTGATGCCTCCGGTCCCGTCGGTGGCTTTGACATATTCCACGCCCGGAGTGCCGTGCAGCGCCCAGTCGAAACTGCCCTCGATGCCGATGCTGTTGGCGGAGCCGTCGTCATTGTTCCGGACATAGCCTATGACTCTCTGTGCCAGAGTGCCGTAGGGGTATTGTCTTGTGTCTATGGTCTCGACTATCATTCCTCCGTAGTAGGACGAGCGGTTGAACAGAGGCAGCGCCTTGAGGGCAAGCAGTTTGTCGTGATTGATGTCTCCGGCTATCAGGATGTGCCTCCTGTTCTTTTCCCTGCCGCTGAAGATCAGTTCCCGGTAATAGGCGGGATCGTGTCCCTCTGAAGCCAGCACTGCGGCAAGTCCCCGGCACAGCGAATCGGCGCCAGCCCTCCATTTCCTTTCGCTTTCCTCGCCTTTCCGGACTCCTGTCTTGGGATTTATTCTGTTGTCGTGGCGAAAAACCTCCTTTCCCACGGCGCAGTCCATAAACACGTTGTATTTCGGCGTGGAAGTGGCGAGAATGCGTCCCCGGCAGTCGAGAATGTCCCCTCTCTCGGGCTTGAGCGGCCTTCCGATGGTCTGGAGACAGAATGTCGGGTCCTGCACCGCCCTGCTGTCCGGTTTCCAGAACAGTTTGAGATAGAGAGTCTTGCCCAATATGAGCAACGCGGCCACCGTGAACAGGGCATAGACATAGAGGAGAATCTTCGCGACCCTCTCGTCCCTGCTGTGCAGGAGGTTTTCCTCTTGTCCACGTTTGCGCTTCATTTCCTTCGTATTATCGTTGAAGGTTTCTCGGGGGACTCCAGTGTCGAGCCCATTTCCTTGAGTTTGCTGTCAATGGTGGTGAGGCGGTTCATCGAGGCTATTCTCGTGGCGGCCTGTGACCTGCGTATCCGGAGAGTCTCGATCGCAGCCCGGTTGCGCTCCCTCACCACCATTGTCTGCTCGGCCTTGTAGCTGAGAAACATACTGACGAGTGAAAGCACAAAGAGCACGGTGATGTGTGGCAGAGCCTTGTCCACCTTCCATCGTATCAGGAAGTCGCCCCTGCCGAATGACACGAGCCACTTCCTGAATCCGCTCTTTTTCCCCGTTCCTTCCATTTGACTTTCTTTTCCAAATCTTTTCCGCGACCTCTCTAAATCTTCTCAGCGACCCTGAGTTTCGCGCTGCGCGCCCTCGTATTGGTGGCAATCTCGCTTTCCTCCGGCACAAGCGGCTTTTTGCCTACCGGACGCAGGGGGGCTGTGCTGTTGCCATAGAAATCCTTTGCCGCCACCCCGTCAACGCTGCCGGTCCGGATGAAATTCTTCACCATCCTGTCCTCAAGCGAATGATAGCTGATGACCACCAGTCTGCCCCCGGATTTCAGCGACTTCGCCGCCCCGTCCAGAAACTTCTCCAGCGATCTCATTTCCTGATTCACCTCTATCCTCAAAGCCTGATAGACCTTTGCCAGATACTTGTGCCCGGCGAATTTCGGCAGCAGCTCCTCAATCGCTCCGTTCAGTTCGAAACTGGTCTCTATAGCCCTGGCATCCCTTGCCCTGCATATCAGGGCGGCGAGTCTGCGGCTGTTGTCCACCTCTCCGTAAATCTTGAAAATCCTCTCCAGCGACTCCTCGGAGTAGCTGCCCACCACATCTTTTGCGGTAACTGCCGCCTCGGTGTTCATCCTCATATCCAGCGGCGCGTCGTAGCGGAAAGAAAAACCGCGCTCAGCTGTATCGAATTGATGAGAAGAAACACCGAGGTCGGCGAGTATGCCGTCGATGCCTTCGTAGTACCCCTCGCGGAGCACATAATTGTGTATGAATCGGAAATTGTTTCTGATAAGGGTGAGTCTGCCGTCGTCGGGGCAATTGTCTATGGCGTCGGCGTCGCGGTCGAAAGCCAGGAGCCTGCCGGACGGAGAGAGCCGCCGCAGGATCTCGCGTGAATGTCCGCCGCCTCCGAAAGTGGCGTCAGCATACACTCCGGCAGGGTCGCCGATCAGCAGGGAGACGCTCTCATCGAGCATTACTGGGATATGATACTCAGACATCTGCCCCGCCTCCAATCAAAGATCGGACAGTGTCCCGGCGAGAGCTATATATTCTTCATCTGAAATCTGAGAATCCGCGAATGCTTCCTTTGCCCAGATTTCAATCTTGTGGTCATTGCCTGAGAACACGACATCCTTGTTAACACCTATTGCCTCGAGAAGCTCCTTAGGAACGATGAAGCGGCCCATCTTGGCGTCCGGCTGCACCAGAGCCCGGTCGCTCATATATTTCCTCCAGAACATAGCGTGCTCCTTCCTGAAGAAGTCGAGCCTGGACTTGACCTCTTCGGATTGACGCTCCCATTCGTCGTAGGTGTACATCTCAAGACACTTTTCGAAGATGTCTTTCCGGATGACGAACCTCATCTGTTCATCGGGCGGCATAAGGCTCTTGAAGGCGGCAGGGAACACCAGACGTCCCTTGTCGTCCACCTTTGCCTCGTATTTTCCGATGAATTTGACCATTGTTGTACTTTTTTCACGCTACGTTCGGCAAAGTTATGAAATCTTTTCCATTTTGTTACATATTCTTCCATTTTTTTCCACCAAACAATCGCCGTCCACAGAAAAATCCATTAACTTTGGCTTTCCGACACAGTGGATGGAAGAATTATGGAGGAATGATATGAATTTATTGGATTATAAATCAGAGAGATGCGCTTCGGATGCGGGCTCGTCGGCCGGAGTTGCCGCACATTACGGAGGAGTCCGCAGCGGAGCAGTCCTGAGCATCAGATGGGGGGTCGGGGTACGGCTGCTTTCGGCCTTGCTTCTGACAGCGTTTATGGCGACATCCTGCGGACGGGGAAAGCAGGCGGAAGGCGTGGAGGCAACCCCTCCGGTATGGCCTTTGGGATTCTGTACGGACACCCTGTCCGTGGACACCCTGTCCGTTCGCGGCGGCGAGACCCTTTCCCTGATTTTCACCCGGCTCGGGCTTTCTGACCGCGAGGCTTATGATCTCGTGCAGGCGAGCGATTCCGTGTTCCCGGCGAGAATGCTCCGGGGAGGCAGACCATACTGCGCCTATCGGGCCGATTCTCTGGGGCTCCGCTATCTGGTCTATGAGAAAGATAAGATCAATTCAGTGGTATTCAAATGTTTCCCTCCCTACGGCGCGTGGAATGTCGCCAAGGAGATCAAGACAAGCCAGGAATATGCGGACATCACCATCAATTCGTCTCTTTGGGTGGATATGCGGGAGGCGGGAGTGTCTCCGCTTCTGATTCTCAGTCTCTCCGACGTATATGCCTGGACGGTGGACTTCTTCGGTCTGCAGAAAGGAGACCGCTTCAGAGTGGCGTACAATCTGCAGTCAGTCGAGGGCGAGGTCGTGGCTGTCGACACCATTCTCACGGCTCAATACATCCGGGGCGCGGACACTCTGCGCTGTTATGCTTTCGACCAGGGGGACGGAGGAAACATCTACTGGAATGAAAAAGGGGAGAGTATGCGCAAGACTTTTCTCAAGGCGCCTCTGCACTTTTCGCGGATAAGTTCGGGATTCTCCTACGCACGCAGGCATCCCGTCACGCGCAGGGTTCAGCCTCATACCGGAGTTGACTATGCCGCTCCAGCCGGGACTCCGGTGGTGAGCATCGGTGACGGCGTGGTGCTGTCGGCAAAATATGAGGGTGCGGGCGGCAACACGGTCCGCATCCGCCACAATTCCGTATATACCACGGCCTATCTGCATCTTTCCCGCTACGGCTCGGGAATAAAAAGCGGCACCCGGGTGCGTCAGGGGCAGGTGATCGGCTATGTGGGTTCTACGGGCCGCTCCACCGGGCCTCATCTGGATTTCCGTGTATGGAAGAATGGTTCGGCCATCAATCCGCTCAAGATGCAGTCTCCTCCGGCCGAGCCTCTGCCGGAGGCTATGATGCCTGCTTTCGATTCGGCCAAGGTCAGGCTCGATGCCAGACTGGGATGGAAATAATCCATCCCAGTCTGGCATAAATCAGCACTGGGGACCGTATTCCCCAGACCCCTTGGGTCGCTGCGCTCCGAAATGATCCATCCCAGTCTGGCATAAATCAACACTGGGGACCGTATTCCCCAGACCCCTTGGGTCGCTTCGCTCCGAAATGATCCATCCCAGTCTGGCATAAATCAGCACTGGGGACCGTATTCCCCAGACCCCTTGGGTCGCTTCGCTCCGAAATGATCAGATGATTTCGCAGAGGAGGGTGGCGCTGGTGCATCCGGTCACCCGGACTTTCGCGTATTCGCCGGGCCTGAACGTCTTGCCGTTTCCGGAAAATACGCACATCTTGTTGTTGGACGCCCTGCCGCACCAGTCATCGGCGCTTTTTTTCGAAGTGCCCTCCACCAGGACAGTGTGGATGTTCCCGATCTCTTTCTCGTTGCTCTTGAGGCTCAGGCGGTTCTGGAGGGCTATGATCTCGTTGAGCCGCTCCGTCTTGACGGACAGGGGAATGTCGTCCGGGTATTTTCTTGCCGCCAGCGTGCCCGGCCTCTCGGAATACTGGAACATAAAGGCGGAATCGAAGCACACCTCCTCCATCAGCGAGAGCGTGTCCCTGTGATCCTGTATGCTTTCCCCGCAGAATCCGGCAATCACATCCGTCGAGAGTCCGCAGTCCGGCATCACCTCGCGTATCTTCTTCACCCTCTCGAGATACCATTCGCGGTCATATCTCCGTCTCATCTTTTCGAGCATCGCATCGCTGCCGCTCTGCACCGGGAGATGTATGTGCCTGCAGATGTTTTCCCTTCCCGCCATAGTGAAGATGAGCTTGTCGCTGATGTCCTTGGGATGGGATGTCGAGAACCGCACCCTCAGCTCCGGCGATATCTCCGCCACCCGCTCCAGCAGATCCGCGAAATCCACGCATTCGTTGCCGTCCCCGCTTTTCCACAGATAAGAGTCCACATTCTGTCCCAGAAGATTGACCTCCCTGTATCCCGCCTCGAACAGCTCCCTGGCTTCCCTCAGGATGGAATGTGCGTCGCGGCTTCTCTCGGCGCCACGGGTGTAGGGTACGACACAATAGGAACACACGTTGTTGCAGCCCCGCATTATCGAAATGTATGCGCTCACGCCGTTCCTGTCCAGTCTCACAGGAGAGATGTCCGCGTAGGTCTCCTCCTGGGAGAGCATCACGTTCATCTGCGGCGAGTCTGGCCTCACGGCGCGGATAAGTCCCGGCAGACTCCTGTAGGCATCCGGTCCGGCGATGAAGTCCACCTTCTCCAGCAGTTTGTCTTTCAGCCTTTCCGCCATACATCCCACTATGCCTATCACCACGCCGGAGCGCTTTCTCTTCTCCAGTCTGAACTGGTCGATCCTGCCCCAGATGCGCTGCTCCGCGTTGTCTCTGATGGAACAGGTGTTCGCGATTATCACGTTGGCCTCCCCGATCTCCCCAGTCAGGGCATAGCCCGCGTCCTGGAGTATGGAGAGTATCACCTCGCTGTCGTTCACATTCATCTGACAGCCGTAAGTCTCTATGTACACCTTTTCTCTGGCGGGGTCTGAAAGCGGTCTGAGGTTCTTCATAACTTTTTCCGATATCATCAAGGGTCGGCAAAGTTAGAATTTTTTCCTTTAATATTCTTATATTTGCACTCTGTTGCTTTACGGATATGGACATTATGGATGGATACCGCGGAGTTCCGCGTTTTTGGAGAGCCGTTGCGGCGTTGGCCGTGACAGTGCTGTCGCTCGGCCTTTCAGCCTGTTCGTCCGTCAGCCGGAGAGCCGCGGAGAAGATCTCCGAAATAAGGGTTTCCGACTTCAGAATCGAGAGTTTCAAGCCCACAAGCCTCCGTACGGCCGATCTGGACTGTTCAGTCAAAGTGTATAATCCCACTGTCCGGCTGGAGATGAAGGACATAGTCATCACCGTGAGCTACAGGGACAGCGAGATGGCTACACTGGCAGTGGAACCCATTGTGCTTCCGAAGCGCAGTGAAAGTGAACACAGGATCTGTACCGGGCTGCAGCTCGCCCCGACGGCGTCGGCTTTCGACCTGCTCGCGCTTGCCTCAGGCTCAGTTGATTATGACGACGTCTCGCTGCATATCACAGCCACGGGGGTAGGTGCCGGACTGATCCGCAGGCCGATCGATGAGACGATGACTCTGACCGAGCTCAAGAGCAGGATTTCTTCGACAAAATGACGAATATGAGAAATAGGATTATATTGATTTTGACCCTGTGCGCGGCTCTTGCATTTTCACGGTCCGCCAAAGCCCAGAATACGGCAGGAGGTGTCTATATCCCTGAGGGATATGAACTTGTGGATTCGGTCATCTATAGACCGGTGGCGCTGCTGGATTCCGCTCTGATCGGCAAAAGCCTGTCTTCGGCGATGCCTTCGCGGCTTGCGGGAGATCCTGCCGACGTCAAGGTCAATCAGTCGCAGCAGGTTCAGCAGTCTCTTGAAAGGCAGATTTCCTCCAATCCTTCGCGCACGATTTCCGGCTACCGCGTCAGAATCTTCTTCGACAACCGCCAGACTTCCCGTGCGGAGTCCGAGGCGGCTCTCAAACGTTTCGTCTCGATGCATCACGGCATCGCGGCATACCGCAGCTATGTGAATCCGTACTTCAAGGTGACGGTGGGGGATTTCCGCACCAAATCCGAGGCGATGGAGCTGCTCAACAATATCCGCCGCGACTTCCCGACAGCATTCGTCGTGAAGGAGAACATCAACTATCCGGTCGTCGATGTCCGCCATTCCTATGTGACCGACACGATTCAGGTGCTCCGGCCCAAGACCGGCGAAGCCCCGTCGGCGAATTAGAGCAGTGGCGTATGAAGCAGGAACTAAGCATAAAATTGCAGACCAAGCTGTCGCCGGGCCAGATCCTGACGGCAAAGCTCATAGAGTTGCCCATTCTCAATCTTGAGCAGAGGATACGGCAGGAGATGGTGGACAATTTTCTTCTGGAGGAGGACGACACCAAGAAGGACGAGGAACAGCCCGTAAAGGAAGTCTCCCTCTCAGAGTACAAGGAGGATGACCCGATTCCCGCATACCGTCTCCGTTCCGACAATTATAGCCGGGATGACGACAAGCCGCGCCGCGAGACATTCTCGGTGCAGGAGTCTTTCACCCAGAACTTGATGGATCAGCTGGAGTTCACGGACTTGGACGATGAGGAGCGCCGGGTGGCGAAATACATTATCTACAGTCTCGATGACGACGGCTACCTCCGCCGTGACACTGAGAGCCTGGTCGACGATCTCGCTTTCAGAGAGAGCATTGTGACCTCTGATGAGGCGGTGGAGCACATCTTGTCAGTGATTCAGGGCTTTGACCCGCCGGGAGTGGGCGCCCGCAACGTGAGGGAGTGTCTGCTGCTGCAGCTGAAGCGTCTGCCCGGGAATGAGGAGGATGTGAGGGATGCCACAGTCATAGTGGAAAACTGGTTTCAGGAGTTTTCCCGCAAGGATTTCAACCGCATAATGCAGCGGACGGGCCTGTCCAGGGAGAGGATGAAGGCGGCAATGACCAGAATACGCCATCTGAACCCGTCTCCGGGCGGTCAGGTGGTGGATACTTTCGCTGACAGGACCCAGCAGATAGTGCCGGATTTCAATCTGAAAATAGTTGACGGCAAGTTCGTGCTCACTATGCCGCGCTTTTCCGTGCCGGAGCTTCGCGTGAACAGGAAATATGCGGACGAGCTGCTTCAGCAGACCAAGAATTCGTCCAAGGAACAGCGGGAAGCCGCCACTTTCATCAAGCAGAAAGTGGATTCCGCCAAGATGTTCATCGATTCGCTCCAGACCCGGTACGAGACTCTCCAGAAGACTATGAAAGCCATTCTGGACTATCAGAAGGATTTCTTTACGGATGGAGACGAGGCTTCCCTCAAACCGATGGTGCTCAAGGATATAGCGGAGATTACCGGGCTTGACATCTCGACGGTGTCACGCGTGGCGAACAGCAAGTTCATAGAGACTCCGTTCGGCATTTTCAGCCTCAAGTCGTTCTTCTCGGAGGGCATTGAGGATCAGAGCGGCAACAATGTCTCCACCAAGGAGCTCAAGACCGTTCTGAAGGCTCTGGTGGACGGGGAGGATAAGCACAAGCCTCTCACGGATGATGAGATCGTGGATATAATGCGCTCCAAGGGCTATAATGTGGCCCGCAGGACAATCGCCAAATATCGCGACCAGTTGAATATTCCCAAATCGACGCTGCGCCGTGAGATTTAGCTGGGGGGGAAGAAACGGCGTCGGTGCGATTTTTGTGAGGGGTGAAGCCCCGGCAGTGTTAGGTTTTTTATGGCAGTTATGGTCAGCAAGTCATCGCCGTTCTCGCGGCTTTTGTTTGTGTGCGCTCTGGTCAGTGCAGTTTTGCTGTCTTCGACAGTGAACTTGACGGCCGGATCCGTTACCCGCCATAGCTTTCCTGATTTTCCGTCGCTTTCTCCCGTTCAGCGTTTTCACGGTGAGTGTCTGCCGTATGATGATTCGTTGAGTTTCGATTTCTCCAAAGGCTACTCTAAGGAACACAAAATAGGGGACTTCCGCAAAATCAAGAATCAATACTTTGACTATCTTAACCGGCCGAAGAACCCAGGATTTGTGGATGAACTGCTCGGTCCGGTCCATAAAGCCAAGAACGGCCCGTATGCGCTGTGGCATACCCGGCTGGCGAGGCTCTCAGTGGTGGGCTGCCCCAAGTTCCAGAACCAATCCTTTATGAAGCGCACCTTGAGGATGTTTCCTTCCTGCCACGACAGCTATGATTTCTATCTCCACGTCCGCACCCGCTCATATTCCACCTTCCGTCTCTCCGGCACCTATGCTATGGACGCGCTGCGCCTGGAGCGTTCGGCGAAAACGAGCCACCTGTACAGGGTGAATTTCCATCCGGAGTATGTGGTGGGAGGCAGATGGATTTTCGGCGATGACTCTTCATTGTCGCTGGCAGCTCTGTTCGGCCCCGAGGTCGGTCTGCATTTCAGTCTGGACGATTCCAAACTCAAGTCCGGTTTCTATCTCGGCGCGACTGCGGCCCTGCGTCTGGACTACAACATCGGCGGATGCCTGTCCCTTTTTGTGGAGCCTCGTCTCTGCTATGCTCCATACAGTTTCCGTGTGGTCTCCGGCTACAATTCATATATCCGCCACGGCAATCTCTACGGCCGTCTCACGCGGCTTGCCTGCGGTTTCCGCTTGACATTCTGACAGCAAAAACCAGTGCCCCTGATGGGGGTCGCAGACGACAGTCTGCGGGGGTTAAGATGTAATGAAGGGGGTGACTACAATCTTTTTTAGTCATCCCCTTCTCGATTCTATTGTTCTTCCGTATTTGAGAGGTTTCAGCCTCTTTTTAGTTCCTTAATCCATCAACTTGACACGAATGTTGCGGAAATAAACATTGTCTCCGTGGTCCTGGAAGCCGATGTAACCCTCGTGGTTCTCGCCGCCGCAGTTGTTGAGGAGCTCGAACGCGAGTGGCCATTTCTTCTCGCTGAACTTGCTGTTCTGAAGCATCTCCGTCCACTGTGGAGTCCAGAGGTGATACTCAAGGACATTGGCCCCGTTCTGGCCGTGAACGACAGTGCCCTTGTAAACCATAATCTTGCCGGTCTGCCACTCGCCGTACTTGGTGAAGTTCTGAGGATCGGCAGGAATCATATCGTAGAGGGAAGCAGACTTGCGGTTGCCATCGACTCCAAGCTGCGCGTCCGGATGATTGGCATTGTCAAGCACCTGATACTCAGGGCAGGAGATGTAGATTGGCTCCATCTGCTGATTGCCGTTCTCATCTTTGGTGGCGACTTCCTGAGCGAGGTAGAACACACCGGAATTGGATCCTTTCTCCACCATCCAGTCGAACTCGAGGGTGAAATTCTTGAACTTGTGGGAGAAGATGATGTCACCGCCCTCCTTGGTCTGGCCTTCGCCTGTACCGGTGCCGGAGAATTTGAGGCAGCCGTTTTCGATGGACCAGCGCTCAGGGACATAGTCCTTGCCATAGCCCCTCCAGCCCTTGAGGGATGTGCCGTCGAAAATCACATAATAGTCGTTCTCATCCTTCGGGAACTCTGCGAGGTCAACGCAAGGGTTCTCGATGACGCTGTACTCCGGTACGGCCGGAGTCTCCACGGTTTTCCCGGAGTTGTTGTTGCAGGCGCAGGAAGCAACCATAACCGTGGCCGCAACTGCTGCTGAAGCATAGATTATTGTTTTGTTCATCTTATTTGTTTTTAAAGGTTTCAATATTGCAATCTGCACTTGTCCCATTACCTGTTGAAGGATCTGACAGGGCATCCGGCTAATCCTCCGGCATAGGAGGCAGCTCATATCCGTTCTGATAAGTGTGCTTGATCAGCTCTTCGGCGAATGCATTGGCATTCACCGGCTCGGTGTAGGTGTTGTTGAATGTTGGGTGTCCGTCTTTGATGCTGAAGCCGTCCTTGAGCATCGCCCTCACGGTGGCATCCTTCGGAATGTTGGTGAACCTCATATTCTCGCCATCCCAGTCAAGCACCTGATTGAGGCCCTGGAGACGTACTGCGAGCACTCCCATCACCACCATCTCGTTGAACGGTCCGGCCATGCTGAAGTCGGAAGACGAAGGCACGCGGACAGAAGGGTCTTCCTTGCAGGCGCGTACCCAGTCCTGCTGGTGATCTTCACCCGGGACACGACGGAGCGTCTTCGGCACATCAGGCACTCTTCCTGAAACGAGATACGGTTCAGCCCCGTAGCAGCCGCAGATGAGGGTGTCCTTCGTACCGTGGAAAATCACGGCTCCGCCGTACTTGTTGAGGTTGATGCCGGCAGCCAGTCCCTCCGGTCTGTCGGGAAGAAGTCCTCCGTCATACCAGTTCACTTCAACCTCCGGCATAGATACCTTAGGCATATTGTCGCGTGCCGGGAAAATGTATTTGACGTGCTGTGCAGAAGGGCAGGATTCGCTCAGAAGCTTGGTGGAAGAACCCTCCACGTGTGTCGGGTAGCCGAGCTTGAGGGCCACGAAAGGCGCGTGGAGGATGTGGCAGGCCATATCTCCGAGGGCTCCCGTTCCGAAGTCCCACCATCCGCGGAAGTTCCAAGGCGTGTAGATGGCGTTGTATGGGCGCATAGGTGCCGGGCCGATGAATGACTCCCAGTTGAGAGTGGAAGGAATCGCCATCTCTTCCTCGGGACGTTCGAGCCCCTGCGGCCAGATCGGACGGTCCGTGAAGGCGTCCACGCGGGTCACTTCGCCGATTTCGCCGTTCCAAATCCACTCGCAGGCGAGTCTGACACCCTCGGCCGACGCCCCCTGATTGCCCATCTGTGTGGCCACCTGATACTTCTTTGCCAGTCTGGTGAGAAGGCGGGACTCATAGACGGAGTGGGTGAGAGGCTTCTCGCAATATACGTGCTTCCCTGCCGCGATGGCTTCGGCGGCAATGATCGCGTGAGTGTGGTCTGCCGTAGCCACCATCACTGCATCGCATTCCGGAAGAAGTTCCCTGAACATCACGCGGTAGTCGTTGTACCTTTTGGCGTTCGGATAACGCTTGAAGATGTGGTCGGCATATTTCCAGTCCACATCGCAGAGGCCGATGATTTCCTCTGTCTCAAGACCTCTGAGGACACTCGCCCCACGGCCCCCGACGCCGACACCGAGGATTTTTAGTTTTCTGTCGAGATTCTTCGGCGCTTTTTTCCGTGGATTGCCGGCGAGGAGGGATTCCGGCGTGGCGAGCGCAATGCCTGCCGCCGCCGCTGCTCCCGCCTTCAGAAAAGATCTTCTTGAAAGTTCTTTGGACATAAGATTGGTTTTTATTTTGGTGTTAAACTTGTAAATGTTCGGACTTCGGTTCCGATGTCAGCGGAATCATCGTACAATCCCACAAAGTTAGAATTTTTTCAGACAAACCGTACCTCTGAGCCTCTGAAATGGCGAAAACTTTTTGAGACGGCCGGAAGTCCTTGCACGAATGCCTTAAAACGCATATCTTTGCGGCCGTAAAACGAAGGGTCCGGATCTCTGACAAAGGAACGGCCCTGTGTACTTGAAACCACGTTAAAAACAAGAAGACAATGTCAATTTCAAATGCACGGCAGCGCGAGACGCTGTCTGTCACCTATGTATGGATGTCAGTGACATTCTGCGTCTGTCTGGTGGTGTCCAACATCTTCATTCCCCGGCTTTGGCAGGTAGGCAATCTGCCGGTCCAGCTCACAGGAGCAGTGATCCTGTTCCCCGTTTCCTACATCCTGAACGACTGTCTGACAGAGGTCTATGGCTACAGGAAAGCCCGGCTGACCATCTGGATCGGCTTCGCGATGTGCTTTTTCGTATCTCTGGCCTCGCTGATAGTCACAAAGTTGCCGAAGCCGATGTACGAAGACAGCTATGCCGCCGCGGAGAGTTTCAACTCCCTCTTCGGTTTCGTGCCGAGGTCGATGGCGGGTTCGCTGCTGGCTTTCATGGCCGGATCGACCGTCAACGCCTGGATAATGTCCAGAATGAAAGTGGCCACCAAGGGCAAGGGTTTCGGCTGGCGGGCAATCATCTCGACCATAGGAGGGGAGATGACCGACTCCCTGGTTTTCTGTCCAATAGCTTTCGGGGGTCTGCTTCCGTTCAAGGCAATCGTCAGCCTGATGCTGACTCAGGTTGCGGCGAAAACCCTCTATGAGATCATCGTTCTGCCGTTCACCGCCTGGCTGGTCAGAAAAGTGAAAGCCCACGAGGGAATCGACACCTTTGATGAGGGCATATCGTATAATCCGTTTAGAATCAGTGAAATATAATTTGCCTGACAAAGGGCGCGGCTACAGTTGCACAATGGTCTGTGCTCGGAAAAGGCAAGACAGGAATGAGCTTATGGCAGAAGGAAGAGAAACGGAGGGGCTGCAGTCCCTCGGCAAAAAGGCAGAGTACAGGAGCGACTATGCTCCGGAAGTCCTCGAAACATTCGTCAACAGACATCAGGACAATGACTACTGGGTGCGGTTCAACTGTCCGGAGTTCACGAGCCTCTGTCCCATCACCGGGCAGCCGGATTTCGCGGAAATCAGGATAAGCTATATCCCGGATGTCAGGATGGTGGAGAGCAAGAGCTTGAAACTGTATCTTTTCAGTTTCCGGAACCACGGCGACTTTCACGAGGACTGTGTCAACAAGATTATGAAGGACCTTGTCAAACTGATGGATCCCAAGTACATCGAAGTGACCGGGTTCTTTACCCCCCGAGGAGGCATATCCATCCACCCATACGCCAACTACGGTCGGCCCGGCACCAAATACGAGACCCTCGCCGGGCAGCGCTTCGCCTCCCACCAGTAGTCCTGTGCTTGGGGCGGAGCGAAGCGGTTGCCCCCCCCAAGCGAGGCGGCTCCCCGAACTATAATATCACAGATATGCTTTCGCCTGCATAGTCCAGAGATGCAGTCTTGCGGCCGGCGGCGGAGATGACTTCGACGCTGATGGACTTTGTGGCGGCCATTCCCGGGAATGAGCCCTTGCGCCCGCCCACAGTGAGCCTCCCTGCCGCATCATCCCAGTGCACAGGTATCAGGGAATATTCCCCGCGCTCATAACCGTAGCTCACACCATCGTCCTCATACAGAGTGTATCCGGCATCCGCTCCGGCGAAGATGCGCAGAGTCAGCCTTGACCCGTCATCCTGGGCCGTGTATTGGATGTCAGGTCCGAGCGGGACTATCTGTCCGGCACGCGCATATAGCGGAATCCTCTCGAACGGAGCGTCGGCCACTATGGTCCGGCCGCCCCGGACAGGCTCTCCGCTGTACCACTCATACCACAGGCCCTCAGGCAGATAGACTCTGCGGCTGCGGACTCCGTATTCATAGACTGGACACACCAGAACGGCATCTCCGAACATAAACTCGTCGCTCACCCCCACAGCCTCGGGGTCATCGGTGAAATCCATCACCAGAGCCCGCATTATCGTATAATCCTCGAAATGCACCCTTGCCGCCATAGTGTAGATGTACGGAATGAGACTGTAACGGAGCCTGTCAGCGGCCAGAATGGCCTGGTAGCAAGGGGAATCCTCCGGCGCAAGATTCTGAGGCTCACGCAGAGGCCACTGGCCGTGCACGCGGTACAGAGGGCAGAACGCGCCCCACTCGTGCCATCTCGTCTGCAGCTCCCTCCATTCTTTCAGGTCTTCATTCACAATGCCGCTGCTCTCATAGAGAGACTGAGCCGCCATATAACGGTTCTCCACGCTGAATCCTCCGATGTCCTGCGCCCAGAACGGAATGCCGCTGAGCGAATAATTCAGTCCCGCGCTTATCTGCGCCTTCATATCCTCCCAGCGTGTGCCGATGTCCCCGCTCCACGAAGATGATGCATACCGCTGGAGCCCCGCAAATCCGTTGCGCGTCAGCAGATACACCCTCTGATCCGGAGCCGCGGCCCTCTGCCCCTCATAGATGGCCTGTGCGTTCATAAGGGCGTATGCGTTGAAATATTCGGTCGAAGTGCCCAGGGCTGTCGGCCCGCAGAGGGCCTTCCGGTAGTCCATATCCGTGCAGTCGTGGATATTGGGCTCGCTCGCATCCATCCACCACGCATCCACTCCGAGACTGAAGAGATGCTCCTTCATCTGATTCCAGAACAGCCGTCTCGCCCCCTCCGAATATGCATCATAGAAGGATTGCTGATAGCCGAGCCAGTCGGCTACGCTGTCCACCACTGCGCGCCGGTAGATCCATCCGTTGGCATCCAGTTCCCGGAAATGCTCGGTGCCCGTGTAGAACTTCGGCCACACTGAGACCATATATCTCGCCCCCATCGCGTGGATGGAGTCGATCATCGCCTTAGGATCGGGATAGCGTTCCGGGTCGAACTCGTGGCTGCCCCACTGGTCGTCCTTCCAGTATCTCCAGTCCTGGACTATGTTGTCAACAGGTATTCCTCTGTCCCTCATTTCCCTGAGAGTCGAGAGTGTCTGCGCCTGCGAGGAGAATCTCTCCCGGCTCTGCCAATAGCCCATAGCCCATTTCGGCATAATCTGAGCCTTGCCCGTAATGCTGCGGTAGCCGCTTATGACATCGTCAATCGACTCTCCCGCAATGAGATAGTAATCTATCTGCCTCTGCATCTCTCCCCACCAGCGCATCTGCTGACTCTGCTCCCGGGGCACCGGACTCAAGACCCTCAAACCGCAGTAGGATACATCTCCGTCAGGTTTCCATTCTATGCGGATCGGCACTCTGCGGCCTTCATCGAGATTCACCTCGAACTTCCGGCCGTTGGGATTCCACGCAGTGCGCCAGATTTCAGGCATCACCTGCTTCCCGTCTATGAAGACTTTGGTGTAGCCGGCATAATAGATGTAAAAACGGTAGAGTCCCGTTTCGGGCGCTTCGATACTTCCCTCAAACAGCACTGAAGCGCCGTTGAACCTGAAATCCGGTGCATTGCGTACCCGGTCGCACTTCGGAGTCTCCAGAAACTCCTGTGCGAGGGCGGTTTCGCGGCGGATCAGTTTCTCTCCGTCGGCGGCGGTGTAGTCTCCTGTCAGCGCTCCTTCAACGCCGTCCCGGTCGTAGAGAGTGAACACCTCGCCGAGCTGTGCGTAGTCGCGCGGGTCGCCCCATCTGCAGAAGCTGTTGCTGTCCCAGAGCAGGCCGTATTTCTTGGAAGATACGATGAACGGAATCGAGATTTTGGTGTTGTACTGGTAGAGTTCCTCGTTGCGCCCCTTGTAATTCCATTCATCCGCCTGATGCTGCCCGAGCCCGAAAAACGCTTCGTCGGCCGGCGAGTCGAAACTCTGCGAGACAGTCCACGCGGCATCGTTGTCCACAGTTTTCGGTGTGAAACTGCGACCGGCCTCCGCAGTAATCGGGCTGCCGTCCGGACGGAAGAAACTCACTGCGCCGTCGCTGCGTCTCAAAGTGGCGGTGATAGCTCCGGCGGCGACGGTTACGAGGCTGTCGTCGCGGCTGATTGCGGCCTTTGTCCGGCTGGACGGCTTCAGCGCCATAAGTGATTTCCCGTCGGTGAAATCTTCGCCCCGGGGCACTGATGTCACTCTGAGAATGTTGTCGGCATAGACCTCCACCCGGGTTTTCCCGCCGGAGTGTGAGATGGTCACGGAATTGCGGCTGCAGGAGGAAGCGGCGACGAGAGCTGTCGCCATCATTGCCGCGGTCAGTTTCAAGGTGGCTTTCATACTGTCGGGTTTGTCGGTTATCAGTCTGCGGCGGGGATGCATTGTCCTTTCTGTTGCGGGGATGCATTGTCCTACGCCGCGGGGGCAAAGTTATCAATATATTCCTCAATGTCGCCGCACTCCCCGGCATCCTATGAATATTGGTCAAAATAGTATCAAAATTTTGAAATCTCATTAAAATAGCCCGGCTGCGATGCCCGGTTTGAGAGTGCTGAGTGGCGGAATCGTCCCAAAACTATTGGGAATTGTGGTAGTTTTGAGCAAAATAGTATTTGTTTGTCCTGCCTGTCGCGAGTAACTTTGCAGCGTTGAAGTGTGTACTTTGAAACCATAGTGACCGCAGAAACTTAACACACAGCCAATCAAAACGATAACCAATATGTTAAACACTCAACGTTATGAAAAGTAAACTACTTTCGTGCCTGCTGATGCTTTTTGTCGGCGTCAGTGCGATGGCTCAGAAGATTCCCGTTACGGGAACCGTGAGCGATCAGACCGGCCCGGTCATCGGAGCCAGTGTCATCGAGAAAGGCACAACCAACGGAACTGTGACTGATATGGACGGGCATTTCTCCATTTCCGTCAGCAAAGGCGCCGAACTCGAAATCTCTTCAATCGGCTATGCGACACAGTCAATACCGGTCGGGGACAAAACCGATTTCACCGTCAGACTTGAGGAGGACGCGGAATTCCTCGATGAAGTCGTGGTGGTGGGCTACGGTACGATGAAAAAGAGTGACCTCGCCGGAGCTTCCGTCTCAATGAAAGAGGATGACCTCAAGGGTTCGATCATTTCATCCCTTGACCAGAGCCTTCAGGGCCGCGCGGCCGGTGTCACGGCTGTCACCACTTCAGGTGCGCCGGGCTCCTCGTCTTCAATACGCGTGCGAGGACAGGCCACCATCAATGCCAATGCAGAGCCTCTGTATGTCATTGACGGAGTGATCGTCCAGGGCGGAGGTACCACAGGCGCGTCGTTCGGTCTGGGAGATGCGCTCGGCAACGGTACGGTTTCGACCATCTCTCCTCTCTCGACCATCAACCCTGCCGACATCGTCAGTATGGAAATCCTCAAGGATGCTTCCGCCACGGCGATCTACGGAGCCCAGGGCGCCAACGGCGTCGTGCTCATCACCACCAGACACGGCAAGGCGGGCGAGGCCAAGTTCTCGTATGACGGTATGTTCGCCGTTTCCCGCCAGTCCCGTAGACTGGATATGATGAATCTCCGCGAATATGCGCAGTTCTACAACGAGATGGTGGAAGAGGGCGACATCTATGAGTCCAACGCCTGGTATGCCTCTCCGGAACTTCTCGGAAAGGGAACGAACTGGCAGGATGAAATCTTCCGCACGGCTCTCCAGCATCAGCACCAGCTCAGCGCGCAGGGCGGTACGGACAAGGTGCAGTACTATGTGTCAGGATCCTATATGGATCAGCAGGGTACCATCATCGGTTCCAACTTCAACCGTTTCTCTGTCCGCACCAATGTCGATGCCCAGCTCAAGCAGTGGTTCAAACTCGGTGTCAATGCCACCTATGCCATCACCAAGGACAATCTCAAGCTTGCCGACTCCAATCAGGGTCTCATCTATTACTCCCTGACCACCATCCCGGACATTCCGGTCTATGATGTTGACGGCAACTATTCTTCTACCATCCGCGAAGGATACACCTCCCCAAATCCTGTCGCCCTCGCGATGATGGACGAGATCATCCTCAAGAGAAGGAAACTCACGGGTAACTTCTACGCCGAACTCACCCCGATCAAGCATTTCACATGGAGGACCGAGGTCGGCTTCGACGTGAGCGACTCCGATGCGGACCGCTACAAACCGATGGTGGATCTCGGAGGCTGGGTGCGCAGCCAGAATTCCATCAGCTATCAGAAGAACACCAACATCTTCTGGCAGCTCAAGAACTACCTCACCTATGCCAACAAATGGGGAAAACACTCCGTGACAGCAATGATCGGCCAGGAGTGCTGGGAATCTAAGTGGAACTGGCTCGGAGCCAGCAACACCGACCTGCCTTCAGATGAAGTCCACAACGTCGCGCTTGCGTCCGGGACTCCTTCCGTAAGTTCCGGATTCGGATCATCCGCGATGGCCTCGTTCTTTACCCGCGAGACCTACAACTACGACGACCGCTATCTCGCCACCTACACGTTCCGCTATGACGGCTCGTCCAATTTCGGTCCCAAGAACCGCTGGGCCGGTTTCCACTCGTTCGCAGTGGCCTGGAGATTCTCCAATGAGAAGTTCTTCGAGCCTGTGAAGAATGTCATCAGCAACGGCAAGCTGCGCTTCGGCTGGGGCCAGACAGGCAACTCCAACATCGGATCGTACGCCTGGGGCGCTTCCATTTCCAGGATGCCTTCCGCTCTCGGAATGGGTTTCCGCCCGTCGAACATTCCCAACACCTCGATACGCTGGGAGAGCCAGCAGCAGTTCAATGTCGGTCTCGACATCAGCTTCCTCAAGGACAGGATCAACCTGACGGTCGACGGCTACTACAAGAGGTCGGACGATATGCTTATGTCAATGCAGCTCCCTTCCTATATGGGTACGCAGGGCAACGGCTCATCGGCGCTTGCCGCTCCTAAGGGCAACTACGGCAGCATTGAGAACAAGGGTGTCGAGATATCCCTCAACACCACTCCGGTGCTCCTAAACGACTTCAGCTGGGACAGCAACATCCAGATCTCAGTCAACCGCAACAAGCTTCTCAGCCTCACCGACACGGAGAACGCCTCCCTCATCGGTTACGGACAGTGGAGCGATGTCGTCTGCGTCTCTGAAATCGGCAAGTCTCTCTACAACTTCTACGGCTACAAGGTGGCCGGCGTCTATACGGATCTCGATGACATCGAGAATTCTCCGAAGCCTGCGAAATATCCTTCCGACGGTGTCTATAGCCGTGGTTCGACGGTCTGGGTAGGTGATCTCAAGTACGAGGACATCAACAAGGACGGCAAGATCGACGAGAACGACCGCACCGTCATAGGTTCTCCGCTTCCTAAGTTCACTTTCGGCTGGACCAACACCTTCCGTTACAGGAACTTCGACCTCAGCATCTTCCTCAACGGCTCCTACGGCAACAAGGTGTTCAACTACAACGCGCTCACTCTCACCCATATGAACAGCACCTGGACCAACCAGCTCCAGAACGTGGTCAGCGGGCGCGCGAGACTTGAGCCTGTCGATCCTACGGTCGTCTATGCCGACGGCTCCAAGTGGTATGACCACATCGACAATGTCCGCGTGAAGAATCCGGGCACAAAGATCCCCCACACTTCCATTCAGGACCCCAACGACAACGACCGCATCAGCGACCGTTATGTCGAGGACGGCTCCTATCTCAGAATCAAGAACATAACCTTCGGCTACACCCTGCCGAAGAAAGTTCTCTCGAAGATGAGGATCGAGAACATCCGCCTCTATGTCAATATGCAGAACCTCTACACTTTCACCAAGTATTCGGGATATGATCCTGAAGTCGGTGCAAGTACTCAGGACTCCACCGGTCTCACCTACGGTCTGGATAACGGACGTTACCCTTCTCCGACTATGTATTCATTCGGACTGAACATCACTTTCTAAGCTTTCGGATATGAAACTGACTAATATATGCAAGAGTCTGTCCGTCGCGGCGGCGGTCCTGTCTCTCGTGTCCTGCGAGAAGTTCCTGACCCGCCCTGCCGAGGACAACTACAATGTGGACAATTTCTACAAGAATGACACGCAGTGCGAACAGGGCGTGAATTATCTCTACAACTCCCCGTGGTATGACTTCCAGCGCGGCTTCATCAAGGTCGGCGAAGTTATGTCGGGGAATATGTACTGGGGCAGCAGCCCGTACCTCGACCTCACCACCAACGGCACCGACCAGGATCTGGTGAATATGTCGTATTCCCTCTGGGCGGTGAACGGCCACGCCAACACCGTCATCGACAACATTCTCAACTCCGAGGGACCTACCCGCGCCGGAAAGGAGAAATGCATCGGAGAGGCCCTCGTATGGAAGGCGTTCGCGTATTTCTTTATGGTGCGCACATTCGGCGAAGTGCCTATCATCCACAACAATACGGATCTCATCAACGCCGGTGAAGTGAACACTGTCAAAAAGGTGCAGAAAGCCGATGTCTATGAATATATCATTATGACTCTCGAGAAGGCGATGGAACTGCTCCCGGCGAAGACGGGCGGCTTCTCCGACTATGAGAGGATTGACTACTATGCGGCGGAGGCTCTGCTTTCGAAGGTCTATCTCACCAAGGCGGGGCTGGGCGGTTCTCTCGATAAGGACGATCTCGCACAGGCCGCAAAATATGCCAAGGATGTCATCGAGCACTCCGGCAGGAGCCTTACTCCGGATTATGAGGACGTGTTCCGTCTCAAGGGCTTCAATCAGACCGGCGAATGCCTGATTTCCTGGCTCTGGAAATGCGGGCGTGACCCTTGGACTCAGCAGAACACTCTCCAGAGCGACCTCGCGATGGTGGGTTTCGACGAGAACGGCGACTGCTGGGGCGGATATGTGGGACCGTCTGTCGATCTGCAGGCTGCGTTCGGCTGCTCGGCCATCGATGACCCCGCACTCAGGGACAACTCGGACATACGCCGCCACGCCACGATGATGCTGCCTGGAGACACCTACGACTATTTCTGGACCGACAAGACCATCTCCGACTCCAGGAAAGGCTTCGACTATCTCCGCTTCATCTATGACAAGGACGGTTACGGCAAGGGAGGTCCCGGCACGTTGCAGTGCAACACGGGCTCCAACAACGTGAAGAATCTCTTCGGTGACAATCAGGATCACATCGATGCGCTGGGAATCACCCCTATGAATATGGCCAGTCAGCTGCCTACCCACATTCTCCGTCTGTCCGACATATATCTCGTCTATGCGGAGGCCGTGCTGGACACCGACAATGCGGCTGCACTCAGCTATGTGAACGAAGTGCGCAGGCGTGCCGGAGCGGCGGAGCTCACTGCGGTGACCTGGGACGACATCTGGAAGGAGCGCCGTCTCGAACTCGCAGGCGAGGGGGACCGCTGGTACGATTTCGTGCGCCGCTCATATTATGATATGTCCGGCTGCATCGCGGAGCTCAAGGCTCAGAAGAGATCCTACTGGAACGGTCTCGACGATGTGTACAAGAATTGGCTGGGCGATGATTTCGACTACTCCGGCACCTGGGATGCGGGCAAAGTCACATACAACACCAAGGATGACAATCCTAACGTGACGGCGTCAAGCTTCACGCTTCCGTTCCCGACCGAGGATGTGGTCTTCAATGCCAATATGGCTTCTGACGCCGAGGCCGTGCACATTGATGTCAGATCCACATACCATTACAATTTTTAATCGGCTATTGAGTATGAAAACTATAGGTAAAATTCTGAATATTTTGGCCGTCGCCGCCCTGGCTGCAGTCACTCTGGCTTCCTGCGAGAGAGCGGACTACCCTGACCGCTACAGGGTCACGGACGGCACGCCGACAGTCTATTCCATAAGGTATGCCGACCGTGACATCACCATCACGAGCGCCTATATGGACGAGATCATCTGTCTGCTGGGTGACAATCTCACCAGCATCAAGGAGCTCTGGTTCAATGACCGGAAAGCCACCATCAACACGAGCTACATCACCCGGAACACTCTTCTCGTGTCCGTGCCCAAGGTTCTGCCCATTGTCCAGACGGACAAAATCTATCTGGTGAACGCGGCCAAGGATACGGTCAAGGTGGATTTCAAGGTGCTTCCTCCGGTGCCGGTAGTGAGCGCGATGAGTTTCGAATATGCCGAGCCGGGAGAGACGGTGACCATAAGCGGAAACTATTTCTATACGCCTATGACAGTGGAGTTCAACGGCGCCGAGGCGACCGGGATAAGCAATGTCGGGTTCTCTTCATTCGACGTGGTGGTGCCGGAGGGCGCACAGCCGGGCAGGGTGAAAGTCACCACCGCTTCCGGTACGGGCCAGTCCGCGTTTATGTACAAGGATGACCGGGGGATGCTCTTCACGTTCGACGACGCGCGTGGCAACCACGGCTGGCACGCCCAGACCATCAAAGAGGATGCGAACTCGTTCATCGGCAAGTACCTCGAACTCTACAAGGATGGAACAGTCCTGAAGGCCGACGGCACGGACTGGGCGGACGACGGCTACCACTTCGAGTACTGGCCGGGCAACTGGAACTCTCCGGAGACCTTCGATGACCCGGATGGCGTGAAACTCAACGACGTGGTCGATTTCTCCGACTTCGCGAATATGACAGTCAAGTTCGAGATGCGCATTCCGGCTGAGCATCCGTGGACAGGATGTCCGATGCAGATATATTTTGCAAGCACATCTATGGTCACTCTGCAGACGGGCAACAACACCTACTTCCACGATGACGGGATCTCGCTTCCACGGGCGATGTACAGACCGTGGCTTGAGACAGGCTCGTTCGACACGGGCGGAAAATGGGTTACCGTTTCGTTCCCGATAGCAAGCGATTTCGTGTGGTACTGGGACGGCTCCAAGGCCGGCGGTTCCCTGAACAAGGACTCATTCGCCGGAATGGAGATCTTCTTCGCGGCCGGCGAGGCTGCGGGAAGTTCCTGCACTCCGATGGTCCAGATTGACAACATCAGGGCAGTCCCTGTCAAATAAATGCGGAGGATAGTGATTATGAAAAAGATATACAGAATGTTCGCGCTTGCCGCACTTGCCGCTCTCGCAGCGGCGGCCGCAGGCTGCAAAAATGATAATCTGGATACGGACCAATACTCCAATACGGGAGTGAGGCTTGTCTCTTATGGACCGAACCCCGTGATGCGTGGCGGCGCTCTCACATTTATCGGCAGTAACCTCGACCGCATAGTTTCGGTCGAGGTGCCGGGAGTGGACCCGATCTCGGAGATAGAAGTGGTCAGCAAGGGCCTTCGGAGCGAGATCAGGGTGGTTCTTCCTGTCGAGGGGCCTGAACCGGGCAATGTCGTCCTCATTTCCGGCGACGGCAAGAAATTCACCACCAGGACGGAACTGGAGTACACCGAGCCGATCGTGCTTGAGAGTTTCTCCACCGTCAGGACTCCGGCCTATCCGGGCGACGAACTCGTCCTCAAGGGTGACTATATGAACCTTGTGCGGAGCGTCATCTTTGAAGGCGGCGAGGCTGTCAATGTCGAAAACATAGACAGACACGAAGCCAGGGCCGTTATTCCGTCATCCGCCTACACCGGCAAGATCATTCTTTCCGACGAGGGGGAAATCGCCAACCTCATCTATTCTGAAAAGGAACTTCAGATAGGAGATCCGACGGTGAGCGGCATCAAGGCCGCCGGTGCCTGGAAAAAGGGCGTTGAGGTGACAATCACAGGCGAGCATCTCGATATGGTGGAGTTCGTGGACTTCGGTGACATCAGGATAGACACGGAAGACCTGTCATACTCCGAAAACAGAAAATCCCTGATTACGGAACTGCCCGCCGAGGTCGGCAGCTGCAGCGTCAATGCTGTCAGCTATGCCGGCAAGACGTTCAAGGCAGGTGACATCGTCACAGTCGTGCCGACGGATGTCAAAGCCCCGGCGGATGCCGTCAAGGCAGGCACGGAGATCGAGATTACAGGCAAAGATCTGGATCTGGTCACTTCCGTGAGTTTTCCGGGCGCGGATGCCGGGACATTCGAGGTGAACGGGGACGGCACGGTTCTCACGGTCACCGTGCCTATGAAAGCGGCCGCCGGTGACATCACGCTCACACTTGACAACGGAGACAGCGTCACTGCGGCATATACTCTCGTGAAAGCCACCCTCACCGGGATCAATGTTCCCGAGGGCACTGTCACGGCAGGTCAGTCATTCTCCGTCACGGGTACGGATCTCGACCTCATAGCAAGCGCCGCTCTCGGCGGAAAGGCAGTGGAAATAGCAGTGTCGGACGACGGCGGCGGTGCGACAGTCACCACCGACAGCGGTTCGGTTACGGGCAAACTTGTCCTCACCCAGTACAATGGCGAGACCATAGAGTCCGAAGCTGAAGTCACTATCGTATATGACTCCTACATAGTCGTCACTTCGATGCCGGCTGAGGCTCACATAGGAGAACTGGTCACTCTGACGGGTTCCAACTTCCTGATGATAGAGAATATCCACATCGGTGACGCTAAAGTGATTTCCTACGGCAAGCGTAGCGACAGCGAGCTCTCGTTCGTGATGCCTTTCAACAAAGTGGGCACATATCCGGTGCATTTCGATCTGTTGAACGGCAGCCGCGAGACCTGTCCGCAGAGCATCGGAGTGCTGCTGGAGCAGACTTTCACCACCATCTGGGCAGGATCGTTCGCCGCGGGCAACTGGGGCGGCAACCAGGATCTCGCCTGGGGCGGCTACGACTGGTCAAGCGTCAAGGCTGGGCAGACACTCCGCTTCACTCTTGAACAGGATGCCTCACAGCCTTGGTGGCAGCTTGCCCTCCGTCACGGTGACTCCTGGGGCGAACTCACTGAAAAAGTCTTCGTGGAGATGACAGAGGGGCAGACCGTGGTGGATGTGGTCCTTACTCAGACTAACCTCGAAGATCTTGCCGCCAATGGAGGTCTTGTCATCACGGGGTGCAACTATACGCTTTCCAAGATCGAACTCATCGGAGAGGTCTCCCAGGAAGTTACAGTCTGGTCGGGAAGTGAATATACCGGTGCCGACTATAACAACAATCTCACTCTCGGCGGCGAGGATGACTGGGTGAACGCAGGACTCAAGGTCGGGGACACCATCAGAATCTATTTCACCGCAGAGAGTGACACCGACTGGCAGATCCAGCTTTTCGACGGCCATTGGGGCGGAATGAATATGCTTTTCCCGGATCAGGATGCGAAGAACCAGTTCAATGCCGCCAATTCTCCGACGGCCATAAGCGACGGTTACATCTCATTCAAGGTCACCGACGAGATACTTGCCGTGCTCACTTCCCATCAGGGCTGGGGCAATGCCATTATCTGTCAGGGCAAGGGAATCACCTTCACCGAGATAACGTTCATCTGACATTATATATCATTCCGGCGGCGGCTGACCCTGCCGCCGGGATCTGTTCAAAGGCTGACGGCTCCGTTCTGTCCTTAGCCTGAGTCTCCATACCGGGAGTATGGAATCTAAAAAAACTGACAAGATGTTGAAATTGAAAAATATAGGTTTAATCCTCATCTCCGGGTTGCTTCTCGCCGTGACGGCCGGCTGCAACAAGGACAAGCCCGACAAGTCAGACTCTGTCGACGCTCCCTCCCTTGTGGCCTGCAGTCCTGAGAACGGAGCGCAAGACCTGAAGGGCACCGCTTTGACGATAAAGCTGACTTTTGACCGGAATGTCAAGTCTCCGTCATCGAAGCACAGTCTCGTGACCATAGATAACGGAGCCTCCATCGACAGGATCTTTGCCTACGACCGGGACGTGACCGTAGAAGTGTCCGGGCTTCAGAGCGGTCTGTCCTACACCATTGCCATTCCGGAGGGAATCATAAGCGGTTTCAGTGACAATCCCGTGGAGGCGTTGACCTATACATTTTCAATGAAAGCGGCTGAAAAGGATTATGACCTCAATCCTTCCGCCTCTCTGACCAATCCCGATGCGACTCCTGCAGCCAAGGCGCTCTATTCTATGCTTCTCGAAAACTATGGCAGTAAGACTTTCAGCGGCGCGATGGGCGGTACGGCCTGGGAAACGGCATATTCGGATTGTGTGGCGAGCGCGGCGGGGAAGTACCCCGCCATAGTCGGATTTGACTACCTGTTCCTTAACTGGCCGGCAAAGCACTGGGACGGATGTCCGGACTACGGGGACATTTCTCCGGTCAAGAGCGCCTGGGAAAAGGGGAGCATCATCCAGATCGGCTGGCACTGGACCGTTCCTTCCAAAGCGGGGGAGACTGACCTCAACAATTATTCCTACGACACACAACAGTTCAGCGTGGACAAGGCTCTCACCGAGGGCACTTGGCAGCACGATCTCATCGAGTCCCAGATAGCGAAGCTCGCAGGCTATATGCGGCTGCTTCAGGACGCGGGGATTCCTGTGCTGTTCCGTCCTCTTCACGAGGCGGCCGGAGACTACACCTGGGGAGCGTGGTTCTGGTGGGGCTACGACGGAGCCGATGCCTGCGTCCGCCTCTGGAAACATCTCCGCGACGAACTTCAGAACACCTACGCTCTCAACAACCTCATCTGGGTGTGGACGGTGCAGACAAAGACGGGCGGAGTCGTCAGCTCCGAGTCGCTGGACACCGCCCGCGAGTGGTATCCCGGCGATGACTGGGTGGACATTGCGGGTGCGGATCTCTATGAGGACAAAGGCACGACACAGTCTGCCGCATTCAAGTTCGTGAACAATTCGGTGATGGGTCGCAAAATGGTTGTGCTCAGCGAGTTCGGTAATCTGCTCGACATCGACGGAGCCTACTCGGAGAATGCTCCCTGGGGATATATGATGAACTGGTGCAACTTCGAGAACGGCACTCCGGTGCTATATTGCAGGGACAAGGACGGGAACTACACTTGGAACAACACTGCCGAAGACTGGCGCAAGGCCCTCTCCGGCAGCCATATACTCAACAGGGACGATATAAAGTGAGATTATGATGCTGAAAACGCTGCATATAACTGCGCTTGCGCTGCTTGTGCTGACCTGTGTTTCGGCTTGTGGATGTGACAAGCCAGACAAGGGGACTGAGAACGGGTCCGTGGCTCTTG
The DNA here is from genome assembly GCA_963640185.1 of Lachnospiraceae bacterium. GTDB lineage: Bacteria > Bacteroidota > Bacteroidia > Bacteroidales > UBA932 > Cryptobacteroides. Next base: position 33,871 of record CAVHXU010000012.1, on the reverse strand, counting down.
AGGCGAGTCCTCTTGAACTGAACTTCGGAAGTGCGGAGTCCCTTTTACCGGTCTCCGTCAAGGCCCCTTACAAACCGAGCGCAGTCTCAACCGAGACCTGGTGCAAGGCATCCGTAGGCGCATTTGCGGACAATGCCTGCACGCTTTCCGTCAGGGTGTCGGAAAACAGTTCCGCTTCAGAGCGCACCGCCGCGATCTCGCTTGTCTGCGGCAGTGAACGTGTGAGAATCACCGTGACTCAGGACGCTGCGCTTTCTCCGGAGCCCGAGGACTTCCTCGCCGAAGTGGTCCCCGGCGACAACAATGCCTGGACGATGGCGCGGAAACTCGGAATGGGCTGGAATCTCGGCAATCAGATGGACGGCTACGACAACGGAGTGGCGAACGAGACCGTCTGGGGGAACAAGGCTGCCACTCAGGCCACTTTCGACGGGCTCAAAGACAAAGGCTTCACGTCTGTCCGTATCCCTGTCACCTGGCTCGGGCACATTGGCGAAGCCCCTTCATACACTCTGGAAACGGTCTGGCTGGACAGGGTGGCTGAACTTGTGGGCTATGCCGAGAAAGCGGGCCTCAACACCGTCATCAACATCCACCACGACGGGGCTGACAGCGCGCATTGGCTCAACATAAAGAAGGCTGCGGCATCAGAGGCTGACTGCGAGACCATTACGGCCGAGTACAAGGCCGTGTGGAAACAGATCGCGGAGAGATTCCGGGACAAGGGCGACTTCCTCATCTTCGAAGCCTTCAACGAGCTGCACGACGGCCTCTGGGGCTGGGGCGGCAACCTCAGTGACGGAGGAGCGCAATACGGAGTCATCAACAAGTGGGTACAGGAGTTCGTCACCACGGTGCGGGCTGCGGGAGGAGAGAACGCCACCCGCTATCTCGGCATCCCGGGCTACTGTGCCAATCCCGACCTGACCATGGCGAACCTCGTCCTGCCGGAGGACAGCGCGAAAGACCGTCTGATGGTGGCGGTACACTGCTATGACCCATACGATTACACTCTGGAATGCAAATACGGCGAGTGGGGGCATACTGCGAAAAACAATCCGGCTCCCTCCGGAGAGAAAGAGCTTGTCGCCGTGCTTGCAAAACTGAAAGCCAAGTACATAGACAAGGGCATCCCGGTTTATCTCGGTGAAACAGGCTGCTCCAACCGCGACACCGACCGCCAGAAGAGATTTCAGGCCTATTATCTCGAATTCCTGTACAAGGCCTGCCGCAACTATGGCATACCCCCTTTCTATTGGGACAACGGTTCCGAAGTGGCGGGCAGGGAGTCGGGGGCGGTCATCAGCCACTCCACCGGTGAATATGTCCGTGACGGCGAGACTATGGTGGCGGCTATGAAAAAGGCCAGCTTCAACGAATCCGCTTCATACACCCTGCGTGCGGTCTATGATGCCGCTCCGGCAGATTAGCCGGCCCGACCCGTGAATGAAGCATCTGCAGACTAACCTTATCACGATATAGACAAAGACGGATATGAAATCAATTATGGCAAATTCGATTGTGGCGATGGCGGCATCTGTGGCCGTGGCAGGATGCGGCGGAGCGCTCTCTCCGGCGGCGGACCTTGCCGAACGGCTTTCCGAGGCAGCCCGGAGCGGACGGTTCTACTATGCACATCAGGACGACTGCTGCTACGGTCATTTCTGGAAGGTGGAGGATCCCGCGACGGATGATATCAGCCGCAGTGACGTCAAAACTGTTTGCGGCAGCGCTCCGGCGATGCTGGGATTTGACCTCGGAGGCATTGAACTCGGCGACAAGGCCAATTTGGACGGTGTGGATTTCGACTTTATGCGCCGTGCGGCAGTGAAGCATTGTTCCGAGGGCGGTATGGTCACATTCTCCTGGCACGCGGCAAATCCGCTCACCGGAGGCGATTCCTGGGACATCAGCAGCGACCGGGCGGTCGAATCCGTGCTTGAGGGCGGCGAGAACCACGGTCTGTTTATGGAATGGCTCGGCCGGACGGCGGATTTTCTCGGGTCATTGCGCGGCGGCGACGGCAAACTCATTCCCGCCGTTTTCCGTCCCTGGCACGAGAACATAGGCAGCTGGTTCTGGTGGGGAGGCAATCTCTGTACGGCAGATCAGTACAAGGCACTTTTTGCCCTCACCCGCGAATATCTGGAGAATGAACGCGGCCTGGACAATCTGCTCTGGGCATATTCTCCCAACTCGGAGATAGACAGCACTCAGTATTTCAGCCGCTATCCGGGCGACGACTTAGTGGATGTGCTCGGTGTGGACCACTATGAGTTCGTTTCCGGAGACATCAGTGACGAGACCCTTGCCGCAGCCGATGCGCACTACATAGAGGTGCTCTCCGGAGATCTTGCCTATATGTCGGCCTATGCGGCCGGTCACGGCAAGATCATCGCAGTGAGCGAGACGGGGTTTGAAGGCATTCCCAATCCGCGCTGGTGGACGGATGTGCTGTTGAAAGCGATAGGAAACTATCCTGTCAGTTATGTGCTGACCTGGAGAAACGCCTGGGACAAGCCCGGACATTTCTATGCCCCGTTCGATGGCAGTGCGGACGAGGAGAATTTCCGCGAGTTCCGCCGCAGCGGGAAAGTTCTGTTTCTGGAGCAGCCCGAGCAGGCCGGAATATAAAGGAGAAGAACAGATTGAAGACCAGATAGAAGAGATACGATAAGTTTTAGCTATGGATTTTAACGAGAGACTGAATTGGCTTAAGTCAAGACACGAAGAACTCCTTTCCCGGAAAAACACTCCGGTCTATGTGAACGGAGTATATGAAAGATATGAAAACCCTGTACTGACAGGCGACCACGCCCCGCTTTTCTGGCGCTATGACCTCAATCCCGAGACCAATCCCCATCTGGAGGAGCGTTTCGGCATACACGCCACTTTCAATGCCGGGGCGATAAAGTTGGGTGACAGATATGTGATGGTCGCCCGTGTCGAGGGAGCCGACCGCAAGTCTTTCTTTGCCGTGGCGGAGAGCCCGAACGGAGTGGACAATTTCCGTTTCAGACCTCGTCCCGTCACTATGCCCGAATGGGGCGAACCGGCGGTGAATATGTATGATATGCGCCTGACGGCCCACGAGGACGGGTGGATTTACGGCATATTCTGCGTGGAGCGCAAGGATCCGGCAGCGCCCGACGGAGATCTGTCCTCGGCGGTGGCCTGCGCCGGAATCGCACGGACGAAGGATCTGGACAATTGGGAGAGGCTGCCGGATCTGAAATCCTGCTCCCAGCAGCGCAACGTGGTGCTCCATCCGGAGTTCATCGATGGGAAATATGCACTCTACACGCGCCCTCAGGACGGATTCATCGACGCCGGAAAGGGCGGCGGCATAGGCTGGGCCTTGATTGACGACATCACGGCGGCTCAGGTGAAGGAGGAGAAGATCATCAATTTCCGTCATTATCACACCGTCAAGGAACTCAAGAACGGCGAAGGCCCCGCGCCCATCAGGACTCCGGAGGGATGGCTGCACCTCGCCCACGGCGTGAGAGGTTGTGCTTCGGGGCTCAGATATGTGCTCTATATGTATATGACTTCGCTTGATGACCCGTCCGAGGTCATCGCGGAGCCGGCCGGTTTTCTGATGGCGCCGGAAGGCTGGGAATATGTGGGTGACGTTATGAACGTGCTTTTCTCCAACGGCTGGATTGCGGACGAGGATGGCAGGGTGTTCATCTACTATGCTTCCTGCGACACCCGTATGCACGTGGCCACCAGCACTGTTGACCGTCTGGTGGACTACTGCCTGCACACCGGGTCTGACGGCCTTTTTACAGGCAAGTCCGTCGAGAGACTCAATGCCCTGATAGACAGAAATATGGCGTTGTGATGCCTTCTTATTAACTTTCAACCGCCACCTGATGAAGTCCTACGGCCATTTTGACGACGAGTCACGGGAATATGTGATAACGGATCCGGCTACACCGTGGCCGTGGATCAACTATCTCGGAACAGAGGATTTTTTTTCGCTGATATCCGGCACGGCCGGGGGCTACTGTTTCTGCCGCGACTCCAAGTTCCGCCGCCTGACCCGTTACCGCTACAATGGGGTGCCGATGGACAGCGGAGGGCGCTATTTCTACATCAACGACGGCGGGACGGTCTGGTCTCCGGGTTGGAAACCGTGCAGGACTCCTCTCGATTTCTACGAATGCCGCCACGGAATGGGCTACACCCGCATCACAGGCGAGAAGGACGGCCTGCGGGCGAGTGCCTTGTTTTTCGTGCCGGCGGGATACAGATGTGAAGTCCAGAAAGTCACTCTGACCAATACCGGGTCCGTGACCAAGAACTTCCGGCTGTTCTCTTTTGTGGAATGGTGCCTGTGGAACGCCGAGACGGATATGGAAAACTTCCAGCGCAATCTTTCCACCGGCGAGGTCGAGATCAAGGGCAGCGTCATCTACCACAAGACGGAATATCGCGAAAGGCGCAATCATTATGCTTTCTATGGAATGAATGCTCCCGTGGAGGGCTACGACACCGACCGGGAGGCGTTTCTGGGGCTGTACAACGGTTTCGACGCTCCCCGCGTCGTGACGGAGGGCAGATCCTCGGGTTCGGTGGCCCACGGCTGGAGCCCGATCGCATCCCATTGCATATCAATGAGCCTCGCCCCCGGGGAGTCGCGCGACCTGATATTCGTGCTCGGCTATGTGGAGATGCCGGATGATGCCAAGTTCGAAAACCAGCTGACTGCCGGGGAATTGTCCGGTCAGGAGTACAGGGTTGCAGGGACTCCGTTTGCCGGCGCGGCCATTACATCCTGTTCCGCCCTCATCAACAAATCCTCAGCCTTCGACATCCTGCTTTCATTCCGCACTTCCTCTCAGGTGGATGAAGCTTTCAGGGCTCTGAAACTCTACTGGGAGGATATTCTGGGCCGTTTTGAGGTTCATTCTTCAGTGCCGGAGCTCGACCGGATGGTGAATGTGTGGAATCAGTACCAGTGTATGGTCACATTCAATATGAGCCGCAGCGCCAGTTTCTTCGAAAGCGGCATAGGCAGGGGGATGGGTTTCCGGGACTCCAATCAGGATCTGATAGGCTTTGTCCATCAGAGCCCGTCCCGCGCCCGTCAGCGGATTCTGGACATAGCGGCGACGCAGCTTCCCGACGGCGGCTGCTACCATCAGTACCAGCCGCTCACCAAGAGGGGCAACAACGGTGTGGGCGGAGGTTTCAACGATGATCCTCTCTGGCTGATTTTCGGCACGACGGCCTATCTCAGGGAAACGGCGGATTTTTCCATTCTCGACGAGCAGGTGCCGTTCGACAATGTCCCGGACAGCGGGAAGTCCCTGCTGGAGCATCTGTTCATCAGCTTCTTCCACATAAATCAGAATCTCGGTCCCCACGGTCTGCCGCTTATCGGCAGGGCCGACTGGAACGACTGCCTCAATCTCAACTGCTTTTCCTCCAATCCCGACGATTCGTTCCAGACCTCGGAGAACAGGACTCACGGCAGCAAGGCCGAATCTGTGATGATAGCCGGCCTGTATGTGGTTGTGGGCAGGGACTTTGCGAAGCTGCTGGAATATCTCGAGAAGAATCCGGGCAAATGCGCCGGCGCTTTGACTCTCAGAAACGGCCGCTCGGCAGCCACCATCGAATCCTGGGTGCAGAGGATGTCTGACTCCGTGGAGAAACACGGGTGGGACGGGCGATGGTTCCTGCGGGCCTACGATTTCTTCGGGAAGAAGGTGGGCTCCTCGGAAAATGCGGAGGGAAAGATATATATCGAGAGCCAGGGCTGGTGCACGATGGCGCGCATCGGCGCGGAAAGGGGACTGTGCGACAGGGCGCTCGATTCCGTCGGGGAAATGCTTGACAGCGAGCACGGCATAGTGCTTCTCAATCCCGCCTACAGCCGCTACTACATCGAATATGGCGAGATATCTTCCTACCCGCAGGGATACAAGGAGAACGCCGGCATCTTCTGCCACAACAACCCGTGGGTGATCATCGGCGAGGCTCTCGCCGGCAGGTCGGATGATGCTTGGAAGCATTACTGCCGTATCTCTCCGGCATTTGTCAGAGACCAGACTCTGCACAGGGTGGAACCCTATGTATATTGCCAGATGCTCGCGGGCAAGGATGCCGCCAGACCGGGCGAAGGGAAGAACAGCTGGTTGACCGGAACGGCCGCATGGAACTGGCACACGGTCTCGGAGTATCTTCTGGGCGTGCATCCGGAGTATGACGGTCTGCTGATAAAGCCTTGTCTCCCAGCTTCTGTCAAGGAATACCGCATACGCCGCGTATTCCGTGACGCTGTCTATGACATCACTGTCCATAACTCGAACAGCGGGAAATCCCATTTTATAGAATATACCGCAGGTAACCACACTTTGGATCTGTACCTCTGATTATCCCCCGAATTCGCCCGGGCTTTCCAGGGGCTGCAGGAAAGACCTCACAGCAGGCTGCAGAGATATTTTAGATTACGCTATGACTGAAAGATTCCTATTGTCCGTCCTCGCCGGCCTTCTGTGCCGGACGGCTTTCTGCCTGACATTTCCCGCCGACAGCGCCTCGCCCCTCTCCGGCTCGGCATCACTTGTCTCCAGTGCTTCATCTGTCGCCGACAGCGCCTCCGTTTCCGTCGGCTCGGTCCTTATCGACGACGGCTGGACATTCTCGCTCGGCAACGCCGCTTCGATGGAGGCCGATTTCACTCACGGCACCGAATATTTCACCTATCTGTGCAAGGCGCAGAGTTCGAACCACAGCAAGTCCCCGATTATGCCTTCGTTCGACGACTCGGCCTGGCAGAGGGTCAATCTTCCCCACGATTGGGTGGTGGATCTGCCGTACAGCCCTGAAGCGTCGCACTCTCACGGCTATAAGTGTGTGGGTTGGAAATATCCCGAAAACTCGGTAGGCTGGTACCGCCGGCACATCTTCATCCCGGAGTCGGACAGGGGCAGGCAGATAAGCGTGGAGTTCGAGGGCGTGTTCAGAAACAGCGAGGTGTTCTGCAACGGGTTCTACCTTGGTCACGAGATAAGCGGCTATGCATCAAGAGTATATACCCTGACTCCATATCTCGACTGCGGTGGTGACAATGTGCTGACGCTGCGTTGTGACGCCTCTCTGGAGGAGGGCTGGTACTATGAGGGCGCAGGCATCTACCGCCATGTCCGGCTTCACAAGGCGGGTCCGGTAGCTCTGAAGCCGAATTCCCTGCGCATCGGGCAGAAGGGAGGGACCTCTGCCGGCGCTTTTGTTGACACCGGTTGCGTCTCAATGGATTATGTCTTTGCCGATGCTTCCGTGTCGGCTTCGGATGTCACGGTGGAGATCTCCATACTGGATGCTTCCGGGGCGGGAGTTGACCGCGCCGACCGCCTCTGGAGTGTCGATGATCCCTATCTCTACACTCTGAAGGTCAGACTGCTGTATCGCGGGGAGGTCTCTGACGAGTACTCCTGCCGCTTCGGGGTGAGGACCATAGAGTTCAACCCGGAGAGAGGCTTTCTTCTCAATGGGGTGCCTCTGGAGCTTAAGGGCGCGAATATGCATCTGGACCACGCGGGAGTGGGTGTCGCCGTGCCGGATGAGCTCTGGCGCTACCGTATTGCCCGTCTCAAGGAATATGGTTTCAATGCCATACGCTGCTCGCACAACTGCGCTTCGCCGTCGATGCTGAATCTCTGCGACGAGATGGGTATGCTGGTGATAGATGAGAACCGACAGTTCGGAGTCAATGAAGAACAGCTCGGGCAGCTCCGCAATATGATTGACCGCGACCGCAACCATCCGTCGGTGATCCTGTGGAGCATCGGCAATGAGGAATGGGCTCTGGAACACAGTGCGGCCGGCACCGAGATCGCTCTGAGAATGAGCGAGTTCGTGCACAGCCTCGATCCGTCGAGGCCGAGCATCTACGGCAACTCAGGGGGCCCCGAGCTGGTCAAGGGAGTGGATGTGTTCGGCTACAACTACATAGTGCAGAATCCCGTCGAGGACTATCACCGTCTCTACCCGGAGAAATGCGCCGTCGGCACGGAAGAGACCACGGGCTGCGGCACGCGTGGCAATTACCGGACTGTGCCGGAGGAGGGCTGGATGGCACCACTGAACAGGCTTGACACGGCCGGCAGAGTGAATGTGATTGAACACGGATGGAAATTCTACAGGAAGCATGCCTGGGCATTGGGTCTTTTCTATTGGACCGGTATGGATTATCGCGGCGAACCCAATCCGATGAGCTGGCCGGCCACCGGTTCCCAGTTCGGCATCTTCGACTACTGCGGCTTTCCGAAGGACGAGGCTTTCTATCTTCGTGCCGCGTGGAAGCCGGAGGAGCCCCTCGTTCACATCTGCGGCCCGTACAACGGCGAAATATGGGTCTATTCCAACTGCTCCGAGGTGCAGCTGTATGCGGGTCGCAAGTCGCTGGGCACCAAGAAAATGCCTCAAGACGGACATCTGGTATGGAAAGCGGGCGGCATATTGGAAGGCCGGGACGGGAACGATGTGGCGGCCTCAAACTCTCCGGTCTTCAGAGCCGTCGGCTACCGGTCTGGAAAGAAAGTCGCTTCCGACGTTTTCCCCGCTCCTGTTCCACGTCTTGAGATCACTGCACACCACAGCGGACAAAACGGAGATGTGGCGATCATAGACATCTGTTCGTCCCTGCCGGAAATCGATGTGTCAGCCGTCGGGGCGGAGATTCTGGGATGGGGCAACGGCAACCCTGGCTTCAAGGCCGTCGAGCGTCCTCAAGGCAAAACTCCTGCGGAACGCAATCAGGTGACAGTCACTCCGTTCAACGGATATGCCCAAATCATCGTCCGCGCCGTTCCCGGGCATACCGCACCGGTAACGGTCCGGATAGCCGACCGGACTATTACTCTCTTTTGAATTGTTGAATTGAACTACTTCACCTCCATCCACCGGCGGAGTTCCTCAGCATAGGCATCCCAGTCGGTGATGGTCCTGTGGGCCACTCCGGAGGAGATGGCGGCCTTGGCTACAGCCGTGGAGACTTTGACCAGAAGACGCGGGTCAAGAGCCTTCGGGATGATGTATTCAGGTCCGTAGTGGAGCTCCTTCAGTCCATATTCCTTCAGAACAGGGTCCGGCACAGGCTCCTTGGCCAGTTCCGCAAGCGCCTTCACCGCAGCGTGCTTCATCTCCTCGTTGATGGCTGAAGACCAGGTGTCAAGCGCGCCCCTGAAGATATACGGGAAGCCGCTCACATTGTTCACTTGATTAGGTGTGTCAGACCGGCCTGTCGCCATAATCGCGTCCGGCCTCGCCTCTTTCGCTTCGCAGTAGCCGATCTCCGGAACAGGGTTGGCCATAGCGATGATGACAGGGTGGCTGCCCATCGAGCGGACCATATCCTGAGTCACCGTGCCTCCCTTTGAGAATCCCACGAAAACATCCGCTCCCGCCATCGCTTCGGCGAGAGTGTGGAGGTCTCTTGTGGTAGCGAACTCGCGCTTGTATTCATTGAGATCCGTCCTGTCTGCGCGGACGACGCCCTTGCTGTCGCACATCACCACATTTTCGCTGCGGAGACCGAGGCTCACGTACATCCTGGTGCAGGCTATGGCGGCTGCACCGGCTCCGCTGACCACCATCTTCACGTCCCCGATGTGTTTCCCCGCTATCTCAAGCGCGTTGACCAGCGCCGCGGCGCTGATGATGGCTGTTCCGTGCTGGTCATCGTGCATAAGCGGAATGTGCAGTTCCTCACGGAGCCGTTTCTCTATCTCGAAACACTCCGGAGCCTTGATGTCCTCAAGGTTGATTCCCCCGAAAGTCGGTGCTATGTTCCTGACAGTACGGCAGAACTCGTCGATGTCAGTGGCATCCACCTCTATGTCGATTGCGTCGATGCCGGACAACTTCTTGAACAGCACCGACTTGCCCTCCATTACCGGTTTCCCCGCGAGCGCTCCTATGTTCCCCAGACCGAGGACGGCGGTGCCGTTCGTTATGACAGCCACGAGATTGCCCTTTGAGGTGTAGCGGTACGCCTTGTGATAATCCTCCTGGATCTCAAGGCAGGGAACGGCTACTCCCGGCGTATATGCCAGTGACAGGTCTTCCTGATTTTCAAGAGGTTTGGTGGCTTTCACCTCCAATTTGCCGGCAGGAAACGCCGAGTGATACTCCAACGCTTTCCGGTTGATATCGTTATTGCTCATAATACTGACCTTGATAAATAAAACCGGCGCGCAGGTGCTCAACTTTAGTGCCGAACTATACTATAATCTTGTTTTTTTTGTACAGTGCACGGAAATCACGGGGCGTGGAACCGCGTCTCGACTTGAATATCCGGTTGAAGTTGGAAAGGTTGTTGAAACCGCTCTCATAGCAGATCTCCGAGATGTTCTTGGTCGAATCCACAAGCATTCTGGCGGCATATCCCAGCCTGATGTCCAGCACATAATCCGACAGCGGCTTCCCCGTCCTCATCTTGAAAAAACGGCTGAAAGCCGACGGACTCATCCCCACCAGAGCTGCCAGATCGTCCAGCTTCAGGGCCTCGGAATAATGGTCGTTGATATACTGCTTCACCTTGGTCACCCGGCGGCTCTCCCTATTCCTCGCCGAATGGGCGAATGAACTGCTGGACAGAACCTTATAAGGCCCCTTCGCCATTTCGTGCAGGATGTACATAAACTTGATGAACTGCACGAAGCGGTCGCTCTCCGAAGCCATCGTGTCAATGTAGTGATAGACCCTCATAATGACATCGACGGGGAACGCCAGGCCGTGATCCGCCGCTTTCAGCATTTTGCGTATCGAGTCGAACTGGTTCTTCTCCAGTATGTTGCTGCCGAGGAAATCCGGGGAGAACTGTATCGTGATCTCCCGGATGTCGGGACTTTTGCACTCTCCGTTCTCCCAGACGTGCTCCAGATTCTCAGCCCCGATGAGCACCAGGTCATAGTCGCCGACGGTCTCGATGCTGTCGCCCACTATCCGTCTCACTCCCGCTCCGTGCTCCACGAAATTCAGTTCGAACTCCCGGTGCCGGTGCAGGGGGTAGGTGAACTCGGTCTTGTGTCTTTCAACAATGTAAAAGCAGTCGAGCTCGGACAGCTGGGTGATCTCGGTCAACACTTCGCTCATAATGGTCAGTTTCAGCAAAATTTCCGGCATCTCCGGAGTCCGTCCGCCGTGTCCGGATGAATGCCCTGTGTGGTGTTTTGCAAAGATATTGTTTTTCTGATACTTTTTTAGCAGGCAATGATATTTTTCCTTCTCTGCGGCGAATATGTCGTCTTCCGGCTGCGATTTATGCAATCTTTTAGTAACTTTGTTTGGATAACCACATTGAGTTATGGACAGAGAATCTATCTTGCGGGACCTGTATGAAGAGGTCAGCAAAAACCTGACGGACAACATACTTCCGTTCTGGATCAAGCGATGCGTCGATCCCCGGGGCGGCTTTCTGGGGAGAATCAGCGGAGAAGGTGCGGAAGACCCCGCAGCCCCCAAGGGCGCCGTTCTGAATGCGCGCATCCTCTGGGCTTTCTCTGCGGCTTACCGTGTGTTGCAGAAGCCTGAGTATCTGGAGATTGCCACCCGAGCCAAAAGAGAGATCGCGGACCGGTTCCTCGATCCCGAATACGGCGGAGTGTATTGGAGCCTTGATTCCGAGGGCAGGCCGCTTGACACCAAAAAGCAGATCTATGCCATAGGCTTCGCCATCTACGGACTGAGCGAGTATGTCCGCGCGACCGGAGACAAGGAGGCTCTGCTGCTGGCTCAGAGGCTTTTCCGCGACATAGAGGAACACAGCTTCGACAAGGAACGCAACGGCTATCTGGAGGCTCTGGCCCGTGACTGGAGTCCGATCGGGGATATGCGCTTGAGCGAGAAGGATGCCAACGAGTGCAAGACGATGAACACCCACCTCCACATAATCGAGCCATACACGGCGCTGTACCGGGTCTGGCCCGATGAGGGGCTCAAGGAAAGGATTCACAACCTGCTGTGGCTTTTCAGCGAAAAGATTCTCGACAGGGACACTTTCCATCTGCGGCTTTTCTTCGACAACGAATGGAACAGCAAGAGGAACATCGTCTCGTTCGGCCACGACATAGAGGCTTCCTGGCTTCTTTGCGAGGCGGCGTCGGTGATAGGGGAACGCTCCGCCGAGATGGCGTCGCTTGCAGTGCAGATCGCTTCCGCTTCGTCCGAGGGCTATGTGCCGGGAGCCGGAATGATCTATGAGCTCAACCGGGACAGCGCCTCGATAGACGCCGACAGACACTGGTGGGTGCAGGCGGAGGCTGTGGTGGGCTACCTCAATGTCTATCAGCTTACCTGGGATGAAACTGCTCTGCAGATGGCCTGGGACTGCTGGAAATTCATCCGTGATCACATCGTTGATGGGCGGAACGGAGAGTGGCACTGGAGCCTGCGGGCTGACGGCAGCGTGAACACGGCCGACGACAAGGCGGGATTCTGGAAATGTCCATATCACAACACCAGAATGTGTCTGGAGGTTTTAGAGAGGATACAAATGATTTAAAACACAGAATAATGACATTCAAAACTATGTTCAAGACAGCCGCAGCGCTGTCACTGTTTTTCGCGGCCGCTGATGCGGAGGCTAAAATCCGTCTTCCCGAGCAGCTTGGAGACCATTGCATCCTCCAGCAGCAGACTCGCGCCAACCTTTGGGGCACAGCCGCAGCTTCATCAAAAGTGACGGTGAAAGTGTCCTGGAGCAGGGAAAAGTTCACGACCGCCGCTGACTCCGAGGGCAATTGGCAGCTTGCTGTAAAGACTCCGAAGGGAGGCTACGAACCTCAGACCGTCACCATATCGGACAAGGACGGCGCGGTGACTCTTTCCGATGTCCTCATCGGCGAAGTCTGGCTTGCCGGAGGACAGTCCAATATGGAGATGCCGCTCAACGGATTCCACAGCTGCCCGGTCGAGGGAGGCCTGGAGGCGGTCTTGTCGGCCAGGGAATGGAAAGACAAGGTGCGTGAAGTGAAAATCCCAAAGACCGGGGAACTGCAGCCGACCGAGTATGTCAGCGGCGGCTGGGTGGAGACCAACCCTGTCACGGCCAGAGATTTCACGGCAGTGGGATGGTTCTTCGCCACCACATTGAATTCGGCAATAGATGTCCCGGTGGGCATCATCGCCTGCAACTGGGGCGGCACAGGAGTCGAGGGCTGGCTGCCAGAGGAGGTGGTCAGAAGCTATCCCGCAGGCACAATCCCAAGCGGACAATACGAACCGTTCCGCGATCCGGGCGGATGGTACAACTGCTGCAGCCCATACATTATGTACAACGGGATGCTCTATCCGATAAGGCATTACACCATCAGGGGCTTCATCTGGTATCAGGGCGAGACCAACGCCTGGGCCCACGAATTCTATCCGGGGAGGCTGGCGACGATGGTGGGCATCTGGAGAGATCTCTGGGGACAGGGAGATATTCCTTTCTATGAGGTGGAGCTGGCGCCGTACATCTATGGCGGCGACGGTACCTGGGGGGCGAAAATCCGTGAAGCCCAGAGAAAGGCCGTAGGGATGATTCCCAACAGCGGCATAGTGACCACCAATGATCTGGTCTATGATTATGAGGGTGACCAGATCCATCCCTGCCGCAAGAAGGAGGTGGGCGAACGGCTCGCCCTGCTGGCACTGAACCGCGACTACGGAATGGCCGGGCTGACTGTGGAAGGACCGGTTTACAGGGACTTCGAGACGGACGGCGACAAACTCATAGTGAATTTTGCCAACACCAGGTATGACGGCCTGAGTCCGTGGCACGACATCAAGGGTTTTGAAATTGCCGGTGAAGACAGGGTCTTCCATCCTGCACGCGCGGAAAGGAAAGACGGTTCAGTGGTGCTCGAATGCCCGGAGGTGCCTGCTCCTGTTGCCGTCAGATACTGTTTCAAAGACTTCCAAACAGGCAATCTCACCGGTTCGATGGGACTTCCTGCAGCTCCGTTCCGTTCTGATGACTGGTAGTGGAATTTCGGAGCGACCCAAGGGGTCTGGGGAATACGGTTCCCAGTGCCCCATAGGGGCTGTCACGATAGTGACTGGGGGGTTGGACAAATGACAAGGGGCTGGACAAAATCACCTTTTGGTCAGCCCTAACCCCGAGATTGGGAGACAATGATTGCCTTAGCAGTGAGGAGGGCGCTCATCATTGTGCCGCAGAGACCGTGTAGGTAGATGCTTTGGCCGGTCAGGAAGAAGTTGGCGGCTTTGGTGCGCGGCGAGAATCCGGAGGACAATGGGTCGTGACAGTCTATGCTGAAGCCGTAGGCTGCTCCGGAACGCGTTCCGAACCAGTCGCGTATGCTCAGAGGGGAGGCCGAGCAGAGCACCCTGATGCCGAGGGCGGCTTTGACGGAGCTGATGTCGCTGCAAGGGGCTCCGGATCCGGCATCGCAGCCAAGCGGATCTCCGCTATAGGACTTGCCATAGTGCTGGGATGTCGCTTTGGCTATGGCCTCGATGACGGCATCGGTCTTTCTGGCTTTCCATTCCTCATATTCTTTCCCCCTTCGCCCGCTGCGGCTGTCACTCCATTTCTCCACTTCGGAGTACGCCATTGCGGACAGGGCGGTGAGCCGGTTGCCGTGTCTGGTGAAGAGTACACCATCCGGCCAGGAGCCGCTTTCGCTATCGGGGTCGACCTCCGCAGGACTGCAGGACTTTTCTGAGGAGGATGCCGCCACGGCGGAGCTTGAGGAACAGTGCTCCCAAACGGAACAGTAGTCCCTGTAGCAGAAACAGGCACCCTCAGGGACTGGGGAGTCCGGACTTAGCACGGCATAGACGCTGAACATCGAGAATCCGTCCCTGAGGCGGTCGATTCGCTCTTTCTGGAACTTGGTGAAAGGCCCTTTCCCGACGCAGATACTGGCCAGCAGGGCAGGGGAGACGGCTCCGATGTAGGCATCGGCAGTCCATTTCCTGCCGTCAGCCGTGGTGACGGCGCTCACGATTCTCTCTCCGTCAGCATTCTCCCCACAGCGTATCGTTTTCACTTCCGCGCCCCCTATGACCTGCCCTCCCGCGGAGCTGATGATGCCGCACAACTGCCGCACTATGCTTTCAGTGCCCTGTGGGAAAATGGCGAACTGTCTGGTATATAACTCGTTGACAATCCCGTGGATATATGCTGGCGTGACGGCTTTCTCCGTGCCGCTCAGCAGGTTGAGACTTCCCAGAATGGCCTTGAGGCGGGGATCGCAGATGTAATGGTCTATGAATGAATCCGCACTGACAAGCCCGTCTTCCGAGGACACGTTCGCGGCAAGGTCTGAAATGTCTCCGGAGAAGAGGTCTTGCAGGCTCCCAAGCGACGCGGCCCATCCGAGCAGAGGTACGGAATCGTAGATTTCCCGGATTCTCCGGTAGTAAGCCCTTATGCCTCTTTCCTCCGACGGAAACTCTCTGCACAGATATTCCACGGTCTCCGCTTCTCCCGGAGGCAATTCGCGTATGCTGCCATCGGAGAAGACGAAGATTCTCCTCGGGCAGTTCTCCACTCCGGCATCTATTCCGAGCAGTCGGAATACATTGCCCACGGCATCCCCGAAGCCCGCGACAATATGCATCCCCGGCTGGAAATCCACTCCTTCACGCCGGAATGTCGATAGCCCTCCGCCGATGTTGCGGTTCTTCTCAAGCACGGTGACGCGCCATCCCAGCCTTGCCAGGACCGCTCCGCTAAAGAGTCCGCCGCAACCGCCGCCTATGATGATGCAGCTCTTCATTGTCCGGCTTCTACAAAGTGCAGGTTCTCCGGAATCCCGGCGCAAGCCTTTGCCACGGCGAAGAGATCCTCGTCCGGCTCGCTCGCATAGACCTCCAGCTCGGGTCTTGACAGAGCCAGGGCAAGCGCTCCGGCTCCAGCCCCGCAGTTGGTGATCGTGCATTTCACCGAGTCCGCAGGAAGATTCCTCGTCCAGCTCAGATCCTTCAGCATCAGTTTGACATTCTTCTCGACATCAGCCCCCTTGTAGGCATATTTGAGCTTGATGTAAGGCACGAAATATTCGGCGGTCTCCCTTTCCCTGCTGATCCTCGCATAGTTCTCGACATAGAGCTGACGGAAAGCCCGTGTCCTTTCCCTCAGGTCGGCCCCCATCTCCTGCAGAGTCACTCTCGGCAGCACTTCGGCATACATTTCGCCGCCCCGGCTCAGCAGCTCATTTTTCGGGAGCACCTTGCCGAAGCCGTGCAGCACGACGGGCAGAATGTCCAGACCCAGTTTCTCCGCCAGAGCGAACGCTCCCGGATGGAAGCGTCTGATGCTGCAGTCAAGGCTTCTCGTACCTTCGGGGAATACCACTATCGAGTAGCCTCTCCGGACGAGGTCCCGCAGACTGTCCACATTCTCGCTCATCACATCCGCCGCAGGATAGAACTCCGCCGCACGGATTATCGTCTTGTAGAAGATGTTGTTCCAGGCCCAGCCGTTGGTCAGAATCACTGTCTTGGGATTCAGCATCATCAGCATCATCACATCGAAGTGCGACTGATGATTGCAGATGATCACCGCCGGCCGGCTGAAATCCTCTCCCCCCGCATTTTTCCAGGAGAAATGAGTGCCGGGGATGTGGGTGATTATGAATCCGGAAAGCTTCTGCAGGAAAATGTGGTAGCGCAGATGCCTCCTTTCCTCCCTCGGTGTGAGCGGCCGTCCCGGTGCGCCCCTCTTCCGGAGACGGGACGGTTTGTCGAACAGGAAATAAAGCCTGGTTCCCGGGATGATGAAGATGATCGCCAGCAGGAAGAACAGCATCCCTGACACCGTTTCCAGAATGCGCCTGAAAGTCACCGGATACTCTCTCGGACGGCCGTTTTTCTTGATCAACAGATTGAAAACCAGCGGCGGAAGATAGTAGGCGAGCAGCACCACGGTGAACATTCCGATGATGGTCACCTGTCCCAGGGACTTCAGGGCAGGGTGTTTCGCAAACGCCAGTACGCCCACGCCGATGAACATTATCAGCGCCGAGAACGCCACGCTGCTCCGGTAGGAGTCCAGAATCTTCTTCCCGGTGCCGTATTCGTGCATAAGCCCCTCGGTGATGAAGATTGTGTAATCGTCTCCCTGGCCGAAGATGAATGTCGCCAGAATGACATTGACTATGTTGAAGGAGATGCCGAATACGCTCATAAGACCGCCGATCCACAGCCAGCTGACCGCCAGCGGGAGAAATGCGATCAACGTGACCTCAAGCCGGCCGAAGGACACCCAGAGGAACACAAAAACTATGATGCTGCATATCAGACCGATGGTGTCGAACTCCTCGGACAGCAGCATCGACAGGGAATTGCTGACATCGGCGGCGCTGAAATGGAAAGTGCCGTCTATGTCGCTGTCTTTCAGAGTCTCGCCCTGAGGCAGCCTGACAAGATTCACGGCCGCTGTCCCTCCGTCGGGTCCGTCTATGAGGAACGATTGCCCGAGTACGTCAGTGACAGGCGCGAAATAGTCCGCGTCCCGGGGCTCAAAGCCGGCATCCAGACTCTCGATGAAAGGGGCGAATGCGGTGGCGGTGAACCCGTGGCGTACTGCCGCCTTTTCCACCTCGGCCGCGATGCCGGAGTGCTCGGTCCAAAACTCCCTCCACATCCTTAACCGCTTTTCCTGCAAGGCCTTGGACGGAAGGATGGCGCTTATGCCGCTTATCCTGCAATCGTCCGACTGGAGTCTGATGGAGTCTGTCAGAGCCTCGTTGTGCTGCAGCAGCGTTTCCATATCGTCGGCCTCGGTGACGGCATAGACGGTGACCCCGCCGTCGCTTTCTCCGTTCATCGAAGCCAAAATCTCAAGTCCCTCCGCCTGGGCCGGTTTCATATAGTTGATGCTGTGCATATCCGGGTCGAAGCCCGTGTTGCGCCCGAGGAAGGCGAGCAGCAGGGTGACAAGCAGGAACGGCAGGAACATCCTGTTGTATGTCCGGTCGTTCAGGCTTGAGCCGAAGTTGAATTTCAGGGCTTTGGCGCTGCGGCTGCGATGGTTGGGCATCAGGACCGGCAGGAATATCACCGAGAAAAGTATGGTGCCGACCAGCATCATAGCCCCGACCAGACCGAAGTCTTTGAGGGCGGATGTCTGTATGAGCTGGAGCGACAGGAAGGCGAACACCGTGGTGACGTTGCCGGCCACAAGCGGCGAGATGACGGCTCTCAAGGCCTTGCGCGTGTCGCTCTCATATTTGAGATAATCGATGTAATGCAGCGGATAATTGACTGCTATGCCGATAATTACAGACCCGATGCCGAGGATGATGATGGATATCGAGGACTTGAAAAAAGAGATGAATGCCAGCGAAAACAGCGTTCCGCACAATATGCTCAATCCTATCCAGAGAATGTCCTTCAGATTGCGGAACTGCAGGAACAGCAGGCCGAATATCAGCAGCAGCGCCGCGGAAACGGCTATGATGCTGTCTGTCTTGATGCGCTGCGAGTTGCCCACCGCGATCACCGGGCCTCCTGTCGCCGTGATCTCCACATCCGGAAATTCGTCCACGGTCAGGCTGATGGCGGAGTCCAGCATCTTGACCAGTCCCGAGTTCTGCCCGGTCTCGCTTTCTCCGTAGGGCGAAGTGAAGAACACTATGCCCGTGTTTCCGTCACTGGTGAAGAGGTGTGAATCGATTATGTTGCTGTTCTCGCTCGGATTTAGGGACTGGAGCGCGGCGAAGTTGCCGTTGAACAGTCTCAGAGGGTCGTAGCGGAGATTGGCGGCCGTAAATGAGGAGCCGGGGAAAAGAAGTGCGTCGCGGTCGGCGGCAATGGTCTTTTCGATGTAGCCGGGATCCGCGAGCAGTGAATCCATCCTGCGGTAGTCTTCCTCGTCAAGATAATAGGGGTGGTTTGCCCGGATGAAATCCATCACGTCGAACACGGCCCCGCCGTCCACGCTTGTCTGCATATCGCTGACAGTCATCGCCGTGTCGCATTCCGCCCATTTCTCTCCGAACGCGTCCATCGCCTCGATTATCCTCTCCGCGGCATCCTCGGCGCTGTCTCCCGCCCGACTTTCCGGCTCATTTCCGTCTGCGCCGGTCTCTGCCTGGGCTTCCGGAGTGTCCGCTTTCATACATTCTTTCAGTCTGAAAAGCACTGCGACCTTGTCCGAGCCGCCGAGCCTTTTATAGACCTCGGTGTATTTGCGGCTCTGCTCATCCTGGGGCAGAAAGGCTGAAATGTCCTCGTCATAATGCAGATTCAGCGCCATAAGCGCGCTCAGACCGAGCAGAACAGCCAGAATGATGACAGCCAGCCATTTGCGTCCGCTCAGGAAATCATATATTTTCAGAAAGAGTCTATTCATCGCAGTTCAGTTCATCCGGTCTTGAGACTTTGCCAGTGAGTTTTCGGACAAGCATCGAGGGGTAGCCGTAGCAGAGTGCCCCGAGACAGAGTAGAGTGTTGAGCACCGAGATTCTCGCGAAGTCGGCCACGGGCCTGAAGTGGCTTACCCGCAGTCCCTCGGGAGGGTAATATACTCTGACAGGCTCGCTCACTATGCCGGTGCCGTTCCACGCCGCGAAAACCATAAGCTCCAGCTCCGCTTCGTAGCGGGACGTTATCATTCCCAGCCAGTGCAGCCTGTCGAGAGGATAGACCCGGAATCCGCTCTGGGTGTCTTCCGGATTCTGCAGCGTCTGCAGATGAAACCAGAAATTGGAAAAACGGTTGGCGAAAGTGTTTCCCGACGGCATCCCGTCCGCAGTCAGATTGCGCCTGCCCACGATGATGGCTTCGGAATGGGCTTCGGCTGCCGAGACCATCGCCGGGATGTCCTCCGGGTAGTGCTGGCCGTCGGCATCGATTGTGACGGCGTGGCTGCATCCCATTTCCCTCGCCTTCGCGAAGCCGCTCAGAAGAGCCCGCCCTTTTCCGAGATTGCGGCCGTGCGTCACGACCGTGCAGTGCAGCCGGTCCGCGTTCTCGGAGAGAATCTCCGCCGTGCCGTCATCGCTGCCGTCATCCACCACGATCCTGTTCCCGAACCGGTCCGGGATGCGTTCAATCACGGAAAGCAGTGTCCCGGCATTGTTGTAGGTCGGTATGATGATGCAGAAGTTCATCGGCGGTATATCGTTTCGTTGCGGCTTTTCGTAAAAATGCGGAGGCTGATATTATGGAATTTTTATATGAAGTTGTACTCCAGAGAGAGTTTCGCGAACACTGTCATATCGTTCTCAATCGACAGCCTGACGGAAACTCCGGCTTCATCGGACTTCAGTTCGCTGAAGCGGAAGCGGACCGGGCTGAGATTGGGCGTGAGTATCTGCAGGAATTTCACGTTCCTGACCTTGGAGAGGCTGCAGCGCTGTCCGGTCATCCCGTCCACCAGTTCCCTCGTAATGGCGAGCAGCATCACTCCGGGGGTGATGGGCATCCCCGGGAAATGTCCCTGATAGACAGGACATTCATTAAGCAGTTCCACTTCGGCCACCCGGCAGCCGCCGTCGTCCTTCAAGGCATTCAGCCGGTATATGCTGTTTTCCTGTTTCATCTTACCAGAATCCTCATCGCACCGCGTTCATTCCGATTTCACATTGCTGCATTCTATCACCGTCAGATCGCCTCCGCGCTCCTCTATCTCTATCCTGCGGGCCACCGAGTCCTGCTTCGAGATGCTGAGGCGGAGGCACACGAAGAGTTGTCTGAGATCCTTTCTCAACGGAGTCATCGTGACTGCCCAGCATTTCCCGGCATCCTCGACCTGCACGTTGAAATTGGCGTCGCTTTCAAAGGAATCGCTTGCGGCGAGGGAGCTTATCAGCGCGAAAAACTGCCTGAACCTCCCCTTGTTTTTTCCGGAAGCCATTGCGGACGAGTCGAACACGGTCCGGGTGGGGGTTTTGTACTCCCATCTGACGTGGTCAGGCGCGGCGAAAGTCATAGAACCGGTAGCCACGGCCTTTTCCGCCAGCATAGCGGAAGTCTTTGTCTGGATAAAGTCGAAGCTGAGGCTCGTGACAGGCTTGAGCGTCAGCTTTTCCTGCCCTTGTTCCCTTTCGTCCTGCGGCAATGTCCCGGCAGGGCAGACGCACAGTCCGCCGATGCCGGGCAATATCACGCCGAAGCAGAGCAGACAGACGATATGTTTCAGAAATCTTCCCATTGTCCTCAATCTATTTGGCAATCAGGGCACATCCCGCCATAATCAGCACCACCCCGACCCACTGCGACAGCGACACCGGCTCCTTGAACACCAGCAGTGCGGCGACCAGTCCGAACAGATAGCTCAGACAGCTGAGAGGGTAGGCGATGCCGAACGGATAGTTCTTCAATATGTACAGCCAAAGCACGGTGGCAATGCCGAACGAGATGCCGCAGCCGAGAAACCACCAGTTGGTGAACTGGGCGAGGAAGAACTTCCAGGTCCACGAGAACTCACCCATCCTGTTCAGGGCGAGTTTCAGCAGCACCTGACCTCCGCAGAGGAACACTGCCTGAATCACGGATAGCGGTACTAATCTCCACATACTGTCTTGCCCAAGAGTGCCAGCGAAAAGTCCTTACCGTCGAAATGGTTGAACAATAATATGTTGCGAGGTCTTATGCCCTCAAGTCCCGGACAGATGCATTCTGGGATGACCCCGTCTCTGAGGCAGGCTGCGGCGGCATAGAAGCCAAGAGCCGAGGCGGAAAGGCATTCGCCGAATATATGTTTGTATCCTCCTGTAGGGATGCCGCCGAAGAGGGCGGGGCAGAGGTGCCGATAGACAGTGTCGTTGTCCTCGCCTCCGTTTACTCCGGTCATCACCAGATCGATGTCCTTCAGAGAGACGCCGGCTTCGGAAAGCAGGCCGTCCAGTTCCTCCTTGAGCCTTTTCTCCGCGCCGTCGCCCGGACACCAGCGGAGTTTTATGCCCTTGAGGGTACAGAGCCCCTCTTCAGAGGCTTCCGGACAGGCGGCGTTCTGGACGCAGGCTCCATTCCGGATGCCGGACTTTTCCAAAAAGACCGACACGGCGGCTTCTCCTGACGGACATTCTCCCGGAGCGCCCAGATAGCCCGATTTCTCCAGAATCGTGTAGTAGTTCGGAGTCATCTCATCGAATGAATTGACAAGCGCGTTGGAAATCCGCTTGTTGCGCATCTGCGTGACGGCATCGGCGAGAGCGTTCTCAAAGGAGAGACCCTCCTGCGAGTAGGTGCAGTTGTAGCCGTGCGACCCGCTGCGTATGCCGATGACGGAACTTATGGTGTTGTGGGTGGACTGCATGAAGTTCGTGGGCTTCACACTGTCGTCACCATTGAAGCACAGCTCTTTGAGCACGGCTTCCGAGTGCTGGACACATCCGAGTCCGGTTCCCGTGACTATGGCGTCCGGGTGCTCCGTCCCGCTCTCCTGCAGACAGGTCGTAGAGGTGGCGATCGCGCGTTTGAGCATCTTGCCCATACGGCGTCCCTCCATAGGCGGGATGAAGCGGCTGTAGTCCGCTTCCTGCGAAAGCATCATCTTTCCGGTCAGGGCTTCCGGAGCATTCATCCATTCGTCGCAGAGCGGCTTCTGCACCGAGATCTGCGCGATGGCTCTGACGATTATCTCATTTCTCACGGTCTTCCTCCTTTTTCTCCCTGCCTTGCGCCGGCGTATTTCCCGATCAATATGCTGCTGTCATTGCCTCCGAAGCCGAAGGCGTTGCAAATCACATTGTTGACTGCTCTGTGTCCCCTGCCCGTATAGGGAGTCAGGACATTATCATCCTGTTCTTTCCAGTTGAGGCTGACGGGGATGAACTGCTCCTGAAGCGCCATAAGGGCGAAAGCCGCCTCTATGGAACCGGAGGCACTGGTGGTGTGTCCCGTAAATGCCTTGGTGGACGATGCGGGAGGGTAGGCTTCGCCGAACACCCTCTTGATGGAGACGGTCTCGCTCGCATCGTTGTTTGGAGTGCCGGTGCCGTGAGTCTTGATCCAGTCAATGTCGGACGGCTTCAGCTTTGCTATATCAAGGGCTTGTGACATAGAGAGATATGCTCCCTCTCCGTTTTCCGAGGACGCAGTCTGGTGGTAGGCGTCGCAGGCATTGCCGAAGCCTTTCAGCTCGGCGATCACTCCGGCTCCGCGTGCCGCTGCGGACTCTTCGCTCTCAAGGATGAGATAGGCCGCCCCCTCTCCGAGATTGAGTCCTCTGCGCTGTCTGTCGAACGGCTTGCAGAGTTCGCTGTCCAGAATCATCAGCGAGTTGAAACCGTTGGTGTGGAATGAGGACAATGATTCGCTGCCTCCAGCAGCCACTATCTCCGCTTCTCCCGAGAGAATCATCTCCGCGCCTCTGATGACGGAGTTGAGCGCGGACGAACAGGCCGTGGACGGGGTCGAGATCAGGTTGAAGCAGCCGAAGCACTCTGCGATCATATAGGACGATGCTCCGCAGTCGTGGTATCTGATATACTCGCTGTGGAGAGTGTCTTCGAGATAGTGGCGGTAGTATTTCTCGCTGCGGTCCATTCCTCCGACGGTAGTGCCGTTTATAAATGGGAATCCGTCGTGCAGGGCCTTGCGCGTGGCTTCTTGCGCCGTATCCGGCGATGCTTCCGCAGAGCCTCCGTCGTACAGTCCGGCCTGTGCCAGAGCTTCCCGCAGAGCCCAGATCCCCATCAGGGAAGTCCTTATCCAAGGTCTGGACGGGTCAAGTCCGAGCTTCCGCACCATCTCTCCGTCGCTCATCTTCACTTCCCCGACCGGCAGTTCGCGGTGCAGCGTGTCGAGATATTTCATCGGGCCTACGCCGCTCCGCTCCGCAATCAGGCTGTCAAGACACTCCCTGCGGTTGTTCCCTATGGCGCAGACCACGCCGTATCCGGTTATGACTATTTTCCGGGACATCTGTACGGCGCTGCGGGCTATTTGGTCCTGTGTGCGGCGATGTAATCCGCCATCACGTCCACGGACTTGAACACTTCCTTGCCCTCCGCGGGATTGGCGAGGCGGATGCCGTATTCCCTTTCCAACAGCACGATCAGCTCAAGCGCATCGATGGAGTCGAGTCCGAGGCCCTGTCCGAACAACGGAGCGTCGTCCTGGATCTCATCCGGTGTCATCCCCTCAAGGTTAAGCGCTTCAATCATCTGCTCTTTGAGCTGTTTCTTCAAATCTTCCATAAAATTTCCTGTTTGCGATGCCGCGCCTCAGGGTCAACCTCCGCCGGCATCCGTTATAAATAATCAATCCTGCAAATTTACAAAATTTCCCGATTCGACCGGCGGTGCAGAAGTTTCACCTCCGCCTCGCATCTCCCGTCCTCCCCGCACTCCGTCCAGCCGCAGATGAGCCATTCCATTTCATTGTCCTGCAATGCAATCCGTGCTTCTTCCGACATTGCCCGAACCTCTTTCGCGTCGCTGATGTAGAAGATGCTTTCGCCGTAAATCTTATGCCTTATGGCTATCTCTCCGGTTACGATGTTGGGAAGAGTATAGACGAAGAGTGCCGGACTCGGGTAGTAATGCTCCATGTCCCTGATGCTGTCGAGGTAGTGCAGGTCGTTGCACAGGGAGGAACTCCGGTTCATCAGGACTATCGCGCATCTGTCGCCGAATCCGTCGTATCTTGGCTTTCCGTCCCCGTCCTTCAGGCAGCCGAGCAGTTTTTCCGCCGCTATGAAGCCGCACTTGCATAGCCGGTCCATTTTGAAGAACTTGGGATAGGCGCAGCCGAGACGGCGGTATTCTTCCTCCAGATTGTCTTCCGGGGATACTGTGACGGACGCTATGCTTTCAAAACCGGCCCTGCCGGTTTCATCCCTGCCGGTTTCATCCCGCCCTGCCGGGACTCCCAGTCTGAAGCCGAGAGCCGCGTTGCATCCGCCGAACCCTGAAATGAGCTTTATAAATGAAGTCTTGTCCGTGCTGCGGAGTCGGGACGACACATTCACGGGACGCGACACTCCGCTGCTTTCGAAGCCGAGGGTGGGCAGCAATATGCCTTTTTCCACGGAATGCATCGACATTATGCTCTCAAGCACTCCGGCCGCTCCCATCGTGTGCCCGAAATAGCCTTTGAGCGAGTTCAGAGGCACTTCTGACAGACCGGCTCTCTCTATGGCGATGGACTCCATCTCGTCATTGTAGGCGGTGGCTGTGCCGTGGGCATTGACGACAGCCAGACTGCCGGCGATGTCCTCTCCGCCCCATTCGGGACTGTCGATCACATATCTCAGAGCCCTGTAGCTGCCCTCTCCGGTTCTCGAGGGTCCGGAAATGTGGTTGGCGTCGTTCCTGACGGCTCCGTCAATCAGTTCCCAGCACAGGGACTCCCCGGAACAGGCATTTCCTGCTGGAATATGCTCTGCAGAAGTCAGGATGACGGTGGCGGCCGCCTCTCCGAGATTCAGACCGCGGCGCTGCGCATCGAAGGGGCGGCAGGGCTCCGGAGACAGGGCCTTGAACGACTGGAATCCCGAAACAATGAACCTCGACTGCTCTTCGGCACCGATGACCAGCGCATAGTCGCAGAGCCCCGCCCTTATCCGTCTCATCGCCTCCATTTCCGCACATACGCCGGATATGCAGGCGTTGGAGATCACGACCGGCGGCAGCCCGAGTCCGAAATGTTCCGAAATGATGCGGGCCGACCGCGCAAGGTACATCCTGTCGCCCCCGGCGGGCGCAAGAGCTATGTTGCCCTTGGTGGTGGAGAGGATGAGCTGAGTCTTCGGGAGGTCTATGCCGCGGCATCTCAGGGACTTCAGGGCCAATGTCGCGGACAGGATGCAGATGAGTTCGAAAAACGTGAACCGCCTGCAGTCGATGCCCTCATCCTCCGCGCGCTTTCTCACGGCCTCGCGGTCGAGCAATGACGCCATATAAGGCTCCGCAAGTTCATCCTCGTGAGGCCTGACTCCGCTTCTGCCCTCCAGGGCGGCCGTGCAGTTCTCTTCGCTGCTCCATCCCAGAGGCGAAACGATGTTGTCAGCTATTTTCCAGACTTTTTTCATCAGCATCGGGCGCAGTAATCAACTTTCTTTCAGGGCAATCTTCATTCTTCCCTCCGCCAATGTCTTTCCTCCGGCGCAGACCTTTGCCGACACCAGTGAGATGCCGAAGATTTCCTGCTCCACATCAATGGCCGTCTTCAGAATATCTCCTTCCCGGGGAAAACCATAGATCTCGAAATTGCGGATTTCACCGATATAGCCCAGAGTGACGGGCTTTTTCAGAATATATTTGTTGTAGTAGCCGATCCGGGCCGCACAGGTCTGGGCCACGTTTTCCAGCAGCAGTTCCGCGTCTCCGGCCAGCACATTATCCTGCCGCACCAGGAACTCGGTCTCTGCGGAACGTTCACTCCAGGCCGTCAGCCGGTCAACCATAAGCATCGGCTCCCTCTGGGGCAGTAGCTCCGTTATGTCAATCCCGTCAAGCGCTTTCTCCATCTTTCCAGAACTCAAAATAATTGAACCACTGCGCCGGATACAGCAGCAGAGCCTGTTCCATATATCTTACATATTTCTTCAGCAGAAGCTCCGTTCTCGTCTTCCTGTCGGCCGCCCTGCTTTCCTCATCATCGAGGCGGTGCACGTAGAGCCTGTACCTGTGGGTGGACTCCTTCATCGAGAACATCGCGAACACCGGCAGATTCCTCTGCGAGGCCACCGTGAACGGGCCTGCCGGGAACACCGCGTCGCCGTTCAGAAAACGGCAGTCCAGATGTTTGCCCGATCCGAACATCCTGTCGCCGGGCATACTCACGATATTTCCCTCCACCAGAGCCTCATTCACCTTGAATATGTGGGACATATCCTCCTCCACGCGTATCATTTCGATGCCGTTCTGCGCGAACGCTTCCGCCCGCTGGTCCATAACCGTCTGAGTCTCACCGCCGAACACGAGAGTATATATCTTCTTTTTCCCCGCGCTCAGAGTGTAGCCCGACAGCTCGTAATTGCCTATGTGGGCCCCCAGGATCACCATCCCCTCATCTTGTCCGCAGAGCCGGTCGAACTCCTCGCCGCCGACCACGTTGAAGTCGAATTTATGCCCCGCGTAGAGCGCGAAGCGGTCCATAATGATCTGTCCGAAGCGGTAGTGGTTCTTCCAGGTCCAGAAGAAGGACAGGATGGGGTTGAGCCTCATTCTGCGGCGGAAATAGTGGTAGATGGCGAGATAGCCGCTGTGGTTGAAAACCATATAGAAAGGCGCCACAAGCGACATCAGACAATAGAGCGAACGCAGGCTGAAATGCCGGAGATAGCTTATCAGAAATCTCTGCATCCAGGGAGTGCCTCCCGTCCTGCCTTTCCACTTGTCGTGTTCGAGAGCCATATCCTGCCGGAGAGTCCGTGCCTACGCCTCCATTCTGCTGCGGATGAACTCGCAGAACTCCGCGAGCGTCCCTATGGTCTTGAAGTCTTCCGGCTTGAGTTTGATGCCGAATGCCTTGTCGGCGAGCACCACCACGTCCACGACTTCCAGACTGTCGATGCCCATATCCTCCTTCAGCCTTGAGTCGGGATATATCTTGTCTTCGTCAATTTCCAGTTCGTCAATCAGAAACTCCGTCACTTTTGCTTCAATCTCCTGAAGAGTCATAAATTCAAGTTTTTATCGGTTTGTAATCTTTTTGCGGCACACCATGATGCTGTGTCCGTATCCTATGCCGTCGTGAAGGCTCTCCACCTCCAGACCGGCTCTGTTCACAATCTTTTCCATATCCTCGGAGCGGTACATCTTGCTGTTGCCGTTCGCGAGTGCGGTGAAATAGACGCTGGTGAGGGTGAGGCACAGGGCAGATGTCTCGAAACGCTGCCTGTCCCAGAATGTCTCCATAATGCAGATGCGTGACTCTCCGTCCATTATCTCCGATGCCCGACGCAGGATGCTCTCTATCTGTTCCGGAGAGAAGCAGTCGAGGAACTGGCTCATCCACACTATGTCGAAACGGGCATCTGACGGCAGCTTGGCCTCGGAGTCAAGCAGGTTCACTCCGTAGCCGTCTATCCTGTCAGCGCCCTTCCAGCCAGCCACATTCTTCTTCATCATCTCGATCTGCTGGGGCAGGTCCGCGACCGTGACACGCACGTTTTCATCGAAGCCGACGCATCGCCCGGCCCATTTGCCTGTGTTGCCGCCGATGTCGAGAATCCTTGCGGGACGGTAGGAGAAGATGATGTCGAGAGCCTCGTCAAAGGAGTGGTCGGAGTAGAAGTGGTCAAATCCGAACCAGCTTTTCTGCACCTGCTCGGGCAGCCGGGAAAGTCCCTCGTAGATGGTGGGCCATTCTCCGAAGTGCTTCAGACCTGCGGGACGTCCCTCCCTGAGCGATTCCTCAAGGTGGAAAAGCCCCTCATAGTTCACGTCGTGGTTGAACTCCAGATTCGCTCTCGTGGCCTCGTCGGTGAGCAGAAACCATCCTGCCTTGCTGATGCGGTAGCGGTCCGTGCTGTCGTCAATCTTCACTGTGCCGATGCTCAGGGACGCTTCCAGAAGTATCTTGGCCGCATAGGCGGAGATGCCGGTCTCGCGGCTGATCTCCTCCTCGGTCAGACCTTCCCTGCTGCGGCTGAGCGCCTCAAGCACACCGAACTTGACCATAAGCCGGGACACCTGAAACACCATAGGCGCGAACGCGATATACTCTGCAAGCCTCTGGGCCTCAAGCGCAGACTGCCTGTCCTGGGTGTAGGCTTTCCGGAGAGCGGGGAACAACTTCATAGAGAACTATTTGAGATCCAGCGGATGGCTGCGGAGATAGCTCTCCACGGCCTTGATGTCCTTGTAGAACGGGGTGTCGTCGATGAATACCGGGACAATGGCCCTGATGTCATCGTAGACCTTTCTGCCCGCCGCCGAGAGTTTGTCGGCAATCCCCAGACAGTCAACGGCTTGCGCGAGAGCTATGTAGTGGATGGACATCACCTGCCATACGTTCTCGATGACCTGACGGCAGAGAAGTGCGGTATTGGTGCCCATAGAGACGATGTCCTGATTGTCGTTGTTGTTCGGGATGCTGTGGACATAGTTGGGCATGGCGAGCGTCTGACATTCGGCGGTGGTGGAAGTGGCCGTGAACTGGCAGGCCTGCATCCCGTAGTTGAGACCGAGCTTTCCGAGGTTGAGGAACGGAGGGAGGATGCCGTTGATGCGGTCGTGGAACAGGTAGTTGAGCTGTCTTTCGCAGGTCATAGCCACCCTGACCATAGCTATCTTCACCTTGTCCTCCTCCAGGGAGATGTAGTCTCCGTGGAAATTGCCGCCGTGATAGACGTTCCTTGAAACAGGGTCCACTATAGGGTTGTCGCACGCGGAGTTGATCTCGTCTTCGATGATATGGCGTGCATTGCACAGGGTCTCATAGACCGGACCGAGTATCTGCGGAGCGCAACGCAGCGAGTAATAGGCCTGTACCTTGTGGTCAAACACCTTGTCCGTGCTATGCCCGTTGTCGTAGAGCTCGTGCTCGCGCTGCTGCAGGCAGCGGCTTCCCTCCGAGAGTTCACGCATTCTGCGGGCAATGACCTGCTGGCCTTCGTGCCTGCGGCATTCGTTGAGCTCCGGCGCCATCAGGTCGTCGAAAGAGGAGGCAATCTCGTTCATAAGCACGGCTGCGAGCGTGGCCCTGTCGAGAAGCTGCTCGGCCTCGAACTGGTTCACCGTGGCTATGCCGGTCATCACCGACGTGCCGTTGGTGATGGAGAGGCCTTCGCGGATATGGATCCTGAACGGCTCCAGACCATTCTCCTGCATCACTTCGGCCGACGGACGCCATTCGCCTCTGTAGTGCACCTCGCCTTCCCCGATGAGAGTGAGGGCGATGTGTGCGAGCTGCACGAGGTCACCGCTGGCCCCCACGCTGCCGTGGCGTGGAATGAACGGAAAGATGTCGCGGTTGATGAACTCCGCGAGGAGTCTGACGAGGTCGGGGTGCACGCCGCTGCGGCATTGCAGGAAGGTGCCGAGTCTCGCCACCATGGCGGCTTTCACGAGCGTGTCGGAAAGCGGCTCGCCGGCTCCGGTGGAGTGACTGCGGATGATGTTGTACTGCAGGTCGGTGAGGTATGCGTCATCGACTCTCCACTGGGCCATCGGCCCGAATCCGGTGTTGATTCCGTAGATTACTTTTTCCGAGGAGAAATCCTTGAGGAAGTCGAAGCATTCCTTCACCTCGTCCAAAGGGAGTTCATTTATATTGATTTTGTCGTCTCCGTACAGCAGTCCTCTGACCTGCTCCAATGAAATTCTATATGCCATCTTCCTCTTATCTTTCACTGTCTATGGCGGCATCGGACGCCTCGGTATCGGTCTGGGTGAGGGTGAATGTGAGAGGAGCGTCAAGACACTCCGCATCGATTTTGATGTCCACGCTCCTTGATCCCTCGTCCGGGAACGCCTCCACAAGCAGCAGGGCCGTTCTCTCGAAATAGGTGCGGGACGGCGTGACTTTCGGGGTCTCGCCCGGAGCCCTGGTCACCCAGGTGACTCCGGCCGGAATCGAGATGCTGTAGTCGTCTATGTTGGTGAGAAGCCTTATCGCCACTTCTCCGCCGTCGCAGTGGGCCTCCGCAGAACGGGAGACAAGCGACAGGGTGTTGACCTGGGACTGCACGACGGTGAGATCCTTGGTGGATGTGCCGGAGACGAGAGTGATGGTGCCCACCCGGTTGTTGTAGTTGTGGCCGGTGGATGTGCTGCGGTAGGGAGCGGCCGTGAATTTAATGGTCATTTTCCCTGCCGTTCCGCCGGTAGGGGAGAATGTGAGCCATTCTTTCGCGTCAGCGCTCGCGTATGCTGTCCAGCGCGCGTTGGCAGTGAACGTGAAACTGCCCGGATTGCCTTCATTCCCGTCCGTGGGGACAGTAGCCTCTGTCTCGGCCACGGAGAACACTTCGTGTGATGTCTCCGGTTTCTTTTCGCATGAAACCGCGACGAGCGCGGCTGCAGCGGCGATAATCAAGATTCTCTTCATTATATCTGTTTGGATTTTAGATCTTGGATCTTAGACCTTGGAACTTGGTGGCGATCCGCCTCCGGCTCAGAAGTTCAGATAAAGTCCGAATCCGTTGCGGGTGCTGCCCAGATTGAGGCTGTATTGCTTGGTGGCGAACTGTTCATTGTAATTGTTCACCGCGCGTCTGATCCTGCCGTTGCCGACACAGTAGAGCGCGACGCCGGCGGAGAGCAGAGGGGTTCCTATGACTTCACTGCTGATTGCGAGGCTGAGAAATGTCCAATAGTCGCTGCCAACTCCGTAGTCGGAGTAGTCTACGGAGACACCGGCCAGTATCCCCCACACAAAGCCAGTTCCCATCAATATCGCTCCGGGGATCATCAGCCCCTTGCCGACATTCCGCATATGCTGGCCTCCGGCAGCCTGCTTGTAGATGTCGTAAGGCATCAGGGAGGACATTTCCTCTGACGACAACTTTCTGCCGTTGAGAAGCACGTCGCCTCTGCTGTGGTCAAGCAGCTGGCCCGCAGCCACAGGATTCACCGCATACGATGACGCCTTGTCAGACGTATTGTCGCCGAAGACTTCTTCCGTGCCGTTCTGAAAGCTGATTTTTATGATATTGCCAGCGGAGATCCGGTATGTGGGGCCGTCCGGATTCTCGGCTTTCTTATATGAGATGCTGTCCTCGTTGATCTCCTGGACATAGGCTTTGATGATCTGAGAGTCTTTGGTGAGGATGATGTCCTGCGCCTTGGCGGCGAACGGGAGTACTGTTCCCAGAACTGCAATGACAATTGCGGATTTTACGAATGTTCTCATAATCGGTTGATTGAGTCAGAATAGTTAAACACTTCTTTGTCTTTCCGGTCTCCGGCCGGGAGACCAAGCCACAAAATTACATAAAATTCCTGACAACCCAAAGGCTTGACCAAAAGCGGGGCTGTCACGCAGCGACCCAAGGGGTCTGGGGAATCCGGTCCCCAGTGCCCCGGTGGGGCTGTCACGATAGTGACTGGGGGTTGGACAAAAGGCAAGGAGCTGACCAAAATCACATTTCGGAGCGCAGCGACCCAAGGGGTCTGGGGAATCCGGTCCCCAGTGCCCCGGTGGGGCTGTCACGATAGTGACTGGGGGTTGGACAAAAGGCAAGGAGCTGACCAAAATCACATTTTGGTCAGCCCCTTGTGGCTCTTTCACTTCAAGAGGCCAGACAAAAGATGGCGCGAGGCTTGTCTAAAAGCGGTAGCGCACGGACAATGTAGGCAAAAAGCCCCACAAACCGTAATCGTAGAAGCCGGCCTTGCGCTGGTCCTTGTAGGTGACAGTTGTGGCACCGCTCTGGACCTTGCCATCCCAGACGTGCAGACCGAAGTACGGACGGACATCCACCGCAAGCTGGAGAGGGAACCAGAAAGTGTATTCGAGACCCACCTGGGCTGCTATCGCCGCCATAAAGCCTCTGCCGTAAGTTTTTGCCGCCACTTTGTTCGTGCCGTCATCATAGTTGTATCTGATGAGATCGCCTACATAGCCGAGGGTGACGCCCGGACCGGCGTAGATGCCCCACTCTCCTCTGTCTGTCCAGTTGGGCTGGGCGATCATAAAGTTGTAGGTGAACGCCGCCTTTCCTCCGATGCGGCCGATGTAGTCGAGGCCCGCATTGAGTTCCATAAAGTTGTTGCCGCCGAGGGTGTGCTCATAGCTGACCTCAAGGCCGGAATAGCCGAAACGTCCGCCGATAGCTCTTGGCTGAGCCATTGCAGCCACGGACACTCCGAGTGTCAGGGCTGTCGCCATAATAAACTTTTTCATCATGTTATTGGATTTATTGAAATTTCATTTCTGTTCTCCGCGCCTGCACCGGTTCTGATGGCCCGGCAGAAAAATCGCGGCAAATGTAGTGAAAAATACATTCGCCGCAATCGTGGATGTCAAATATTTAACTCTTGATGACAAGAACTGCAAGGCAGGCCGCCGCTGAAGCCGCCGCCGAGATGGGGGTGGACCACTCCAGTCCCCGTTTGCTCCTGAAGGAGACCCCGACCGCGTTTTCCATAGACACGGCCGCGAACATCTCCTGATACCGGGTCAGGGATGCGTCCACCTTGCCGGACAGGAAATACTTTCTGAGCACGGCCTCCTCCTTTTCAGTAGTCTCGCCCTCAAAGTAACGGTCCAGAAGCCGTCTCATCTTTTCTGTCTTGTTAAGCAGTGCCATATCCCTGTCTCTAAAATGTCGTTAAAAATGTCGTCACTCAAACTCCCGCATCAATAGATGCCTTTCCTGGCGGAAAGTTGCACGGAATCCGGGAAAAATCACTCTTCTTCCAGAAATCTCCGGCGAAGCTCTTTCCGTCCTCTGGAAAGCGCCTGTCTCACAGCCTCTTCCGAGACTCCGAGCATAAGCGCAATCTCCTTGGTCTCATAGCCCAGATAGTCTTTAAGGATGATGGCACAGCGCTGATTCTCAGGCAGATCCATCATGAAGACATTGAGCTTGCCCACTGCATCCTTCTCCTGCAGAGACTTTTCTATGTCGCCCTGTGCGATGTCGTTCTTCGTGAGGTCGTCGGTCGGGGCAATGTGCTTCGAATGGAAACTCTTGTCCCAGTCCAGACACTCGTTCCTGACTGACCGCATCAGAAAGGCTTCCGCATTGAGAATCGATGTCCCGGACGAAAGCTGTTTCCAAGTCTTCAGAAGTACATTCTGAATGACATCGTCGACATAGGTGTCATCTCCCAGCAGCTTGCACGCAAAAAGGCGGAGCCGAGAGGTCAAAGCCACAATTTTCTTGGCGAAATCCTTCTCTGTCATTTTCCGTACGCATTAAAGACGATGCAAATGTAGGTTTTGTGACCCTTATTTGCAAGTTTCGGACATTTATTTTCCCGACCGGAATCGCTTATCCGGAGCGCAGCGACCCAAGGGGTCTGGGGAATCCGGTCCCCAGTGCCCCGGCGGG